>NZ_OZ026465.1:0-600000 GCF_964019845.1 Spiroplasma endosymbiont of Labia minor
TGAAAAAAGAAATTGAAAATATATGGAAGAAATTGAAAATATGACTTGGATCTTCAACAATAATGGATTCCAAAACATATAATGAATATATTCATGAAGCAAAACTGGCATACATTGGCAATGAAAATGGGTACGCGATTGTTACACCAACAGATTTTTCTAAATTAGTGTTATCAACATATGAAACAGATTTACATAAAAAATTACAAGAATTATTTAATGAACCAATTACTTTAGAGTTTTTAACTAAAGATGAATATGAATTACGTGAACAAATTTTAAATAAAACTACATTAAATAATGAGCAATTTGTTGAGTTTTCATTCAAAAATTTTATATCAGGTTCAACAAATAATAATGCATTTGCTGCAGCAAAAACAGTGTCAGAAAATTTAGGAAAAGCTTGAAACCCTCTGTTTATTTTTGGTTCTACTGGTCTTGGTAAAACTCATTTACTGAAAGCTATTGAACATAATGCATTAATAAATTCTAAATATAAATTAAAAATCCGTTATATAGATTCAGAAACTTTTGGTAATGCAGTTGTAGAAATTATTTCCTCTGGTCATGAAGCTATTGAAAAATTCATTAATCAAACTTTTGGATCATATGATGTTTTATTAATAGATGATATTCAATTAATTGCAAAAAGACAAAAAACTAATGAAATATTTTTCAAAATCTTCAATTATTTCATTAATAATAATAAACAATTAGTTTTAACTTCAGATAAGTATCCAGAAGAACTGGATGGTTTTGAAGAAAGATTAATATCTAGATTTCAATCGGGTTTAACAGTTGGAATAGAAGCACCAGATTATGAAACGGCAATGTTAATTATTAAAAGTGACCTAGAAAATCAAGGAATATTACAATTAATTTCAGATGAAGTAAAAATTTATATGGCACAAAATTTATCATCAGATGTTAGAAAAATAAAAGGATTTATTATAAAACTACAATTCTGAAATATACAAAATAATTCTGAAGAACATATTATTACTTTAGATGATATTTTTTCTTTAACAAAAGATGCACCTATTTCAAATATCGGTAAATTGAACCCACGTAGAATAAAAGAAGTAGTTGCAGATACATATGGTGTAAATGTTAAATCTATGGAAAGTCAAAGCAGAATAAAACCTTTAATTATACCTCGCTATGTTGCAATGTATTTAATGAAACATCTATTAAATATGACTCTTGATCGTATTGGATCACAATTTAGTGGTAGAGATCATTCAACTGTTGTAACTGCGATTACAAGAATAGAAGAAGAAATACAAAAAAGTATTTCCTTTAAAAAAGTTGTAGAAAAATTAAAAAAACAACTTTCTAGACCATAATTTTTATTAACAATTTTGCTTTTTAAATGTTAACAATATAACAAAAATAGATAGTAATATAAGTATTTTTAATAAAATTATTAACTTTTCCACGCTATAATAACAATAATAAATAATTAATAATAAAGGAGATACAGATGATAATCAATATTCAAAAAAATTTACTATTAGAAAATTTATCAAAAGCATCGAGAATTATTGATCAAAAAACTTTTAACCCATCATTACTAGGAGTTTTTTTAGAAGCAACAGATCAAGGGCTAATTATAATTTCTTCTAGAGGTGAACAATCCATTAAAATTTTTATTAAAGCAGATAATTTAAATTTAACAATTAAACAACCAGGTAAATTATTATTAAAAGCAAAATATTTATTAGAAATTTTAAGACGATTAGATGATTTTAATATTACAATGACATCTGTTGATACAAATCAATTAAGAATATCAGGTAATAATGTTGAATTTAATTTAAATACAATGTCATCAGATGCATATCCACTATTAGGCTTTTTTGAAAAAGGTGATCAAATTATAATTGATGCAAATTTATTAAAAATAGCTTTAACACAGACTTCAATTTCTGTAAATGAATTAAACAAAAAAATCGTTTTATCAGGACTAAATTTTAATATACAAGAAAACCTTTTATATATTTCTGGAACGGATTCATACAGATTATCAAGAAAATCTATAAATATTAAATCATTTGATGGTGATCCATTTGCAATAAATATTCCACTAAAATCAATAAATGAAATTATCAAATTAATTGATGAAAACAAAGAAAATATTAAAATAATTAAAAATGATGAACACGTAGCTTTTATAATTGATAATGTTATTTTCCAATCAACTTTATTAATAGGACAATTTCCAGACATAAACTCAGCATTTCCTACAGACTTTAATTCAGTAATTTCATTAGGAAATAAAGAATTTGCAAAAGTTATTCAACGTGCTGATATTACATCTGATGAATCAAATACAACAGTAGTTAATTTTTCATTACAAGGCAATAAAATTACAGTTACTTCAGTTTTATCTGAAATTGGTAATTTTGAAGAGGAATTTTCAGAATTCGATTTAGAAGGTTTTGATGAACAAATGTTGTCATTTAATGCAAAATATTTTTTAGATGCTATAAGAACTTTTAATACAAAAATAATAAAAATTAAAATTATAGAAAAAAGAAAACCAATATTAATTTCTTCAGATGAAGATCCTGAATTAATTCAAATGGTTTTGCCAATGTTAATTTCTTAACTAGATTTTTTACTATTTTTTTTGTATAATATAAACATACTTGTATAGAAAGTATGTAAAATATGATTCAAGATAGTTTAAGAAAAACTGAAAAAGGTCTTAAACTTAAAACAACAAAAGTTGATGATAAAAATGAACGTATTTCTAAAAAAATAAATAACGATGTACCAAAAATAAATGATATTGTTGAAAAATCAAAAGCAGAAATGATTGCAAATTTTGAAGTCGATGAACCTAAAAAAAATAAGATTCAATTTCTTTTCAAACTTCTTTTTTTATTTGCATTATGTCTTTTTTTAGCTATTGATTTTGTTATTGAAGTTTTTTATCCGGTGCCAAAATATCAATCATTAAATTATGTTCAAAGATCAAATGTAATGTTTGCTTTTTTTACAACACAATCCAATTTTATTGTTATTGGTTTATTAATATATTCTATATTTAAATTCAAAATCAAAAATAAGCTTCCAGAATTTAAGGCAAGATTAGCAATAACGGTTTATATAACTATAGCTATGGTGGTTTTTTGAATTGGGATTGCTACTGGTGGAGATTATAGTGAATGAAAATGATATCATTGAATTTCAGCCGTAATGTTACATACAATTATTCCAATAGTTATGATTGTTTATTTTTTGTACACTAGTGGAGAACAAATATATAATATTAAAAAACATCATACATATGGTTTAATTTTAATTTTAGTTTACCCTTTAATTTATATTATTGTCATGATGATTAGAGGTTATTTATTTCATAGAACTTATTTAAATATTATTAATTCAGGAGAAATATATAGTGGTCCACCAATGAGCACATGATTTCCGTACTATTTTTTTAATTATTATTCATTTAACATTGGACTTCTTGTTTTATTTATTCTTTTAATTGTAGCTTTTGGATGCGGATTGCAATATTTATTTATTTATTTGAATAATAAATATTATAAATATTTGCATAATGAAGAAGGAAAAATTATTATTCGCAACCAACGTTGATATAACAGAAAATTCATAAAGACCTTAAAAATTAAAAAAACAAACAAATAATCAAATCTCAATTAAAATAGCTCTAAAATAGAGCGTTTTTAACCAATATACACAATAAAAAAATCGTTTGTGTGGAACTACTAATAAATAATTATTTATTAGTTTAATGCACTGATTAAGTCTTTTTTAGGTGTATAATCTCATTGGAATTGAGGTTTGATTTTTTATATGTCTAAATACTCTTCAGAATCTATCCAGGTTTTAAAAGGATTAGAAGCTGTCAGAAAAAGGCCAGGTATGTACATTGGCTCAACAAACAGCACAGGATTACACCATTTAATTTGAGAAATAATTGATAATTCAATAGATGAAGCTTTAGCAAAATATGCTGATGAAATTAATATTATAATGACAAAAAAAGGCGAAATCATTGTGCATGATAATGGGCGTGGAATACCAGTAGATATTAAAACAGATACAAACAAAACCGCTTTAGAAATTGTATTTACAGTTTTACATGCCGGAGGAAAATTTAATTCTGATAATTATAAAATAGCAGGTGGCTTACACGGTGTTGGTGCATCTGTTGTAAATGCTCTATCAGAATATGTTGAAGTTATGGTTATGTTAGATGGAAAAATACATAGACAATATTTTTCAAATGGTGGCGAAAATGTTAGTGCATTAGAAATTATTGGTAATACAGATGTAACTGGAACTATTGTTAAATTTAAACCAGATTTAACAATTTTTGAACCTGAAGCAAAATTTGAATTTAATGTTATTAAAACCAAAATTAAACAACTTGCTTATTTAAATAAAGGTATTAAATTAACCTTATTTGATGAAAATACAGATCAAGTAGAAAAATTTAAATTTGATCAAGGAATATCTGCATTTGTTTTAGATATTAATAGTTCTAAACAAAAAATCAATGAAAATATTTATTATGCAAACGAAATAGTTGATGGAATAGATGTTGAAATAGCTTTGCAATATAATGAAACTTTCTCTGATAATTTATTTTCTTTTTCAAACAACATTAATACTTCAGAAGGTGGGACGCATGTTGATGGTTTGAAAACAGCAATTGTAAAAGTTATTAATTCGTATGTAGACCAACACATGAAAACCAATTATAAAAAATTCAATTGGGATGATTTGGCAGAAGGATTAGTTTGTATCTTGTCAATTAAACATTCAAATCCCCAATATGAAGGACAAACCAAAACCAAATTGGCAAACGCTGATGCTAAAATAGCTGTTAATCAAATAGTAACTGATTCTTTTTTTGAGTTTTTGTTAAAAAATCCAAATGATGCAAAAAAAATAATAGATAAAGTGTCTATTTCACAAAGAGCAAGAATTGCAGCACAAAGAGCAAGAGAAGACACAAGACGAAAATCCGCACTTGACAGTTTTTCATTACCAGGAAAATTAGCGGATTGTGAATCTTCTGATGCTGATATTTGTGAATTATTTATTGTTGAAGGTAATTCTGCTGGAGGATCTGCAAAAACAGGTCGAAATAGAAAATTCCAAGCTATTTTGCCATTAAGAGGAAAAGTATTAAATGTAGAAAAAACTCTACAATCAAGAGCTTTTGATAATGCTGAAATTCAATCAATGATTACAGCAATAGGCGCTGGAATTAAGAACGAAATGAATTTATTAAAATTACGATATAAAAAAATTGTTATTATGACAGATGCTGATGTAGATGGCGCACACATTAGAACATTACTGCTTACCTTTTTTTATCGTTATATGAAGGAACTTGTTATTAACGGTAATATTTTCATAGCACAGCCCCCTTTATATAAAATTGAATTTAACAAAAAAAGTGATTATGCATATAATGATAATCAACTTGAAATTTTAAAAACAGATGAACGTTTTAAATCAAAAGATTATGTAATTCAACGTTATAAAGGTTTAGGCGAAATGAATCCAATACAATTATGAGAAACAACAATGAATCCAGAAACTCGTGTTATGTATAAAGTAACTGTAGAGGACGCGTTTTCTGCAAATGAAGTAATTACAAATTTAATGGGCGATAATATTGAAGAAAGAAGAAACTTTATTACTAAAAATGCCAAATTTATAGAGAATTTAGATATTTAAATTGAAAGGAATTAATTTTAATTATGAGTGAAAATTTTAATCATGGAAAAATTATTTCTATAGATATTCGTTCTGAAATGGAAAAAGATTTTTTAGAATATGCTATGTCTGTAATTGTAGCTAGAGCATTACCTGATATAAAAGATGGCCTTAAACCAGTACAAAGAAGAATAATTTATGCAATGAATGATTTAAATATTGTTCCAGATAAACCACATAAAAAATCAGCTCGTATTGTTGGTGAAGTTATTGGTAAGTATCATCCACATGGAGATAGTTCGGTTTATGAGGCTATGGTGAGAATGGCACAAGATTTTTCTTATCGCTATCCGCTTATAGATGGGCATGGTAATTTTGGATCAATAGATGGTGATGATGCAGCTGCTATGCGTTATACAGAAGCGAGACTTTCTAAAATTTCAAGTTGACTTATTAAAGATATAGATATGAATACAGTAAAATTTGTAGATAATTATGATGCATCTGAAATAGAACCAAGTTATTTGCCTGGATATTTTCCGAATTTATTAATTAATGGAGCAACAGGAATAGCTGTTGGTATGGCAACTAATATTCCTCCACATAATTTATCGGAAGTTATTAATGCTATAAATATGTATATAGATAATCAAAATGTTTCTATAGATGATTTATTGACTCATATTAAAGGACCTGATTTTCCAACATACGCACAAATGACAAATGGCAAATCAATGTTGGATGCTTATAAAACTGGCAAAGGTTATGTTGTTATTAGAGCAACAATGAATATTGATGTTGATTTTAAAAAACCAAAAATTATAATTTCAGATATACCATATCAAACTAAAAAAATTAATATTATTGAGAGAATTGCAGAATTAGCCAAAAATAAAATCATTGAAGATATTACAAGTATTAGAGATGAATCAAATTATGAGGGAATAAGAATTGTAATAGAATTGAAACGTGATGCTAATGCACAATTAATTTTAAAAAAATTATACAAATTAACTTCTTTACAAATTAACTTTTCTATAAATTTATTAACTTTGTGTAATGGTGTACCAAAAGTGATGAATTTAAAAGAAATGATAAAATATTTCTTTGATTATCAAATTCAAATAATAATTCTTAAGTCAATTTTTGAAAAAAATAAAATAGAAAAACGTTTGCATATTTTAAACGCACTTTTAGTGGCTTTAGATAATATTGATAGAATTGTTTTAATAATTAAAAATTCAAAAAACACAGAGGAAGCAAAAAAAACCTTGTCTCTTAATTTTAATTTTGATGATGAACAAAGTCAGGCTATTCTAGATATGCGATTACAAAGACTTGTTGGTTTGGAAAGAGAAAAAATTCAACAAGATGTTAATAAACATGAATTAAGATTAAAAGAATTAATTGAATTAATAGAATCAGAACAAAAACAAAAAGATTTATTAAAATTTCAATTGGAAGAATTAAATAAAAAATTTGGTGATAAAAGACGAACACAAATTATTAAAGAAAACTTAACTGAAATAGATGATGAAGAATTAATAAGTAATGATAAAATGATGATTACAATTTCAAATGATGGTTATATTAGAAGACTAAATCCACAAGAATTTAAATTGCAAAAACGTGGTGGTCGTGGAGTAAAAATAAACGATTTTGATGATGACAAGATAAATCTCATTACAGTTGGAAAAATGCGAGATAATATTTTATTTTTTTCTAATATTGGAAAAGTTTATCGAATGAAAGCATATGAAATTAACGAGTTTAAACGTACTTCAAGAGGCTTACCTTTAGTTAATTATATTCAAATTATTAAAGATGAATATATTTCTTCTGTTATTTCAATTAAACAAAAAACTAAGTTTAAATATTTCACTTTTGTAACAAAGCAAGGAATTATTAAAAGAACAGAAATTAAAGAGTTTGAATCAATAAATAATGGCGGTAAAGTTTCTATAAAACTAAAAAATGATGATACTTTAATAAATGTTATTCCTACAATTGGAAATTCAACTATATTGATTGCTACTGCATTAGGTAAAATTGTTCGTATTAAAGAAGAAGATATATCTGTAATTTCTAGATCTTCTTTTGGCGTTAAAGGAATTTCTATGGATAAAAACGATTATGTGGTTTCTGCATGTTCAGATTTTAATAATAAATTAATAGCAACAATTTCATTATTTGGTAATGCAAAAATTACAGATATAGAAGAATATAAAATTATTTCTAGATCTTCTAAAGGTGTAAAAGTCATGAGTATTAATGAAAAATCAGGTGAATTTAAATCTCTTTTGGCCGTTAGAAGCACTGATACATTTATTATTATAACTTCATCAGGTAATATCATTAAAATAGGAGTTAACGAAATGCCACATCTTGGTAAAAATGCTAAAGGATCAAAAATTATTAAATTAAATGATGATGAATATATTTCTGCGATAACATTAGAATGGCAGAAAGCAGAGGTTAATTAAAGTGATTAATATAAACCATTTAGAAAAAAATTTCAAAGAAGTTACTAAAAGAATTAATAATAGACAAACGGATTATAGTCAGCAACTGAAAGAAATCGTTGATTTAAATACAGAAAAAAAAATTATTTTGAGTAAAGTTGAAAAATTAAAAGCCGAAAAAAATATTATTGCAAAAAAAATAGGTTCATTAATGAAAGAGAAGTCTTTATCAGAAGTAACTAAATTAAAAAATGAATCAACAGAAATGAATATAGATATTGACAAGTTAGATATTAAAATAAAAAATATTACCCAAAAAATTTATGATCTGCTTTCTTATATTCCAAATATTCCACACAAAGATATTCCTATAGGACAAAGTGAGAATGAAAATTTAGAAAAAAGAAGATGACAAGGAGAAAATTTCAAAAGCTCAAATATACCTCATTGAGAAATTGCAACTAAACTTAATTTAGTTGATTTCGAAAGAGGAGTAAAAATTTCAGGATCTAGATTCTTGATGTATACAAATCGTGGTTCTAAATTAATTAGATCAATAGCTAATATTTTATTAGATTTTCATACTAGTAATGGTTATTCAGAATATCATGTTCCATTTATTGTTAATAAAGAAATAATGTTTGGAACAGGACAGATACCCAAATTCATCGATGATGCTTATACAACAGGTAATCAGTATTTAATTCCTACAGCTGAAGTGCCTTTAACAAATATGTATAGAAATGAAATTTTGGATTATTCAAAATTGCCAATTAAAATGACAGCTTATACACAATGTTTTAGACAAGAAGCTGGTAGTGCTGGTAAAGATACTAAAGGAATGATAAGACTCCATCAATTTAATAAAATTGAACTTGTAAAAATTGTAGAACCTAAGTTAGCATTTGATGAATTAGAAAAAATGACTACAGATGTAGAAAATGTACTTAAATTATTTGATTTACCTTATAGAGTTATTGAATTATGTTCTGGTGATTTAGGTTTTTCGGCGACTAAAACTTATGATTTAGAAGTTTGAATGCCTAATCAATCAAAGTTTAGAGAAATATCTAGTTGTTCAAATTGCTCAGATTTTCAAGCAAGAAGAATGCAGACAAGGTTTAAACAAAGTAATGAAATCGAATTGGTTCATACTTTAAATGGATCTGGTGTAGCAATAGATAGATTAATAGCTGCAATTCTTGAAAATTTTTGAGACGGCGAAAAATTAATATTACCAAAAGTATTAAAACCTTATTTTAATAATGCAGATTATATAAATTAATTTAAAAATGTTTCACGTGAAACATTTTTAAATATTATTAATTTATTAAGAAGTTTAAAAAATATGATAATATTATATTGCCACGGCAAGAATAACGCTCGAACTATGTCAGGACCGGAAGGTAGCAGCATTAAGGGAATGTGTTCTGTGTTGTGGTTTTTTTATGGAGGAATATGAATGATTGGTTTTTTGACAAAAAATCATTATGCTAGATTATTAGAATTAGCTAATACTGCTTTTAATAATAATGAAGTACCTATTTCAGCAATAATTATAGATAGCACAGGAACCATTTTGGTTGGAGCTTACAATACAGTTAGTTCATCAAATAGTGTGCATAATCATGCAGAAATAAACGCCATAAATAAACTTTTTTATAAATTAAAAATTAATTCATTGAAAAATTATAGAATGATTTCAACGCTTGAACCATGCTTAATGTGTTTGGGAGCAATTTTTCATTCACAATTAGATTCTGTAGAATATATATGTAAATCAAATGATGGCTCATTTTCAAAATTTGAAAATTTATATCCTATAATGTATCAGCAAATTGGCAATAATAAACAAAAGATAATTTTTAAAGAATTACTTGAGAATTTTTTTAAAATTTTAAGAGATAATAAAAATGAGGTGAAAAAAAATGAATTCTTTGTATAGAAAATATAGACCTGTAGATTTTGATTCTGTTGTAGGGCATGAAAATGTAGTTAATATTTTAGAATCTACATTAATAAAAAATAATTTTTCACATGCAATGTTATTTACAGGACAACATGGCACAGGGAAAACATCGCTCGCTAAAATATTTGCAAAAGCTGTTAATTGTACAAATAAAGACAATTATATGTCATGTGGAAAATGTCAAAATTGTTTGCAATCATTAACGGGAGCTCATCCAGATATTTTTGAAATAGATGCAGCATCAAATAATGGTGTAGATGAAATTAGAAATATAAATGCTAATGTATCCACTTTACCTATATTAGGTAAATATAAAATTTATATTATAGATGAAGTTCATATGTTATCAACATCTGCCTTCAATGCTTTATTGAAAACTTTAGAAGAACCACCTTTTCACGTAATTTTCATACTCGCAACTACAGAATATAATAAAATTCCACAAACTATAATTTCCAGATGTCAAATTTTCTATTTCCAAAAAATAAATAATTATGATCTTAAAAAAAGGTTAACTTTTGTAGCTACTTCTGAAGGTTTTGAAGTAGACAAAGAAGTTTTAGACGAGATATGTTATTTATCCGAAGGATCTTTGAGAGATGCATTAAATAATTTAGAACAACTCACAAATTTGAATATTAATAAAATTACAATGTCTGAATTTAAACAATTTTTCACTGTAGCTACAAATAAAGAAAAAATAGATTTATTGAAAGCTATATTTAATAACGATATTAAAATGATAATTAATTACTTTGAAAATGCTGCAAAAATAGGAATGGACTTTGATGTTTTATCTTTATCGTTGTTAAATGTTATTAAAGAAATTATAGAATTTAAAATTACAAAAGACAATTCATTTGTGTCTCTTTTTGATTTAAACGATTTAATTGAATTTGAAAATATTTCATTAAATGATTTCTTCATTCTTTCGGATGAATTAGCCAATGCGTTTTCAAAAACAAGAGGAACAAGTGTTAATTTAAATTATTTATTAATTAGTATTCTTAAAGTTACTTCTAATCTAGGCAAAGAAATTAATTTGGAGATTAAAACTGAAAAATTGACTAATAAATTTGATGAAAAAAAAGTCACCAGTAAAGAAATTATTAATGAAGATAAAATAAATGATACAGAAAATATTATTATTACTAATAATAATATGGAATTAAATTCTAGTAATACAGAAAATATTTCATTACCTTCAACTAGTTTTGTTAAAAAACTAGCCACTAATATAAAAGATATAGATGTTTTATTAGCAAACAAAATAGAAGAAGATAATAATATTCATTATGACAATATAGAATTTACAGATGAACAAATAATTAATGCTTTAATGGGATCGCACATTTGAAAAGAAAGAAAAACTTTATCAGATAAACTTATTTCATGATTTGATTTAGATGAAAATGGCAATTTGCTTCATCCACAGATTGCATCAGATTTTGCTATGATACACGAAATGAATGTTGTTGCTGCTTCAAATACAGAAATGATAATAGTGGGTGATGAAAGAATATTTGCTAAATGATTAAATAATAAATTACAAGATAATGATTGAAGAAATAAATTTTTTAATAAACTTGGCAAAAAAATTTCAGTTATTGCAATTTCAAAAATAAGATGACGACAAATAACTGAATTTTATAAAGAACAAATTTCAAATTATAATTTAAATAGTGAATCTCAAAATTACCAACCAACAGATCCAGAAAAATTTTATTTGAAAATTAAAGAACAAACTCAAAAAGAATTATTAAAAGAATCAGAGGTTTATAGAAACGCAGTGGAAACATTTGGAATTCCTATTAAGGTAGTAGATTAATATGATTGATAAATTTCAAAGATTAGAAGAGATAATTTCAGAATTTCGCGAAATAGATGCGCTAGGTAAAAAAACAACAGAAAAAATGATTGTTTCTTTTATTCAAAATTCTAATAAATTAAAAAAAATAAAAAAAATACTTAATGATATAGAAAATGATTTTGATGTATGCCAGATTTGTTTCTTTTTTAGAATTTTAAAAGAATGTCCATTTTGCGATGACAAGACTAGAATTAGAAATCAAATTTGTGTTGTCCCAACCATAAGCGATGCACTTAATATAGAAAAATCAAAAACATTTCATGGTCTTTTTCATATATTAGGTGGAGAAATTGCTTTAAATAAAAATATTGGGCCTGAAAAATTAAATATAGATAAATTATTTGATAGAATTAATAAAAATGAAGAAATTATTATTGCATTAAACGTTACTTTAGATGGTGAGGTAACTACAAATTATATTGCTGCTATTGCACAAAATCTAAATATTAATATAACTCGTCTCGCCACTGGAATACCAGTTGGAGGAATGATTGATTATCTTGATGATGTAACATTACAAAATGCAATTAAAAATAGGAAAAAAATAAGGAGTGATTAATAGTGTTATTTGTTACATTTGAAGGTATAGATGGATCTGGTAAGACAACAATCATAAAACTTTTAATAGATAAAATACGACAAAGAGGTTATGATGTTATCTCAACAAGAGAACCTGGCGGTGATGAAATCGCTGAGCAAATTAGAAATGTAGTTTTAGATGTTAATAATAAAAATATGTCTCCTTGAGCTGAAGCTTTATTATATATAGCTGCAAGAAAACAACATTTAGATTCAACAATTATTCCTGCGTTAAAAAATAATAAAATAGTTATTTGTGATAGATTTATGGATTCAACTACTGTTTATCAAGGATTTGCAAGAGGATTGGGTATGGAAGAGGTAGATGAAATACAAAGAATAGTTTTGAATCACGCAACACCCGATGTCACTATTTTTTTTGATATAAATCCAGATCAAGCAAGGCAAAGAATTAATGAAAGACAAAAAGCCGAAGATAGACTTGATAGCGAAAACTTAGCATTTCATAAAAAAGTTTATGAAGGATACCAAATTCTTATTTCACAAAATTCAGATAGAATTAAAATTGTTGATGCAAGACAAGAAATTAACGATGTAATTCAAAAAGTTGAATTTATTATATTAGAGGCTATAGAGTCTGTTTTAAATAATAAAAATGAAAAGTAAAGAATTATTAATGGAATTACATTTAGATATTGTTAAAAATAAATTAAGTCATGCAATTTTAATTAATACAAATAATTTGTCGGAAATAGAAAAATTTAAATTGGAATTTGTTAGAATACTTTTTTGTTCAAATCATTCTTTTATAAATGATCAATGCGTTTGATGCAAAAAAGTTTTGACAAACGAAGTTTTAGATTATGTCTCGGTTGGAGATGGACATTCAACAATTAAAAAAGATGAAATACAAAACATAATTAGAAAATTTTCACAAAGTGCAATTGAAACAAGAGGATATAAAATTTATTTTTTAATAGGTGTTGAATATATGACAAAAGAGTCTGCTAATTCGCTTTTAAAATTTTTAGAAGAACCACCAGCAAATACATTTGCATTTTTAATAACTAGAGATATAAGTTTAGTTTTGCCTACTTTAAAATCAAGAACTAGAAATTATGTTTTGTGAGAGGAATTAAATTATTTAGAAAATAATTCACTTAAAGAATTATTGCATATAGAAAATAAATATGAAATTTTATTATTTGGAATAAAATTAAAAACTAAAACTAAAGAAGAATTAATAATTTACGTTCAAGATTTGTTAGATCAAAAATCATTATTTTCTAATGAGTTTTGAATAAGTTTATTAGTTGAATTTAAATCAAATATTGAATCGCAAATTAATCAGCAATTAGCAATAGAAAAATTATTGATAGGATTATATGAATTATAATGGAAATTTTAAATAGTGTTTTAAATTATAAAAATCTAAAAATTTATCAAGACACAGAAATGTTTTCTTTTACTTTAGATTCAATATTAATATCTAGGTTTGCAAAATTTAATTCAAAAATAAAAAAGGTTTTGGATTTTGGAACAAACAATGCAATTATACCTTTAATAATTTCAAGATATTCAAATGCAAAAATAGTTGGAATAGAAATACAAAAAGAAGCGTGCATAATTGCACAAAAAAATGTGGAAGAGAATAATTTAAAAGATAAAGTTAATATTATTAATGAATCAATTCAAGATTACACAGAAAAAAATTTACATCTATTTGATATGGTGATTTGCAATCCTCCATTTTTTTCGGTTAAAAAAAATTCTCATCTTACAGAAAAATCTAAATTTTTGTTAACTGCTAGGCATGAAACAAAAATAGAACTTGAGCAAATTGTTATTTGCGCACAGAAATGTTTGCGAAATGGTGGAATTTTTATTTTAATTCATAGAGCAGAAAGATTTGCAGAAATTTTGGAACTGATGTTGGAAAATAAAATTATTCCAAAAAGAATTCAATTTGTTTATTCTAAGAAAAACAAAAATGCTAAAACAATCCTTATTGAAGGAATTTTAAATGGCAACATAGGAATGGAAATACTTCCACCTATTATTGCCCACAATGATGATGACAGTTACACTGATGAATTAAAAAAATGATTTGAGGATTAAAAATATGTTATTGGATAACGATAAAAAATACTTAGTTGGTGTTTCTGGCGGACCTGATAGTATTTTTTTAATTAACAAATTAATTTTAGAATTTAATAAAAATAATTTTATTGTTGCAGTTGTTAATTATAATTATAGATATGATTCAACTGTCGACGAAAATATTGTTAGAGATTTTTGTAAATTAAATAATTTGCGATATGAAATTTTACAGACAAAATGAAATAATATTGGTAATTTTGAAGCATGAGCAAGAGAAAAACGTTATAAATGATTTTCTGATTTAACTAAAAAAAATAATTTAGAAGGAACAATTATAGCACATAATATGAATGACAATGTGGAAACTTTTTTATTGCAATTGGAACGAAAATCTATTCCTGACCATTTTGGTTTAAAAGAGCATCAAAAAATTTTTGATACAAAAATTTTTCGCCCAATTTTAAATTATAAAAAATCTGAAATTATAAATTTTTTGAATAATAAAAAAATTTTATACGCATTGGATTATACCAATGAAGATATAAAATATAAAAGAAATAATATTCGCAAAAATGTTTTAGAAGAAGATTTTGAAAAATATTTAAAACAAATCAATGAAAAAAATAACGAATTAGAAAAAAATAAAACAAAAGCTAATAATTTTATTAAACAGAAAAATATAAAAAACGAAATCCTTATAGAAAATGATTTTAAAAAGTTAACAATTGTAGAATTGAAATTATTGTTATTTAATTTTTTTAAAATTAATAATAAGTTTAATTTAATTAAAAACAGAAAGCATAGTGTTATATCTGAAATTATAAATAGAATTTTAAATGGCAAAAAAAAATATTGGGAAATTAGCATAGACTCTACATTTCTAATTTATGATTTTGGAAAATTAAAATTTTCAAATCATTCATTATTTGATAATAGATTTACATTTAACGATATAGAAAATATAAAAATCCAAAAATTAAAAAATATATTTGTAAAATATATAACTCAGCTTTCAAACTATGAAATTACAAATGATTATTTTAAATACAAAAAGTACGCTAAAATAGCCAATAAAAATTTAAACAAAATATTTAAAGATAACAAAATTAATTATGAAATACGATCAAAATTAATTATATTAATAGACAAAAATACTGATAAAATTGTAAAAATTATTGATATAGATACATTTAATGATATTCAAATTAAACAATTTTATTTAAAATAATGCTATAATTTGATTGCGTTATAGAAAATGGTGGACAAATAATGAATAAAAAAAGAAATTGGTGATTTTTTACACTTATATTGTTAATTTTCTTAGCTCTTTTAATTTTTGGGATTGTCTATTTTTTAAATGGATCAACCACTCAATGAAATATTGATACACTTCATAATTATGCATTAACTGGTAATTTGCAGAATATTCATATGGTTGTTAGCAATAATGTTGTAACCATTTCTGGTTATTTAATATCAGATGATGGTGCGATAACCCAATTTTCAATCACTATTGCAAGAGACGCGTATAATTTATTGTTACTTGAAGATTGATTTGCAAGTTTAAATTCATTAGCTACAGTTTCAGATGGTTCATCAACACCATTATGATTAACATTATTATCAAGCTTCTTACCATTTATTATTATGATATTGATTTATGTATGAATATTTAGAATGATGATGAAAGGCGGAGGAATGGGTGGTGCTGGTGGCATATTTGGAATGTCAAAAAACAGAGCAAGACAAACTAAATCGGATGTTAAATTTTCAGATGTTGCCGGTATTTCTGAGGAAAAAGCAGAAATTGTTGAATTAGTTGATTATCTTAAAAATCCATCAAAATATGCTTCAGCAGGAGCACGTGTTCCAAAAGGTGTCTTGATGGAAGGGCCACCAGGAACAGGTAAAACTTTATTAGCTAAAGCCGTTGCAGGAGAAGCTAATGTACCGTTTTTCTCAATAGCGGGTTCTGAATTTGAAGAAATGTTTGTTGGATTAGGTGCAAGTCGTGTTCGTGAAATGTTTGCGGATGCAAAAAAAACAGCTCCTTGTATTATATTTATAGACGAAATAGATGCAGTTGGAAGAAAACGTTCAGCAAATATGGGATCTGGTACAAACGAACAAACTTTAAACCAATTACTTGTTGAAATGGATGGTTTTGGAACTAATTCTGGAATTATTGTTATGGCAGCTACAAATCGTGTTGATGTTTTAGATAGTGCTTTATTAAGACCTGGTCGTTTCGATAGAACTATTCAAATTTCATTACCTGATATTCGCGAACGTGAAGCGATACTTAGATTACATGCAAGAAATAAAAAAATATCACCAAAAGTTGATTGAAGACGTGTGGCTGAGAGAACACCAGGGTTTTCTGGTGCTCAGTTAGAAAACGTTTTAAATGAAGCTGCTATTTTAATGGTTCGTGAAAAAAAACCAATTATTTCAATTCAAGAAATAGACGAAGCAATTGACCGAGTAGTTGGTGGACCTGCAAAAAAATCTCGTGCAATGACAGCACAAGACAAAGATATAGTTTCATATCATGAGGCAGGTCATGCACTGATTGGATTAAAATTAGACTCTGCTTCAAAAGTTCAAAAAGTAACTATCATACCTCGTGGTAATGCTGGTGGTTATACAATTATGACTCCAAAAGATGAATCGGTATTTTCATCAATTCAAGATTTAGAAGCTTCAATCGCTGGTTATTTAGGCGGAAGAGCAGCCGAATCTATAATATTTGGAGATAAAAATGTTACAACAGGTGCCCATGATGATTTAGATAAAGCAACAAACATTGCGAGAAGAATGGTCACACAATTTGGTATGTCATCACTTGGTATGACGAAATTTATAACAATGCAAGATGATGCTTATGGTAAAACTACAGGAGCTTATTCTGATGAAACTGCTGCTAAAATTGATGCTGAAATAGCAAAAATGTTAGATAGATCTTATGAAATTGCTAAAAAAATCATTTCAGAACATCGTGATACTTTAGAATTGATAGCGGAATCATTAAAAATTTTAGAAACTATTACAGCAGAGCAAATAGAATTTATTAATAAAAATAAAAAATTGCCTCAAGAAGTTATTGATGAAAAACTTAAAAGAGAAGAACGTAAAGAAAAAGAAGAACGTGGAGAAATTCTTGATTTTTCACCAGATGAAAATGATGATACAGATCCCACAAATAATTCAGAAGAAAAAGATAAATAATTTAAATAAAAACCGCTTGGCGGTTTTTTTCGTTATAATTTTTATGTGGTGGAGATTTAGTTATGAAAAGAAACGTAATAAAAAGAAAAAAAGAATTAGATAAAATAAGTGAGAATTATAATAGTTTTGTCCAAATACCTGAAGATTTAAAAATAGAATTTGTAGAAAAACCAAAAGAAGAATTGGATAAAGATTTCGTCGAAAGTATAAATGTACTTCCAAAAATAAAAGAATAATAGGAGTAAATAATATGGATTTAGAAATTAGAGCAATAAGCGAAAAGCATAATATAAAAATGTCAATAATAGATATAACAGAATCTTTCCAAAAAATAGTTGATTTGCAGCAAACTAACCCTTTGGCATCTTTAGCTGCTGGGAGAGTAACTATAGCTAATGCACTTATTGGCCTATCTCAAAAAAATAATGAAAAAATAACTTCAGTTATTAATGGTGCTGGATATATCGGAACCATTATTTCAGAATACCAAAATAATGCAGTAAGAACCTATGTGCAAATTCCTGATTTTGATATAACAGGTATTACTCAAGGAGAAATTTCTCCTTTAGCACAAGTTGTTGGTAAAAATGGATTTTTGCAAGTGACAAGAGATAGTGGTATGAAAGAACCATATACATCAAGAGTACAATTGGTTAATGGAGAAATAAATATTGATTATATGTATTATTTGAATCAGTCAGAACAAATTCATTCAATAATAGCTTCTGATGTCAAAATAGATAACAATGGTAAAATTAAAAAAGCAGTAGGTTTAATTGTTCAACTGCTTCCTGAATATACAGATGAAGATATAAATTTTTTAGAAGAAAAATTAGGTTCTTTAGATTACACGACTAAAGTTTTAAGCAAAACTACTAATTATCACGAATTTTTAAAAGATATTGCTTTTGATGTTAAAATACTTTCAAATAATACTTTGAAATTCGAATGTACTTGCTCAGTTGAAAAAGTATTAGCTTCAGTAAAATTGTTAGGTAAAGATGAATTAGAAAAAATAATAGAACAAGCAGAAGATGTAGAAGTAGTTTGCGATTTTTGCAAGAAAAAATATGTAGTTTCAGTTAATGAAGTGAAAAAAATTTTGAACTAATAAAATTTTATATTAGTTTGTTAGAAAAAAGAGTAAAATATATAGTGACATTGTTTTATTAGAAAGAAGTACCTTATGGCTGATACTGATAATAAACCTAAAAAAATAACTGAAGAAAATCTTCCACTAGAAAGAGAATTCATTGTTACTCAACCATTTACAACTACATCTGAAGGTGTAAAAGCGATAAAAGAGGAAAATAAATTCCAAAAAATTTTAACAGCAAAATATTCAAAACAAATTTTAAATGGAAAAATTGTTTCAACTTCGGGTAAAAAACCTGATATTGAAAATTATGTAATTGAACTTGAAGATGTTAAAAAATCTTATATTACGGGAGATGTTGATACACCAGTTTTAAAAGGGATTAATTTACAACTTAGAAAAGGTGATTTTATAGTAATTTTAGGTCCATCGGGATCTGGTAAAACTACTTTATTAAACATCATTTCTGGGTTGGATAAAGTTTCATCTGGTGATGTTTTTGTTTTGGGTAATAATTTATCATTGTTAAAAGATTCACATTTAACTAAATTTAGACGTGAAAATGTTGGTTTTATATTCCAACAATATAACTTGTTAACTAATCTAACTGCAAAAGAAAATGCTGAAGTTGGTGAAAACTTATCAAGAAATAAAAATAAAGATTTAACAATTAATGATATTTTTGAAACAATCGGAATGAAAGAACAAATGAATAAATATCCTCACCAAATGTCTGGTGGACAACAACAACGTGTTTCGATAGCTCGTGCACTTGCAAAAAATCCTAATATTTTATTTGGAGATGAACCAACGGGAGCTTTAGATGAAGAAATGGGTCGAAAAGTACTTGAAATATTAGTTGATGTAAATAAAAAATATAAAACTACTGTAATTGTGGTTACACATAACCCAAATATAGCTTTAATTGCAAATACTGTTATTCATGTTCGCAATGGTTTAATAGATGAGATTAAAAATAATACTAATCCAAAAAAACCATCAGAAATAGATTGATCATAATAAAATTAAAATCTCCGTTATATACGGAGATTTTAATTTTTTGTTTTTTATAAATTATTTAATGAAAAAGTTAAAATAACTAAGAGAGGATAATTATATGGTAATTATTTATATTTTTAATATTAAAGATTATAAAAATAAGAGAAATAATTTTACTAAATTAAATGAATATTGATGAAAATAGGTAATGTTGAAATAAAAGGGAAATTAATTTTAGGGCCAATGGCAGGTACTACAAATGAGGCATTTAGGATTATTGCGAAAGAAAAAGGAGCTTCTCTTGTGTATGCAGAAATGGTTTCTTCAGAAGGATTAATTCATAATAATAAAAAGACATTTGAAATGATTAATATTGAAAATATTGAGCATCCAGCAACTTTACAAATTTTTGGTTATAATGTCAATTCGTTTGTTGAGGCCGCAAAATTAGTAGATAAAGAATCAGAATGTGATATTGTAGACATAAATATGGGATGCCCTGTTCCTAAAGTTGCAATAAAATCGCAAGCAGGGGCCAATTTATTAAAATTTCCAGATAAAGTTTTTGAAGTTGTAAAATCTGTAGTAAATAATACAACTAAACCTGTTACGGTGAAAATGCGAATAGGTTGGGATGAACAATCTAAAAACTGTGTTGAATTGGCAAAAATTTGTGAAAAGGCAGGGGCAAAAGCAATCGCTTTACATGCAAGAACTAGATCACAATTTTATACAGGAAAAGCTGATTGAAGTTGAATAAGAAAAATCAAACAAGCAGTTTCCATTCCTGTAATTGGTAATGGCGATGTTATTGATGGAATATCAGCTAAAGCAATGTTTGATGAAACAGGATGCGATGCAATTATGATTGCAAGAGCCGCACAGGGTAATCCTTGAATTTTTGAACAAATAAATTATTATTTAGAAACAGGTCAAGAATTAGAAAAACCAACATTCAGTGAATGAAGAAAAACTGTTTTAAGACACGCCGAATTATTGATTACAAAAAGAGGTCAAGAACTAGGTATTAAAGAAATGAGAAAACAATTATTATGATATTTGAATGTTTTAGAAAAAAATAAAAATATTTTGGAAATGAAGAAAATGATAACAAGCATAAATACGATTGTTGAATTAAATAATGTTATAGATATGTATAATAATTAAAATAAATAAAAAAGGGAGATTAGACTATGTCAAATAATAATAAAGAATTTACACGTAAATTTACAGAACAAGAATTGATAAGAAGAGAAAAATATAAAAAATTAGTTGAGGAAAAACAAGATCCTTTTATTGTTGCAAAATATGAAAGAAATATAGATATTACGGAAGTCAAAAAACAATTTTCATCTTTAACAAAAGAGGAATTAGAATCAAAATCTGAAATAAAACTAAAATTAACAGGAAGAATTAGACAATTTAGAGAAGCTGGGAAAAAAGCAATTTTTGCTAATATTCAAGATCAAGATGATTCAATTCAAATTTATGTGCGAGAAGATGAATTAGGTTCTGACTTGTTTTCTTCATTTAGTGACTTAGATTTAGGTGATATTATCGGTGTTACTGGTGTTGCTATGAAAACAAATCACGGAGAATTAACAATCCGTGTTAAATCATATCAATTGCTAACTAAATCATTACGTCCTTTGCCTGATAATTATTATGGTTTAAATGATATTGAAGAAAAATATCGTCGAAGATATGTAGACTTAATAATTAATTCCGAAACAAAAAAAATTTTCATAGCTCGTTCAAAAATAATTCGTATTATACAAAAAATATTGGATGATAAAGGAATGTATGAAGTTGAAACACCTATTTTACAATCTGTACATGGTGGAGCTATCGCAAAACCATTTAAATCATATTATAATGCTCTAGAACGTGATTTTTATTTAAGGATTGCCACAGAATTACCATTAAAAAGATTGATAGTGGGTGGTTTCAATGGAGTTTATGAAATAGGTAGACTTTTTAGAAATGAAGGAATGGATACAAGACATAATCCCGAATTTACAACAATAGAAGTTTATGTTGCATATGAAGATATGTTTTATCATATGGATTTAACAGAATCTATTTTTAAACAAATTGCATTGGAAATTAATGGTACGACGCAATTATCTTATGGAGGTCATGAATTAGATTTATCAAAACCATTTAAAAGATGACACATGGTTGATGCGATAAAAGAAATTTGTGGTGTAGATTTTTGACAAGAAATGACTTATGAACAGGCATTTGAATTGGCAAAACAACATAATGTTGATGTTGAAAAACATCATTACGGCGTAGGACATATTATTAATAGTTTCTTTGAAAAATATGTTGAAGATAAAATTATTGAGCCAACTTTTATAACAGGTCACCCAGTGGAAGTGTCTCCGTTGGCAAAAAGAAATGCAAAAGATTCACGTTTTACAGATCGATTTGAATTATTTATAGTTGGTAGAGAATATGCTAATGCTTATTCAGAATTAAATAATCCAATTGATCAATACGATCGTTTTTTAGAGCAATTAAAAGAAGCAGATAGCGGTAATGATGAAGCTCAAGAAATGGATATTGATTTTGTGGAGGCTTTAGAATATGGTCTTCCACCAACAGCTGGTTTAGGTATAGGGATAGATCGAACTGTAATGCTAATTACAGGTCAAGAATCAATTAAAGATGTTATTTTGTTTCCACAAATGAAGCCAAGAGGTTAATTTGTTTTGCGTTATGGAATAGAATTAGGTTACAAATCAAAATTGACAACTAGGGAAACAATAGAAGGTTTATCAATAATTAAAGAAAATTTTTCAGATGAATTAAAAAAACATTTTAATTTGATTTCTGTAGAAGCTGCCGTTGTAACAGATAAATTTTCATGATTGAATGATGACTATCAAGGTACATTAAGAACTATAGACTTTGATTCTGATAAAGGAAATTTATTTGGTGAAATAATTCAAGCCAATAATAAATGAAGAAGATGATTTTTGTATAAAAATAAAATTAAAGATAATAATTATGGAATTTTAACATGTTCTAATTTAATACAAAGAGATGCAATAATATCTAATGTTAATTCTATTGTTCAAACAGAAATCGGTTTTGAAATAATTGAAGAAAAAAAAGACATAAAAAAGATTCAAGAAATTATGGTAAAGATTTATTCGATTATTTTAAAAATTTACAAAAATATCAAAAAATCATTTCCAATTTTGAAAGGTGAGTTATTTTCTCAAAATTTAATATTTATTTCTATTTCAAAACTGAAAGCTCTTTATCCACTTTTAAATTTAAATGAATGTCTAAGTAAATTTTCAAGAGAAAATGGCTCTTTTGTTTTAATGTCTACTGGTAATAATGAAACAAATAAAATACCTAATAATTTTTCACAGGATGTTTTTGATTATAGTACATATATGCAATTATTTATTTATTCTCCCGCATCAGAAAATGCAATAGAGTTAGTTTATCTTGCATACACGGTTAATCATGATTCGCTGCAAATTCAAAATTCTAAATTAAAAGAAAATTATAAAACAGAAACAGAATATAATCATTTAATTACAATTGAGGAATTGCCATTAACTATTTCTTGCGGGTTAAATTTAGCTCGATTATCAATGACCATTTTGCAAAAACAACATATTGGTGAAGTACAGCATTCTGTTTGACAAAAAAAATTTTTAGATTATTGTGAAGCTAATGAAATTACAATATTATAAAAAAAAATCTAAAATAAATTATTCAGCAATTATTGTAGCAAACGGAGATTCAAAAAGATTTGGTTCGGAAAATAAATTATTAAAGAAATTAAAAAGTAGCAATGTTTTAATTGAAGCAATAAAACCATTTTTGAAAAATAATTTTATTGATCAAATAATAATAGTTTGTCCAAAAGAAATAGAAAATGTAATTTTAGATTACTTTGCAGTTAAAAATTGAGCAATAGACAGACTGCAATTTTCTAGAGGCGGATCAGAAAGATATCTTTCTGTTCAAAAGGGTATGCATTATGTCAAAAATAATTTTGTATTAATTCATGATGGAGCTAGACCGTATTTGTCAAATGAATTATTAGATAAAATTATGTTAAATCTAATAAATAATGATGCTGTTATTCCTAGTTTAACAATCAATTCTGCCTTAAAGCAAAAAAATACTAGTGGTGATTTTATTCATGTGAATAGAAATGATTTTTTAATAACACAAACACCACAAGGTTTTAAGACAAAAATCTATGATAATGCATTAAAAAGAAACAAACCGAACAATTATAATTATGATGATGATGCAACCTTTATAGAATTAAATTCACCAGAAATAAAAATGATATATATAAATGGAGACATAAAAAATATAAAAATAACAAATAAAGAAGATATTTTTTAAATAGTTATTTTCTTATTTAAAATGATATACAATATATTAGCGAGTTAATATTTATTTAAAAAACTAATAAAATTACAAATAGGTATTTAACTCCTTGGCATTTATGCCCAAAAGACCACAAGGAGACATATTTTTATGATTAGAAAATACGAAGTTATGTATATCATTGATCAAGATGCAAAAGATTTAAATTTGATAACATCTAAATTAAATGATGCTTTAACTGCAAATGGAGGAAAGATTGTTGAACAAGCAGAATGAGGATTGAAAAATTTCGCTTACTCAATTAATCACAAAAATAAAGGTTATTACTTTGTTTTAATAGTAAATACCGAAGCTGCAAATATTAATGAAATGAAACGTATTGCAGGAATTGATAAAAATGTTATTCGTGTTTTAGTTATTAATACAGAATCAGAAAGTCATTATGAACAATCTACTGTATATGCAAAAACAGATATGACAAAATTTAAAGAAGAAAAAAAACCAGCAGGTCCACGATTTGAAAGAAAATTCAGATCAAGAAATGAATCAGATGGAAATGCCGGAGCTAAATTCAAAACAGAAGCACCAGCAAATAAGCCAACTGAATAAATTATTAACAATATTGGAATAGGAGTTGAATTACAATGAATCAAGTTCAATTAACTGGGAGATTGGTTAGAGACCCTCAATTACGTACAGCAAATAACGGTAAATCATTTTGTGCTTTTAATTTAGCAGTATCAAGTTTTTCTTCTAACGGACAAGATTATACTAATTATATTTCTTGTTTTGCGTGAGAAAAAACTGCAGAAAATTTGGTTAAATATCAATCAAAAGGCAGCTTAATTGCTGTTGAAGGCTCTTTGGCTGTAAGATCTAATAAAAAAGATGATGGTACTTATGATAATCAAATGTCTGTATCAGTACAAAGAATAGAATTTTTAGGTTCAAAAAATGATCGACCTTCATCATCTGTAGAACAAAATTATGATGTAAATAATTTTGAACGTTCTACAACAGGATTTGATTTTGAAGAAATTAATAATTTTGCTGCTGAAAATAAAGCAGAAGAAAAAAATTCAAATTCTAATACATTAGATGATTCAGATTCAATTTTATGAGATTAATAAGGAGTAAACAAAATGGCAATTCGTAAATTTGTAAAACGCAAAAAAATTAATTTTTTTGCAAAAAATAATATAAATTATATAGATTATAAAGATGTAGAATTATTAAAAAAATTTATTTCTGGTTCAGGACAAATTCTACCACGTAGAGTCACAGGTACTTCACCAAAACATCAACGTATGTTAGCAACTGCGATTAAACGTTCAAGAGTTATGGGACTTTTACCATTTGTAATACAATAATTTTTAAAATCACTCATATTAGAGTGATTTTTTATTAACATATTAACATTGGTATTTATAAATTATAGAAATTATTATTATTGAGTTAAGATAATATTTGGAAAGTAGGGCGTGTTTATGAAAGTTATATTTTTAAAAGATGTTAAAGGTAAAGGGAAGAAACATGAAGTTAAAAATGTTACTGATGGTTATGCAAAAAATTATTTAATACCAAATGGTTTAGTTGAAATAGCTTCACGTGATAGCATAAATCAAAATGTTCGTGAAATTAATCACGAAAAAGAAACTGAAAATAAACTACGTGATGAATTATTAAATTTAAAAACTCAAATAGAATCAATAAAAGATTTTAAATTTATTTTAAAAATTAAAGATAATAAACCATTTGGATCTGTTTCTTTAAAACAAATAGAAGAAAAATTGCACACAAAAAATCATTTGATGCAAATTGATAAACGTAAATTTATTAATGCAAATAATTTAAATAAGATAGGTACATATTATTTGAACTATAAATTAGACCATGATATTATTGCGCGATTGACAGTAATTGTAGAAGGTGAACAATAGTATGATTGAAAATAATGAAATGACAAATTCTATTTTATTAAATGCAGAGGCGCAATTGTTATCTATTGCAATTCACTCTTCAACAGCTTTTAATGAAATTTCTTTGCAGGTAAAAACAGATGATTTTACAAAGCAGGCTAATCAAATTATTTACAAAACATTATTTGAATTAAGAGATGAAAATAAAGATATTTCATTGACGCAATTAGCAGATTATTTAAATTATTCAAATAAATTAAATCAAGCTGGCGGAATGGTATATTTATCAGAATTATCATCTTTATACTATACAGATGAAGGATTTGAAAATTTTGTTCAAATTATTTTTGAACATTCACTTAAAAGGCAACTAACTAAAACAGTTACTGATATAAAATCATGATTAGATTCAGGTCAATCATCTATAATGCAAATTTTTTCTCAAGCTCAGTCGAGTATTTTAGATATTAAAACAGATTTATTATCAGATTCAATGACACCAATTTCTGTTATTGCAGATGAAGTACTACATCACATAGATAAATTGCGTCAGAATAAAGAAATAATAACAGGAGTTCCCTCTGGATTTAAAGATTTAGATAATATGACAGCTGGTTGACAAAATGGTGATTTAATTATTTTGGCTGCTAGACCTTCAATGGGTAAAACTGCATTTGCATTAAATTTAGGTTTTAATGCAGCAATAGAATCATTACAACAAGGAACATCAAAAACAAATGGAATTGCATTTTTTTCTTTAGAAATGCCAAAAGAACAATTAGTTCAACGTATATTTGGTATGCAAGCACAAATTAATTCTCAAACTATTAGAACCGGACAAGTTAATAATAGTAGCAACCAATCAATTGCAAATATGGAATTGATGGAAAAATTGGCTAATGCTAATGAAACAATCAAACGTTTAAACATCGTAATAGATGACACACCGGGAATGACGGTCTTACAAATTCAATCAAAGTTAAGAAAAATGAAACGTGATTATGGCATTAATTTATGTGTAATAGATTATTTACAATTAATTTCTTCTGTGAATGGTTTTGGTGATAACAGGCAAAATGAAATTGCAACAATTTCAAGACAATTAAAAAAGGTAGCCAGAGAATTAAATATGCCAATAATTTGTTTATCACAATTATCTCGTTCTGTTGAAAAACGTGAAGATAAAAAACCTATTATGTCTGATCTTCGTGATTCTGGTGCTATAGAACAAGATGCAGATATTATTATGTTTTTGTATCGACAAGATTACTATCTACACGATAACCAATTAGTTAATGAACAATCAGATGTTGATGAAACAGAAATAATTATCGCAAAACATCGTAATGGGCCAACAGGAATTATTAAATTGAATTTTAATAAATTATATGGAAAATTTACAAATACAATAAATTAATAATTTTAAAATAAATCATTTTGGTGATTAATAATATTTATGTATTATAGGGTTCGTTTTTGCTATAATAAATTTATGATTTGTGGGAGAGAGACTATATGAAAAAACTATTATCAATTTTAGGTTCATTATTTTTAATGTCAACATCAGCAATATCTGTTGCATCTTGTTCTATACCTAAAAAAACAATTGATATATCAATAGGAGATGGGTCAAATAAACTTGAAGATTATCAAGGAACAACAGGTAATTTAGTGACTATGGTTGTTTTTGATATTTTAAATTTATTGAATTATAATCCTGAAGTGCATGAAAATGATGATATTAATTTACCAGATAATATAAAAAATCTACCTTTATTAGCTGACGGAAATAAAGAAAAATTAATTCAAAAAGATGAGAAATGAAAAGATTTTTATAAAGATTTTGAATCATCTAATGATTTTTTTTATAAAAATGTTAATGTAACAAATAGTAGTGGAGCAAAACCAAATAATCCTTCTGCAGATAGTGGTGGTTATGTTGGTAAAACATTTAAACAAGGAATGACTAATGATGGCTCTCCAGAAAGTATAGAAAATGCAAAGCCAATATTCCCAAATATAGATGTGCCATCATCTACAACAGAAGAAATAAATAAAACTCAAACTAATGTTTTGGGTGATCAAATTTTTAATACATTAAGTGGCGTAAATTTTAATTTGCAATATGATGATAGTGAAAATGAAGATATTGATACTTCAAAACCAATAGAGGTCGCACCAAACGCAACTGATGTTCCACTTTATTATACTAATGCTATTAATAGTGATTCAAAGGGTGATGAAGATAAATATAAAACTCAAATAGAGGGAACTATTTACGAAACTGCAATTCCTGATATGACTTTTATAATTACTTTTGAAGGCATTAAAAATTATACAATTACTTTACCAATTACAAATGTTGTTTATTTGTTATGAACAATTAACGCAATTGAAAATACAGATGCAGATACAAAAGATGATTTTTCTGGATCGTTATATACATTTGCATATCAATATCAATTTTCAAAAGATGTTATTGCATCTCGTTCTGGAACAGATTATATGTCAACAGCATTTCAATTATTTAATGATAATACTTTTGATCAAATGTCAATAGATTTTTCATAATAATATAATGGCTTCATTTTTTGGTGCCATTTTTTTTATGTTATAATAACTATGATTTTCAAGGGGTGTGAATCAATGAACAGCAATCTGGTTATTTTTAAAACAAATACTTCATATGATGTTGTAGAGCAAGATACAAAAAAAGTATTAGCTCAATTTCAAACAGAAGAATTAGCACAACAATATGCTTTATCAATAATTAACTCACAATCTCAATCATCAAATGATTATCAAATTTTGCCATTTTTTTCACCTTCAAATGAAAATAATGCTACAAATAGATTATTACAACAACAAACAGAATCGCAACTTGAACAAATGCAATTAGAATATATGAAACAACAACAAACGCCACCAAATATTCAATTTGTTTCAGTTCCTCAACCACAATACATCCCATATCCAATTAATAATGCTAATGCAATACCACAAAATAATATGTCATATGGCGGTATTAACCAACAAATAAGAAGAAGTGTACCACAAAGAAAAGTTTTATATACAGATTCTGATGAATATCCAACATATGATCCATACGATAATTTTACAATGACATCAGATTTTGACGGGCCATTTAACTTAAATAATCAGACAGGTGAATTAGAAATACCACCAACAATAGACGCGACACAAAGTTTATATGATAATTCAAAAAATAAATTATTGAAAGATCAAGTATTTGATGACTATGGTGCGTTTGTTTTAACAGAACCACAAAAAGTTTACACAACAGATGATAGATCACATGGTGAATCTATTAATTATAAATATGATGATTTAGGATATGAAAATAATGACTTCAAAACTATAGAACCTATAAAACCGATTTTTAAAACAGAAACTTTGGATGATAATTCGTTAAATGCATTAGATAATCTTAATATAGCAAATAATGAAAAAATGAAAAATTTAAGTAAGGCTGAAAAAAAACAAGTAAAATTAATGAAAAAACAGCAAAAAAAAAATAAATCTAACGTAGAATTAATTGAAGATGATTTTGATGAACCAGAGCCCTATTTAATAAATGATAATTCAAAGCAAATTCCAAATAATAATCAAGGAGGTAAAGACAAATATATTTATGATCCTCAACCAACTTCAATTAATGTCCGCCAATCAGCGGTAAATAATGTCTCAAATTATAGATCAAATGATGTATCTTCAATTTATAGAGGTTCAAGCAATGTTATTGATTTAGGTCCCGAAGCCGAAGAAGATGATATTTTCTCAAATCCAAGAGAAGATGCAAGGCAATATGCGAGAAATAATGGCGGAGATTTAGGAGATTTTGAACGTTTTGATAATAATCCTCGTTTAGAAAAAAAGAGATTGAAACAAGAGAATAAATTAATGAAATTACGTGAAAAGGAAATAGCACAAGAATATAAATTGAAAGAAAAGAGTAAAAACAAATAATGATGAAAATAGATTCAAGCTGGCAGGATTTTTTTTCTCAAGAATACAAAAAAGATTATTATAAAAAATTGATGAAGCAAATAGAATTTGAATATAAAAATAAAAATGTATTTCCAAGTCATGATGATCTTTTTCGATTATTTTCACTTGTTAAATCAGAAAATATTAAAGTTGTGATTATTGGGCAAGATCCATATCATGGTATAAATCAAGCAAATGGATTAGCTTTTTCAACAAATTCTTTTAAAACACCGCCATCTTTAAAAAATATTTTCAAGGAATTGAAAGATGACTTAGGTGTTGATCATTCATTTGCAAATTCACTAGATGGATGGGCAAAACAAGGTATTTTCCTAATGAATGCAATTTGAACAGTGGAAGAAAAAACACCATTAAGTCACGAATCAACCGGGTGGTTAATTTTTTCAAAAAATCTCTTAAATTATTTATTAAAAATTAATTCAAATGTTATTTTTTGTTTGTGAGGTAATTTTGCAAAAAATCTATATAATAATTTAGAAAGTAAAAGTAATTTTGTTATTGAATCTGGACATCCTTCACCATTTAGTTGAAAATATTTTCATAATACAAAACCTTTTTCAAAAATAAATCAAATTTTAATATCACAGAACCAGCCAATCATAGATTGATCAAAATAGAAAGAAAGGTTTATATATGCAGCAAATTAGTGAATGATTGTTAACAAGTAATCATATGGCAATTATGGTTACGGGCTTAATAGGTGGATTTGCATTTATTTATATTATTTATAATGCAATTTCATATGCAATATTGCGTGAAAGATACCACGGTATTCGATTTACAACAAAAAATATTGCCTATATTACAATGTTCACTGCAGTTTCTGTTTCTGTTACAGTTGTTGTTTCTATGACTGTACCAATTACTGTTTTTCCACCGATTAGAATAGCAATTGAAGGTGTTATGGTTAAAATTACTGGTTTTATGTTTGGACCAATTGTTGGTTTATTGGTTGGATTGATTACAGAAGGATTAACTATGTTATTTGTACCTTCTTTTATTCATCCTGCTTTTATAATTTGTATATGTGCTTTTGGTTTTATCTCTGGAATTGGATCTTCTTTTAACAGAATTTCAGGTTCAAAAAGAAATATCTTATTGATTTTAATAAATTTATTTGTTACTTTATTTGGTATTTTTATTTATGTTATTTATGCATACTGAAGGCCAGTAAACAACCAAGTATCAATTTTGGGAATTGTAATGTCTAAAGAAATTTATATGTGATTTTTTATTGCAACATTAATTTTGACTTTACTCATTGTCTGAATAACGTATTTTTCTTTAATAAAGAATCATGCTAAAATGTTAGATGAACTTTTGCCCGTGATGTTAATTGCAATCACATGCGAATATTTAGCGACAACGTTAATTTCAGCTTGAGGAGATGGCGAATTTTTAGGAATTCCATCAACAGAAGGATATTCTACAATGGTTGCTATACGTTTAGTTCAAGCACCTTTAAAAATAATTTTTAATAGTTTTGTTTTGTATTTTTCATATAAAGCGGTAAAACCGTTAATCAAAAAAGATAGATAGAACAAATAGTAAAGGAAGATGAGGAATGAAATTTTATAGTTCATTTAGTCAACGTGAAGTAGAACTTGATGATGATTTTATAAAAATTTACTTATGCGGGCCTACAGTTTATAGTGACATACATATCGGTAATGCAAGACCGATTTTACTTGTTGATTTTTTTGTTCGTTGTTTAGAATTTTTAGATTTTCAAATTGATTACATGCAAAATATTACAGACATTGATGACAAAATAATTAATAAAGCGAGAGCTGAAAATGTTAACGAAGAAGTTATAGCAAAGAAATATACCGATGCTTATCTTGATATTTTGAAAAAACTTAATATAAGAAAACCAAATTCGTTAAGACCAATTTCACAAAAAATTGAAAAAATAATAAAATTTATAGATCTATTAATTGAAAAAGAAATGGCCTATGAAGTCAATGGTAACGTTTATTTTTCAATTGATAAATATAAAGATGAATACGGTAAACTTTCAAATAAAAAACTTGATGAATTGAATATAGGGAAAAGAATAGCTATTGATAAAAATAAACATAATCCTTTAGACTTTGTAATTTGAAAAAAAACAACAGAAGGTAAACAATGATACACTAAATGATCGAAAGGTAGGCCAGGTTGACACACAGAATGTGCCGTTTTAATAGATAATCATTTCGGAAGTGAAGGTGTAGATGTTCATTTTGGTGGAGTAGATTTACAATTTCCTCATCATGAAAATTCTCGTATTCAATTTTTGGCAAAAAATAAACATGAAATTGCAAAAATCTGAATGCATAATGGTCATGTTACACTTGGTGATGCTAAAATGTCAAAATCATTAGGGAATATTTTAACTGTTAAAGAATTTTTAAAAGATAATTCTGTAAATGAATTGCGATATATTTTCATGACAAAAAACTATAGAGCACCTATTGATTTTAATAATGATTTATTGCAACAAGCAAAAAAATGAGAAGACAGAATTAAAAAATTATTAATTAAAATTCGTTGACAATGTGCAGTCGGTAAAATTTTTATTACAGAAAATATACCAATTGATGAAGAATTAAATTCGTATCATTTCATTGCTAATTTTAAAGATTACATTACAAATGATTTAGACCTTCCTGCAATGATAACACAAATAGATTTAATGGTTAAACATATAAATCAACAATTGCTATTTGAAGAGATAGACTCAACGCCAACTAAATTAAATATAATTTTAAATGTTTTAGGTTTTGATTTTAAATTAAAAGAATTAACAAAAGATGAAGTGAATGAAATTTTAGAATGACAACAATTATTATTTGAAAAGAAATTTGACATGGCAGATAGTTTAAGAAAAAATTTATTAGAACGAGAGTTATTATAATGCAGCATACTAATAAAAATGAATTAATTATCGTAACCGGTAAGCATTCTGTTTTTGAATTAATTGAAAAACAACCTAATCAGATAAAAAATATTAAAGTTATTTCAAAAGTGCTTCTAACAAAATATAGTTCAATTTTAAAAGAGTATAATATCGATGTGCAAGTACAAAAGAAATTAACAAATATAAATGAAATTGATTCTAATAAAACACAAGGAATAACAGCTGAGTTAAAAGATTTTTTATATACAGATCTGCAAAAATATTTAAAAATTGCAAGCAATTATAAAAAACAAACAGTTTTAATTTTAGATAAAATTAATGATCCGCATAATTTCGGTTCTTTAATTCGTTCTGCCGTTCAACTTGGTGTTGACGCAATTATTATTCCAGAAAAAAATCAAGTTAAAGTTACATCAACGGTTATAAAAACATCTGTTGGTGCAATATGAAGTATACCGATTATTTTAGTTCCAAATTTAGTTTCAACAATAAATTTATTAAAAAATAATGATTTTTGAATATACGGAACTAATCTTTCAAAAAATAAAACAAAACTGAATGAAACTCCTTTCTATGAGAAAATAGCTTTAATTTTGGGTAATGAAGGAAACGGTATTTCACAAAAATTAAGTGAAAAACTAGATTTTAATATTTTTGTGCCGATGACAAATTTAATTGACTCTTTGAATGTGAGTGTTGCTGGAGCAATTATTATGTATCACATTTTTATAAGCCAAAAAAACAATGAATAAAATCATAAATTCATCGCAGTTTAATTTTCTTAAATATTTAAGAAAATTCTTCACAAATGCAAATTTCTTTATAGTTCAACAATTCGTTAGAGAAGTTTTAAATTCTTTTAGAACAAATACAAAAATATTAAAAAGTAGAGATCCATATTTGAAATTTATGAATTTAATAAACTATTGAACAAAAATTTTTTTGAATAGTGAAATAAATTTTATAAAATATAATAATAATCCATTGAATCAACTTTATGAATTGTGTCTTAATTATTTAAGAAATTATTTTGAAGATTATATCCAACATATCAAAATAAATTTCAAATCGAATGAAAGATTAAATAATTTAATTTTATTTAAAAAGTCTCTCAAAAAAAACGAAATAAAATTAGCAATTAAAAATAGAATAAATAATCAAGATAACGTGTTAAAAATTTTTTATATAACTAATGATTTAGTTTTAAAAAGATTTTTAATAGGAAATAAAAATCAAAAAAATGAAGTTGATTCTAAAAAAATATATGTAAGATATTTTGTTAAATATGCAAAATTTAATAAAATTGGAGATAAGTTAACTAATTTAGATAAATTTATTTTAGATGAAATAAATTTTGATAATAGATTAACAATGCGAGATTTTCTGTATGAAATTAGTCAGCAAAATTATATGGGAAAATATAAAAATAATTTCAAAAATTCTATTTACATTTTAAGAGAAATTTGAGAAAATATCTAATGTAATTTACAACTCTTAGGAGTTGTTTTTATTTGCTCAATTTAAAATTTAGTGTATTATGTAAGTGAGGTAAAATATGGGTAATAATTCAAAAAAAGTAATTCTTGTTTGTGAAGAATGTCTATCAAGGAATTATTCAATAACAAAAAGTGCTATTGGACAACGCGAAAGAATAGTAATCAAAAAACATTGTGTAAAGTGTAATAAACATACAATACATAAAGAAACACGTTAGGAGATTCATTTATGAAAGATAATTTGTCAAATGATAATAAAGAAATAGACGTTATAGAAAAAAACAAAGTAAAACAAAAATTGGCAGAGCAGAAAGCTCAAATAAAATTACAAAAACAAAAAGATAAAGAAAGTGTAAGGAAATTAAAAAATAATTTAAAAATAACTAAAGCTGAAAATTTAAATCAAAATGATGAAACACTTTCTGATAAAGAAATTAGAAAAAGAGCAAAAAAAGAACAAGAATTAGCATATAAAAATGCAGCTGCTGTAAAATTAAAAAAAACTGAAAAAGACAAAATAAATTGAAAACAAACTATTCGTGAATTTCCAGCTGCAATGACTAAAGAAGTTTTGAAAATTAGATGAGGAACTGCATCATCACTTGGATTTAAATTTTTGATAACAATAATTTTTCTGGCGCTATCCGCAGTCTTCTTTTTCTTAATTGATTGAGGATTACAAGAATTATTTACATTAATGCATGTTTTATAAAAGGAGAATAATATGATACAAGATAATTTAACTAATGAATTAAATCAACCAAAAGGACAATGATTTGTTATCAATTGTAATGTTGGATACGAAGACAGAGTTCGTCAAGATCTATTACAAAAAGTAGAAACAGGTAATTTGACTAATTTAATTTATGATATTAGAATAGCCAAATTACCATTTGAAGGTAAAAATGGTAAGGTTTATGATAAAAATAAATTTCCAGGATATGTTTTTGTGAATATGCAAATGACAGATGAGGCTTGATTTATTGTTAGAAATACACCTGGAGTAACAGGATTTATTGGTTCATCTGGTAAGGGGGCTAAACCACTTCCCTTAATGGCAGATGAAGTTGAAAAAATGCTAATAGATGAAGTAAATAAACCAACTATTGAAGATTATAAAAATCAATTACAAGAAAGAATTAAACTTTCATTTAAAATCGGAGATACAGTTGTAATAAAAAGTGGGACTTTATCTGGAAAAGAAGGTAAAGTTGCAGAATTAAATAATGCAAATAAAACCGCTGTTATTAATATAGAATTGTTTGGCAGATATGTTCCTTCTGAAATTGCATACGATAATATTGAAATAGCTTACAAGGATTAATTTATATATGCAAAATCTAATAATTTTGATTATTAGATTTTTTATTTTGATTGCTAAAATAATTTATTTTTTTGTATTTTTATGTGATAATCTACAAGCGCAAAAGATATATATGTATTTTTATGATTTTATTTATGCATAGATACAAATTAAATTGGGCTTACAAATTATTATTAGTTATAAAATGAAAGATAAATTATCATGAAAAAAATATTAAGTTTATATATCATTTTAATAAACCAAATTATAAAACATAGTTATCATTTTTCTTCTTTTGATTGATGCAATAAAACAATAGATATTTTAAATTATGAAAATTATGAATCTTTTTTGTTTTGGCAGTTGTAGCAACATTTGTTTATGCTGCTGTATCTTCTTATAATAATTCTATTAACTATCAAGCAGCATCATTAGCAGAATCTTTAGTAAACTATAAATTATTTTTTGGACCAGTATTAATTTTTGCACTTTTACCTATAATGTGTTTTGTAGAATCAAGAGAATTATATTTATTTAATTTTAATACTTTATACTATGAGGAACTACGAAACTTTCACAAACGATTAAGAATTAATTTATTGCAGTTATTATTTTCCATTATTTTTATATTTGCTGAAACATTAGTTATACAAATATTTTATTATATGATTTTAATATCAATGCAATTTAATGCGTTAAATTCTTTAATTGCTTTATGTATTTTAGAACTAATTGTGATATTTTCAATAATCATTTGCTTATCGTTATTTTGAATTGCTCATAAATTGATTGGCAAATGAATATTGCTTTCAAATTTATTTTTATTTCTATCGTTTATATTTTTATTTATTAATCAAATAATGAATTGAAAATCATCAACTACTGAATTAAATAATTATGATGAAACAAAAATTCAATTAAATGATGAAACAAAAATAAATTATATAGATTTAAAAAATATTTTGTCTATAGAAAATACAGAACTTTATAAAAAAGAATTTTCAAATACAAAAGATATTTATACACTTATTCACATGTTAAATTATGATTTAAGACCCTTTAATGACAATAATAAAATTATTATTAAAATTTCAAAGTCGAATGATACTTATGCATTTCGAAAATTTGATTATCAAGAATTAATTTCGTATGTTTCAAATAAAAATTTGATGAGTTGAAATATTGCAAAAAATTTAATTCATGAAGAAAATGAAATTAGTTATTTCAATAAATTATTTTCATATTTAAAAGAAGATCAAACTATTGAAAAATTATTAGATTTCTTTAAAGATGATAGTTTACTGGATAAAGATTTAGTGTCAACAAATTTATTAGATTATATATCTATAGATAATGATGGAATACATTTAAATATTAAAATCACAAATGATGATGAATTATTTTTGACAGAATTGTTTAAAGAAATATTTCTTTATTGTTTATATGATAGTGTAACAAATGATAATGATATTGCTGTAAATATTTTGGATGTCATGTTTACAGATAATAATTATAAAAAAACAAAATTAAATTGTTTGGATCAAATGTTGTGAAGTGAACCAATTTATAATAATGAATTGATTGGTATTTTAAAAAAATTTAATTATTCAAATGAAAACTTAAATCAATTTATTGACTATTTTATAACTTCGTTGATTATGAATGTTAATTTAAAACAAATTAATATAACACTTGACATGGCAATTAAAATTTTAAATTATCAAAATAATCAACGAATGAGAAATTATTTTGATATTACAAATCATATGTTCAATTTAGAAATATCTTTTGTATCACAAAGTAAATTAAATAATTATTCATTCTTACACAATAATAATTTAGATAATGTATCTAAAGAAATTAATTCTTTTAATGAATTAGAAATATTGGAAACAGATGACGGTTATTTTATTACAAATAATCTAACTTATTCCAATACGTACACTATATGAATTTTAGTTATTTACACATTAGTAACTTTGACTTTATTTGGTTTGATTATTATTTTAAGAGAACAAAGAATTCGAAATTTTGTTTTTAATTATACATCAGCAGATTTATTAAATGACATTATTAATCAAGTATATAAAAAAGAGGAATATTCAAATGAAAAAACTATTAAGTATATTAGGAACATTAGCATTGGGAGCATCATCAACAGCTCTTTCGGTTTCTTGTTCAACAAATAACTTTAGTCATAATGATTCAGGCAATAATCAAAATGATGAACAAAGTCAGTACAGTTTATTTGGCAAAACTTTTTATCAAAAGAAGATGCTATTTCTTATTATTTAGACAATGAAGTAAAAATAGAAAATAAATCAGATTATCAAAATGATATTCGTTTTGATAATAGACAATACGATACTTTGAGTGATTTATATAATATGGTTGATAAAACAGACGATATTAAATTACAAGTAACACATAAAAATCCAGACAATTATCGTTTGGATGAATTAGGAATGATATCAGATGATGTTGTCACTAATGAAGACAATGAAACAACAGTTTATAAGAATTCAGCAAATCAAGTTGTTGATAGTTTGAGTGAAGCACAAGATTCATATACAAATAAAATTCACACTAAATATCAAGTTGATGGTAATTTGTTTGATAATGAAACTGCAATAATTAGTTATTATAAAAATAAATATGAAGTAGAAAAACCAGATATAAAAAAAATAGATAATTATCATTTAGGTAATTCTTGATATTCAAAAACAGGTTTTGACAAAACACTTGATGCAAGCATTTTAAAAGATGTTTATTACAACAATCAATTAATTAATGAAAATAATAAAGATAATTATGATAGTTTTGAACTAGCACAATACGATAAAGAAAAAGTAACTGAATTAAAAAATAGACCAGGAATGTATTATATACAAACTAAAGCTGATGCCAAAGGTAGGTTAACAGGCAATTTATTTCAGCAAACGCAAGATGATTTAATGCAAAGTGTTTTAGATGCAAAAAATTGAAGTTTAGATAGTATTTCAAGCGAAAGTGTTATGGATTTAATTGAATCATCGATGTTTGAAGTATTTGCAGCAATAGCCTCTGTAGGGCCTTTGAACTTATTGGCAAATGCCAAGACATCATTTCAACAAACAATTTATGATAATTTTGATGAATCAGTTTCACTTTATTTTTCTAAACTGCCAACAAATAAAGTAAATGTGTCTACAGATCAATTTATAAATATTTTAGATAAATACGGTATAAAAACTACTGCGCAAAGTTATTGAAAAATATGACACCATTCACAAATTTAAATTATAATCAAAAAATTACTATTGAACTTTATTTTATTAGAGAAATTTTAAGAAATTTAGATGTAACAAATGATGACAATGACCGAATAAAAAATTTTTATTGTCAAGCTTTATTATCGTTAAATTTAGTTCAAATAGATGGTTCAGATAATGAAGAGCAGTTAAATAATTCATGAACCAATTTGGTAGATTCATATAAAGAAGACAACATAATGGACTTATTAGATTATTTAGTTGAACCAACAGTTTTGAATAATGATGGAGAATCAAAATTAAATATTGATGTAAAACATAAAAATTATTTTGAAATATATTTAAAATTAAATGAATCACTATTTAAATGACAATTAAAAGCCATTGAACCAATTTTGAAAACTATTAAAGCATTTTTAAGATTGACTGCAAGCGCAACTAAAATTGTTGAAGCTTTATCTGTTGCCTTTATTTGAGTTGATTTAGCAATAGAGTTGTTAGATTCAATTGATATTAGAACTACTAAAATTTATAGATTTGAAGTAAGTAAAAATCAATTTTTAACATATCAACAAACAAATTGAGCATGAGAACCGTCAGATTTTGATCCAAGCAGAACTTTTGATGTTTTGGAAATTGCAAAACCAGTAAACGAAATTACTTATTTGTATAATGATAAATATTTTTCAAATTTAAATGAAGCTTATCGTTATGAAAAAAGAGATATTATCAACGATTTATTTAGTTATGAAAAAAATATTAAATATACTTCAAAATATTTTGATGGTTTAACTTATGATTCAAAAGAAGAATTAATTGTGCAAGTCTATAAAACAGTTGAAGTGAAAAGAGCATATGCAGATGAATTTGGTGACATTTTTGATTCATATGAACAAGCATTAAATAGCATTTTGAGACATATTGAAAATATAGATTATAATAAGATTTATTTTTATGATTTTAATGGTATTCAAATTTTAAGAGAAACATATCAACAAGTTTATGATGAAGTACTCTTAGATATTAATATCGAATCAAAATTAATTGACTTTGATGAGTTATTTTCAACTACAATTTTTGATCAATTAACAGATTTAAATAATGAAGGTTATCAAATTTATACATTTGTATATGTAGGGAAGAATTATTATTTTAATTCACAAAGTGCCGCAATAATTTATTATTTAAAATTACATAATTTTACCAATGAATTAGTCAAAATAGATTATTCAACATACACTTTAAATAATCAAACTTTTGATTCTAGAGAATCGTATATTGATTATTTATATGCCAATTTAAAAGAAATTACAGGAGAAAATTTATAATATGTTTAAAATGTTTTTGTTATTAACATCAATATCAAATATTGGTGCAAGTTCACTTGCAGTTATTAGTACTACCCAATCTTTATATAATGAAATAACTGCTATTGAACAATCTATTAAAGATAATTCGTGATTCTTGCGAGAAGAAGATATTTATTTATATCAAAATAAAGAATATCGCAATAAAAATGAAATTTTGGAAGATGTTATAAAAGAAAATCCATTAGAAGAAATTTCAACTTCATCAAATCCAAACAAAATTATGTTAGATGTTAATAGTGGTAAATTAGATCTATCACAAGTATATTCAACAAAAAAAGATGATTATGTTAAAGTTTATCAAAATACTTATGGTAATGTTTTGTTACCAAGTTGTAGTGAAGTTAACTTTATAGATGGTTGTATCCAAAGTGATGAATCAGCTAGAGAAAGAGCATTAGATTCTTATGTATCTCTTGGGAATATTAGGATCAAATATAGTTATGATAATTCAAACTGAAGAGATTCAACAGAAGAAGCCATGACAGCATACAAAAATGCAAAATATAGTGAAGATATTCAATCTTCTTTGTTTTATAATTTTAAAGGACTAAAATATAATGCTTTTAATCAAAATGATTTACAAAAAATGAAATCTATTATGACACCAGGAATTTATTATGATCCAATTGATAGTAATGCTGGTGATGAATTATCAAAACCATTTATAGAAAAAAGAGATAATTTTGGTAAAACAATTGTTAATAAAATTAATACAGAAATAAATTCAACTTTAACAGATAAAAACGAAAATTTATATGAGTAAATGAATTTGAATACACGATACAGTTTTCAATTTCAGATTCAAGTTGATTTGAAATAGGAACTGAATTAGAAAATACAACAGAATTTGCTGATTTAGGTAATGGTGTTAGTGCAATATGCAAAGATCATAAATTAATTATTAAAATTAATGATTCTAAAAATTTTCGTAATTTAAATGTTGATAATATTAAAAATAATATTTTAAATAAAAATTTGTGGTCTGTTAAATATCATTATACAATTGGGCACCATCAAAAGCGTCATGATTATTATTTACAAACAATAATTATAAATAATGTATCATTAAATTTAATTGCTACAACAAATAGTGATAGTTTTGGTCATATTGGTTATAATAGAACAGATATGAATAGTTTATCTTTTGATTCAGAATTATTTAATAATAATTCAAATCAATTATCTATTAATGGTAACCTAAGTCAAAATGTTAAAAATATTTTAGATTGAGTATTTCCAACATATAGTGATGAATTAGATTGAAATACTTTTTTGAAAAATTCTTGAATGGGATTAACAATTGATTTTAAAAATGCTTTTATGAATTTATTAGCAGATAAAATTCAATCAAAATTAACAGAAACAAGCAATGATGATATAATTTTAAATCATTTTAAACAAGATTGAATATATAAGGAATTAACGAATAATGAATATTTCTCTTTGGATTCTTCTAAAAAATATTTTGAAGAGAATATTTTGACAACTTATAGTCAGTATCAAAATGGTCAGAAATTTTCAATTGCGGAATTATCTTCAAATATTGAAATGACATATGATGAATGATTAAATGATTTTTATTATTTAGATACAACAAATTCAGAATTGACATTAAATGAAATGTGATTTGTTGGAAATAACAATGATACTAGAATTACATTCTCTGATGTAATTGGAAACAATATTGCATCATCAATTGAAGGGGCAAAAAACATCAGAGCGCAAAAAGATAATTCAATTTTATATAAAGAATATATCTTATATGATACAAATGTCCAAGAATTAATGATAAGTTTAGATGAAGATCAAGCGATAGAACAGTTAAAAAACAATATTAACCCAACATTTAGATATGTCAATAAAAATGAATTAAAAAAATTACAAAATAATATTTCAAGATTTACAGATATAGTATCTGATGGTTTATATACAATTTATCGTTTTAAAATTGATGATAAAAATTATGTTTATTATAATTCATATGAAAATGCTTTAGCTATGTATGAAAATAAAGAAAATTTAATTGTGGGAATTACTAAAATTAGTAAATTATTTTATGTTTATAGTACAATTGTCAATGGCAGTATTAAAAATATTACTGATCAAGTGATGAAGATATCACTTTAATTGCACAAGAATTATATAATCAATTAAATTAAGAAAGGAAAAATATAAAAATGAAAAAATTATTAAGTATGATATCAGCTTTTGGTTTAACGTTAATGTCAACTACAAGTATTGTATCTTGTACTAGTCATTCATCGGAAGACGATTATGTTATTGATGTGGGTAAAATGCAATTTACCAATATATATGTTAAAGTTAAAAATAGAGATAATTTAACTCAAGCTGATATAGATAAAGCTAAAATACAAGCAAAAGATTCAATTCAAGCAGATCTTTTAAAATATAATAAAAATGCTGATATTGATCGTGATGTTAGATTAGAGTTTGATGACTTAATTCATGCGCCAAATGGATCTAATATATATATATGGCACCATGGGAGATGACATCAATAGCAATGGATTATTTGATGGTTATAATTGAGCTTGAATAGAATTTGTTAATGAAGTTTAGTTTATAAAAAATGAATATTTTAATATTCATTTTTTAATTTGATTGCAATTATTAAAAATTACTTTATTTAACAAATTAAAAACTACATTCTCTGATGTAATGGAAACAATACCGCATCTTTAATTGGAGGGTAAAAAATATCAGAACGTAAAAAATAATCCAATTTTATATAAAAATATTTCTATATAACTCAAATGACAAGAGTGTTTTTTAATAAATCGAAATTAAATTCCGATTTATTATTTAAATCATATTTCATAAAAATGTGTTTATAATACACATTATCCAAAATAATTTTGCGATTATTTTGGATGTGCCAATTTTAAAATATGAAATATTAAATTTAACATAATAAATCTATAAATGTAATATCTAGTATATAATAAAGCATGTAACGAACATAGTAGACAATAAATTTATTTTTAAAGCGAGATTCTAGCGGTGAAAAGGAATCAAAAATAATTGTTGAATTCACTCGTGAAATTATTTAAATAGTTAATTAAGAGAATGATTATTCATTAATTAGGATGGTACCGCGGGCTAAACTCGTTCCTATGCATAAATTGCAAGGAACGAGTTTTTATTTATAAAGGAGAAATTAAAATGACATTAAAAGAATTAGTTGAGCAATTAGATGTTTTTTTAGATGAAATTAAAAAAACAAATAATGAAGAATTAAAAGTATTGAAAGCAAAAATATTTGGTAAACAAGGAGCAATTGCAACCTCAATGCAAGAGATGAAGAATTTATCTGCAGATCAAAAAAAAGAATTTGGTCAAACTATTAATAAAATTAGATTAAATTTAATAGATGAGTTTGATAAACGTGAGTTAAAGTTAGAGAATGAACAAATAAATAAAATAATTCAAAAAGAATTAATTGATATATCTTTACCGGGCAAAGTACATCAGACCGGAAGTTCACACATTTTAAATCAGACATTAAATTCATTGGCCGATATTTTTTCTAGAATGGGTTTTAGAATAATAGACGGTCCTGAAATTGAATATGATAGTTATAATTTTGAAATGCTAAATATACCAGTAAATCATCCAGCGCGTGATATGCAAGATACATTTTATTTTGATGCACAAAAACTTTTACGTACACATACTTCACCAAATCAAATTCGTGAAATGATTCGTACTAAATCTAAAGATGATGTATTAGCAATAATAGCACCAGGTAAAGTTTTTAGAAGAGATTCAGATGACCAAACACATTCTCATCAATTTATGCAAATGGAAGGATTAATGGTTGGCAAAAATATTAATATGGGCCATTTAAAAGGCACATTAGAAACATTCGTAAAAAGTTTCTATGGAATTGATCGAGAAATTAAATTTCGCGCTTCTTATTTTCCGTTTACAGAACCATCTGTTGAAGTTGATGTAATGTGTGGTATATGTACAGGTAAAGGATGTCAGTCTTGTCATAATGTTGGCTGAATAGAAATATTGGGCGCTGGTATGGTGCATCCAAATGTATTGAGAAACGGCGGATACGATCCAAATATTTATTCTGGGTTTGCATTTGGTATGGGTATTGAAAGAATTACTATGTTAAAATACAACATTAAAGATATTCGTTATTTTTATAATGGAGATATTAAAGTTTTAGAACAATTTAAAGGAGAAAATTAAAGTGAAATTGTCATGAAATTTACTAAATCAATTTGTTGACTTGCAAAAATTTACTGTTAACGATGTTGCAAATAAGTTAACATTAACAGGAATTGAAGTTGAAGAAATTGTGCCTTTATTTGAAAATACAAATTTAGTTGTAGGTGAAATAATTTCTGCAATATCAATTGAAGCTAAACCAGAAGATAAATTATGCAAAGTATCAATAGGTAATGAGATTTTACAAATTATTTGTGGTGCACCTAATGCTAGAGCGGGAATAAAAGTTGTTGTTGCAAAATTAGAAGCAAACTTAAAACATATAAATAAAATAATAGACAAGAGAACTGTTGCTGGTGTAGATTCATTTGGTATGATTTGTTCACTTGAAGAAATAGGAATTAAAAAAAATTATTTATCAGAAACAGAACAGATGTCTATAATAGAACTACCAAACGATGCAGAAGTTGGCAATGAAAACCCATTAAAATATATAGGTGCTGATGATGTATCGTTGGAACTTTCTATTACACCAAATCGTATTGATGTTTATTCTGTTTATGGGGTTGCAAAAGAAATTTCATCAATTATGAATGCTAAATTCATTTGAGACGAAAAAAAATTTGAAAGAAAGTTTAAAACAAAATTTGATGTTGAAATCAAAACAACATCAATAATTGCATATACTATGTCTGAAATAAAAAATGTTTCTACTACAATATCAAATTTAAATTTACGTTTATGATTATTAGCATCAGGTCAACAACCAATCAATAATTTAGTTGACGCAGGTAATTTAGTTATGCTAATTTATAATCAGCCATTGCATGTTTTTGATGCAGATAAATTAAGTTCAAATAAATTTACACTTGTAGACAATATTGATGAAAAGATAACAACTTTAGATGGTGAAACAAACGAAATAAAAAAAGAAGATATAGTTATTTCAAATGTTAATCCTGTAGTTATTGCTGGAGTTAAAGGACTATTGAATTCAGCTGTATCTAGTGAAACAAAAAATTTATTGATTGAGTCAGCTATTTTCGATCCGATCTCGATTAGAAAAACTGCAAAGCGTATGCAAATACAATCAGAATCATCAAATAGATTTGCTAGAGGGTTAGTTGGTGATCATTTACTTAATGCACATGAATTGTATTTTTCTATTTTGGGTGAAGCAAATCATAATGCAATTCCATCTAATATTGCAGTGTTTAAAAATTTTGAAAATGTAAATCCACAAATTAATTTTGAAATAAAATGATTAAATAATTATTTAGCTACTAATTTTTCTGATGAAAAAATTTTAGACACTTTAAAAAAATTGAATTTTAAAATTATAGATAAAAATAATTCATATGATGTTACTGCACCATCATATCGAAATGATATAAAAATACGAGAAGATATAGCAGAAGAAATAATTAGAGTAAATGGTTTTGGATTTATAAAAACAGAACTTCCTGTGGTTCAAGTCAAAGAAATAAAACCACATAGTGATTATTTTTCACATGCAAATATAGTTAGAAATTTATTATCTGCAAATGGATTAAATGAAGTAATTACGTATTCACTAGTAAATCAAAAAAGTTATTCGCATTTTGATTCATTAATAAAAACAAAAAATCAATATAAATTGTCAAACCCCGCAACTAATTTGCATGAAATAGTTAGAAAATCATTAATACCTAGTTTGTATCAGGTAATAAATTATAATTTAAATAGAAAACAATCTAATATAAATATTTTTGAAATTTCAAAAGTTTCAATAGATGACGATAAAGAAATTCAATTGTTATCTATTGCTTTATGTGGAAAATTAATTGTAAAGAAATTTTATAACGAAAATAAATCAGATTTTTTTGTTTTAAAAGGCATAATTGAGAATTTATTTTTAAGTTTAAATATTAATGAAAATAAAATTAAATGAGAAAGAATTGAAAATAACAATCAAGATCTACATCCAAATAAATCAGCTTATATAAAAATAGATGAAGAAATTGTTGGTGTAATTGGTGAAATACATCCTTTGAAAGCAAAACAAATAGGTATTCCAAATTCTGTATTAATTTGCGAAATAATTTTAGATAAGTTATTAAATAATTCTATAACTAAGAAATTTTTTATAGCACCTTCAATTTACCCAATTCAAGAAAGAGATATTGCATTTATGATTAATTCAAATATCTTGGTAAATAACATAGTTGATTTTGTAGTTTCATTGAATATAAAGGAAGTAAAATCAGTGGAATTATTTGATGTTTTTGTGAATCATGAATTTGGTGATCGAAAAAAATCTATAGCTATAAATATAATTTTTCAATCAGATGATAAAACTTTAGATTCTGTTTTGATTGATGAATATACATCTACAATCACAAATGAAGTTATTAAAAAATTTAAAGCAGAAATTCGTTAAACGTTAAATAATTTCAAAAATAAGATAAAATAATCTTGTAGTTAATGTGTTTATATATGTTGCAATAATGGTGCAATGTCTCTACGACTAACCAATTAGTCTCTATAAATACAATTATTTTTTATTTTCTTAAGCACACTAATTGCATAATTTATTGAGGAGAAACTAAATGAACGAAAAGACTTTAGAATCTGAAAAGAAAAAAGATTCCAAACTTTTAAAAGATGAAAATAATCATGATTTAGAAGTTAGTAAATCTAAAAATAATAAATTAGAGAAGTGATTTAAATTTTCAGATTTAAACACAATATTAAAAAAAGAAATAGTTGGAGGAATTTCAACATTCCTAGCTATGGTTTATATATTATCTGTAGAACCAGATATGCTTTCACAAGCTAAAGGTATTGATGGAACTCCATCAATGTCTGCGGGTGGTGTTTTCTTAGCAACTGTTTTAATTTCCTTTTTAACAACAGCTTTAATGGGGATTTTTGCAAATTTACCAATTGGAATGTCTCCATCTATGGGTGTTAATGCCATGTTTACTTTTACAATTTCAAATAATTCAAATATTGGCTATCAAGGTGCACTTATTGCCACTTGTTTGTCTTCTATTTTATTTTTCATTTTTTCATTAACAAAAATCAGAAAAATAATTATAGAATCAATACCTCATTCGCTTAATTTAGCAATTGGTTCTGGAATCGGTTGTTTTATAGCTTATGTTGGTATTTCATCTATGGGTTGAGTTAGCCATTCTGGTGGTGTACCTGTCGCAAGTTTATCGAATTTGAAAGATACGTACGTTGGCATAATTATTGGTATGGTTGTATTTTCATTAATATTAATTTTTCATACATTAAAAATCCCTGGTGCAATAGCAATAGCAATAGCAATTGGATTAATTCTTTCTTTAATTATTGCAAATACTGCATATCAAAATAACGCAGTCAGTACTTATATAGGAAGTAGTAAGTGAAAAGGATGAAGTTATTCTGATTTTTCTGGTTTATGAACAAATCTTAAAAATATTTATTCAGAAATTGGTAATAAAAAAATCTGATCAAGTCCTACCTTATATATATCTTCATTAGTATTTATTTTACTAATATTTTTTGATGCAACAGGTACAATTACATCACTTAATCGTAATATTACACATTTTGCAAATTTACCAGAAAGAAACTTGCCAAAAACAGCTTTAATTATAGATTCATTATCATCTGTTTTAGGATCAACTGTTGGTTTGTCGCATATGACTGCTTATGTTGAATCAAATGTTGGTATCGCAGCTGGCGCAAGAACAGGTGTAGCTGCAATTGTAATAGCTATTTTCTTTGGTCTAGCTGTAATTTTATATCCGTTATTTTCATTAATACCACCTTGTGTTACTGCTGGAGCAACTTTATTTGTTGGTTCACTAATGTTTTTACAAATAAAAAATATAGAATGAGCAAAACCAGAAATTACAATAAGTACGTTTGTATTGTTGATATTTATGATAGTTACATATGATATTACAAATGGTATAGCTGTTGGAATAATCACATATACAGTAGTGGCTTGTGCTGCAAAAAAAATTAAAGAAATTTCGCCGATTTTATGGATATTAAATGTTGTGTTTATTATTTATTTTGTCGCTTTTGCATTTTTATAGTTATTTTTTCATATTTGATTTTTTTTATTATATAATCTTCGTGTGGAGTAGTTCAAAAAATTACTCCCGTAAAATTAATTTGGAGGTTTGCTATATGGAAATGATTTCTCCAAAAGATAAAGAAAAAATTATCAAAGAATATGAGAAATCGGGTGTTTCTGCAAAGAATTTTGCACCCACACGTAATATAAGTGACGTTTCACTACGCAACTGAACTAAAGCGTATAAAGCCAACGGTATTGATGGCTTATATACAAAATATGACAAAGACAGATAAAACAAAAAACAACAAACGCAGTTATTTTATAATTGCGTTTTTAATTTTAATTTATGCTAAAATCAATTATGAAATTAGATTTCACGATATATATAAAACATTAATTAGTGTAAAGGGAACAAGGTGTAAATCCTTGGCTATACCAGTAACTGTAAGATGGATGTTAAAATAATAAACCACTGTATTTAAAAATATGGGAAGGCTATTTTAACAGATGAAGTCAGAGTCAGGAGACCTACTAATAAATGAACCAATTTTACTTCTGGTTAAGGTAAATGCGTCAATAATTATTTGATTTTTTAATAGTCGAATAAAAAACGTAATCTTAATCACAAGACCCCTTGTGATTTTTTATTTCACCAAAAAATTCAGATTTGAAAGGTAAATAAAATTATGAAAAAATTATTAACAATTTTAATGATAAGCATTTTTGCTGCAAATTCTCCAATGGTTGTTGCTTGTAGTGCAGCGCCAGAAAATTCATATCCGGGTGATGATGATAATGTTGAATATAAAGATTCAATTATGAGTGTAAATACAGATGGTGTATCAATAGATGGCGAAATGTATAAATATAATGGCGAAGTCTCTACAGCGGGTAAAGTGATCCCGAATACAAACCTATTAACTATGACTTCTAAGGGTGCAAATTCCATTGAAATGGAAAAAAATGATTCAATAGAAATTAATTTAACGGCTTTAAAAAATTATTATGAAGATAATAATTTATCGTTTGACAAAATAGATCCTTTAGATATGTTTTCAATCGTAGACACAATGACAGCTTCTACAATAAGTCAAGATGGTTGAAAAGGAACTAATCAAGCTTTGTGAAAATCATCTGCTGATTTTGATTTAAATAACCCATTTGGTCATTACTTGACAAAAGTTTCAGACAATTACTGAACGGTTGGTGGAGATTTTTATGGGTCATCATTTTCAGACATTGAATCTGCGGAGACTTTATTTGAAATCAGAAAAACATCAAATTTAACATTTATAATAACATATAATCCATCCGAATTATTTTCAAGATCAACCACTGCTTATTATTATCTTGCTGGATATATTTGTGATGATGAAGGAAACAGAATTTTAACGGATGAATATTCAAATAACTGACAGATAATTTATAATTCATCTTGAATATTTACAGATTTAACAAAAACAGATTTGGATGCATCATTGAATGATTCAACTCAAGGATGAACTATGTTAGATATTGATAATGTTTATAACTCATCGAATATTTCATTTGACAATGATCCATTTATGAAAAAATATTTGATTGGTACAGAAGATGGGAAATCAACCTACAATTCTATAGTTATTTCACCCCTGGCATTACACAAAAAAACCATTTGATATTATTTGGAAAAATTCATATCTATAGATATTAAGTATTGATTTGAAAATTATTCTATTAAAGTTCCTTTAAAAGAAATTTAGAAAGAAATGTTACAAGTGAATAAAAAACTATCTAAAAAAACTATTCCAAACATTGCAAAAACTAAAAGATTAGTGGCCATAGCAGTATTTACGGCAATAGCAATTGTGATAAGGATATCTACTGCATCAATACCGGGTGTCGAATTCGTTACGTTTTTAATTTTAAGTTATGCATTTTTTTTACCATTAATGGATTCTTTTATAATTTGTTTTATCACAACTTTAATTGCGACATTACTTACGGGGTTTGGCCCTTGATATTTAGTTCAATTTATTTATTATCCACTTTCTGTACTAATTATTTGATTATGTAGAAAATTAATTTTAAACCAATGAATTTTTGCTTCAGTAATAAGTTTTTTTTCTGGCCCTTGAGTAATTTTTTGATATTTTATGTCAGATTTGACATTAAATAATGTTGTTTATGCAATAGCAAATATATTTACAGCTGTACCAATCGCTTTGATTCAAATGATTGTTTCTTTTTGCGCTTGTGTTATTTTATTGCCGGGTATAAATAAAATTATGGAAACTTCGGGTACAAGTTTGTATGCACCATACATTAAAATAAATCTGATGAAAACTTATCGTTATTCGACTGTTATTAATGGTTTGATAGCATTTGTATTTATATTGGCAGGAATTGTGGGGACTTATTTTTTGTTTCAAACAACTTGATATTTTATAACATTACAACATCAATATGTTTGAAAAAATACATATGAATCTAAATACGGTTTACTACCTGAAAAAGAATATAATAAAGTACTAAATAATTTAAAGAATAATCAAAGTGCTGTGGTTACTATAATTGGTGATATGAAATTAATTAGTTATGTAACGGTGTTAGATTCAAAAACTAAACTTTCTGAATACATTATTTCTACAGATAACGAATTATCAGGTGATGATTTTAAAATGGTTTTTGATTATAAAGGATATGGACAAGCAATTTATTTAACGGGTTTCTCTTTAAAAATAGAAAATCCATATTCTAGTCAAAATCCAGTTCAACATTGAGGTGGAGATTATACAAATAATGCAGGACATGGAACATGTCCTTATATTTTACAAGGATCTAATTTTGAATCTTCCGGAGCAGGATTTATTAACATTGAAAAAAATGTTGTCTATCAATTTTCATACGATTATATATCAGGAATATCGCATAAATCATGCACTTACTAACTTATCAACATGTGGAAAATTTTTTAAAAATATTTTATATTTTGCACTAACATGATAAAATTTGTTTACACGCCCAAAGTGTTAACAAATTTTTTATTAAATTTTTTTAACATTTTGCGTATTTCAAATTAATAAGTTATAAATAATGGTAAATTTTAGAAAGAAGATAATTTTATGTACGATAAACAATTAATAGAGTCTTTAAATAAAGATATAAAGGATCATTTTCCTCATTTAAAACAAATTGAAGAATCATATAGTAAATATTTTGAAGGTGTTTCTCGTTTAGTAATGATTGATAGATATTCACAAAAAGACAAAGAATTACTATCTTTAAAAAAAGGTGATTTAATTGTTACTGTCTTAAAAGAAAATTCAGTTTTCCCGGCCAGAGGAATAGGAAGAGTAACTCATATAAATAAAGAAAATGAAACAGTTAAAATAGTTGTTGAAGAGGAATTTATAGGTCAAATAGATACTGCAATTTTAGTTGATGGAACAAATAATATAATCGAGAGACCATTAATTTTAGTCGAAAAACCATTAGAAATATTTTATGAACAAATAGCTTATAGAGTGGCTCACGCTTTGGCTATTAATGAGGACTCTAAAAATAAAAATGAAATTGCTGAAGACTTTTTTCATGAACTTTCTGATTTAAACGTAATTCCAGCGGGTCGTGTCTTACATGGTGCTGGTTCTGGATCAAATGTTACTTTTTTTAATTGCTTTGTAATGCCTATGATTAAAGATTCTAGAACTGGCATTTCAAATCATCGTTCTGAAGTTATGGAAATTATGTCACGCGGCGGTGGAGTTGGTACAAATGGTTCTACTTTGCGACCTAAAGGGGAACTTGCAAAAACAGTTGGTGGTAAATCATCTGGAGCAGTTTCTTGATTGAATGATATAGCTTCTTTAACACATTTAGTTGAACAAGGTGGATCAAGACGCGGAGCACAAATGATTATGATGGCAGATTGACATCCAGATATCGTTGAATTTATTATTTCAAAAATGCAAAATCCTAAAATTTTACAATGATTAAAAAATAATGCAAAAGATGAATTAATTCGTGAAGAGGCAAGACGTAAATTAAAATTTATACCATTAACATATCATGAACAAATAATGTATGAACATTTATTACGTGATCAAACTTTACCAGCTGATGTAATATCTGAAATATCTACTAAATTAAATGATGGAGGAATTTGAGAAGTTAATAATCCTAATTTCTTAACTGGTGCAAATATTTCTATAGCAATTACTAATGATTTTATGAATGCAGTTGAGAAAGATTTAGATTGAGAATTAAAATTTCCAGATATTACAAATTATACAAAATCACAAAAAGAAGCATATGATGAAAAATGATCTTCAATTGGTGATGTTAGAGTTTGAGAGCAAATGGGTTATAAAATAAAAACTCATCATAAATTAAAAGCAAAAGATTTATGAGATTTAATTAATTTTTGTGCAAATTATTCTGCAGAACCTGGAATATTCTTTATGGATGTTGCAAATGAAATGACAAATGCAAAATCATATGGTATGAGTGTTGTAGCTACAAATCCATGTGGTGAACAACCTTTAGCTGCCTATTCTGTTTGTAATTTAGCAGCAGTTAATTTAGCTAATTTTGTAAATAAGAAAACAGGAGAAATTTTATTTGATAAATTAAAACACACAATTACAACAACTGTGCGTATGCAAGATAATGTTATTGATGTTACACCGTATTTTTTAGAGGCAAATAAAAATCAAGCAATTAATGAAAGACGAGTTGGTCTTGGTGTAATGGGATTACATGATTTATTAATTTGATCAGGATATCGATATGGAAGTAAAAAAGCAAATGAAATAACAGATAAAATATTTGAAGTGATTGCCACAACCGCCTATCAAGCTTCTGTTGATTTAGCTAAAATAAAAGGTTCATTTCCATATTTAGAATCTAAAGAAGCATTTATTAATACAGGCTATATGAAAAAAATGCCACAAAAAATTAGAGAAGCAGTCTTGCGTGATGGAATAAGAAATTCACATTTATTAACGATTGCCCCAACAGGTTCAACAGGCACAATGGTCGGTGTGTCAACTGGATTAGAGCCATACTTTGGTTTTAAATTTTATCGTTCTGGAAGATTGGGTAAAAACATTGAAATTAATGCTAGAATTGTTACTGAATATTTAACGCAACATTCAGAATATACAGATAAAAATCTACCAGATATTTTTGTTTCAGCAATGGAATTAACGCCAGAAGAACATGTAGATGTACAAACTACAATTCAAAGATGGGTTGACTCTTCAATATCAAAAACCGTCAATGCGCCAAGAGGCTTTGCTGTAAAAGATGTTGAAAAAATTTATATGCGTTTATTTAAAAATGGAGCTAAAGGGGGGACTGTTTATGTTGATGGTTCTCGTGATTCACAAGTATTATCATTATCAAATGATGATTCAAAACAAGATCAATCTTCATTTGTACAACTTGAAATTGATGAAGTAGCCAAAGCATCTTTAGAGCAAGCAAATAGTCAATTAACAGATTCGGAAACAGAAATCGCTAAATTAAGAGGTTCAAAAATAGATAGAAAAATAGGTACAAATATTGGGGATTTATGTCCAATATGTACTGAGGGAACTGTAATTGACATGGGTGGATGTAATACTTGCAATAATTGTAATGTACAACTTAAATGTGGTTTATAAAAATAATAATTTTTTATAAATTATTATAAATTATTATAAATTAGGTTATAATTAATATGAGTGTTTTACCAAATGGCAAGATACTCATATTTATAATTGTTATTATTAATACATTTTCTTAGCAATAATAATTGTCGTAACTTTATTGCTTAATCTGTCCTTATATGGATGTGTTAATATTTTTTTCGATTCCTGCTTTATTAAATAAATTCTGTGATTATTTAATAAAGTGTCTCTTTCAATCGATTTAATTCTCAGCTGCCAATTTAGGCAGCTTTTTTATATTAAAAATTATTAATTTATACTATCATTAATCTCTATAACACATATTGTAGTTTATAATAATTCAGAGGTGAGTAAATGAAAAGGCTACTACTTAGTTTTTTAGCAATACTACCAACACTCACACTCACACTAGCAACAAATGTTGTTTCGTGTGGTACCAAATATGAAATATTACCTAAATGTATAAACGATTGAGATAAAGAAGGCATTTTCACCCCCTCTAATGCAGAGAAAGTTTATAAGGCTTTATGATTAAATAAAGCAGGTGTAATCATTCCTGGTAGCAATGGTTTAATTGTTAGACTAGATGAAAATGGGAAATATATAGAAGCTCCATCTTCATTTGAAGAATTGGAAGATTCTTGAGAAAATGAAACTGAAAAAATAGGAATGTGACAATATATACAATTAAAATATTTAATTCCTTCACTTGTGTATTTTTATGAAAAACTAACTAGTGATTCAGAAATTATGTCGTATGAAAAATTTGCAAGTAATTTTGAAGTTACTTATGAACAAAAAAATCCATATTTGTTGACTAATAAATCTGAACCGACAGTGTCAAAAGTTTATAATGAGACAGATGAAAATTATCCATTAGATGAAGAAAAAAAATTAAGAGATAGTGGTTTTGCATATGATGGTGCGGTGTCCACTTATAAATGAAATAGTGGTCAAGGTTATGAAAGTTATGAAGCAGATTTTTGATTTAAATTAACAATAAAAAAGGATCATCAAGCTGAAATTAATGGTTCTCTAACCCAAATAAGTAAGGATGGCTATTATTTTAATAATGCAGATGATTTTTTATCTATGTCAATTGGCTTTTATATAAGTTGGGATGGATGAGGCTTTTAAATTATGTATAGAGAAGAACGCATATTAATATATTTTGGATATTTAAACAAACATAAATTTGTTTCAACAAAAGCATTTTTACAATTTGCAAAAAATGAAGATATAAAAGAAATAACAGCCAGAAGAGATTTAATTAATTTAAAAAACCATGGTTTAATTTCAATGGAATTGGGGCTAATTCAACTTTTAACATCCAAAACCGGAGAAATTCCCAGGATTAAAAAGCAAACTTTAAATAATGATTCTAAACTTGAAATAGCCAAAAAAGCTGTTAAATTTTTGTCAAATGATGATGTTATTTTTGTATCTGCTGGAACAACTATGGAAAAATTTATTTCAAAAATTCATGTTATTATAGATACTTTATATACAAACGGACTTGAAATCGTTAGGGAAGCTTCAAAAAATCCATATATTAAAAAAATAATTTTATTTGGAGGTAGATTTCGTTCTAAATCAAGTTCAGTTGTTGGCACATTTGCTTTAAGAGAAATTGAACAAATGCGATTTTTTAAAGCTTTTTTTTCAGTAACTAATTTAGATTCTAATGGTACATTATGAAATAATCATATAGAAGAAGCCATAGTTTTAAATGAAATTATAAAAAAATCTAATTATTCATATTTATTGTTGGATGATTCTAAAATTGGCAGTTTAGGAACATCAAAAGTTTGTTATTTATCTGAGGTAACACATTTCATTACAAACAAAAATGAAAGTAAAGATCAAATTGATAGACTAAGTAAATTCACCAATATTATCTAGTTTAATGTTTTGATAAAAATGATATTTTATTATCATTTTTTTTGTTTTTGTAAAGTTTTTTTGTTGCAAAGAAATGGGTGATGCATAAAAATATGCTTAGGAAGTAAACATACTTCGTAGAAAGGAAATATAATGCAAAAAGAAAAAGCAATTGCAAAGCAAAAAATTCCTGTCAGCAAACGTATGGAAAACTGAATGAACAAAAATTTAGTACCCGTATTAAAAGTGGTAGCAGCGAATAAATATTTGCGCGCTTTAATGGAAGGTTTTTATGTAACGTTACCAATAATTGTCTTTTCATCAATTATTGGAATAATTATGTGAGTTCCACCAGCAATTCATGGTGATATGGCATGATATCCACTTGTAGCACGACGTTGTTTGATGAGAATTTATTCATTGACAATGGGCTTAGTGTCACTTTGATTTACTATGGGTATTTCGGTCGCTTTGGCAGAAAAATTAAATGCTCAATTACCTGTTGGAAGAAAAATGAATATTATGATGGTAGCTTTTGCAGCCGGATCTGCAATATTCATGATGTCAGTATCTGGAACATTTGCAATTAATTCAGACGGCACCGGTACTGAAAATTTTGCTAGTTTATTAATTAGTAATTTAGGGGCCCAAGGAATGCTAACTGGTATTATTGTTGGTTTAACATTACCTTGAGTTTTTTATCTACCCGTTCGTTTTGGTTGAACAATAAAATTACCGAAAGCCGTTCCGCAAGGTGTATCACAATCATTTGCAGATGTGATTCCCTATGGATTATCTGTACTTGTATATTGAGGATTTGGCTATATTTTCATTGGTATATTAGATGAATCGTTTACGGATGCGTTGTTTAGGGCAATTAAACCTATATTTAATGGCTTGGATTCATATGGTTTCTTAGCAGCTGTGGCATTTTTAACAGCTTTTATATGATTTATAGGTGTTCATGGTCCATCGGTTACTCGTCCGTTTTTGACTCCATTCATGTATTCAAATCTTTCAGATAATCAAGCATTATTAGCTCAAGGACAACATCCCCACTGAGCTTTAACATATGAATTTTCATATGACTTTACATCAACTTTAGGAGGAACTGGGTGTACGTTTGTAATACCAATTCTCTTTATATTATTTGCAAAATCTAAACAATTAAAAGCCGTAGGTTTTGCATCATATATTCCGATTTGATTTCAAGTAAATGAACCAGCTTTATTTGGTGCACCTATGATATTGAATCCAATTTACATGTTGCCATTCTTTATCTTACCTATTATTAATATTGTAATTTATAAATTCTTTATTGATGTTTTAGGTATGAATGGGGCAATAGCTGATGTACCGTGATCGATGCCGGCCGTTGCTGGTTTACTGATTGGTTCTGCATTTGATCCTCTAACGGCTTTATTATGAATAGTAATGGTAACTATTGATTTCTTCTTTTATATACCGTTCGTATTAATTCATGATAAAATGGTTTGCAGTGATGAATTAAAAACTGCAGAAGAAAAACACATTGTTAAACCACTTCATTTTTCTTATTTCACTTTAATCTATCTCGGCTTAAAATCTAAAATGAATGCAAATTCTGAAAAACGTGCGTTAGCTGCCAATTTATTGAAACAAATTAATGTTGAAAGAAAAGATGTTCGCTTAGCTGTAAAACAAGAGAGAATTGAAAATAAAGCAGCTATGGCTGCGGAAGCTTTAAGAATTAAAGAAGAAAAATCTTTAGCTAGAGCAGCTAGAAAAAATCCTGCTTTAAAAGCAAAAATAGAAAATGAAAATAAATCAAATCAAACACAAATATTAGATACAAAAAAAGAAATAAACGTTTTAGTAATTTGTTATGGTGCTGGGTCATCTGCAATGATGGCTCAATCAGCAACAAAAGGTGCAGTAGCTCGTGGAATACAAAATTTGAAATTTGATTCAGCAGCGTATGGTGCACACGCAGATAAATTTAATCATGCGGACTTAATTATATTGTCTCCACAAGTAAAAATGTATTACGATGACTTTAAATTAGCTTTAAAACCAAATCAATTTATAGTGCAAACTAGTGGAAAACAATATGTTGATGCTACAAAAAATAAAGATTTAGCAATAGATTTAGTAATTGAAAATTTACCGGAAAATTCTATTAAATATGGTAGTGATTAAAAATAAATAATTGTAAGAGGTGTAATAATGAATATTAGATTTAGAAGAAGATTAAATTTTTGATGAGCTTTAATTTCACTGTTAATTGTCATGTCTGTTTTTTTAATTATTCTTTTTACTATTAATTCAAATTACAATAAAATGATTTGAGTAGATTTTATTATAGAAGCTGGAGGAGGAATTGGGATATTTTGAACATATTATCTAATTAGATTTTGTTTTTCAAAAACTAGATATCCTTTTGTAACTGCAGATAGAAATGATTTTGAAAGTAAATTTGGAAAATTAATATCAGAACAAATGTGATTTTGATTATGATTTTTGCCTATTTTGCTAGCTATAATTATTCCTGTTATATATTTTTTATCAGTTGCAATGTCATTTCAATTTCAACTTGATAAAAATAAAATTTGAAGAATCGTTATTTTTATAATTATTTCTCTGATATTAATTACAAATAATATTTCTTATTTAATTGTTGTTCGAAATAAAGGACAAGAAATTACAAACAATTTTGATGTTAGACCACAAAATTAATTATGGAAAGTAGATATTTATGACAAAACAAGATGTAACCTATAAGGGAATTGAACTAGTAGGTATTGCGGGAGACGCAAGAGCTGATTATTTAATAGCAATAAAAAAAGCTAGCGAAGGCAAATTTGATGAAGCAAGAAAATTAGTTGCAACAGCATCAGATACTTTAACACAAGCACATATTGCACAAACAGAAATGCTCCAAGAAGAGGCTAAAGAAAATTATTCTGATGTAACTTTATTGATGGTACATGGACAAGATCATTTAATGACCACTGTTTTATTGAGAGATTTAGTAAATACCATAATTGATTTGTATGAAAGAATAGGGAAAAAGTAATGAAAGTAATTATTACAACAAATAAATTTCATAGTTTAGTTAGTAAACTCTCAAAAGAGTTAATTAAATTAAATTTTGAAGTTATTTTACCTTTGGAAAATAAAGATGTAGATATTTTTGAAGCCGGAGTTGAAGCTGCAAATTATATAATTTCAAAAAAAGCAGATCGTGGAATAATCATTGATGAATATGGTTCTGGCGGATTTATGGTAGCTTCTAAAGTAAAAGGTACAATTGTTGCCCAACTTGCTGATGAACATTCGGCACATATGACTAGAGGGCACAACAACACAAATATTATTACAGTAGGGGCCAATTTAACAGCTTTTGAACAACTTAAAAAAATTATAATTAAATATTTAACAGCTGATTTTGAAGGTGGACGCCATATGGTGAGAATAGATATGTTAGATGAAATGTTGAGGGATGAGTAAATGAAAATTGTTGTAGGTTGTGATCATATCGTAACTGATATTAAAAATAAAGCAAAAGAATATTTACAATCACTTGGACATGAAATTATTGACGTTGGAACATTTGATAATGTTCGTACTCATTACCCAATTTTTGGACATAAAGCAGCTAGCTTGGTGGCTCAAGGTAAAGCTGATTTTGCATGTATAATGTGTGGCACTGGAGTCGGTATTGCAAATGCAGCAAATAAAACAAAAGGTGCAAGATGTGCATTAGTTAGAGATGTTTCATCGGCGGTTCAAGCTAGAGAAGAATTTAATGCAAACGTAATCGCTGTTGGTGGTAGAATTACAGGTCTTGGTTTAATAGAAGAAATTTACAAAACTTTTATTGAAACAAAATTCCAACCAACCCCTGAAAAATTAGCTATTATTAAAAAAATTGATTCATTGATTAAGAAAGATAACTATCAAGATGATATGTTTGATTTAGAATGTCAAAGATGAGACGAAGGTTATTATCACGATTAATTTTTTTAGATTTTAGTAGAAAGGAGCAAATATGAAAAAAATATTATCTGCTTTAGCAACAATTAGTATTGCATCTAGTATGGCTGTATCAACTGTGGCTTGTGCACAACGTCCAGTTGCATCGCTAGATGATTTAAATAATAAATTAGGTAATTCTAATTATTACGATATGTTTAAATGATCAACATCTGTTATTTCCTCTGATATATACAAACAAAATTTCATTGATTCTTTTGAAAAAAATAATATTGAAGGAAGTGGTGGTGGAGTTTCATATTTAAAATTGGTTCAAGGTGTTGACGATAAGGGGCAATACACCCAATATCCATTGGTTGACCAAATCATTGCAAATTATCAAAAAACAACTAATACAGTTGAAAATGTTCAACAATCTCAATTTACAGATTTAGATCTACTATCTAAATCCATTTCTATAAGTATTTTTGACAATAATATAGATACAAATTTAGCTGTTTCTAATTGAAATGGTAGTGCATGAGATTCTACTGGAGAGTTATCTGTTCTAAAAAATTCTGAAACAAATGTTTATGTAATTAATTTTAGTGTTTCTTTAGAACCGATTGATGGCAATGCATTAGTTAGAGGCGCTAGAATAAACGTCACCAATGATATTCAAAATTCTTTAAAAGATAATTATTATAAAGATGTCAATGATGAAGATCTTGCAAATTCAATTCTAAAAAAAGATGATAATGGTAATTGAACTACAGGTAATTATGATTATCGTTTTAAAGTACAGTTTTACTTTACTTTATCGTAATGAATATATATGTTATAAATAAAAAAGCATAAAATATAAGGCGAACCCCACTTTTGGGGTTCGCCTTATATTTTATGCTTTTTTATTTATTTAAGCTTTATTTGCAGCATAAAATGCATCAATTTTTTGCATAGCAATAGTTTTTACACTTTGAATAGCTTTTTCGCCAAATTTTCTAGCATCGAAACCATTTGGATTTTCCTCAAATCATTGTTTTAAGGCATTTGCATTGGCCTGTTTTAAGTCAGTTCCAATATTAATTTTTGCAATTCCACATTTTATTGCTTTTTGTAAATCACTTAATGAAACTCCAGATGATCCGTGCAAAACAAGTGGAGTATTTACTTCTTGATTTATTTTTGTTATTAAATCAAATTGTAAGTCAATTTTTTTTGTATAGATACCATGTGCTGTTCCAACAGCTATTGCCAATGCATCTATATTGGTATCTTTTACGAAACTAACTGCTTCACTGACACTTGTATAATCACTACCTCTAGATGAATTGTCATCTTCTTTTCCACCAACATGACCAATTTCTGATTCGACATCAATTCCTCTAGCATGAGCGTAAGCCACAATTTCTTTTGTGAATTTAACGTTATTTTCATATGATTCTTTTGATGCATCTAGCATCACAGATGAAAAGTTGTTATCACAAGCCCTTTTAACTAGTTCAATATCAAATCCATGATCTCAATGCAATATTACTGGTACTTTTGCTCTTTGAGCTATTTTTGGAGCAAAATCATAAACTATTTCCAGTCCTATATATTTTGCAGCTGATTCTGTAACCATGAGAATTACTGGCGCATTTTTTTCCTCCGCTGCTAAAATTATTCCTTTGGCCATTTCTAAATTATCAAAATTGAACGCTGGAATAGCGTAGCCTCCATTTTGTGCTTTTTTTAGTTCTAATTTTAATGATGCTTTCATATATCCTCCATTATTAAGATTATATAAATATATATTTATTTTGGAAACTAATTTAAAAAAAATAAATAAATGATATTAATTTTTCATTTCATACATTTTAAATTATCAATAATGGCGATTTTATTTAATAAAATATAGTTAAAGTTTAAAAAATTAATTTATAATTATAAATGGTTAATAAATGGGTGAGTACTCAAGTTGGTGAAGAGGGCACCCTGCTAAGGTGTTAGATCGTTCGCGATGCAAGAGTTCGAGTCTCTTCTCACCCGCCATTTTTAAACACTAAATTGTCATGCAAAGTATTTTTTTGTATGACAATTTTTAATTAATGTATAATAAAGAAGTTGGGAGATATTTATAATGGCTAAAAATATTAATTCAGATGAAGAATTAAAATACGGTGAACCTAAAAAAAATTTCTTTAATAAATTATTTAATAAATTCGCAAATCAAAAAAAGATCATGCTGAATGTAAAACAAAAAAATATTAAAAACTTCTTGTTTTATACCGATGTTAATAACATTATTCATATTTTAGAATATGGAATTAAAAATATAAATTCACAAAAATTACAAAAAGATGAAATTTATACAGTTTGAACTTATTTAGAACATGATAATTCTATTGGAGTTGAATTAGATACTTCAACAAGAGCACATTTTTGAAAATGAGCATCAGATAATGATGTTGATGTAAATCAAATAGCTGTAATAGGTATTAATCCATATAAATTAGTTGATGATTCAACCAAAGATTGAGCAAAAGATGAAACAACCAATATTATTTATATCTATGACAATATACCGATTAATGCAATAGATTGAATAATGATTAAAGACAAACACCATTTAAAGCAAATTAGAACTTTAATAGACTCAAATAATATAAATGTTGATGTATACTTTGGTTCAGAAGGTAATTTACTAAAAGGAGATAACAAATAAGTTTTATGGCAAAACAATTAGAAAAAATAACACCAAGATCTGAAGATTTTTCCAAATGATACACAGATATTGTTAAAAATGCAGATTTAATTGATTATGGTCCAGTAAAAGGTACAGTAATTTTCAAACCATATGGATTTGCAATTTGAGAGTTAATTCAACAAAAACTGGATAAAGAATTCAAAAAAATAGGTATTTCAAATGTATATTTTCCTTTATTAATTCCTAAATCATTGTTTTTAAAAGAACAAGAACATATAGAGGGATTTGCTCCAGAACTTGCAACAGTAACTAAAGTTGGTGATAAAGAATTAGAAGAACCCTTTTTTATTCGACCAACATCAGAAGTTTTGTTTGCAAATTATTTCATGAAAGATGTTAAATCGTATAGAGATTTGCCAAAATTATATAACCAATGAGTTAATGTTATCCGTTGAGAAAAAACAACCCGCCCATTTTTAAGAACATCAGAATTTCTGTGGCAAGAAGGTCATACCCTACATGCAACAGCAGATGAAGCCAGGCAATTTACACTGACTATTTTGCGAATCTATGAAAAATTTGCAAAGGAAAATTTAGCCATCCCTGTAATAACTGGCAAAAAAAGTGAAATGGAAAAGTTTTCTGGCGCAAAAGATACATACACTATTGAAGCCATGATGTATGATGGTCAAGCTTTACAAGCTGGAACATCTCATTATTTGGGCAATAATTTTTCAAGTGTGTATAATATTCAATTTCAAAATAAAGAAAATAAATTAGAAAACCCATATGGAACTAGTTGGGGTGTGTCAACTAGATTAATAGGTGGAATTATTATGACTCATTCAGATGATTCTGGATTAGTTTTGCCATCTGATATAGCACCAATTCAAATTGCTATTGTCATAGTTAAGAATACAGATGAAATTATAAGTGTGGCAAATAATTTGTTGAATCGATTACAAATTAATAATTTTAGAGTTAATATAGAAGATTCAGATAAATCATTAGGTTTTAAAATGGCAGAAGTAGAAATAAAAGGAATTCCGTTAAGAATGGAAATAGGACCTCGCGATTTAGAAAATGGTGTTGTTACTATTTCAAAGCGTAATAATTCTATTAAAATTCAAATTTCATTGGAAAATATTGTTGAAGAGGCAAAAAAAATGTTAGTAGAATATGACCAATCTTTATATGAAGATGCTTTAAAAAGAAGAGATGAAAAAATTTGTGAAGTTAATTTTTTAGAAGAATATATAGAAATTATAAATAAAAATCCAGGATTTGTTATTGCCCCATTTTGTGGGAGAATAGAATGTGAACAAGAAATTAAACAAAAAACAGCTACAACATCAAGATGCATGCAATCGAATGATTTAAAAAAAATATATAAATGCTTTAACTGTCAGCAAGAAACATCTACAAAATACTATTTTGCAAAGTCTTATTAAGAAAGGACAAATAAAATGAATAAATTAATTCAATTTAATACAATAACCTCATTGATTAATGGAAATTATGAAGGTAATTTAGAATATCAAAAATTATTTGATCGTGGAAATTTTGGAATTGGAACGTTTGATGGATTAGATGGTGAAATGATAGGTTACAATAACAAGTGATTTCAAATAGGGAGTGATGCCACAGTGCATCAAGTGTTGCCAACGCAAACAACACCATTTGCTTGCGTAACAGATTTTAATGTTGATTTTGAATTTGATCTTTTAGAAGGCGGAACCTATGAAGAATTAAAACAAAAAATTCTTGAAAAAATAAAAGAAAAGGGCGATCAATATTTTTATGCATTCAAAATTGTAGGCGCATTTAATAAAATAGATTTAATGACAATAGAAGAAGTTAAAGAACCTTATGAAAATTTTTCTACATTGTCAGAACAAGCGCTAAAAATAGAATTAACCGAAATAGATGGAATTATACTTGGATTTTGGTGTCCGAAATATTTATCAGCTCTTCAACCAGAAGGTTTTCATACACATTTCATTTCAACAGAAAATAAATATGGCGGTCATGTAAGCGATTTTAAAGCAACTCAATTAAATGTGGAATTAATGCAAATTCAAAAATATGAATTAGTTTTCAGCAATTATAAAAACAAGCCCTAATTATAGGGCTTGTTTTTTGTTCGTTATTTTTTTGGAACAAATAATAAAGTACAAATTGTTACTGTTGGTATTAACATAATTGGCATTAGTACTACTAAAAATACTACACCAGCTCTAAATGTTTCTAAATCTTTTGTATAATTTGGAATTTTAAAATCTGCTGGCTCGACAGTAGTGTAATTATCATCTATTCATGTTAATGTATTTGCATCATTATTATCTAGATATTTTTTGCTTTCATCATCATTGTATGAAACTCCATCTCAAACTTGGAAAGCTAATTTGGCAACACTTGTTATTGTATGTTTGAATACTTCTTTTTGAGCATTAATAAATCAAGCTTTATTATTTGCGATATAAGTACCACCTGGACCTTTATCACTTGTTATTACATAAGTGTCAGGTTCTAAAAATCCACCAGCTTTAAATTCTGCTGAAATTGTATCTGCATATGATTCTCTTGAATTTTTACCATCTGTTTCTGGAAACAATTGTGATTGTATTTTTGCATCATTGTAAATAAATGATTTTTTATAAGATGGTGATAAAATATCTTTTACAATTCCTTTTTCTTTATTTTGTGAAATTCATTGAATTCCAGCGTGTGTGAAACCAAAACGTTGTGGGTACAATACCCCTGATACGTAAATATCAAAATCCACCATATCTGTTGTTACTCAGTTTATGTCAAAATCCATTCCTTTAACACTTTCGTGTTCTGGATTTTCTGCATTAAATCATTTATCTCATTTACTTGTAAATCATTCATCTGCTGCAAATGTAATTGCTTCTAGTTTAGTTTTATTTCCATACATTGCATATTGATTTGCATCATTAAAGTCTTCATCCGATAATGCTGAAATTGCATCCAATTCATATGTGCTTTCAATTGCTGCAGTAGATCTTGTAACAAAATCTTTGTTTAGTGTATATCTTCCTTCTGGAATTTTTTCAACTGCAATGTCCGATACAGAATTAATAAATTTCTGTGAATCAAGTCCCATACCCGGTATTGAAATTCCTACTCCTAAAATCAAAATTAATGATCATAACCCAATACTAGAACCTAAAATAATTTTTTTAGTTTTATTATTTAAATTAGACAACATATTTTTTCTTCCTTTTCTTTCTTCTTTATATCTATAATTTTTATTGGTTACTAATATAACTTGATTTCTTCAAAAAATGACCTTTTATTATATTTCTATTCATTACTTTAAATGAACAGTTAAAATAGTACCTTGAAGATAATTATAATTTATCATATTTTTTGTGCAATTGATTATGTGCATAAAAACAAATAAATTGATTTAAAATCAACTGTTTTTAAAATCAACTGTTGCAAATAACATTAGTTATCAATTCCTATGAATATTCTTGCCAGAGATAATACTTTCAATTGTAGTTATTGCTTTCAATGATTCTGCAAAACTAAAAATTATATTCCGCATTTTACGATCATAGCTGCAACTGTCACCAATTGCGTATACTTGTTTTATTGTTGTTTCCATATTATTATCTACGATAATTTTTTTTAAAAGATCTCTTTTAATATCCAAATTTGGATATTCGCTTTTTTTGATTTGATTACCAAATTGAACAATAACATAATCAATATCTATAATTTCTTTGATATCATCATTTTCTGAATTCTTAATAATTATTTTAGAAATCAAATCATTTTCTTCAATAAATGAATTCAAAACAAATGGTATTTTAACTAAACCACCGTTTTCTTCAAAATCAATTGTATTTTTTGTTGTACCTCTGAATTCATTTCTTCGATGAATTAAATATGTTTTATCACTTTTTTTAACTAAATTATTTGCTCAATCAATCGCAGAATCACCACCACCAAATATCGCAATTTTTTTATTTTCAAATAAATCTGTTTTATTTATAGCATAAAGTAAATTATCATATGATTTTGTTGTGATAGTTTTTGGTTCAAATTGCCCATAACCATCAGCTATAACAATAAATTTAAATTCCTCTTCTGTGTTATTTGAAAAAGTGACTTTAAATGTTTTACTGTTGTTATCTTTATTTTCTTTTATATTAATTATTTTTGTATTTAATAATAATTTAATTAATGAATTTTCTTTGTTTATTGAATCAAATAATATTTTTGCAAATTCTTTTGCACTAATAGAATCAAATCCAGGCATATTTCTTATTTTTTTTTCTGGGTATGTATTTGTTAATTGGCCACCATAATTTTCGCTACTTTCAATAATGAAACCATTTAAATTATAAGTTTCTGCAATTTTTCATGTATACAAACCAGATACTCCAGCTCCGATAATTAATAAATCATATGACATTTTATTTATCAACTGCTTTCTATAAATATTTATCATTTTTTTATTATAAATACTCATAATGCTATAATAACCCATGAGGAGATTCTATGCAATATATCATTAAAAATATTCAGGATTGAAATGAAATTATAAAAAAAATAAAAAAATTCATTAAACCTAATAATTTTCTATTTCTATCTGGAGAATTAGGTACAGGTAAAACGGCTTTTACAAAATTATTGTTAAAATCATTTGGAGTAGAAAATAATGTTACATCACCATCATTTGTGATCTTAAACACTTATTTTGCAAATGGTTTGACAATTAATCACATGGATGCGTATCGCTTGAATTTTAATGAGGACATGGCATTATATGATGAATTATTTGATAGTAGTTTTAATATTATAGAGTGACCAGATAATGTAGTAATTAATAATGCAAATCCAAAAAATACCATTAAAATGAAAATAACTTTATCAGAAGATAATGAAATAAGAATTGTAAATATTGAATCAACAGATTTCGAAATATTTTAAGAGGGGAATTAATATTAGTATGTATGAATTATTTTTTGATACCACAAATTATCGTTTAGCTGTTTTGTTAATGAAGGATGATTTAATAACTGATTTTATAAATGAAGATAAACAATTAAAAATTGCAGATGAATTTTTACCTGTCATAGATAAAATTTTGGTGAATAATAATTTAAGTTTAAAAGATATAAATGTCATTTATACATTGATAGGACCAGGCAGTTATATGGGGATCAGAGTGGGTATTACTTTTGCAAAAACTCTTTTACTTTTAAATGAAAATCTGAAAGTTTTTGCGATTGATTCACTTGCTTTTCAGGGAAATAGTCAAGACAAAACAATTTCCTTATTGGATGCAAGAGGAAACAAAACTTATCTTGCAATTTATAATGATGGAACTGAAATAATACCAAAACAAGTAATTCCAAACGATTTATTAAACGATTTTTTTGATAAATTTAAAGATTATCATATTTTAAAAGATAATATTGATTTAGATTATCCAGAAGTATTTCTAAAATTGAAATCCCAATTTATTTATGTAAATAATATAGATGAATTAAAACCACTTTATATAAAATCATTTATTTAATGTTTTTATAGCCTTGCACTTTGAGTATTGAGAATTTAACTGATTTATGGCATAATTATAATGAAGTTGAATAGGTATGAGAAAATGTTTTTGTGCAAAGTTTGTAATTTAGAATTTAACGAAGCTGATTTATGTCATATAAAAGAGCATGAACATTCAGAAAAAAAATTAATTTGATGTACTTCTTGTTGTGACAAAGTTACAAAATTTAGAGAATCTTTAAAAAATTCTCACTATCCAGAAGGTTTGCCAGAAGCTATGTACTTATTTTTTGAAGATGAATCAAATAAAAAATAAAACCCCTTGTTTAAAGAGTTTTATTTTTTTATTTCTTCAATTTCTGTATTTCCTTGAATTTTTAAAATTAATTCATTAACAAGGGATGTTCTTACAAATAAAAACAATTTATCTCCTTCTTGCAATATAGAATCATTTTCAGCCAAAATGACTTTATGTTTTCTGACAATAGAAATAATACTTCAATCTTTATTTGCAGTTAAATCTGCCTCGTTAATAGTTTTACCAAATAATTCAGGTTCTCTTACAACAAGTTTTGTTGAAACAAAATCTTCACCTGCTGATTGAATATCAACATCAATATCATATAAAACTCTAGTTGAAATTATTTTTCCAGAAATAGTATCTGGAATAATTACTTGGCCATCATCTAGACCTACTGCTTTTAAAATTCTTTTATGTCTTACATCTCTTGCTTTTGCAATGATGTTTAAATTTGGGTCTAAATCTATTAAATTTAAAACTGTGGTTATCGAAACTTCAAGTGAAGTACCAAAAGAAACTACAATTCCATCAAATTGAGTGATTCCTGCTTTTTCAAGGGCTCCCTTACTAGTTGAATCCAAGACAATTCCATCTACTTCTTCAAATTCTCCAAGCTGCGTATTTAGTTTAACTTCTGATTGATCAAATAAAACAACATTCTGTTTTTTTTCAATTAATGAGCGAACTACTGCCATTCCAAAATTATTTGCTCCAATAACAGCAAATGATTTTTTTCGTGCCATAAATTAAATCCTCCTTTTGTGGTTTTAATATTGCCGCATATTATTATATATTTTTTATTTTTCAATAACAATATAAATGCAATGAAGATGTTTTTGCAAACAAGCAATTGAAATGTAATTGTTTTATATTTTTTAAATTATGTATCCAATATATTACATTTTTCACATGCAATGTTGTATACTTATTTAGTATTTTAGATGTGTAGAACTACAAATTGTGTGTATACCTTCAAGAAGCAAAGGGAAGGAGGTAATTGCATGGCATTTGATAAAGAAAGAAACGAAAATCGCGGCGAAAATCGTGATCGTGGAGACCGTGATAGAAGAGGTAATAGCAGCGGAAGACCTAACTTTAGGGGAAGTAGATCTGGTGGAGGATCTGGAGCTGGAAATTCAGGAAGAATTGAAAATTTTGAAAAACCATTAATGGATTTACTAAAATCAATTAACGAAAAACTAGATATTTTGATTAAAAAATAACATTAAAGTAAACATTCTTATTATGTTTACTTTTTTTATTTAAATATTAAAACATTATTAAAAATATCATTTTATCTCTATGCACTTAGTATAATATTTGTTGCCTTATAACCTTGAGAATGATAAAATTATAAGTGGAATAATTTAAAGGGGACTTAATATTTATGTCTGATACAAATAAGGAAAATGTTAGTTCTAGTAAAGATGATACTAAAGGTAATTCCATAGATTCGTCGAAAACTCAAACAATAAATATAACAGATACCTACACTAAATTTACTGAAGATTTAACAGATACTGAAGAGCATAGAAAAAAAATTAAAAAAATTGTTAAAGAAAATAAAGAAAAATTTGTTGAGAGAAAACGTTTAAGACTTCAAAAAAAACAAGATGCTCACGAAAAAATGAGAGTTGAAAATAACCGTGTTAGTTTTTTCACCAAACTAAAAAATTGGTGGCCTCTTTCTAAAACTGCTGGTAAAATTTTTTTAATTTATGTTGCAATTGTTTTAATTGGTGGTTCTTTATTATCAATCCCCGGGGTTGTAAATTCATCTGCAAATTCAAATTGAAATTTAATTACAGGAATTTTTACAGCTTCATCGGCATTTTCAGATACCGGTATTTCTATTTTAATAATTAGATCGGATTATAGTATTTGAGGTCAAATTATAATTTTAATTCTAATTCAAATTGGTGGAGTTGGGATATTGACACTTAAAGTTTTATTGTTAATGCTATTTAGAGCAAGAGTAACATATGAAACATCTTCTTCGGCTTATACAGAAAGAGGAAATGGCTCTTTAAATCGCTCAAAAGACATGATTTTTTTTGGTATTATATTTCTGTTTGTAACAGAATTTATAGGTGCTTTTCTCTTATTTTTTGCTTTCTTTTTCATTCATGCTCAAGATCCAAATACAGATGGAATTACCGGAATAGAATTTACAGATTTTTATAAAAAGCCATTAGCAATTTGAGCTGCTCTTTTTCATTCAATTTCTGCTACAAATAATGCTGGATTCGATATTATATCCAATTCATCATTACTTCCGTATAACCAAAATCATTGAGCGTATTTTATTCAAATAATTTTTATGTTTCAATGAATAGTTGGTGGATTGGGGTTTCCGACTTTTTATGATATAAAAAGAAAAATAGCTGCAAGAAAAGCAGGGCAAAGAGTTAGATTTTCTTTATTTACAAAATTAAATTTTGTGGTTTATTTGGTTCTATTTGTAATTGGACCATTATTAGTTTATTTATCAGAATTGTCTTCTGGTATTGATTCTCAGATATTATATGTATGAAGATATACTAAAGGTTATTTAGAAAATAATATGACAAGACCACCATTATATTCAGAACTCTTGGGTTCTAGAGATTCTATAAGTGCATTCATGAATATATTATTTAATACAACATCGTGTAGAAATGCTGGTTTTTCTACAGTTGATATAAATAATTTCAATGGAGGATCAAAAATAATTTTATCTGTGTTAATGTTTATAGGATCTGCACCATCATCAACTGCTGGGGGGATTAGAACAACAACGTTTGCAATATTAATTTTAGAAATATGAGCAATCATGCGTTCTCAAAAAGAAATTTACGTTTTTAAAAAACGTATTCCGCAGGAAACCGTTAAACGTTCACTAGCTGTATTTTTTATTTCTTTTATATTAGTTTTTATAACTGTTTTTGTAGTTTATACAGATTCATATGATGTTATTAATGTTCCTATTAGTGATGAAATACAAAATAATGGAGCAGCAATTGATGGAGGAGATAAATCCATTCCGTCTTTAATTACGATTATAACTTCAGCTTTTGGTACTGTTGGTTTGAATCCATTTACATCTGGTGTTAATTCACAAATGTGACATTTAGGTGTATTATCGAAAATAATGCTAATTTTATTAATGTTTATTGGACAACTTGGTATTTCAAATACTTTACTTGTTTTTGTTAAACCTGGTGTAAAAAAACAAATTGCATATTTAGATGAAGATGTAATGATAGGATAGTAAAGGGGTTTTAGAATGATTATTTTAGATGGCAAAAAATTAGCTCAAGAAAAAGAACAGCAATTTAAAATAATTATTAATAATTTTGCTAATTTTAGAAAGCCAAAATTAATTGTTATTTTGATTGGCGATAATTTTGCTTCAGAAATATATATAAAACATAAACAAAGAGTTTGTGAAACAGTTGGAATATTATTTGAACTAAAACACTTTGAAGCAACTATATCTCAAGAAGAACTATTAAAACAAATTGATATTTTAAATAATGATTCAACTGTTGATGGAATAATTTTACAGCTGCCTTTACCTAATAGTTTTGATGAAGAAAAATATTTGCAGTCAATTTTGCCATCAAAAGATGTTGATGGTTTTCATTATCAAAATCAAGGCAAATTACTACAAAATTATGGAACGTTGATTCCAGCTACACCATTGGGTGTTTTACAATTATTGGAACATTATAAAATAGATGTTTTGTCAAAACATTGTGTTGTTATTGGAATTTCAAATATAGTCGGAAAACCACTCGCCAATTTATTAATAAATAAAGGTGCCACAGTAACTGTTTGTCAAAAAACAACAACAGATTTGAAAAAATATACATTACAAGCGGATATTTTATTTACAGCAACCGGAAGAGAAATGCTAATAACAGAAGATATGGTAAAAAAAGATTCAACTGTTGTAGATATAGGCATAACTAGAGATTCAAAAAATGGAAAACTTGTTGGTGATGTTGATTTTGATAATGTAAAAAATAAAGTAAAATACATAACTCCGGTTCCGGGTGGTGTTGGACCGATGACAATTTCAGCTTTAATAGAAAATATAATTTATCTTTATAAACAACATATTATGAACTAGAATTAGTTTGTATGCTGATGTAGCTCAGTTGGTAGAGCAGTTCACTCGTAATGATCAGGTCGGCAGTTCAAATCTGCTCTTCAGCACCATTATATAATTTAAAAATATCTATTATAGTTAATTTCATTTAAAAAATAAAAAACGTAATTAAATAGTGTGAACCCCATAAGTGGGACACATAAAAAAGTCAAAAAACATATCTAGGAATAGATATGTTTTTTGTTGTTAAATTCAAATCATATATTTTCGAGATTGATATGATCAAAAAAATCTTTTCTCTTTTTAATTAATTTTTTCAATGTGTCAACTTCATTTCATATAATGTCTATCATTGTATGTGGATAACTTCATTCAATTCTGTTTCTGTTAAAATCTTTCAAATCTAAAATTTTATATGACCCGTCATTAAAAACTTTTACATCCAAATCATAATCTATATATTTTAATGTTTCATCTTCAATAATATATGGTGAAGCAATATTACAATAATAGTTGATTCCGTAGTCCTTAAACATACATATAACATTAAATCAATTTTTTTTGTAAAAAATTCAAACAGCTGGTTCGTTTGCTTTTCATTTTCTACCATTAACTTCAGTTACAGTTACGTTGTCATTGATTACGACTAAATAATCATCTGTTTCTTTAAAAACAATAGCAGAATTTCAAATTCTATATAATTGGCCATTATGTTTGTATGCATGAATTAAAATTTTTTTATAAGGCGCAAGATTTGACATTAGACAACCCCCCCTATTATTAAATATAAAATATGTTTATTATTATTTATACTTGTTTGTACAAGCTATACGCATAATTAATTTTAATGATTATTAGTTAAAATGACGTGTTATATTTTTTATTAATAACAGTTACATTTCAATTGGCGCACGTGAATATTATATCATTAAAAAATATTGCAATATTTTAAATTATAAATTAAAACCCTTCATATCAAATGAAGGGTCAAAATTAAAAGAAATACAATTATTATATTTAATTGTATTAAAATACTAATTTAGAAGGTTTCAGGTTAATTCATAACGAATTAATACATCTTCTAAATTTATACAAGTATAACATTTAACACAAAGTTAATTGGGGGACAAATACCTGCATACGAATAAGGAAATTAACATGAAATAATAATTAATTTCTATGAACGGATTGAAAAATTAAATTGAAATATTTATTGTCTATTTCAAGACAGTGACATAACGATTTGATAACAAATGTGTAGTTCAAGCTTAGGGACAAAGTTCTCTTGCTATCCCTACGGAAATTATTATAATACTTATTTATGAAAAAACAATATTTTTTTGTTTCTTTAAATTAAAAAAACATAAAAATACGTAATTCAACCAATCAAACTCATATTTTTCAAAATATAATAAGTATAAATTTAACTTTTATTATACAATATAAGCGTTGTTAATTTTAGATTGGAAGATAAAATGAGAGTTTTTGATTATGATGATGTTCAGTTAATTCCAAATATGTGTAGTGTTAATTCAAGAACAGAATGTGACACTAGAGTAATTTTAGGTAAATATGAATTTAAAATGCCAGTAGTGCCAGCTAATATGGCTTCAATTATAAATGAAGAATTATGTGAAGCATTAGCTGAGCAAAATTATTTTTATATAATGCACAGATTTAATGTTGATATTGTAAATTTTGTTAAAAAAATGAAAGAAAAAAAATTAATTAGTTCCATTTCTGTTGGAGTTAAAAACGCAGATTATGAATTAATAGATAAGTTAACAGAGCGAAATTTAATTCCGGATTATATAACTATAGATATTGCGCATGGACATGCAATTTCTGTCAAAAAAATGATTACCTATATTAGAGAAAAAATGCAAGATAAGACATTTATAATTGCTGGTAATGTTGGAACACCAGAAGCGGTCAGAGATTTAGAATATTGAGGTGCAGATGCTACCAAAGTTGGCATAGGACCCGGAAAAGTATGTATCACAAAAATAAAAACTGGTTTTGGTACGGGCGGATGACAGTTATCTGCTGTTAAATGATGTTCTAAAACTGCTAAAAAACCAATTATAGCAGATGGCGGATTAAGAGTTAATGGTGACATTCCAAAATCAATCAGGATGGGGGCGACAATGTGTATGATTGGGTCATTGTTTGCAGCTCACGTTGAATCACCAGGAAAAATATTAGAAATCAATAATGAAATTTTTAAAGAATATTTCGGTTCTGCCTCAGAATATAATAAAGGTGAAAAGCGTTTTGTTGAAGGTAAAAAAGATTTAATCAAAGTAAGAGGATCTATTTTTGATACATATAACGAAATGCATGAAGATTTACAGTCTGCAATTTCTTATTCGGGTGGCAAAAAATTAGAAGATATTAAGCATGCAAATTATGTTGTACTAAAAACAGGTGAATATTAATATAATAATAAATAGCAAAATAAAATATTTTTTGATATTTAATTTACAGTCCTTATTTTTGAGTACTGTTTTTTCATAAAAAAAACGCCCCAAAGGGCGTTCAGATCTCTAGATGATCTATTGAAAAGACTATACGGAAATACTTTTAGCATTTCCGCATTAATATTATATCGCTTTTTCACCAAAAATTGTATTTTTTTAATTGAAATTATTATTTTTTAGTATAAAATAAAAATGCTATTCGTACCAAAGACAGTAACCGCATATTATATGCTTAATTTGTTACCGAGGATGAAAACAATTTTTATTTCTATTTATAAAAGATTATTTGTTACAAGAATCTATGAATTAATTGTTTTGCCTTGATAAGATTTCAGTTTTGTCAAGGCATTTTCTTTGGTTTATTAATAGATATTTTAGAAAGGAATCGATAATTTGTGGAAAAAATAGTTCGTCAAGCTCATATTAAAAAAGCTGAAATAGTGAATAACATTGCAGAGCGCATTAAAAATTCAAAAGCAATGGTAATTGCAGAATATAAAAATTTGACAGTTGCAAATATTACTGAATTAAGACAAGAAGCATTGAAACAAAATATTTTTATAAAAGTTTATAAAGATACATTAATGCTTCGTGCAATGGAACAGGCAAACATCAAAAATACAGATGCTTACTTAACACAACAAAATATTTATATTTTTTCAGATGATGACTCAATGAAACCTGCAAAATTAGTATTTAATTTTGCAAAGAAAAATAAAAATTTAGTTTTAAAAGCTGGAATTTACGAAGGTAATTTCATGGATACAGCAGCAATTAATGAAATTGCCTCTCTTCCATCAAAAGAAGATTTATACAGTATGTTTGCTTCTTCTTTGATTTACCCATTACGTCAATTTATGTTGTTAACTAAAGAAATAGCAAAAACCAAATCAGAATAATTGAATTAAATTGTATTTTTATAATTAGAAATGTACGCTTAGCGCAAAATTAATTAATTAAAAGGAGAAACCACAATGGCTATTACAAAAGACGATATTATCAAAGCATTAGAAGAAATGAAATTGGTAGAATTAAATGATTTAGTTAAATCAATAGAAGATCACTTTGGTGTTATTGCAGCTGCACCAGTAGCGGCACCAGCAGCAGGAACTGCAGCAGATGCTGCGCCAACAGAAGTTAATGTTTTATTAACAAGTATTGGTGGAAACAAAGTTCAAGTTATCAAAGTTGTTAAAGATTTAACAGGTTTAGGGTTAATGGAAGCTAAAAAATTAGTAGATGGAACATTACCAGTTACTTTAAAAGAAAACGTAAAAGTTGAAGAAGCTGAAAAAATGAAAACTCAATTAATTGAAGCTGGAGCATCAATAGATTTAAAATAATAAAATGTCTAACAATTATGTTAGACATTTTTTGTTAATATAAAGTTAATTATTGATTGTGGTAATTATTTTATAAAGAAGGTATTTAAATGAAAATAGATGGAACATACTTTGCACATTCAAATTTACTATTCAATTTAGAAAGAATCAGAAAATTTTATAATTCGTTAATAGATGTCAAAACAATAACTATAATGGATCTAGAAGCGTTTTACTGAGAAGACAATACAATTGTTCAGAAAAATTTCAAAATGCGCTTACCTTTTTATATTGGCGCAATAACATTAATTTGAGAAGGTAATAATTTTAAAATTAATAATTATCGAAAGTTTTATTTTTATAACGATATCAATCAAGATAATCTGTTATCAAAACAAACAGATACAGCCAATATATTTATTAAATATGTCAACAATATGGGAACGAATGCATTACTTTTTTTTGGGAGATTCACTTGAATTAAACTTTGTTAATAATTTTTTCCCAAAGGATGTAAAATTCAAATATTTTGATTTATATAAAGAATTAGATGAAGCCAAATTTTTAAATCCATCAGTTATTAGAAATAGAGATATTATTTCAGCTAAAAAGAATTCCAGTTTAAATGGCGAAAATGTTAGAAAATATGCAACAGAAGATATAGTAATAAATAAGGAAAATAAATATTTAGAAGAAATAATTGCCTATAATAAAGAAGAATTAATTAATGCAGCTTTATTTATTAATAAACTTTATAGAATAATAAATGATGACTCTTTAATCAAATATAAAATTGAGCAATTAAAATAATTTACTTTCTTGTTTTGAATTATATTAATCTACTAAAATTAATATTTATGGTATTTATTCTTGACTTTCCATATATGGAAATGTAGAATATTGTTGCGTGTTTTTAAACAATATGGGGGAAAATTGCTAAATATGAGTTATAAAGTTAAAAAAATTAATAAACAAGTGGAAAGGCGCGATTATGCAAAAGTGTCTGGTAATTTGCAATTACCAAATTTAATAGAATTGCAAATAGATACTTTTAATTGATTTATTAAAGATGGAATTAATGAAGTATTTAATGAAGTATTTCCAATTTTATCGGCGGATGGTGATATTGCTTTAAATTTATCAAATTGACAATTTAAAGAATCTAGAATGAAACCAGAGCGTGCAAAATCAGAATCAAAAATTTATGATGCACCTATTTATGCGGATTTAAATTTAACAATTAAAATTCAAAATTATGACATACCATTATTAGAAGAATCAAAAATCGAAATGACTGTATTTTTGAAAGATTTTTTGTTATCAAAAGTTGAGAATGCTTCAGTAACTTTAAATGCTGCTAAAGGCAATTTGTATTTTTATGATGTAAAAACTAAAAATTCAAATAATGAAATAGACAAAATTCAAATTGAAGTTGTTGAAGAAAAAGCAAGTTTAATTAAAGTCAATATAGATATCTTCAAAGTGGGAGAAGTATTTTTTGGTGAATTCCCATTGATGACAGATAGAGGAACTTTTATCATTAATGGTTCTGAAAAAGTTGTTGTTTCTCAATTAGTTAGATCTCCAGGATCTTATTTTAAACGTGAATTAAATCGTAAAAATGGTGAAATGAACTATTTTGCAGATATTATTCCATCACGCGGGACATGACTAGAATTTGAAACAGACATCAAAAGACAGTTGGATAGTAAAACATCTAGTGCGTTATATGTAAAAATTGACAAATCAAGAAAAGCAACAGCTACTTCATTGTTGCAATCATTTGGTATGACAAAAGAAAATGTTTTAAATATTTTTGATAGTACACCAGTTATTAAAACAACTTATGATCATGATGTTTTGACAGATAATGACCACATTAATTTTGAAAATCAAGTTCAAGAAATTTATAAAAAAATTAGACAAGGTGAAACAGCTACAACAGATGGTGCATCAAAATATATTTATGGATTACTATTTGATCAACGTAAATATGATCTAACTAAAGCTGGTAGATTTAAATTACAACAAAAATTAGCAGTAAAAAATAGATTATTAGATACAGTATTAGCTGAAGATTTAAAATCTGTATCTGGTAAAATTTTATTTACTAAAGGAACAGAAATTACAAAGAAAAACCTACATGAAATAGGTAGAGCACTAGAAGAAGGCGCAATGGTTGAAGAAATTACTTTCTCTCAATACATAAAATCAGGTAATAAAATTCAAAAAGTTCGAGTATATAAAAATAATGATTCAAAAGAAGAAAGCATTCCAATTATTGGTGTTTATGGTGAGTCAAAAGATGAGTTTTTGAATGTTCCAGATATTATCGCAACTATCTCATACTGTCTAAATTATATGGACGGAATAGGTGAAGAAGATGACATTGATCACTTAGGAAATCGTCGTGTAAGAACAGTTGGAGAATTATTGCAAAATCAATTTAGAATTGGTATGATGCGTATTGAAAAAAATGTTAAAGAAAAAATTTCTTCATCTAATCCATACAAAATAAAACCATGATCGATTGTTAATAATAAACCACTTACAGCTATTATTGGAGAATTTTTTAATCTTTCACAATTATCACAATTTATGGACCAAACAAATCCATTGGCGGAATTAACCAATAAACGTAGATTGACAGCTTTAGGACCTGGTGGGTTATCACGTGAACGCGCTGGCTTAGAAGTTCGTGACGTCCATCCATCTCACTATGGAAGAATTTGTCCAATTGAAACACCAGAAGGACCAAATATTGGTTTGATTTCAAATTTATCAACATTCGCAAGAATAAACGAATTTGGATTTATTGAATCACCTTATAGAAAAGTTATTGATGGTGTTGTTAAAGATAATGTTATTGATTATTTAACAGCAGATCAAGAAAGAGATTATACTATTGCGCAAGCATCTGTAAGTTTAGATGCTAAAGGTAAAATAAAAGACGACATGGTGATTGCTCGTTATAGAGGTGACGACTTAATGACATCTCCACTAGATGTTGACTATATAGACGTTTCGCCAAAACAAATTGTTTCAATAGCTGCATCATGTATTCCATTTTTAGAAAATGATGATGCTAACCGTGCGTTAATGGGTGCAAACATGCAACGTCAAGCTGTGCCATTAATTAATCCAGAATCACCATTGGTTGGAACTGGTGTTGAATTTGAAGCAGCTAGAGATTCAGGTGCAGCAGTTGTTGCATTACAATCTGGAATTGTTAAATATGTTGACTCAAAACAAATTAAAGTTGAAGGATCAGACGGAACACGTTCATATTTTTTAGCTGATTTTAAACGTTCAAATTCAGGAACATCAATTACTCATTCTCCTTGTGTAAAATTGGGAGATCAAGTTGATAAAGGGCAAATTATTGCAGATGGTCCTTCTATGGAACAAGGAGAATTGGCTTTAGGGCAAAATATTGTTGTTGCATTTACAACATACAATGGATATAACTATGAAGATGCTGTTATTGTTTCAGAAAGAGTTGTTATGGAAGATAGATTTACATCAATACACATTGATGAATATACTATTGAACGTAGACAAACAAAACAAGGACAAGAAGAAATTACTCGTGAAATTCCAAATGTGGCTGAAGCTGCCAAAAAAAATCTAGATATGGATGGAATTGTTCGCATTGGTGCAGAAGTTAAAGTTGGAGATATTCTTGTAGGTAAAATTACACCAAAAGGACAAACTCAATTATCGCCAGAAGATAGATTATTACATGCTATTTTTGGTGAAAAATCAAGAAATGTTAAAGATAATTCATTACGTGTCCCAAATGGTGGTGATGGAATAGTTCAATCAATCAAACGTTTTACAACAAATGATTTTGAATTACCAGCAGATATTAAAGAAATTATTAAAATTTGCATTGTTCAAAAACGTAAAATTCAAGAAGGTGACAAAATGTCTGGTCGCCATGGTAATAAAGGTGTTATTTCAAAAATTTTACCGGTTGCAGATATGCCACATTTAGAAGATGGAACTCCAGTAGATATTTTATTAAATCCACAAGGTGTGCCTTCACGTATGAATATTGGTCAGGTTTTAGAAATACATTTAGGAATGGCTGCTAAAAGATTGGGTATAAAAGTTTCAACACCAGTTTTTGAAGGATTAAGCGAAGAAGAATTAAATGAAATAATGACTGAAGCTGGAATGACAGATTTTGGTAAAGTTACCTTGATCGATGGTCGAACTGGTGAAAAATTTGATAAACCGATTGCTGTTGGTGTTATGTATATGTTGAAATTATCACATATGGTTGATGATAAATTACATGCACGTAACGTTGGACCTTACTCATTAATTACACAACAACCATTGGGTGGTAAAGCTCAAAATGGTGGTCAAAGATTTGGTGAAATGGAAGTTTGAGCTTTAGAAGCTTATGGTGCAGCACATACATTAAGAGAAATTTTAACTATTAAATCAGATGATATTAAAGGGCGTATCAAAACATATGAGGCAATTGTCAGAAATAAACAATTACCACAACCAGGTATTCCAGAATCATTTAATGTGCTTACAAAAGAAATTATGGGCTTAGGATTTGATATGTATATGATTAATGAACAAGGTGAAAAAGTTCAAATTAATGCGTATGACGAAGAAACTTTTGACTATGATAATTTTTCACAATCAAAAAACGATAATTTTGAATCAGAAAATGATGCAAAAAATATGATGAACGTTGAAGATTTTGTAACAGAACAACAATTAGAAGATGAAGAATAATATTTACGAATACAATTAGAAAAGGAAAATTAAATTATGGCAAAAGAACCAAAATTGATGATTAAAATTGATTTAGCATCTCCTGATGTAATTCGTACTTGATCTCGTGGTGAAGTTACTAAACCAGAAACAATTAATTACAAAACTTTAAAAGCAGAAAAAGATGGTTTATTTGATGAAAGAATTTTTGGGCCAACTAAAAATTATGAATGTGCTTGTGGTAAGTACAGAAAAATTAAAAATAAAGGTAAAATTTGTGAACGTTGTGGTGTTGAAATTACAGATTCTATTGTCCGCCGCGAAAGAATGGGACATATTGAATTAGAAGAACCGGTTTCACATATTTGAATGTTAAAAGTAGCACCTTCACGTATTGCTGCAGTTACAGATATCAAAACAAAAGATTTAGAAGCAGTTATTTATTTTGTATCTTATATTGTTTTAAATTCCGGAACTTGTCCTTATTTTGAAAAGGGAACAGTTTTAAATTTAGGAAATGATAAAAGTTCTATTAAAACTCGTGAAAGACTAACAAAAACTTTAAGAGATATTCTAGCAAAAGTAGAAAAAGGATCAATAGATGAATTTAGAGCAACAAAATTAATTGATGAATTAGTCAATCCATCTGTTCCATTTTCTATGGATGAGGCAGCAAGTTTTATAGGTAAACATACTGGTGCCAGATTTGGAATTGGTGCTGCAGCAGTTGAAGAGTTGTTAAGTTCAATTGATTTAGATGTTGAAATTGAAAAAATTAAAACAGAATTAAATAAACATCGTGGCGCAGTTGAACAAGCCAAATTAATGAAACGTTTAGAAGTATTAGATTCATTTAAAAAATCTAAATCTAGACCAGAATGAATGATATTAAAAGTTATATCAGTAATTCCACCAGATATTAGACCAATTATTCAATTAGATGGCGGTAGATTTACAGCATCTGAAATTAACGATTTATACAGACGTATTATTATTAGAAATGAACGTTTGAAAAAAGTTAAATCGATGGGTGCGCCATCTATTATTGTTAATAATGAAAAACGTATGTTACAAGAAGCTGTTGATGCATTATTAGATAATGATAGAAAAGCAAGACCCGTTATTGGTAAAGATAAACGTGCTTTAAAATCACTAACTGCAATTTTAAAAGGAAAACAAGGGCGTTTCCGTCAAAACTTGCTTGGTAAACGTGTAGATTATTCAGGGCGTTCTGTTATTGCTATTGGACCAGATTTAAAAATGTATCAAGCAGGTATTCCTCGTGATATGGCAATGACTTTATTTAAACCGTTTGTAATTAGAACATTACAAATAAAAGGTTATGCAGAAAATGTTAAAGTTGCAGAAAGAATGTTATCTCAAAATGATTCAAAAGTTTGAGAAGTTTTAGAAGAAGTAATTAAAGAAAGACCAATTTTATTAAATCGTGCTCCAACTTTACACCGTTTAGGTATACAAGCATTTGAACCAAAATTAGTTAAAGGAAAAGCCATTAGGTTACACCCATTAGTTACAACAGCTTTTAATGCCGATTTTGATGGTGATCAAATGGCTGTCCATTTACCAATTTCACCAGAAGCCGTTGGAGAAGCACGTGCTTTAATGTTAGGCTCAAAAGCAATTTTAGGGCCAAAAGATGGAAAACCGATTGTAACTCCAACTCAAGATATGATTTTGGGTAATTACTATTTAACATTAGAAGAAAAGGGCTTAACTGGTGAAGGAATGATTTTCGCCACTTTGGATGAAGCAGTTATTGCTTATCAAAATGAAAGAGTAGCTCTAAATGCATTAATTGGAGTTCCAGTAAGTAAACTTTCTGAAAAATTAATTAAAATCAGTGATGAAAAACAAAATGGTTATTTACTAACAACAGTTGGAAAAATTATTTTTAATACTGAATTTGTTGAATTATTCCCCTGAATTAATTCAAATGATATTGCAAATGCAGAAACAGCAATTAATGATCAAGTTTTTGCCGAAAATGAAAATATTAATGATGTAATAGCAAAACATGAAATATTACAACCAATTAAGAAAAAAGAATTATCAGCAATTATTTATCGTTACTTTAGAGAAAATGATTCTCAAAAAACAGCGCAAATGTTAGATAATATGAAAAACTTAGGTTTCTGATATTCATGAAAATCAGGAACAACTATATCAGCAGGAGATGTTGTTGCGTTTAAAGATAAATATGACAAATTTAAAGAAGCAGATAAAAAAGTTTCAGAAATTAATCGTTTTTATGATTTAGGAATGTTAACACAACAAGAAAAAAAACGTCGTGTAATTAATGTTTGAACTACAGTTAAAGATAGTATTTCAAAATCATTAGAAAATGTTTTAAGACAAGATATAAAAAATCCAATTTTTGTTATGGCAGATTCTGGTGCACGTGGTAATGTTTCAAACTTTACTCAACTTGTAGGTATGCGCGGATTAATGAACGATACTAAAGGTGATATTAAAGAAATCCCAATTAAATCATCATTCCGTGAAGGTTTATCGGTTTCTGAGTTCTTTATTTCAACGCATGGAGCTAGAAAAGGAATGGCAGATATTGCTTTAAAAACTGCTGACTCTGGTTATTTAACTCGTCGTTTAGTTGATGTTTCACAAGAAATAGTTATTATAGAAGATGAATGTAATGCAACAAAAGGTTTTGAAATTTCAGCTGTTGTTGATACAAAACATGATAATGTTATTGTGCCGTTAAAAGACCGTTTGGTTGGTAGATATTTATTTGATGATGCAGTTGACAGTAAGGGTAATGTTATTGTTGCTGCAAATCAATTAGTTACTAATGTTTTAGCAGATCAAATTATTGATGCAAACATAGGAAAAGTTCAAATTCGTTCTGTTTTAACTTGTGATGCTGCAAAAGGTATTTGCAAAATGTGTTATGGAATAAATTTAGCAACTGGAGAAGTTGTTTCTGTAGGAGAACCTGTCGGTGTTATTGCAGCTCAATCAATTGGAGAACCAGGAACTCAATTGACAATGCGTACTTTCCATACTGGTGGAGTTGCTGGTGATGCAGATATTACTCAAGGATTACCTCGTATTAAAGAATTACTAGATGTTACCACTCCAAAAGGGGCTGTCGCTTTAATTTCACAAATAGATGGTAAAATAACAGATATTCAAAATGATGATTCTATTTATACAATTACAATAAAATCAGAAAACGATGAGAAAAAATATCGTTCACATTATGGAGCAATCTTACGTGTGGCTGTTGGTGATTATGTATCTAGAGGACAAAAAATAACTGAAGGAGCAATAAATATTAAAGATTTATTAGAAGTTGCTCGTTTAGAAGATGTTGAAAATTACATTTTAAAAGAAGTTCAAAAAGTTTATCGTTTGCAAGGTATTGAAATTGCAGATAAATATATTGAAATAATTATTAAACAAATGCTAAATAAAGTTAAAATTATTGATGCTGGAGATACTAGTTTATTACCAGGAGAAATTGTTTCTGTTAAAGCATATCGTGCTGCAATTACAGATGCAATTTTTAAAGGTAAAAAGCCACCTCTTGCGAAATACACAATTTTTGGTATTAAAAAAGCGCCATTAGAATCTGATTCATGATTATCATCTGCTTCATTCCAAGATACAGCGCGTGTGTTGGTCAAAGCAATTATTAAAGGTAAAGTAGATCGTTTAGAAGGTTTGAAAGAAAATATTATGTTGGGTAATTTAATTCCGGCTGGTACTGGTTTAACTGGTTCAGAAAATATTATTGAACGTGGAATAGAAACACACAACACTGAATATTAAATAGTTTTTAATATATTAATAAAAACACTAATGATAAATTATTACATAAAATATATCTATGTAATAATATATTTTCGGTGTTTTTTTGTTGAAAAGTAAATATATGGAGCATTTAATTCAAAATAAAAAAACATTCAATTAATTCAAATTGAATGTTTTTTTATTTTCTAATTCCAAATTTATCGTATTCATTATTTGGATCGTATTGTCATAATTCTGCTAAAATTCCTGTAGGTAAATTTTCATTTTGTCCATAATTTTCTGTTCTGTTTAAATTTTTAAATTGAGAACCTGCCATAAAATATGGAAATCTTTCGTCTGTTGCATGACCTTGATTCCCAGTATTTGCCCAATTTGCATCATTAATGCTTGGAACATAACCACTAAACAAATGATTATGATTTTTAACTTCGCCTGTAGTACCACCACTATCGTTACCCGCAACGATAGTATGACCATGTTCAATAACAATTTTTTTTCAACCTGCTGACATCTCGCTCAATATTGGCATTCATTTTAATTCGCCAATAATTCAATTCATAATATCACCTATAAATTTATTGTACATTTCATTTTGCAGATTAGTTTTAGATTTTTGAGTATAATAATTTTGATATATTTAGTTAAACTAAAGTGTGAAATAAATGAAATTTAAATATCTTTTTAAGCAGGCAATTGGAAATGCAATAAAAAATAAAGGTCTTTACATACTAGTTTTTGTTTTTTCGATAATTTGTTCGCTATTGATTAATGCTATTTTAACTTTTTCATTAAATTCATCAAATTTTATTAGCAAATTTCATCAACCAAATCATCAGATTGGATTGCGACCTGGAGTTAAAATTATGGCAGAAGACCAAGAAAATCTACCAAGTAATAATAATTTTGTAAAAATTAGTAGAGACAATTTTGATTTAATGAAACAAGATGTGTCTTCTTTGTTTGATTATAATTTAGTTGACATAGATGATAATTTTGTAAATGATTGGTCATCTAATTATTTTTTTGTAAACAAATTAAATTTAAATAAAATTAATAATAAACAAAAATTCATAAATGGTATTGAAATTTTAAAAAATGACTACAAAAACTATTTTCTTTTTTATTGATTAGATAAACACTATTCCGCAATGTATCAAAATTTAGTTAATCAATTTACTTTTAATTATTTTTATTTAGATAAAAATATACTAATGGAAGATGGCAAAACTTCTTTAAGATTATTTTTAAATCCTGTAACAAAAAGAGATTATCTAACTTTAGACAGGGATTTAGAACAACCACTAATTTTTGAACATGATAAAACATAATATAATGGAAATTTACCAAAATTATGAATTACGCCATCATTTGTTAGAAATTATAAAATTTCAATTGGACAACAAATTAATTTATGAATTCAATGACAAAAACGTAATGTAGAATTTCAAATTGTGGGTAATATGACCACTTTGTATTCTTCAAATGAAGGAATCGGACGATCAAGTATTATTTTTACAAATATGAATGCATTATTAACATTAGATGATGGTTCAACATATAACATTTTTTCATCACCATTTGATTTATGTATGTCAAGTAATAAATTAACAAACTCACAAATTTATGAAATATTAATTGCTCATTTAGTCCAATATTTACAATATATCCAGAAAAATTATTTAATAATATGGGTAGTTTTATAGATAAGTATAATAATTTAACGTTAATCTGTTCAACTTATAATTTGATTTGTCAAATGATTTGAATTTTGACAGCTATATTATTTGTAATAATGATGTGATTCATTGTTTTAGAATTAATTAAAATAAATAGGAAGACATTAATTTTTTTAAGATCAAACGGAATATCAAGAGCACAGTTATCTTTATTATCTGTAATTACTGTTTTAGTGCCCATTTTATTGGTAATTATTCTATCACTAATTTTGGTTGCACCTGTTGGAAATATATTTATGTATGTATTTCAACAAGTGATGAGTTATCATTTAAATATGTGAGGTAATATTAATTGATGATCTGGTTTAATTTCCTTGGTAATGTTTGTTATTATTGGATTTATCTTTTTTATCATTAATTTATTTTCTTTGTCACCAAAAAAATTGCAAATTAATTCAATTGAAAGACCAAATAATTTCGAAATCGGTTTAAATAAAATTACAAAAATAATATTTAAAAAAACACAACGAATTTAAGGTGAACCCCACTTTTGGGGTTCACCTTAATTTAAAACTGCGATACTTTATATTAATCATAATTTTTTTAAATCAATTTCATTGTTTATAATGTCTGCGATAGCATTGACTGTAGTTTTATTTACCACACAATTTAAAATATCTTCAAATACAATTGCCGATAATCCAACAAAAATAAACGATTACAATTTTCAGTCAACAATAACTACTAATGTTTTGAATAAATCACAACGCTGATATGTTCAAAATGTAGAATATCAAAATATTAGAGAAAATTCAGAATTTAGTGATTTATTTGATTCGACATATTTTGTAAACGCAGGAACGTTTCCACAATTACAAACTAAACTTACAAACACACTAAGAGAAAATCTTACCAATTTGAAAAATAAATATATTAGTGGTAATGATATTGCTAATATGGCTATGTTTTATCAAGATTATTTTTTGCAAAATGAATCATTAAATAATAATGATAATTTAACTGGAATTGTTTTAACGTATATGAAAAATATTGCAATTAATTATTTAGAATATTTTGATTTAGAGAAATTAAAGAACATTAATATTACTTTTTATAAAAATTATATTTTACCTGAAAATTCCAATCAAGATGGAATTTCATTTGCAAGTTATACGTCTTATGTAATGTTTGAAAATGGCAATATCTCTAGATTTCAATTAAATGGTTATGATGATGTTAATCCAACAAAATTAAAATTACCTGAAACAAAATATGAAAATGCATTTTATCTATATAAAGATAAAAATAATGAAATTGAAAAAATATTAAATGTAGATGTTTCGTATTTGTGGTGAAAAATAAATCCCAATTTAAGAGTAGGCGCAATTTTAGATTTAGTGAAGTCAGATATTTTTTCTGATGTACCAAGTAATTTTAATTTGAAATTTAGAGTTAATTCTATAAATAAAGAGAATTTGACAATAATTGAAGCTTACACAAATAAAAAAGCCATATTTGAATTAATTCATGATAATGGATATTTAGATGAAGATATTTACAAAACAATGATTGATTTGAATTTTTTGAATGTAAATAATACACTTCAATTTGATAATGAAAATGTTAAATATGTGAATAATTTTGCAATAGGATCAAAATATAATGATGGATTCATATTTGAAAATTGAATAAGTCAAAGTGGACAAAACGGTAATTTTTCATTTATAAATTTTGCAATGTAAGGAGAAATTGCAAAATCAATGTTATCAACATTTATTGTATTAACAGAAAGAATAAATGTAGTTTTACTTATTATTATGACCATTGTATTTTTAATTGCCATAGAATTAGTGTTGTTACAAAATAAAGCAATTATTCATATGTTAAAAACACTGGGCTACAAAATGCATGAAATAGCTTTTCAATTATTGTCTGGATATATTTTTTCAACAATTATGTCATTAATTTTTGCCGGAATAGCGACTTACTTATTATTAGCTCCGCTAACAATTTTTTATATTAAAATGTTTGGCTATGCACTGATATTTGTACAATCATGACAATTCTACTTGATTTTATTTGGAGTAGCTATTGGATTTATTGGTTTAATTTTTGTCTCTGCACAAATTATGTACAATGAATTAAAACCAAGAAAAATAACGTACATATTGTCAGAATAATTTATTTTTTTATACAAACTATTTGTATTTAACAATTATTTTTTTGATATTATTATTATTGAAAGTAGGATTTAAATATGGAAAGAATAAAGTCATTGTTTAAACAAATATTGGCAATCTCATGTATTGGTTTTATTTTTGGTCTTGGAGCTTTGTCTGCATGTATTGCAATAGCGATAACGGAAGTCAATTTATCTGAAACGACAATTTTAACTGTAACAGCAGCAATTGTAGGTGTTATAGCGTTAGTTCTTATTTTAGGTTCTTTATTGGGATTTATTTTTCTAGGTATTAATAAAAAAATTAATGAACCTTCACAAATTCGCGCTGCGGCGTTATTGGATTATTCAGTAATTCTATTTCGCCAATCATCAAAAATAGGTCAAGCAATTGATGAAGCTGATGTTGAAATAAAAACAATGCAAAAAAAAGATAAAAAAAATAATTCAAATAGAATTAAAAAATCCTCAGAAAAAGAAAAAAAATAGACTATTTTTATCTATTTTTTTATTTTGTAAGAAAAGGAGATGGTATTTTTTATGAGAATATATGTTGCAAATGATCACACAGCTGTTGAAATGAAAAACAAAATTATTGAGCATTTAAATATATTAGGACATGAAGTTATTAATTTAGGAACAGATTCTATAAAATCTATTTCATATGCAGAAAAAGGTATAGAACTTGCAAAACGAGTAGTTAATGATAAAGAATCATTTGGGATAGCGATTTGTGGAACAGGAATAGGAATATCAATTGCTGCAAATAAGGTTAATGGAGCGAGAGCGGCTTTATCATATGAAGAAACGACAACTAGACTTGCAAGAGAACATAATAATGCAAATATTTTAGCATTAGGAGCTAGAATTATTGCTATTGAAAAAGCGCTAAAATTAATAGACATTTTTCTATCAACACCATTTGAAGGTGGACGACACATTAAAAGAATAGAAAGTTTGGACAATTATAATGGATAAAAGATTATCAGAAATTTTAAATTTAGAATTAAAAAGACAACAAGAAAATATTGAATTAATAGCTTCGGAAAATTTCGTTTCCAAAGCAGTTATGGATGCAATGGGATCTGTTGCAACAAATAAATATGCAGAAGGATATCCAAATAAAAGATATTATGGTGGATGCGAATATATAGATCAAATGGAACAATTAGCAATAGACACAGTTAAGAAATTATTTAATGTAGAATATGCAAATGTCCAACCTCATTCAGGTTCACAAGCAAACGCAGCGGTTTATTTCGCCTTAGCAGAACATAACGATAAAGTGGTTGCAATGTCATTGGATGCTGGTGGTCATTTAACACATGGATCTGTGGTTAATTTTTCAGGTAAATCTTATCATTTTTATCATTATGGAGTTGATAAAGAAACCGAAATGATAGATTATGACGCAGTTGAAAAATTAGTTATGGATGTTAAACCTAAAATTCTTATTGCAGGTGCATCTGCTTATTCAAGAATTATTGATTTTAAAAGATTTAGAGAAATAGCAGATAAAGTAAACGCTTATTTATTTGTTGATATGGCGCATATTGCCGGATTGGTTATTTCTGGTGACCATCCAAATCCATGTGAATACGCACACGTTGTAACATCAACAACACATAAAACTTTACGTGGTGCACGTGGTGGAATCATTTTAACAAATGATTTTGAATTAAATAAAAAATTTAATTCGGCTATCTTTCCAGGTACTCAAGGTGGTCCATTAGAAAATATGATTGCTGGAAAAGCGCAATGTTTTTTAGAGGCATCAACAAAAGAATTTAAAACATATGGAAATAATGTTGTTATAAATGCAAAAACTTTTGCAAAAACTTTGTCTAATGGTGGATGTCGTATTATAACTGGTGGTACAGATAATCATTTAATTAATATAGATGTCAAAACTAATTTTAATATCACTGGTAAAGAGGCTGATGCTATTTTGCATAAAATAAACATAACAACAAATAAAAATATGATACCTTTTGATACTGAAAAACCAATTTATACATCTGGATTGAGAGTTGGTACCCCGGCAATGACAACTAGAGGTTTTGTTCAAGAAGATTTTGAAAAAACAGCTGAAATTATGTGCTCTGCTTTTAAAGATCCATCAGAGCAAAATCTTGTAAAATTAAAACAAGAAGTATTAGAATTAGTTAAAAAATATCCAATGTATGAAGATATTAAATATTAGTGATAAGGAAAGAAAATTATGCCTTTTTATGAAATAAAACACCCATTAATTTTGGATAAACTTACAAGAATGAGAAGAAAAGAAACTACATCAAAAGATTTTAGAGAAAATTTAAATGAAATAGGTATGTTAATGACATATGAAGCTTTAAAAGATTTACCAGTAATAGATGTAGAAATTGAAACTCCAGTAAAAAAAACTATAGGTAAAACAGTAGATTTACCAGTTGTATTAATACCAATTATTCGTGCTGGATTGGGAATGACTAGAGGAATTCAATCATTAATACCAACAGCAAGAATAGCTCATATTGGATTATATAGAGATGAAGAGAGCTTGAAGCCTGTGCAATATTTTGCAAAAAAAACATCAGATATAGATAAATCATATGTAATTGTTGTTGATCCTATGTTAGCTACTGGCGGTTCTGCAATAAAAGCTATAGACATCGCAAAAAGTTGGGGCGCTAAAAATATTAGATTTATTTGTTTGGTTGCAGTTCCCGAAGGTGTATATGCATTGCAAAAAGCACATCCCGATGTAGATATTTATGCGGCATCTTTAGATGAAAAATTAGATGAACATGGATATATTGTGCCAGGTTTAGGAGATGCCGGAGATAGAATTTTCGGAACGAAGTAATTTATTTTAGACATATAAAGTTTTATATTTGTTTTTATTTTGCACTGTTATAATAAATTTTGAAAGTGCGGTGTACTCATGGAAAATAAATTAGTCTTAAATTTAGATAAATTAAATTTCAAGGAAAAAGATTTTATTGATTTTTTTAAAAATCAATCACCAGAAAAGCAGATAGGTAAAATAAAAGATATAGCTTCAACTTTTGGAGTAGGAATAAGTTTTATTTATACACTTTTAAAAAAAATTAACGTAGAATCATTTAAAGAATTTATATATTTAGTCAATCAGCAACCGGTTTTATTGAAGGATGGAATTAATAGCATTATTAATTCCAATGAGCAAGATAAAATTGGTTTTTTATTTAAAATTTTTTTTGAAAGTTGTTTTACAAATTCAAAATTATTAAAAGAACAAGAAGAAAAAATAAAAAAATTAATTGTCGATATGTCAAAATATCCTATTATAAATGGAGTAGGATTTGGTCATTCGTATATTGCATTAGAAGATTTCTATGCGTTTTATAAAAATGTAAATAATAAATTCAAAATATTCAATAATTTAAATTTTAGTATTAATGATGGGATTCGTAAACTTTTTATTATTTATTCATTGCGATCTAAAAATACAAGATTATCAAATGTTATAAAAAAAATCAAAAAAGATTCACAAGCAAAAATTGTTTTATTCACTTCCAACAACGATACTTATGTGGCAAATGCAGTAGATGATGTAATAATGGTGAATAATATAATGAGAGAGCAAGATGCAGAATTAAAAAATAATTTATTTTCCCCATTAATTGTATGAGGATTTGTAAATAGTATTTTTAAAACTTTTATTTTTAATTATGAAAAAGAAAAATTAATGAAAGTTTCTGCTTTTAAGATGGAAAATGAATCTTGAGAGAGAAATTCTTATTTTTAAAAATGCGGAATTATATTCCGCATTTTTATATGTAAATTATTTTTATATTTATTAAATATAATTATTGAGTGGAGAATATTTTATGAACTGAAAAATTTTTGCTGTTTTGCATACATATTGAGATAAAGAATGGTATTTTACAAAAGAGGAAAGTGATATAAATTTAAAAACAAATATTAATGAAATTATAAAAGTTTTAGCACAATCAAAAGAGTATAAAAGTTTCAATTTTGATGGTCAAACTTCTTTTATAGATGATTATTCTGTTTTTTATCCTGAAAATAAAAATGAAATTTATAAATTAATTAAAGAAAAAAAATTAATTGTTGGACCGTGATACATCCAACCTGATTTGTTTAATACAACTTCAGAATCTGTTGTCAGAAATTTATTGATTGGAATAAATAATATTAGGAAAGATAATTTGAATACTCAAAGTGTGACCTATGTTCCAGACAGTTTTGGCCATAACAATCAGATGCCACAAATTTATAAAAGTTTTAATTTGGATAGTTTCATTTTTTGAAGAGGAATGTCTAAAAAACAAATAGATGAATATGGTTCTCTCTTTAAATGAAAAGGAATTGATGGAACAGAAATCACTTCTTACAATTTTCTTTTAGGCTATTGACCATTGGGCACATTCTTTCCATACAAAATTAATGAAGAAAATAATTTAGATACTCTTGCAAAAAAATTTATTGATGAAACAGTGGATATAATTGAGAAATTAAAATCAAATATGAAACAAAAAGGGGTGTTATTGTTGCCAATAGGTGGCGATCAGGCACCAATAAATAAATTTACCCCTCAATTTATTGATAAATTAAAAGAATATTCCAATGATGAATGAATAATTTCCAATTATGAAGATTTTTTTAAGTATGTTGATGCAAAAAATTTAATTTTAAATTCAGTGAATGGTGAATTTAAATATCCATATATGTCAAGAATACATAAAACAATCGGATCTAATAGATATGATATTAAGAAATTATTAAAAACTGTGGAATACAAATTGTATCAACAATTGGAACCTTTATCTATATTGTGATCTATCAGTGGTGGAGAATATCCGTTTGAAGTAATTCAAAATATCTTAAAAAAATTATTATTATCGTTATCGCATGATTCAGCTGGAGGATGCAATAGTGATGATACAAATGAAAATATTAAAAACAGATTGTTAAGATCATTAAATTTAATTGAATCACAAACAACAGAAATATTGAAACAGTTTTCTTATAATATGAATTTGAAAGATGAAGAATTTATAATTTTAAATACAAACGTTAATGGAATAAAAAATGAACATCACATAAAAATATTTTCAACTCTGGAAAATTTTATTATAAAAAATAATGATACTAATGTTGAATATGATTTGTTGATGCGTAAAATACAAAACGATGGCTTTATTGTAAAACCAACAGATGCAGGTGAATCTTTTTTAGAAGCAGCTAGATTTTATGAATATGATTTAATAGTTTATGATGGCATTAACCCATTTGAAATTAGAAAATATAGTTTGCAAAAATCGAAAAACGTTAATTCTTTGACAATCAATTTTAATAATTGAATAGAAAATAAATATTGCAAGATAAAATTTTATTCAGATATGAATAAAATTGAAATAATTGATAAAATTAACGAAAATAAAATTAATGATCTATTTGGTTTGTCTGCAACATGAGATGCAGGTGATTATTATGATTACTCACCACCATCTAATAATATTCAAATTATAAGTACACATTTATATTCGAAATTTGAAGTTATAAATTATGGAATTAGAAAAACTCTAAAAATAAAATCAAAATTTAGTATTCCGAAAAAAATAAATTCAAAAATAATAATAGAACAAATTATTACAAGAGAAATTAGTTTAGATGAAAACAATTATATTGATTTAAAAATTTCTTTGATAAATAAATCGCAAAATATTAAATGAATCTTAAATAATTATTTAAACAATAGTATTGAAAGTGTTATTTCAAATATTGACTATGCAACAATAGAAAGGCCTGCATTTTTAAAAGAGAGCTTAACTTGAAAATCAGAAAATTGAGTTGAGAAACCTATTGGTATTGAAACAAACGAATCTTTTATTGCTGTAAGAAATGAAAATATAATTCCTGTTACTTTTTTAACTTTTGGAAATAATGAATATCAAGCAGATCAAAATAATTTAAAAATTACATTATTTAGATCAGTAGATGCATTGGGAAAGCATAATTTATTATGGAGACCAAATAGAGCCAGCGGAACTTCAGAACATATTATAAATACTCACGATTCAAAATTATTAAACCAAAATTTAAAATTTAATTTCAGATTTCTTGTTGGTGAAAATATTAATTTATGAAAACAAGCAAAGCAATTTACAACACCACATGTTTTTTATCAAATTCAAACTTTAAATAATTTATATAAAAAATGGATAGATTTTTATTACTAGTAAATAAAAATATAAAAATAAAAAAATTAAATTTAGAATTAAATTCTGATTTAATTATAGTTGTTTCAACAAAAATAGCCGAAGATAAAACTGGAATAATTATTAGAGGTTTTAATAGTGGTTTAGTAAAAATAAAATTGAATTTAAAAGTAAATAATTTTGATAAAACATTTGATAGTTTAAATATGTTAGAGGAAACATTAATTTCCAATTTAAATAGTTTGGAATTGAAACCACATGAAATATTTACGATAAAAATTAAAGGAGAATAAAGTGAATTTGGTTTTTGATATAGGCGGAATGTCACCAAGATAGCTATTTTTGAAAATGAAAAAATTGTTGATAAATGAAATATACAGTATAGATCTATAAATGTTTCCAATTTAATAAAAGTATTAAATAAAGAAATTGAAAAAATAAAAATGACAAACATTATTGATAATATTTGTATATCGTCTCCTGGAACTGTAAATACAAACACAGGAGAAATAACATCTCTGTCTGCAATAAAAAATTTAAATAGAATAAATTTGAAATTATATTTTGAAAATAATTTTCAATTTCCACTTTTATAGAAAATGATGCAAATTGCGCAGCTATTGCTGAGTTGATTTCGGGAAATGCTAAATTTTGTAGCAACGGTTTTTTATTTATTATGGGCACTGGAATTGGCGGTGCTGTTATTATCAATAATAAATTATATAAGGGTATTAATTTTGCGCCTGGTGATTTTGGTTATTCAATAAATAACATAGAAAAATATCAGTTGAAAATTTCTCGACAATTGTTGGAATGTATTCGTTTGAACAAGAATATTTTAATCTAAATAAAATTTATAAAACTGCAAAACAAATTTACAAGGAATATAATTCAAATGATGATGCACAAAAATTAATTAATAATCAAATAAATAATTTAGCGAAGTATATATTTAATTTTTCTTTAGTTATTAATCCTGATGTTATTTTAATTGGCGGTGCCATTTCAAAAATAATGAATTTATTAAAATGCTAAATAAGAAAATTGAAAGTTTTTCAATGTAAATATTTTAATGACGCAAATTTAATTGGTGCAAATTATTTAGTAAAAAAATAATACAATGGAATGAAATTCCATTTTTTTCTTTTTACATAGTATTGAATTTATAATATATATAATGAAATTGGTAGAGATACCATAGAAAAGAAAGGTGCTGTATTTATGAGATCATTGAATATTTTATTATCATGTAGTTATGGATTTTCAACGTCAATTTTAGTTTCACAAGTGGAAGATTATTTTAAAGAAAAAAAATATCCATTCACAGTAGAAGCGTTGCCTGAAACATCTGCTTTAAGTGGACTAGATAAATTTGATGTAATTCTTATCGGACCGCAAGTTAGATATTTAATGTCAAAATTTCAAAAAATAGTTGGATCATTAAAGCCAGTATGTGTCATGGATAGTTGTGCATATGGAATGCAAAAAGTAGATTTAATTATTGAGAGTATGCTAAAAAATATGGAAGCTGATAATTTTTATGAAAGATAATAGTAAGCCTATATATTCGATTATGGAAAGCACATTATTTATGGGTGGTTTTAAAGTAAAAATGAATGGTAATACCTGTGGCCAATTTCCTACAAAGGATGGTGCAGTTAATTATTTAAAAGTATTCTTAAAAAAAGGTAAAGACAATTATAAAGAAATAGAATACACTGACAAAAATGGTAATAAAGAAATTATTACTTTGTTTTAATGATTAATGTTTAGAAAAATTTTATTAAAAGAATTGTATATTGAAGATTTAAATTTTGCAAATAATATGGTTGATCCATTTAAAACTTTTTCCAAAAGATATAATTTCCTCCTAAAACCTAAGTATCCTTCATTCGTTGATGAAATAAAACGTCAATTATGATTTTCCAAAAATATATTAATTAGTGGATTAGGTTTAAATAAGGTTACAGAATTAGTTGCAAACTTAATATATTCAAATTTTAAAAATGGAAATTTAATTACAGACAATAATATTTATTTAATCAAATTTTTAGAAGAGAAAAAAACAGATAAAATTTATAAAGTAATTAATTTAACATCTGGGAATTGACATTATTCTACTTTGGGTGAAAATTCTATTTTGTCTGTAAGATTCAAGATTAGAAGAAAATTCTTTTCGAAAAAAATACTTATTAAATATTTTCAAGGCTATATGTAAGAAACTGCATTCACGTTTACAACCTATAACGATACTATGCAACGTAATCAAGCAAAACTAAGATTTTATGCTCAAGCAAATTTAATTAAACAGAGAATTCAAACTGTAGTAAAAAAATATAAAGAAAGTCATTAAAATGTGAATTTTAATTTGAAAAATAATTTTGGGAATAATTGTCATGCTACCATGAGTTATTCTATTAATATTTATGGCGATCAAATACATTTTTAATAAACCCGTTAATAAAATGTGGAAAAAATTTTTTTGAATTCTTGGCATAGACTATTTAATCTTAATATTTTTAGCAGTTATTATATTTTTTATAGCACCACAATTTTAATAGAAAGGTAAGTATGAAAGTAGAGAAAGAGACAATATCAGAAAAAAAATTTAAACCTAATAGAGTTAAAACCTATAAAGAACCATCAAAATGAAAACAAAAATTTTTAGATGCGACAATAAGAGTTGGTTCAAGTATTGGAAATAATAGGTTTTTAGTTGCAATAAGAGATGCATTTATGCTTCCGTTTACTTTAACAACGGGTGCTGCAATACCATTAATATTGTCAAATGTATTTTTTGCACAGAATTCAGTTTTAACTGGATTCTTCCCATCAATTAAAGACACAGAAGGTATGAAATGAGTTAACATGCTGTTTGGAGCACCAATGGCTGATGTCTTTTGGGCTGTAATGGCTGGTTTTAGTATATATATTTCTTTAAGAATGGGATATTTTTTAGCAAAATCTTACGGTAAGGATGGAATTATTTCTGCAGAATTATGTGTTGCTGTATTATTTGCATTCAAACCATTAGAATCTATAAATGCAACAGTTGTATCAATTACTGGTTCTGATGAACCGGCAGTAGGAACTCAAATTCAAATTGCCACAAATTATTTGGGCAATTCAGGCATGCTAGTAGCATTATTATCTAGTATGCTAACCGCATATATATATTGCAAATTAATGGATGTTAAGTGGCTTGTCCCCAAAATGCCAAAATCTGTACCACCAATGGTAGCTAAAGCTTTTGCGGCTATATTTGTAGCTTCAATAGTTTTAATGTCATTTGCGTTTATTAACCCAGTTTGGTATATAATCGCAACTCAAGCTGGTATTACTGGAATACAAACTTCATCTAGTGCGGGTGACGATGGTTCAAATATTGTTGTGACCGAATACAAAAAAACATTATCAACTATTTTTGTTGCAATAGAATTTATTTTAGCTAAACCATTAATGGGTTTAAGCGGAAATGTTGGAGCAACAATTTTAATATCGTTCTTAGTTGCATTCTTCTGATTTTTTAGAATTCATGGAACTAATATATTAACACCTATAACTTCTATTATATGAGATGTAAATGTTTTAAGAAATACAGCTTATTACATTGAATGAAAAAATTTACATGCTACAAATCCAGATTTATATCATAATTATTGAAGTGATGTTATAAGCATTCAAGGAATAGATCAGCATGGTCTAATGCCCATACCAATGGCTGGATTAGGTTATGTTGGTGGAACAGGGGCTACATTAGGATTCTTGATTGGTATCTTAATTTCTAGTAGATCAAAAGTGCATAGAGAAATTGCAAAATTATCTATTGTGCCAGGGGTATTTGGAATTAATGAGCCTGTAAATTTTGGTGTACCAATTGTATTAACTCCTGTATATTTCATACCATATGTATTTGGTTTTTATTTAGTTTACACAATGGGCCATGTATGAATACTGATTCATTGAATTAGACCGGGTGTTGTCTGAACACCAACAATGCCGTATGGATTGAATGTCTTATTCGCAACAGACTTTGATTGATGATTGATATTGGTAAGTATAATTCAACTGGGATTGTCATTTGCAATTTGATTCCCATTTGTATTTATCGGACCCAAATATCAAGAAAAAATTGAAAATGCGCGAATTGAAAAAGAAAAATTAGAACTTGAAAAAAATAGAGGCCAAAAATGTTAAGAAAGAAAAAGAAATAGTTATTAATAAAGAAGACTAATATAATTTTAAGTATTATTAAAAAAAGTAAATGTAGGGAAATTTTATGTCTCTAACGTGAATTGTTATTTTAAGTTTATTCGGATTCATTGTTTTGATATTAATATTTCGTGCCATTTACTTTTTTATTTTTTCAAAGAAAAAGATAGCTAGTAAAAAATTGAATGTTGAAGCGGAAAGCACAGAAATTGATTATTTTGAACCTATGATAAGATTATTTAATTTAATTTTATTTTGAATGAAAAAATTAAATTAAATAAAATAACTACACTTAAATATTTTTTAACTGAGGGATTAATTTCTCTTGAAAAAATGACTGAAACAATTTTTGGCTCATATCTATTAGATGTAAGAAAATTTGTAATAGAAAATATTAATCTATTGAAAAATACTCCTCTTGCAGATTGAAATAAAAAATTAAATGAAAACATTATTTTTTTAAATTATAAAATTAGTGAATTGAATAATAATTTAGATTTTAAAAATAGAGTATGTAAAGATAAAGAAAATTTGTTATTAAAATTTGAAAAATATTTTAAATAAGGAGAAATAATAATATGGATTTAAATTCAGTTGCTTTTCAAATTATCTCTTCATCGGGAGATGGATTTAGCGATGCTATGCAAGCATTAGAACTAATTAGAGAACAAGATTTTGAGAATGCACAAAAATTATTAAATAACTCAGAACAAAAAATCATTGAAGCACATAAAGTGCAAAGTGATTTATTATTTCATTTTGCAAATGGCGAGGACATTATTTCAAATGTATTACTAGGTCATGCTCAAGATCATTTAGCAAAATCAGAAGTAATACTAATAATGGCTAACGAGATTATGACAATGAAAAAAGAATTAATCAAAATTATGGAGACAAAATAAATGAAAAAATACAAAATTTATATGGTTCCACATGCACACTGAGATAAAGAGTGATATTTTACAAAGGAACTAAGCGATGTTTATTTAATAGATAATATGAAAAATATTATTGAAGCAAATAAACAAAATAAAGATGAATCATCGTTTGTATGAGATGGTCAATATTCAATTGTGGATGATTACTTACATTATTTTCCTGAAGACAAAAATGAATTGAAAAAATTAATTTCTAATAAAAAATTAATTATTGGACCTTGATATTCACAAACAGATACTTTCAATGCAACAGGAGAATAAATTATTAGAAATTTACTTGTAGGAACAAAAATGAGTGAAGAATTAGGTAATTCTATGAAAGTTGCATATTTACCTGATTCATTTGGCTCTAATTCTAATTTGCCACAGATAATTTCAAAGACAAATAATATAGGAATAATAAATTGAAGAGGATGAAATGAGGAACTAATTAACAATTCGCTATTTAATTTATGAGAAGCAGAGGATGGAACTAAATTTCCAGTGTATAATTTATATAAACATGGTTATTTTACAGGAGTTGATGGTTTATTAAAACTTTATCATTCAACATGATCAAAAAAAGAAAATACAATTTGAGATGCAAAAACAAATGCCAAGCAATATGCCAAAAATTATATAGAGTGATTAAAAAATGAACTAGAGATTTTAAAACCGTTATCAGAATCAACAGGAAGAAGAATATTAATTCCAATTGGTTCAGATCAAATGCCAATGATTAGAGGATGAAAATTTATCGTTGAGGAAATGAATAATCAAGATTTAGAAAATGAATATTTATTATCTGATTTTGAGAAATTTATGCAAGATGTGGTAAACGATAATCAAGTAATTGAAAATGCAAATATTATTAAGGGGCAATTTAGATATGGGAAAACAGCTAGAGCACACAAGACAATAACTTCATCTAGATATGACATAAAACAACTATCAAGATTAGTCGAAAATTTATTGTATGGAGAATTAGAACCTATTTCTGTTATGTACAAAAAAATGGGTGGAGAATATCCTTCAACTGTAATTCTTGAAGCTACTAAAAGATTATTATCGTGCCATGCACACGATTCATTAGGTGGATGCAATACAGATGAAACAAACAGATCAATAGTTTCAAGACTTGAAGCTGTAAAATCAATTATTGAAGGACAAATAACTTTAATAAAAAAAAGAATTGCAAGTGCAGTCAATTTAACAAATGATGAAATCCTTTTGTGAAATTTGAAACCTGTATTAGGTAAAATAGATTTTGAAATTTGTGTAAATTTGCTAACACAAAACTTTGATATCTATGATGGTGATATAAAAGTAAATTATTCAATTAATAATCAAAAATATTTTGATAATGAAAATTTTCAAGTTGTTGATGCTGCTAATATAAAAAATTTTAATTATGCAAAGAAAAAATATGTGCAAACAGATTTAAATGCAACTAATTTTTTATTTGATGAAAATGATGGAAGATTTGAAACCATCATAAATTTTCAATTAGATATGCCATCATTTGGTTATAAGATAATTAGTTTAAAACAATTATTGGGAATAAATGAAATAGTTGTTAATAAAATTTCGATAGCTGAAACAAAAAATTTTAAACTTGAATTAAAAGATAATAAAATAAATTCTATATTTGTTGAGGATTTTTTTGATTTTGAAGCAACGATAGATGACGGAGACACATATGATTATTCTCCGCTAAAAAATTTAAACAGAAATATTGCAGTTCTAAAAAAAGTTATGGTTCAAAATATAATAAATAATAATATTTCAATATTAAGTTTAAAATATTTTTATTTATTTAATTCTGGAATTAAATATTATGATTCAAAAGAACAAATATTGAATGTTAAATTTATAATTAAAGATAATTATATAGATGTAAAAATTAATTTGCAAAATGAAATGAGAAATATAAGATGAAGGTCAATTGTGAAAACAAACATTTTGAAAACAAAATATTCATTTGCAGATCAATGCTCCTCAATTCAAAAAAGATTAATTCATGATTCAAAAGTAAAAGAAGCTATTGAAAATGATTGAATAGATGTACCTATTGAAATTGAATCAAATGAATCATTGGTTTATCTAGCAAATGAAAAAAATGCTTTTGCCTTATTTACAAAAGGAAATAATGAATATCAGATTATAGGATCGAACGATGAAAAAATAGCATTAACTTTATTTCGAAGAGTCTCACTTATTGGAAAAAGAAATTTACTTTATAGAAGAGGAAGAGCGAGTGGGATAGATAATTATCCGCATAAAACTCCAGATAGTAATTTAAATAAACATTTAGAATTTAATTTTGGAATAGCTAGTTTAAATGATACAAATAAATTAAATTTTATGTCAAAAAAATTTAATTTACGTAGTGTTTATTATCAAAAACAAAATATAAATCCATTTCATTTTCAAGGTGACACGTTTGTGCTTTCGCAAAGATTTATCAAAACTCAATTAAAAAATAATTCATTTTTAGAAATAAATAATGCAGATTTATTAGTTCAAACCGCACTCAAAGAATCATGAGATAAGAACTATTTTATAATTAGATATTATAATCCTACAAATAAGATTATTGAAATTAAAAGTAAAAATATTGTACATGAATGTAATTTAACAGAAGAAATAAGTGATAAAAAAAATTTATCTATAAAACCAAACGAGGTTAAAACGTTTGCAATCAAATTATAATATATCTTTTTTAAAAAACATTATGTGAAAATAGTTAAAAATATAAAAAGTAAAAATGAATTATTTGAATACATTTCAAAAATCATTCAAGAAAACAATCTAATTGATAATGTCGATATAATTTTTCAAGAATTACAAAAAAGAGAATCACAAGGAAGTACTGGTTTTGAAAATGGAATAGCTATTCCACATTCAATGATAAACGGATTAAAAGAATCAGTGCTTTTATTTTTTAAAACAAACGACATAAATTGAGAATCATTAGATGGCAATCCTACAAATGACGTTTTTGTAATTTTGATTCCACAGATTCAAATCATAATGATATGCATTTAGAAATTTTATCAACACTTTCAGTTTCACTGATGAACAAAAAAATTATCGATGCATTAAATGAATTATTGACAGAGAATGAGATATTTAATTTTATTAGTACAAAAATTTTATTGAATGCAAATGATTTAAATGAAAATAGTGCTATTGATTTAAATTCTAATTTTGTAGTTACTGTGTGTGCTTGTACATATGGCTTATCACATACGTATATGGCTGAAAATAGATTGTTAAATTACGCAAAAGAAAATAATTTAAAAATAAAAATACAAACTGTAGGTTCTAAAGGAAATCTAAATAAAATTACAGAAGAAGAATTTGAAAAGGCAAGTCTTGTTATTTTAGCTTTGGACAAGGAAATTGATTTGCCTAAAGTTAATAACAAAAATATTGTCAAAATTAGAACAATAGATGTAATAAAAAATACTAATAAAATTTTTGAACATAATAATAATTTAAAAATTATAAAAAATATAAGTTATTTTTTTAAAGTTAAAATGCCACAATCATGAATGCAGGTTGCATCCAAATCAATAAATTATTTGCAATGAATTACATTAGCCTTTGCTATCATAATTATTTTTCATAGCTTTAATGTTATAAACCAAGAAATCTATAACAAAATAAATCAGATAGTTCAGTATGGGACATTAGCAATTCCATCAATTGCATCTTATATTTTAATAAAGTATTTTACAAAAGATCAATTTTCGGCAAATGCAATTACTTTTATTTTACTTGGATTAAATTTTTATATAAATTTAAGTGGGGAAATTTCAAATTTTGGTTTAATTTCAGTAGTTTTATCATCAGTTATATCTATTATATTTTACAATTTTATTTTAAAACCATTAAAAAATAGAATTACTCTTAGAAAAATTCGTGGCAGTATTGAGTTTTTTTTGAAAATTATCATCATCACTAGTTTATCTGCATTTTTGTATTTTATGAGCAATTATATTCCCAAAATAAACGTTCAAATTTATATGTGAATATATATGTATTCAAATAATAATTGATGATTTAGGATTTTAGTAGCATTTATTTTTATATATCCAATGCTTCATGATATGGGCGGGCCCGAAATAAATTATCTATAATTATTAGTTCATTACTATTTTGTGATTCTGCGGTAATTGGAATAGATAAAATATGATTTACACCATTAACCGCAGAAGTACTCGGTATAACAACACCAGGTATTTCTTTATGATTTAGAATGATAGTATTCAAAAAAACGTTAAATAATCAAGAAATTATTTATTCAAAAAAAGCAGGAATAGGTGCTTATAATGGCATTTCTGAAGAATCGCTTTGAATATATGAATTCTACAAAATTAAGGCATATTGAGCAAATTTTTTTGTATCCATTATAATAACTTTATTTATAGGTATTTTAAATATTAGATATTATGGAGGATACAACTTTGTTTTAGGTGCTGTTGTTGGAATATCTTTTGACAACTTTTTAAGTAATGATTTATTTAATGTTTCTCCAATTTCATTTAATTTAGGATTCCTGATCACAACTTCAATTGGAATAATGCTTTGTTCATTAACATACCGATTGTTTTTCATCAGAAAGACAAAATTTAATAATTCAAATAATACTGAGTTATAATACATTTGTATGTGAGAGGTTAATTTAGATGAGTGCACAAAAAATACGTGATAATTTGTGATTGGGTTCAATGAGAAGTGTTCCTGAGGATACTGATTATGTTATGTCTTTAGCTTCTGAAATATATGAAAACGATATAGATTTTCATAAATATCCAGTTTATTTTGAAGATAATGAACATTTTTGATTTAGGGCTTTTGATTTTCCTGAAAAAAACGATATAAATTTATCTGTTGTAAAACTAGTTTTAAAGAGAATTGATGAGCATTTAAAAAAGAATGATAAAGTTTATGTTCATTGCATTTATGGTGTAAACAGATCTGCATCACATGTTTTTATGTATTTAATTGCTACAAATCAAGTTTTGAAAAATCGAGATAATTTGCAGAAAGCAATTTTAGAATTTCAGGCACTATATCCAAGATTTAGTCCAAATCCCGGTTGACTTGATTTTTTAAGGACATGATTTCCGTTTAATAATTGAGTATAAAAAATTTATTATTATCTTTTTCAATATTAAAAATATTATTTAATTGTTATAAATTACTGTAATATACAGCCATTTATAACATTTTTTATTGCTATTTTATTGAAAAAGTCAAATTATTATATTTATTTTTGTTTACATATTTTATTTATAAGAGTACACTCATAAAGATGGAGATTTACAAACTGTCTGGAGGTTTTGAATGTGAAAAAACACTCAATTAGATTAGGGCCTCAATTTATAAATAGTTTGCTTGTACTGTCTGTAATACTTATTTCGTTTGTTGTAGTTATTGGCTTATTTGTCGGTAATTTAATAAATTGAACATGAATTACGGGTTGGGCTATTGGTGCGATAGTTATTTGTTGCGCGTGATTTGCGCTTGCTAAATCAACAAAAATGTTGTTTATTTTGGAAAACCACTTTTTGTATTACTTTTTTTTCGTATTAAGAACCGGTTTGTATTTTATACCATTCTTGATTGCATATGAAGCCAATTCTATTTTTAGTATTTTTGGTGTAATAATTGGTTATGCGCCTTTTGTTGTATTTCCATTTATTAGTTTTGTTATAACCAAAAATATAAAAATAGAAATGAAGACTTCAGATCAATTTCAAGAACTAAATTAACTAATCTAGATTACTCGTAAAATTAATAAAATTCAAAATAAATTTAAATTTTATTAATTATTTTATACAGGAGAGAGTATATATGCTTTTAGCAGACACAAATATGTTTAGTGGATTTTACGATCTTTCCAATCAGTTTTTATCAATTATTTTAACAACTATTGTTATTTGCGTGATTTCAATTATTTATAATAAAAAAATTCGAAATCATAAAGTTGATGAAAAATTAACTGGTTTTTTAGTACTCATGGAAATGTTTATAATGTGAGTTGAAGATTTAATTACTGGAATTATGGGGAAAAAATATCGTAAATTAACCCCTTACGGTATGTATATTATTTTATACATAGTAGTTTCTTCGGTTATTTCATTAATTGGTGTTGAGCCATTGACTTCATCTTATACAGTAACTTTTTGTATGGGATTTGCTACATTTATTGGGATTTATTATTTTGGTTTGCGTTATCAAAAATTACGTTTTTTTAAAAAATTTTTAAATCCATTGGAATTAATTACTCAATTTGTTCCGTTAATTTCTATTTCATTTCGTTTATTTGGTAATATCCTTGGTGGTTCAATTATTTTGGGATTATTGTATTCTTTTTTGATTGGATTACAAGGTACTTGAGGTGGAGCACATTCAATGTTTACACCAGGAGATGGTAATGATATGACTTATGGTTGAATTAATAATGATATTTTTAATTCAATTGATGGTAAATTAGACGAAACATGAACTCAACAATATAAATATTTTTGAACGGGTATTAATCCATTAGCGATTCTTATAATGCCATTTTTACATATGTATTTTGATTTATTTGATGGAGCAATCCAATCAATAGTTTTTGCAATGTTAACAATGGCATATTGAGAAGAATCAATAGGTGAACACGGAGAAGAGAATGAGCCACATAAAATGCATGGCAAAAATAACTTGAAAGAAAATAAAAATTTAAAATTAAAAAATCTTAAAGCAAAAAATAAAGACACTTTATTAACGGCATAATTTTTTAATTTTTTAAGTATCAACTAAATATTTAAATAAAAATATTAAGAAGCATTTTAAAAAACAAACATATATTATTATTTATTTTTTAAGGAGAATATACATTATGTTATTAACAGATTTTGTAAACAATATTGCAGGAAGTTATATGAGTGTAGTGGCAGGCTTATTAACAAATATTTTTGCTACTAACTTGTTAGCAACAACAACCGAAACTGGACAAGGTTTAAAATTATTAGGAGCCGGAGTTGCAATTGTTGGAGCTTTAGGAGCTGGTATTGGTCAAGGTGCTGCAGGTCAAGGTGCTTGTATGGCTATCGGTAGAAATCCAGAAGCAGCATCTAAAATTACATCAACAATGATTATTGCAGCTGGTATTGCAGAATCAGGTGCAATTTATGCATTGGTTGTTGCTATTTTATTAATTTTTGTTGCTTAATACTTAAAGTAGCAAAATAATTTTAAAAAAGGAAAGGAGAAATAATTATATGTTTAATATATTTTCTGCACCAGGGGTGCCTGAAGTTGTTACTCAGTTATTTCCAAACTTACCAAATTTTATAGCTCATGTTCTAGCTACAATAGTTATTGTGCTTGTATTAGCAAAATTAGTGTATAAACCATTTAGGAAAACTATAGAAACACGTAGAAATAAAATTAATGAATTATTAGACGATGCTGCAGAACGTCAAGCAAAAGCTAATAAAAATCAACGTGATGCTGAATTGGTATTAAAAGAAGCTAAAAATGAATCACTTACAATTGTAAAACAAGCTCGTACAGAAGCTGATGTTACAAAAATGCAAATTATAACAGATGCCAGAACAGAGGCAACTAATTTAAATGCAGACGCAAAAAATGCAATTGTTCGTGAAAGACAAGAAGCTGAAGCTCAAATTAGACAAACTATTATTGATACTGCTCTTATGGCAGCATCAAAAGTTTTAGGTAAAGTGATTGATAAAAAAACTAACGAAACGCTAGTTGATGATTTTATCAAATCTTTAGATAAATAATTAATCATGATTTTATCAGATAATGTTATTAATAATTGAGCAAATGCACTTATGCGAATAGCAATTAAAGAAAAAAAAGTAGATAAATATATCGAACAAGCTAATGTTATTGTTGATGTATTAAAAATAGAACAAAATTTTGTAGATATTTTATCAACACATGACGCAGTGGTTGATAAACACAAAAGAATAGCTATTATTGATCAAACTTTCGGAAAATTTGAGTTTGAGGTTTATGTTTTAAACGCATTGAAAATTTTGTTAGAACAAGAAGCGTTTAGATATGTGCGCCAAATTTTTAAAAAAGTACGTAAATATTTAGCTAAACATCGAAATATCTTATATGGTACGGTTTGATCTACAATAGCAATTGATGATAAAAAAATTAAATTAATGGAACAAAAAATCACAAAACAAATGGGATCGGAAGTTAAATTAATAAATAAATTAGATGAATCTATTATTGGCGGAGTTCAAATTATTGTTGGAAATAAAGTTTTTGATGGTTCATTAAAAGGAAAACTTGCCGATTTAAAAATTCTGGCAACTCATAATAGAGGGGAGTAGGTGAGATTAGATGGCATTAAATATTAAAGAAATATCTGAAGTTATTGAACGTCAGATAAAACAATATGGTAAAGAAATAGTTAAATCAGAAGAAGGAACTGTTGTTACTGTTGGAGATGGAGTCACATTATTATACGGACTAGATAATGCTATGATGGGGGAATTATTGGTTTTCCCAAATAATATTTATGGAATGGTTTTAAATTTAGAAGACGGAGCAGTAGGAGCTGTTTTAATGGGGGATGATTCTCTTGTTAAAGAAGGCGATACAGTTAAACGTACAGGAAGAGTTGTTGAAATCAGAGTCGGAAATGAATTATTAGGTCGTGTTGTTAATGCTTTAGGACAACCAATTGATGGCAATGGTGACATAAAAACTAATAAATTTAGACCAGTGGAACGTATTGCATCTGGTGTTATGGCTCGTCAATCAGTTGACCAACCAATGGAAACGGGTATTATTTCAGTAGATGCAATTATACCTATTGGTAAAGGACAACGTGAATTAATTATTGGTGACAGACAAACTGGTAAAACAGCTATTGCAATTGATGCAATTATTAATCAAAAAAATAAAAATGTTAAATGTGTTTATGTTGCAATTGGTCAAAAAGAATCTACAGTAGCACAAGTTGTTGAAAAATTAAAATTAGCAGGTGCTTTAGAATACACAGTTATCGTTTCAGCATCAGCATCAGAATTATCACCGTTGCAATATTTATCACCATATACAGGTGTAACTATTGCAGAAGAATGAATGTTCAATGGTGAAGATGTTTTAATTGTTTATGATGATTTATCAAAACATGCTGTTGCATATAGAACGATGGCCTTATTGTTAAGAAGACCACCGGGGCGTGAAGCTTATCCTGGGGATGTCTTTTATTTACATAGTAGATTGCTAGAAAGAGCGGCTAGATTAAATAAAGAAAATGGTGGTGGTTCAATTACTGCTTTACCAATCATCGAAACTCAAGCTGGAGATATTTCTGCATATATACCAACAAATGTTATTTCAATTACAGATGGACAAATTTTCTTGTCAGAATCTATGTTTAATAAAGGTAATAGACCTGCTGTTAATACTGGATTTTCAGTTTCAAGAGTTGGTTCATCTGCACAAATTAAAGCAATTAAACAAGTTGCAGGAACATTGAAATTAGAATTGGCACAATATTTTGAATTGGAAGCTTTTTCAAAATTTGGTTCAGATTTGGATGAGGCAACTAGACAAACTTTAGAACATGGTTCAAGAGTTCTAGAAATTTTAAAACAACGTCAATATAGTCCATTAGAACAAGTTGATCAAGCAATGATTTTATTGGCTGTTAAAAATAGATTAATAAAATGATTACCACTAGATTTAATTCTTGATTTGAAAAATGCATTAGTTCATCATTTTCAAAAATCACCAGAAGGAAAAAAATTGCGTGAAAAATTGATGGAAACAAAAGCATTTGATGATGAATTGAGCAATGCGATAGATAAAGAAAATAAAGTAATTTTGAAACGCTTTATAGATAAAATACACGATTACCAATCAACAAAATATGGAACGGAAGCTGAATTTAAAGAATTATTTGCAAAAAAATAATTACTTTTTAAATTTTAATTTATGCCAAATTTAGGTGGATATAAAGCAAGAATTTCATCTGCACAAGATATTACAAAAATTACTGGTGCTATGGAATTGGTAGCTACTGCAAAATTAAAACGTGTTGGTAAACGTGTTGGTGAAACACACATATATTTGACTGAAGTTTATAATGCTTTTAATGAAATTATTAAAAATGTTGATAATTCAATTTTTTTAGCAAAAGATGATCAAAAATTTGAGAAAACATTATGAGTTGTGGTTAATTCAAATTTAGGTTTATGTGGTGCATATAATGCAAACATAAACAAATTGGTGATGCAAAATATTAAAAAAACTGATTCAATTTATGCAATTGGTAAAAAAGCAGTTTCTTTTTTTTCTGCAAGACATATGAATGTAATTTATTCTGACTTGACTGTTGATGTTAATTTTTCACACGAACAAGCTGGAGCAATTGGGAGAAATTTACTAGAATTATTTTCATCAAAACAATATGATGAAATTAAATTAGTTTATACCAAATTTATTAATAATGTTACATTTGAACCAACTATCTTACGATTATTTCCAATAGTAAAAGAAAAAAAGGTTGAAAATGATCACACGATTACAGCTCAAGTAGAGTTTGAACCTGACGCTGAAACAATTTTGTCTTCATCTGTAGGTTTATATTTAAATACAATTTTACTTGGAACAATTGTTGAATCTCAAGTATCTGAACAAGCTTCAAGAAGAACTGCAATGGAAGCCGCAACTAAAAACGGTAGAGAATTAGTGAGAAATTGAATCATTCAATTCAATCGTGTTCGACAAAGTGTTATTACACAAGAAATTACTGAAATTGTTTCTGGTGCAAATGCATAAAAAGATTAATTAAAATTTAGGGAGATATATTATGGCAAACAATATTGGGAAAATTGTTCAGGTTCTAGGACCAGTTGTCGACGTTAAATTTGATGAAGACAACATTCCAAAACTTTACAATGCTTTAACAATTAAAACAATGGATAATCAAGAGTTAGTCTTGGAAGGTGTTCAACATGTTGGAGATGAAACAGTTCGTTGTATTTCTATGGGACCAACCGAAGGATTAATGCGTGGAATGGATGTTATTGATACAGGTGCAGCAATTTCAGTACCTGTTGGTGATGAAGTTTTAGGTAGAATGTTTAATGTTTTAGGTAAAGCAATTGATTTAAAACCAGAACTAGATAATGTAAAACGTATGCCAATTCATAGAGAAGCACCAGCTTATGATGAATTAACACCAACAGCCGAAATTTTAGAAACTGGAATTAAAGTTGTTGATTTAATCGTGCCTTTTGCAAAAGGTGGGAAAATTGGATTATTTGGTGGAGCTGGAGTTGGTAAAACTGTTCTAGTTCAGGAATTAATTAATAATGTGGCTAAAGCACACGGTGGTATTTCGGTATTTGCTGGAGTTGGTGAACGAACAAGAGAAGGAAATGACCTTTATTATGAAATGATAGAGGCTGGAGTTATTGATAAAACTTCACTAGTTTTCGGTCAAATGAATGAACCACCGGGTGCTCGTATGCGAATTGCCTTAACAGGACTAACAATTGCTGAATACTTTAGAGACGAAAAAAATCAAGATGTTTTGTTGTTTATAGATAACATATTTAGATTTACGCAAGCAGGTTCAGAAGTATCTGCATTATTGGGGCGTATGCCTTCAGCTGTTGGTTATCAACCAACTTTATCAACTGAAATGGGAGCACTTCAAGAAAGAATTACATCTACAAAAAAAGGTTCAATTACTTCAGTTCAAGCTGTCTTTGTTCCTGCGGATGATTTAACAGATCCTGCCCCAGCAACAACTTTTGCTCATTTAGATGCACGTACCGTTTTAGATAGAGGAATATCTGCTTTGGGAATTTATCCAGCTATTGATCCGCTGAGTTCATCATCTAGAATGTTGGATCCAGATATTGTTGGAGAAGAACATTATCAAGTAGCAATGGGTGTTCAAGAAATATTGCAAAAATATAAAGATTTACAATCTATCATTGCTATTTTAGGAATGGATGAATTATCTGAAGAAGATAAAATTATTGTTTCAAGAGCTCGTAAAGTTCGTAATTTCTTTTCACAACCATTTTTTGTTGGTGCAAAATTTACAGGCAGAGAAGGTAAATATGTTTCAGCAGCCGAAACTGTCAAATCATTTAAATCAATTTTAGATGGAGAATGTGATGAAATTCCAGAAGGTTATTTTATGTATGTTGGTAATTTAGATGAAGTTTGAGATAAACATAATCAAGACAATAAGAAAAAATAACAGTAAGGGTGTGTTAAAAATATGGCAAATCAAATAATGTTAAAAATTGTTACACCTGAAGGAATTTTTATTGATGATAAACTTGTTGATATAGTTAATTTACAAACAGTTGATGGTGACATTGGTGTTTTGTATAATCATGCTCCAATTATTTCAACTTTAAAAATAAGTGTGGTAAGTTATGCAATTAATGGTGCACATACATATATTCATGTTCATAGAGGTTTGGTTTTAATAAGTCAAAAACAAGTAAAAATTATTACAGAAAGATTGTATTTAGTGGATGAGCAAGGTATTAGACTTGACGATAAACCATTAGAGGCAAATTAAAAAATTCAATTGTTAAGATTGAATTTTTTAATTTTTTAATGCACAAGTGTTTAATTATTAGACAAGCACTATCACTAGGAAAATCGCAAATTTTAGTGTATAATAATTAATGTAGGATTGCAAATAAAAAAGCAATCCTACGAATACAAACTTAGCCCATGTGGCATGTATAAGACGTATGTTCTTAGAAAGAAGAATTTTTTTATGCAAAAGTTTTTATCTATGCTTGCAGTAGCGAGTTTAGATGCTTTTGATGAAGCACTATTAAATTTGCAAAAATTAACGCCTGAATCTAAAAAAATGATTTATGATTTAGACGAAGTTGGCATACCTGTTTTTGAAAAAACAGTTGGCCTTGCTAAAATAGAAATTAGTGTTAATTTTATTGAACAATATAAAAATAACAACAATTCAAAAGAGTTAACCGATTTCGCTCTTTCAAAAGAATTACTTGACAGTATTAACAACTATAAAGATGACTTTATAGAAACTATTAATAAAGAAAATTTTAATGCTTTGTATGCATTTATGTATCCAAATGAATCTGTTAATTTATTTAAATTAAATTGGGAAAATGCAAATAATGGTTTGTATGATGGAACTACAAACCAAGATGAGCAAATTGACCCTGTATCAAACACACATAAATTGGAATTCGCTTCTGATTGCCTTTTGAATGGTGCCAAATATAGTTAATGAAAAAATTATTAGCCGTATTAAGCTCCTTATCGTTATCTTTAATTACATCATCAACTTTAGTTTCTTGCATAAGCATCAGCCAAGGTGATGGTAACTATAAAGAAGATGGTATTAAAATTTCGGATGATGTAATCGATTTAAGTATTGATGATTATTCTCCAGTATCAGATCATGCCTCTTTTGAAATTGTCAATGCAGGTTCTATTTTAAAAGAATTTGCACCAACTATTTCTGTTGAGGATGAAAATTTGGTAGCCATTGAAACAAAACAAGAAAGTAATACTAAAATATTAGTTGATGTTTTTGCTAAAGTTAATGGTTCTACTAAAATAGATATTTCATTTGATGGATATTTAGAAAAAGATGTTTATATAGATGTTTCAGGATATGATGAAAATTGTGTAATTTTTACAAATCCACTTGAAAACAACGATTATAATACTTATCCAGAATTTGTTTTGGATAAAAATACAATTTTAGAACCTGTCACAATTCCATTGATGACTAAGTTAGGCAATTCAGATTTACTTGATCTAGAAGACGAAATTAATGTTATTGGTGAAAATCAGTATTTTAATTTTAAAATTGGCGAAGATAAAAAGTCAATTATTGTAACACCACTAGTGGTGAGTGCAAAAAACATTTTAAAACAAACTATTGAAGTTAAAAATAAAAATTCAACAGAAGTTTCATTATTGAACTTTTCAAGTCGATTTGCCGGGAGTGATATTTTTGGATTTTCAACTTCAATTTCAACAAATGGAGCAGAATATCAAGAGTTACTTAATTCTACAGATGAATTATCTATTTCTCAAAAAACCTCTGTTAATTTTGTTCTTATGCCAATAAATTATGGAATTTTTGATGATGAAAGTGAACGTGTTCCTGGATTGATAGATACAGAAAGATTGCATGTTAATCTAAATGGTATACCTTGTAAAAATGGAAAAGATTATGTTATTTCGGATAGTACACTATTAATTTCAACAAGAAATTATTCGGTGAATGATTCTTTAGTAATTAATCTAAAATATACACAAATAGATGAAATGGGTACAATAGTGTTAAAATTCGTTAAGTAATAATTTTTTATGTTATTAATTTAAGTTAATAACTACTTAATAGATATACAGTTATGTTTATCTATTCCTTGATTTCAAATCTCTTTACATGACAAACTAGTTTTCTAGTTTGTTTTTTATTTGTAATTATTTAACTGTTATAATAGATAAAGAATATTTGAGGTTAATTTAATGGAATTAAAAACTTTTTTAAATAAACATAGTGAAATTAAAACATTTAATTTGTCAAATAATGAAATTGATCAAAAAATTTATGAAAAAATTGATAAATTAAAAAATATAAAAGCCGTAATAAAATTATATGAAAATACAAATATTAAATTGCCATTTATTTTGGGAATAGATGATGAAAATTTAATTTGCTTTATTGTCAAAAAAGATTCAAATGTCTTGGAAATGAAAATTAGCCAATTAAAAATTAAAGCAGTACAAATAAATAATATAATGTCATTCAAATTTCAAAGTATATTAATTTTAAATTTTAATGATGAATCAAATATAATGGGTGCTGCAAAAAAAGCTTATCATTTGAAAAATTTTTGTGCAATTTTGTTTGGTGTTAATGTTAAAGAATTAAAAGCAGTAACTACAATTAATCCATCAATTTTAGAAAAAAATAAATTAAACGTATTTGGATTGGCAGAGAAAATTAAAGCAAAAAAAATATTGACACTTGGATCAATATTTTTGGCAATATGTTTAATTATTGCACTACTAGTCTGAATCTTCGTTATAATTTTCTAGTTTCGTACTGTAGTTATCGTTTGTTTTATTAAAATTTCTATGTATATCTTTTTCTAATTTATCTTTGTATTGTTTGTAAAATTCAAAACGCTTTGTAGTTCAATCTTCGCCATTTTCAATGGCAGTTTCTTTTGCAATCCTGGCAGCTCTTCTAAACTCTTTTTGTCTATCTAGAGCTGGCTTAATTGTTTTTAAGAATGAATACATACCGTTTTCATATAAAAATTTGCTTCATCCATAATAATCAACTTTCAATGATCGTAGATTAATTCTTCCTAAATCTACATTAGTTTTAATTGTTGCTAATTCTTTATTCATTAAAATTTTATCCTTGTTACGAAGTAATCTTTCAGAAAGATTTTTATCTTCAATTTCATCAATTTTGTTAAATATATTTTCAACAGTTCTGTATTTTTCTAATAATTGTTGTGCTGTTTTGTAATGTAATCCTGTAACACCTTTTAAATTATCTGAACTATCACCCATCAAAGATTTAATATCTGGTATTTGACTTGGTAAACATTGAAATTCTTCTATTACAGTTTTTGTGTCAACAAATACTTCAGGAGCACTTCTTGAAGCTTTTGAAACTACTGTTACATTTTCGTTTACCAGTTGGTATATATCTTTATCGTTTGATAATATTTCAATTTTATATCCCAACATTATTGCAATTCGTGAAATTGTTCCCATGATATCATCGCCTTCAAAAGTTGGTCTTTCATATCATGGTATATTTGCATCTGTTAAGAAATTACGTACAATTTGCATTTGTGGTAATAATTCTTCTGGTGTGTCTTTTCTTTTTGCTTTGTATTCTGGATATATTTCTTTCCTTCAACATGAATTTCCCACATCAAATGTAACAATGATTGTATGATATTTTTGTTTTGATATACATTCATTTATTTTTGATATAAATGTATATACTGCATTAACAAGAATTCCATCCTTGTTAATTGAATTTTTATTTCTTTTTAAAGAACCATAAAAACCTTTATGTAAAAGATGATAACCATCAATTATCAAAATGGTTTTTTTTGCCAAAACATCGTTTTGTTCCATTTTATCAATCCTTCTTGTGTTTAAACGCACCAATTTAAAAATTAACACTAATAAAAAAGTGCTTTTTATTATAATGCAAGTGACTTGTCCCCAGTCTATTTCTAAATATATTTGTTTGTGATTAGAAAATGCATTAAATTTAATCTATAAACAAAGTCCCAATATCGTTTATAGAAAATAATTCGTTTAGTAATTTGGCCTAATTATTAATATAAAAATAATTTATTTACATCCAAATCCTTTCTTTTTATTAATAATTATTTTACATAAAAAATTGAAATATATCTATAAATTTATAAAATAAAAACACATTTGAACCTCTTAATAATTGAAAGATTTATTATAATTATGCCATGTTTATTATAGTGATTAATTTACATTAAAGCAACTTAAAATAATAATTTAATTTTTTTTATTTCCATGAATAAAAATCGGGATTTAATAAAATTAAATGTAGTGTATACTTTAAAAGAAAGAAGGTAATTAAATGATTTATGATTTTCAATATTATAATCCAACCAAAATTTATTTTGGTAAAAATTCATTGACTAGTTTGAATGACGAATTAAAAAATTATGGAGCAAATATATTATTAGTTTATGGATTTTCTTCAATTAAAAAAAGTGGTTTATATGATAAAGTGATTCAAATTTTAAAAAATGCAAATAAAAATATTATTGAATTGTCTGGAGTTATGCCAAATCCAACTTTTAAAAAAATGATAGAAGGAGCTGAATTGGTAAAGAGACATAGTATAGATTTAATTTTAGCTGTCGGAGGTGGCTCTGTAATAGATATTTCCAAAGGTATTTCAGCAGCAGCATATTGCAAGACAGATCCGTGAGAAAAATTTTGAATTAAACACGAAAGCGTTGATACAAAAATTACACCAATAGCTTCAATATTAACTATGGTTGGCACAGCGTCAGAAATGAATGGTGGTTCTGTAATTACAAATGAAGAACTGACAATTAAAACTGGAAATGTTTTTTCACAAGAACTGTATCCAAAATTCTCAATATTAAATCCAGAATATACATTTACAGTACCTGAATATCAAATGGTTTCAGGCATTGCCGACACAATGTTGCACTTATTAGAACAATATTTTTCGGGTGAAGATGATAATACTTCAGATTATTTAATTGAAGGATTACTTCGTTCACTATTTCATTCAACTCCAATAGCAGTCAAAAATCCATTGGATTATGAATCAAGAAGTAATATTATGTGAATTGCAACTACAGCATTAAATAATTTGGTAGGTTTATCAAAAGCACAGGATTGAAAAGTTCATCAAATAGAACATCAATTGAGTGCTTATACAGATTGTGCACACGGTATGGGATTAGCAACAATAGCTATTCCATATTACCGTTATATTTATAAATATGGTTTGCAAAAATTTAAACGTTTTGCAATTAATGTATTTAATGTAAATCCGACAACTAAAACGGATGATGCAATAGCTCTTGAAGGTTTAGATTTACTTTCAAAATTTATTAAAGATAGCAAAATGGTTACAACTTTAAAAGAGTTGGGAGCTACACCAGAAATGCTTCCTAAAATTGCAAATTCAGTAAGTGACAGAGGCGGAGCGTATAAAATATTGAATAATGATGAAATTTTACAAATTTTACAGAATTGTTATGAATAATATTTTGATTGTTTAAATATTTTTACAAAAACACATCTTATTGTAAGGTGAACCCTGAAAATGGTACTGAATAAAAAGTCACATACCTAGTTACAAAAATTATAATCTAATTTCTCAATTTTGCAATGGGAAATTAGATTTTTTTCTATATTTATTGTAATGATTACATCAATCAACAACATCGAAAATATATTCATGTAACGAATTATACTTGTTGTTATGAATTGTTCCGCATTTTAAACGTGAATGTCAACTCTCTATGATAATATTGTCATAGCAAGCAAAATTTGAACCCATTGATTGTTTCATGTTGTTCGATTGAATTTCAGTTTTAAATACGTTTGAATTATATGTTTGCGCGTGATCTGACAGAATTATCGTTTCTGTTAGATCTTTTTTTATTTGTCTAATTTTCTTAATTGTGTCTTTTAAGTTTTCCATTACTAAATTCAAATCATTTTTATAACTTATTTTAAAATCAATAATTTCTTTTGTGAAACAGTCCATCATTGTCGATATGTAAGCTTTTTGACCATTTCAAATCAAATAGCTTACATCAGTTGTAATAACAGACAAAGGTTCTGTAATTTTATTTCACTGTCTTTTGATTAAATCAGGTATTATGCATTCTTTTGTGATTGTACTTTTATACATACCTTTATTTTTTTGTTTTTTAACATAATTTGGTGTCATTGAATATTTTTTCATTAGCCGATGTACTTTTTTATGGTTCATCGGAAGTTCCGTTTCTTTTGTAAATTTAGTCAATAATCGATAACCAAATTCTTTTCGGTGTTTTACTCATAAATTATAAAGTCAATAACCATCTTTTAAATCTTTATCTTGATCTATTTTTTTGTTTTGTCTGTAATATGTAGTTTTTGTAACATTAAGTTCTCGTAATAAGTTTTTAATTCTTCATTTTGTTCTATTTTCTCTAATAAATTTTGTGCGTTCTTGCGTTCTTGCTTCAAGAACTCTGTGAACTTTTTTTGAATTTCATATCTCTCTTCAAAATCACTTTCAGATGAGATTCGACCTCTCTTCAAATTTAATTTACCTGCCTTAAAATTACGTATTCATGAATTTATAGTATTTCTATTTATACCATATTTTTTCGATATAAAAACTACACCAAATTTGGTGCATTCTTTAATAATTTTTAATCTTATTTCTGAGTCGTATTTTTTAAATGTTTGTCCTAAGGTTGCCATATCTATAATTGCCTCCTTGGATATTATATCAAAAAAACGCCTATTTTAGGCGTTTTCATTATAGTAAATCGTAAAGTTAACTGTAGCCATTATACCGTAGTCATCTGCATTTACTTTAAAATTTGAATTAATGTCTTTTAAATAACGATATTCTGTGATATCTGTTTTTCTAACATTTTCTTTATCTTCTCAATTTGAATAAATATAAAAAGGCTTTTCATTTTCAAAACATCAGCTACCAATTTGATTTATCGATGTGCTAACACAATCACCAGAAATAAAAATATCAAATTTATCTTTTATATAATCTATAAATGCCATATCTCAACTACCTTGAATTGAATGAACAGTTACCTCTGATGGCAAATCTCTAAAATTTTCCGGTTTTCCACACGAAACAACAGAACTTGCAAGATTTATTGAAAATAGTAATGATGTTGTTAAACCTAATAATTTTTTCATATTTTTTTCTCCAATTATATTAAAAGTTTAACATAAACTGACCATTTGTATCGTTGGTTTCATCTCCTATTTTTAAATTAAATTCAATATTACTTAATTGCATTTCAAAACTTATCTTTCATTCTCCTACTAAATTTAAACCTGTAAATAACAATTCTGCTAAATTAAATAATTTATTTTCTTCAATATCAAAAACAAATCTTCCTTCAAGTGAAATATCATTTATTCTTAAATAATCTATATTTCCATTCCCATATTGGTTCAATAAATATTCATTTGAAAATCTAGTTTTAAAAACATTATATTTTGAATATTCTCCATTGGACAATTTTACCTCTCCTGGAATTGTAGATGGAATTGCTGACGTTTCAATTTGATTATCAATTTCAGGAAACGCCATTATATTTGAAGCTAAAATATATTTTTTTGAAACTGAAATAGAGCTAACATTATCAAATTCAAAATTGGTCTCACTAAAATTACCATAACTAGAAATCAATTTGACTGTTAATGTTGCATAAGGTATTGTAGGAATTTCATTTGGATCTTTTATATCAGGAGTATTTGTCAATTCCAAGCCAAATGGGAGAATTAATTTGGAATCATCTGATTTTCCCTGATTATAGGAATAGTTAGAAATGATATGATTTGATAATGCTGAAATTACTCATTTACCTCGTTTTAAAATATTTCTATTCTCTGCTGTTTTTAATAATTCAGGGTGTGTATTAACTCATAAATCAAAACGATTAGAAATTGCAGTGACAACATCACCAGCTTTAACTGCTTCATCACGTAATTTATAAATATCTATATTTTTTATTATTTCCTGATTAGTATTTTTATCTAAATCTATTGCACCTCTGAAATTATTTTTAGCGTGATAACTGAAATTTAGCATATCAATAATCAATTGATAAAATTCTGTCTTGTCAAACAAAACTCCTCTCGTGTAAGTAATATTAATAGGGTTTTTTACAACAAAATTGTCGGCTGTATGTGTGACAATACTGTTTGCGGGTCAACCAGTTGGAATATCTACACCAACAGATTTATTTTCAAATCCATTTACTTCACCAGGTTTAACAGAAATATTAAATTTGGAAGATGAATTATTATCAGTTGTTAGTTTAAAATCTGTTAATAATGCATCCTTACTTTCGGGTCTTGTTGGACTACCATTTGGAAATGTTCTTGATGAATAATCATATTTAACTGCCATTTCATTTATTGTTAGTTCTGTAATACCAGAAATTGTTATTCCATCTTTTCCTCCCTCAATTACATCTCCCAATTCTAAAAATTTACCTAATGAGAACTCTTCATTATACTTAACGTTTTGGCTGTCTAAATAATCAAATATTTCTTTAAAACCAACAATTTGATTTGAATTTCAAAAATCTAATAATTCAACGGTTGGCGATGTTTGATACGGAAACATTTGTCTAACAAATAAAAAAGTATTTTTATCAGGAAATAATGGAGGTCTTGCTCCGTTTTGCTCTAAAGCTTTAATTGATGTTAAAAAAGTTCCATCAGGCGATTTGACTGTAATAGCTTTAATTTTTTGTTTTGTCATATCAGGATTTGCATTTAATATTTTTAAAGGATGCACACGTGCTTGTTGTGCTCAGTCATCGATGTTTATAGCTTCAAATGAATATCTTAAAATAGACAAATGTAGATTTTGAGGTGGTGTCATTGTTAAAATTATAAATTTATCTACGTCATCAAAATTATCGTTAGTTAATTTTTGATTGAATGTATAAAAATATAAGTTTTCCTCGTCTAAAAAATCAACTACTTTTTCTGGTGCGCCACTAACTACTGTATTGTCAGAGCAATATTGAAATGTATACGATTGCGGTGCAACACTTTTAAAAATACTATTTTGAGTTTGCTGTGTATCATAAATTTGGGTTAAATTAATTATTCCTAATTCATTATTATTTACTGCATCAATTTCAACATAATCATCAATATCTGTAACAACTAGTGTTGTTCTGTTTAACGCCACTTTAATAAGATTATGTTTATTCAAATTTCTGCCACTAAAGCTATTTATTTTATATAAGTATAATTTGTAATAAACACTAGCAGTACTATATAAATCAACTAATTCTTGTTGATTATCAGAAACACCATAAACTTCATCAAATAATTCATCACTATAATTATTTATCATTTTTACTATCCTCTTTTTCTATTTTATTTTCAACTGGCTCAAATTCAACTCATATTTCACTTTTAAAATTAGTATTTAAATATGAATTTGATAGATTAATATATTTAGTAAATACTTCTGTCAAAAAACGTTCATAAATTAATTTCTTATGTTCATTTTTTGGTGTTGATAAAAACTGTCTTGCAAAAATTTCAGCTTCTGTTTGTTGTGCAGATTTGATAGAGTCATCGTCTGCCGGAATTCCTAATGATTGATAAATTGAACGCAATAGTTCAATTTTTGTGGCCTGAATTGTACTCATTAATGATGCTGGCTGTAGATATCTGATTAATTGTTCTAAAGCAAAATCAAATTCAGATCCATTCGATTGAATACTTACAATTTTATTGCTATAAGTATTTGTAAAATCAATTGTTTTTTGGTTAGGCGTAATGGCATTTACTTTTGTATTAGCTAGCGTACCAGTTTCTCAAAAAGGTAAAGTATTCATTGATGCATAATAATTTGTAACTTGCTGTAATCTCTCTTCGACGTTTACAAAAATAGATTTGTTTAAGTAATTCTGACGTCGAATAACCACAATTGGTATTTCCTCTAATGTGGAATTAAATTCCAATATTTCTTCTATCTTTTCAATTCCTAAATTTTTAAAAGTATCATCATCGCTAAAATATTGTTCATTCTTTTTATCAATAAAGAAATTTGCAATATAACATAAATTATTTTTTATTCAAACAGATCACGTTAAAGAGAAAACAGTTCCATTAGTATTAACAAATTCTGAATTATCTTGCAGTGTAACTCTAGTTAATTTTCCATTAACGAATGTTGAGTCAATTATTTGACAGGTAAGTCATTCAATTTTTGAATTCAAGGGAAATAAAAGTAATGCCATTTGGCCATAAATGCATGAACCTAAATTTAGCAAATAATTTTTTTCATTAAAATGTTGCTCGTTACGAACTTTAAATAGCTCTTCTAACGTTTTTTGCTCAGCAATTATGTTAATTGGTGTTGAATCGTATAAACAAGAAAATCATTCAGCAATATCATTTTTTAATTCTAATTCATATTTATAAGCTTCTTTTGGTTTGTAATTTAAAAAATCAATTTGATTTGATTGAATATTTTGCTTGAATTCTCTTTCTTGTTTTAATTCATTTTGCTTTTTAATCATTTTAACTGATTGTTCTTGCATGGAATTAAAAATTTCTTCTTTGCCAATTTGCAAATCACTTTTAAGTTGTGCTTCTCTTGTCATTTTTATTTCCTTTCAATTCAAAAAGCGACATCAAAGTCGCTAAAAATTTACTAATATTAATAAGTTTTTTGCAATTTACGCAATTCTTCAGAAGTCTTATAATCATAATTTAGATCATACTCATCTTTATTTAATTGTTTACGTTCATTTTTAATTCTTAGTTTTTCTGCTTTTCTTTCTTGACGTGTGATTTCTTTTGAAACACCCAAGCTTTGTTGCATTTTTAAATTATTTGTTCGTTCTTTTTTAGATAAATCTGTTTTTGCAGTATGTATGTACAATGCAATTCAAATTAAAAGACCCAAACCTAAACCTACACCTAAAGCAATAGCGAATTGAATTCCAGTATTGCTGATTAATGAATTAACATTTTTGATATTAAAAAACAGAATTACGAACATTATTGCAAATGAAATTAGAAATGAAATAACGGGCATTACTATCAATTTAAATTTATGATTTTTGTGAACAGTTAACATTATGTGTCACCTCCCTTCTCATCTTTTTGTTCAAATGAATGTTTAATTTTTAATTTGCCTTTATAAGTACCTAGTTCAAATTTGCGTTTAATAAACATAATTAATCAGGCAATAAATATAATTAATGCAATGATAGATACAACAGTTACAGCTAGCAATCACTTTCAATTTTCCTGTAGTCAATGGAATTTTTCAATGATTTCGCCAATACCACCAAGCATTCCGCCACTTAATGTAGTAAAAGTAACTGCCTTAATTATTTTCCTCATTATTTTTACCTCCAAATTTTGAGACATTACTTTTTAGATGAGGAAACTCATTATAAAAATAATTTTCAAATTGTCTTAACTGTTTTAGCTCATTTTGCATATCTTTTATTTCAGAGTTATTTTTTGAGCTATTGATTTTAAATTCTAAATTTAATATTGCCTGTCTAAGATCTTCTTTTGATTTTAAATCTGAATATAATTTTGATTTTGGTGTATGAGTTATAAAATTATGTAATTTTTCTAATTTTATTTTGCTTTCATTATTTCAAGGCACAAAATCTATTTCCCTTAATTTTCAAACAGAATTAGTTACAACAAGGTCTTTAATACCATCTGTTTTAGATTTTAAATTTAACATTGCGATACTTACTTCTCCCCCTCTTTCATATTGATATTCGAAATAAAATCATGCTGATTCTTTAGCATTTGAGATTGAAAAATAATCTGTCGTTAATGAAATATTTCCGTCTCCAATTTGTAATGCTGGTAAAATAGACTTCATATTCTTGTAAATAAAATTATTCATAGCAGGTACAGCAAATATTTCAAATTCAACAATTAAATGACATACTTTTCCATCACCCGATTGTGAGACGAAAATTGGTATAGCGGTGTTTGCATTCAAATCTCAACTAATTTTATTTGTGCCAACAAAAATATCTTTAATATAATATTTTCCCTCAATAAAAACAGGTGTATTTTCATAATAAATTTCATTCGGTATTAGCGTTGAAGAAATTGACATCATATTTTTTTCTTCGTTTAAATTAAAGCTCTTAAATTTATCATTCAATTTTTTTGTGATGTTATATGATGGAGCTTGTTGTTGATGCGGTTCAGTAACAGTAGTTGCAAAATCGTCTATTACTAAAGCATCAGTAACAGCTGATGCAGAAATGTTGTGATCAATATTTACAGAACCATCATCGTTGTTTATCACTGTTGTTGATACTAAATCTCCATGAATATTTAGATTTGAAATTATTTTTTTGATAGATTCAGTTTCGGTTGTGATTAATTGAGACGTATCCGCTTTTTTATTATCCAAATTTTCTAACTCTAAATTTATAGACATATTTAGCATAGATATTATTTGGTCAACTTCATTTTTTGTATAAAATTTAGCTAAATCTAAAATTGGTATTTCATCGCCACCATCTTGCTTTCATTTGAAATAGATAAAATCAATTCCACTCGTTTTTCAAGCATCGATAGCTTTTGCAGATAAGAAATCTAAAGAAGATATTGCAAAAAAATTAGTTGTCGCATCTGTTCTACCACCTGTAGTAGTTGTCATTGATGAAACTGTTTGTGACTCTACTGTTTGACCATTGTAAAGCAAACCATCTATTGCATAATAGGTAAATCGCTTCAAATACTCAACAGTATTGTCGCTAAAACCACTAATATCAAAATTTTTATTAATAAAACCTTCCAGTCTCATATTTAAAATATCTTGTAATTGCAAAGCTTGAGTTTCAAAATAATCTTTCAAATTTGAAAATCTGTTAGTTAATTTTTTTGGCAATACTTTATTACCACTGGCAGAACGTCAATTGTTAAATCAATCATTGTATGATGTATTCGATCATAATTTTTGCATATTAAGTTATCACGTCCTTACTCTTTTTCTCATTCTACTTTGCGATTTAGATTTTATTAAATTTAGAAAATTACCGGTTGTCAAAGTATCGTCCATTAAATTTTGAAAATAACTTGAAGCAACAATTGAACCAAATAAAGTTTTTGATAATAAAATTGAAAACTGATGTTTGGCTTCATCTTTAAAATCAAAATTTAGTACATTTGTTGCTAGAGATGTTGTACCGTTTATTAAATTTCTAATTCTATTGTAATCTCGCATTAAAGACAATGAAGTTCTAACAATTGATGTTCCCATAAATATACCAACAGATGTTAGTATTTTTGAATAACCACCATTTCGGCCTAATTGCCAATGTGTTCGATAAAAATTATTCTGATGTTCATTTGTAAGAAATTCAGTAGCTTTAACTAATGTTGTATTAATAAAAATATCATTGTATTTAGTTACTTTTGGTTTTGTTTTTCAAACATGTGGCATTTTTCTAATTTGTAAAATTACTTCATCAAAAGACAACGGATGAACACGATAACCTAAAAACATTTCCATATTTCCATTTATTCAATTTGAATTTTTTAGAACAGAGTTTTTGTATTTTGTAATATCAACTTTCATCATTATTTTTTTACGTAATTTAGCTATTGATTTTTCAATTGGTTCCATCATTTTATCAATAATTTTTTTAACTCAATACGTTGGGTCTAATTTTTGCAAAACAGAATTTGTAATTCTACCTAATTTTAAATAAGCATCAACCATTTTATTGAAATGACTTGATTGCCTTCTTAACAAATCTAATTTTTTAATATTTGGAATAGAAATTTTACCTTTTAATTTATTTAACATTGCAACAAATTCTATATCATTTAAATTTGCAACTTCTTTAATTGATAAACTATTTTCCAATAAAAATTCATTAATTTGTGATAATTCCGATTTGGATAATTTCTTATTTAATGTTGGCATCATTTTTCTATAAATTTTATGCAAATTTAGCAATTGGGCTAAATCTTTTTTAGGTAGCACTTTTAATTGTTTCATTGTATAGCTATCAGCTAACATAGCAAAAGCCGAAATTATCTCTTCATTTGTAACTTTATCGCCAAAACGAATAATAAATCTTTTTCGCGTCAAGACAGATCTAAAACGTAATAGATTTCTTAATTCGGCATATGTTTTTATTTCTTGATTTATACCTAATTTTTTTAAAAAATTTAAACTTTTAGCATATTTTAAAATTTTATCAGCTCTTAGACCTCGTCCGATTTTACCTATTTCAGAAAAAGAAAATACTAAATTTAATAGCGTATTTGTACCAGATAAATTACCAGTAATTGCATCATATGCAGTATCTACCGTAAACTGAGTAACAGCATTTGCAATAAATGATGATGTTTCTGTTGCAAACATTGATAATTCAAGTGACTCTCCTATTGCTGTTGCAATACCACCAGTTAAAGAGCCAAGCGCAATTGAAACAAATGTAACTCCTAAAAATTTTAATAATGACAATCAAAATGAATTTGAATTTTTTGCATTTTGTCTGTTCACTATTTTAATTTCTTGTGGAGTTAAATTGAAATTTACTAAGTAGTTGTTTGCCATAAAGTCAATTTTTTGTAATGTTGTTTTACTTTATCTATGCAAGATAAACAAATTGGCTTATTATACATAGTATTGTACAATTCTGTATTTTTGTATTTTAGTTTGCAACTAATACACTCTGTCATTATTTTGTGTCCTCATTTCTATTTTCAGGAATTTTCTTTTCAATATCAGTAATTTTTGTTTGTAAATTTGTAATTAATTCGGTTATTTTTGATGAATTATTTTCAACTGATATTGATATATTTTTTTTACTTTCAATTTTATTATAGAAATCTTCAACAACTGATTCAGCTACATGAATTCTTTCTGCAAGTGTTTTAATATAACTACTATCATTTTTAATTCTTTGATAATTAGCTTTTACAATTGTTTCGGTTGGATCTACTTTTGGAACAGGCACAGAATAAACCAAACTATCTTTAACAATAAATGCGTCATATTTCGACTCAGTAATAACGTATTGTTGACCTGTAAATTCTCCTTCCATATATGTTGAGGCTTTTGGTTGTACAAATGTTTGTCTAAACGAAACAACATTTGTAGGAGTTGTAATTAACATGTAATATCCTAATTTTTTTAAAGAGCGAGGAATTATTTGTCATCCAAAACCTGTATATATTTCTAAAGCAGTTCCTTCAACAGTTTTAGCACCCGAAATAATATTTTTTGCTTTTAAAACAGCTATTAATTTATAATCCATAATTACTTTGCATTGTTCAGGTCGTAAACGTGATGCCGAGTCTTCCATAACAGATTGTAACTCTCCTAATAATTCTGAAATTGTATCAATATTTCATGTTGTAGGGGCTTTAATTTGTCCATCGACATTTTTTGTTGCAGACTCAACTATTTTTGCAGCAATATAATCATCAATCAATCATGAAAAATCTGCTTGCATTTGAAATAATTTGGCATCTTTTCAACCAATTTTTAGTCCATAATGACCCAATCTATTTTCGCCACCAAATCTTTGATTAACAGGAAATGTAATAGTAACTTCTTTTATGTGTTTAGAAATAATTCCTATCGCGTCATCATAATCCTCTTGTGCTATAAACGGAGACATAAGCGGTATTCTTATATTATCTCGTGGTAATGCATTACCATCCTCAGAAACATTTGAAAATGCTGAAAATAATTTTGACGTAGCATTCAATGTATATTTATTTCATTCAGCAACTAATTTTTCATTATTAAAATCAATATATCTAGCAACAGCCATTATTTAACAACTCCCAATCCATTTGAAAATGACATTTCCTTACCATCTACATCAATTGTTTCGTAAACTTGAGAAAGCATTTTTTCAATCGCTAAATCTGCTGGATCAGTTAATTCATCATCCTTGTTGTCAAATGGATTTTTTGAATTTGAAATAACTGGATTATCAGATTTTGGACTTTCATTTTTTGCTATATAATCTTGTATAAATTTATTTTGTTCAGTTAAAACTTTTTTTGTTTCAATTGAATCTGTTTGTATTTGTTTAATTGTATTTAACAATTCTGTTAATTTACTTGCCATAAATTTTTCCTTTCATTTTTTTTATTCCTTACACTTCACATAAAACACTTCAAAAGTCAAGTGTTTTTTTCAAATATTTTAAAAAAATTTAACATAGTTTCGATTCCTCCCGCAAAAAAGAATTTCTTGACTTTTGTTTAAAATCATGTGAAAATACTAATGTTTTAATTTTATTAGAACAGAAGGAAAAGTTGTCAAATGTTTTAGTACACGCGACAAGGAATTTTTTTTTGTGGGAGGAACGAACTTTTCCGTTTCCGTTTAGTAAATGGAAATATATTATGTTTATAATAAATAGTTTCTGTACTTGGATAATGCATACTCAAACGCATTGATTGTATCAAGTTTATTGATACCTGGCTTTTCATTTCTGATACTTGTTTTATCATCTTTAATTACATGTTTAAAATCTCGTAGTAAACAACTTTCTTTATTCAAAAACCTAATTTTGCCTAAGCTAAATAGATGTTTAACTGTGTTTTCTCGTTCAACAATTGTTCAAACTTTTTTCGATGTTTTGCCTGTTTTTATGTTTCTACCTGTTGCTGTAAACGTATCGAAATTTGCTAAATCAGTAAATGATAATAGTTCTTCATCTTTAGTTAAATAATCATGAATGATATGAACAATTGTTCTTGAGTCTTGACCCATTCTTAATTTAATTTTTAATGTCGAATAATATTTTGGATTAAATTTCAATAAGGCCTTTCATTTGAATTTAATTCACTCTTTGACTAAATTTAATTTTTTTACCTGATCAAAAAATTCTTTCGATGAAATAATCAATTCATCAAGAACAGTAACAGTATCAAAAATACCATCTTTAAACTTAATACCTAACATTACTCAAACTGCATCATCTTTTCCTTTAACTGAATCTGCGTAATCACCACCAAATAATATGTCATCAAATTTTGAAATTGAAACATCAAATAATTTATTATTTGAATTAGCTAGCTCAATTGATTTTTTATAAACATATTTTTCATTCGCATATTGTTGATCTAAGCCAATAATAATTTTTTCATAAATTTCTGGAACACGTTTTTTTAAAAAATTGGCAAATTTAGGCATCAAATCTGTTAGATTGGAACTGTTAATTTCAGATGATGCAAAAAATATTGTGAGTCCCAAATCATCGATTTCTGATAAATTGTTATCTGCAATTATATAATTATTAACTAATCTCTCTTTATCTATTAAAAAATTATCTCCAAGAAACAATGTTTTTGCGGGGTGTCTATTCACTTGATTATCATGATTATTAAAATTCATTTGAAATTCAATTTGCTTTGTTAAACTAAATTCAAATTTTGTAGTAACATCTTCATTTTCTATTTTTATAGAAACAGTTCACATTTTTAATTTATCTGTAAATGTTTTGCAACCTTTAGATCTAATTTTTTGTTGAACAAATTGTAAAAATGTTTGCATTCATTCTGATTCATCTAAAATAGGTTTTTCTGAATAATCTAACGGAACTATCTCATCAAAAGTAGTTATAAATTCAGCACCAACTGCTTTTTCAGCGTTTCCAGTTCACGATTCAGCATTATCATAACCACCAGAACTCAATAAACGGCCATTAGGTCATTTCACAGAAAATTTCCCTTGCGATTTTGAGTCAGTTATTTTTAATGCTTTAGCTTCAATAGCATCTAAAATTGTAGATCCGTTTTGGTCAAATAATGCTGAAACTTTATAAAATGTTGTTGATAGTTGATCGTATGCGTGATTATTAAAATAACGTCAAAACTCACAATTAACATCAGTAAAATTACACATAAAAAATATCTTTTTCATTATTTGAAAAGTTGTTTTTCCAATACCTTTAGCTCCGCCAAACATTTTGAAAGTAGTTGGAAAACATGACATTAAATAATATGGATTAACTGTTTTGACAAATGTTTTAAAATTCATACCTAAATTTGAACTGTTACCAACTCAGTTATGCTCTTTTAAAAATTTTTCTTCCTCTTTTATTTCTGTCGCTGACATTTTATCAATTAAAAATTCATAAGTAACTTTCATTATTTGATATTAATTTTCTTTTTTGTTTCTACTTTTTTATTATTTTTAATTGAAGTTACAGCTTTAGCTATTAAAATGTCATCTGATTTTTTTGCAGTTCTTGCATTTAATGTGCCAATAATTTTTAATGATTTAATATTTATTAAATTTAAAACATTTGATGTAGTTTGAGTATTTTTATTTTTTCTAAAGACATAATATAAATCACATTTAATTTCAATAACATCATTAATTTTTAAATTATTTACTAGATCAGTTTCTTTTTTATCAATTGCATCTAAAAAACAGTAACCAGCAGTTGAACGTAGCGTAATTTTTAAAGTTTCTATCCTTTTACCATTTGAAACTGATAATGAATTTTTATCAATATTATAGACAGACATTACTGCTGTACATTTAATATATGTATCAGAACTGTCAAATTTATTTAGACGTATGTTTTTTGTCATTTTCGGTTCGCTTTTTGTCATTTTAGGTTCGCTTTTTGTCATTTTAGGTTCGCTTTTTGTCATTTTAGGTTCGCTTTTTTTAGTTATTGCCATTTTTACCACCTCTTAAATTTCCTCTTAAATCATAGTAAGTTAAATTTTTTCTTATTGTTTTTTTCATACGCTCACAAAGCAAATATGCATCAACTATATGTTCAGATTTTTTAAAATTTTGTCATCTGTATTTATCGTTTTTAATCGCTTTATATTCTTCTTTATCTTTTCAATCAGGTTGTAACCCAACATATTTTGAACCAAATAAGATTTTAAGCATACCTATCAATTCAATAGTTTTTCTAACTTGTAAAGGTACTTGTTTATTTTTATCTGATTGATGTGCTTTAGGAATATAGCACTCTTCAACTGCAAAATATTCAATTGAACCACATTCACTTTGTATTTTTTCAATGTATTCCATTATTTGAGTTACTGCATCGTATGGATTATCAGCTTCAATTTCAGTCATTTTTCTTGCAGTAAAATTTGAATTGTTATTGTAACATACTCAAATACCACTAGTACCCATTCCTGATGGATCTATACTAAAAATTAATGGATTTGGAGAGTCTAATATTTTACTCATTTTTAATTACCTCATATAAGATAATTTATCATATTCAAATTTAGTGGATGTGTTTACTTGTTTACTTGTTTAATATGTTAACGACAAAATAAGAACTTTTAAAATTCACTATAATTCAAAACGAATGCAAAAAATGTATTGACAATAAAATCAATACTGGCTAATAATATGAAATTTAAATTTTATTGCACCTACTAAAATTTAAATAAAATCATCGTAATCGAAATCAGAAATTACCGTATTATTATTTTCTGATTTATTTTTTTTATCTATTTTTTTAGGTGGTGGTGATTCAGGTGCATTATTATATTGTTTTGGATCAGTAACTATTTGTTCAATATTAATTAATTCTAAATTTGCTAAAGCTTTTGCTTCTTCTGTAATTTTAATTCTTTCTTTAGCTTCTGCAATTTTTTGTTTCATTGCTTTGTTTTGTTCTAATTCTTTTAGTCTTCTTTTAACACTATCCATTGTTGAAACAAATTTAGCTTCTGCGATTAATTGTTCGTTTAAAAGTAACTCATTTGTAACTTTTAAAGTGTCAAATAAATCCAAATAATTTACATGTTTTTTTCTATGAACAATATCTTTTTCATTATTACTTTCAATTTGCAATCAGCACTTTCAAGTTGACTTAATACCACAAACTGTAAAATCTAGTCTGTCCATTGTTTTACCTTCGTACTTAAAATCTTTAAGAGAATAAACTAACTTTTTATCTGGATCTTCAAATCCACCTTTTGGAAAATGAACTATTAAAAAACGATTATTTTCATAATCAGGAATACGAACTTTAATTGAATTTTGGCCAAATTTTTTTGATATTATTCATTCATTTTTAATAATTATATTCGATAATGTTTTGTGTTCTTTGTCTTGATTGATCACAATATTTTTTCGAATTTTTAAAAAAGAGCTCATATTGCCAATAACAGAAGCGGCCTGCTTTCTATTTAATTCTTTAAATTGTTTTGCAGAAGGTAAATTAAATTTTGTTTTTTGTGTATATTTTTTTATTTTTTCACCATCAAATTGTTTTAATAGTATTTCAAAATAATTTGATTGATCAATAGTTACAAAATTTTCCATGGTTACCTCCTCAATTTCTAAATCTCATTTAATATGCAACAAATTTATTGTTGTATATTAAACAAGCATTAGCTTGTTTTAAATATATCTATGTCTTCTCTAGTTGATGAATCAATATCAACTTTCATATATTGAATTTCATAGTCAATTATTTTCCTATCCTTGAAATGATAATTATATTGCTCTTGTCATTCATTTGCCTTTTCTTTAGTTGAAAAAATTTTATTTTTTTTCATTACTATATTCGAAATTTGATTTAGTTCAACATCATTTGCATCAACTTTTAAAATAACTGTATATTTTAATAAATAAACATGATCCATAATATATTCACCTCCTTTTTTAATTAAATAAAGTAATTTGTTTATATTTTATTTTGGTTACAAAATTAGTAATCAGAAGTTCTTTTCCCAATTTATTTTTATTTTTGCCTCTAAAGTCATAGCGTTTTTCTCACGTAATAATATGGAATTGCTTAAATAAATTTCTTGTATAATCACAATCGTTCAAACTTAAAATAAATTTGCCCTTCACTTTTTCTAAAATCGCTAACAATTCGTTAAAATCAAATTCATAATGCTTATATAAATCTTTAATATTTGGAATGAAATATGGAGGATCTAAATAAAAGAGTGTTTCTGAGCTATCATTTAATGCAATTATTTTTTTATAGTCTAAATTTGTGAATGTGACATCATTTTGCTTAAATAACTCTTCACAAAATTTCACTCTTGTTAAACAATCAAAGTATTTTAGATTGTATCTTGTAGTTGAAAATGTAGAATTTTCTTTACCACTAAATGAAAGTCTATTTTGTAATAGCATTTGTCATCCTAATTTATTTTTTTTTGGAATTGTGCTATAAATTTCTTTAGCTTCCTCTTCAGTTTTGAACTTTGGATATTGATTAATAATGTTGTTATTTTTAACATCATTTCAAAAAGTAATTAAATCTTGATTCAAATCATTAAAAATTGTGTAGCCTGTAATTCTATTTTCTATTAGAAGTCTTAATCCAACAGCGCATGATCCAGCAAAACATTCAATATATTTACCAATTTTTTTTGGAAAGAAACTTGCAATAAATTTGTCAGCTTTAGTTTTACCACCAACTCATGAAATAGGACTTATAAATTGCATTAGTGATAATATTTTCTTTCTTTTGAAAAATAAACTAATCATGAATTTGCAAAATGCAGTATTCGATATCTATTTGGACCTTCGTTTTTAAACCTTACAAATAAACTACCTCTAACTCTCATTTCTTCTTGCGTCATTATTTAACTCCTCAATCAAATTGTTGTTGACCGTGTATTAAATTTCATTTTTCTTGTGCTTCAAAAGACATGCTTGGTCTAATTTGTCCATCAATTTCTTTATATTTAATGTCATATAATTTTTCTTGCGCTTCGATTTTGATTTCTATAGCGCAATCACCACAAATGTATAAATCATTTTTTTTAAATTTTTCTGCACAACTTTTGCAAATATACATTTGATCATCACATCTTGAACATCAAATTGCATCACAATCTTCACAAATTCAATTATCACATCATATTTCAATATCACCACACATTAAAGCCTCTTGATGACATTCAATACATATAATTGTTTCACTAAATTTTTCTTTATCAATAGCCATTATTCCAAAACCTCCAAATCATATCAATATAGTTCATCACCTTGTTTAAAATATTCATTTAAAAAATCTAAGATTTTTATATACATTGACATTAATAATAAATTATTATTTGATTCAGCATAATCAATTCTCTTCTGCAAGTTTTGGCCTATTTTAAATGCATTCATTTCCTTATCAAGCGTTAATTTAACTTTTAATTTATCTTGAATACAATAATCGCAACAGTTACCATTATAGAAACATTGATTATCAGTCATACTATCTCTCATTGTTTTCGTTTGATAACCTTCGCACTTAGTTTTGAATTTTCTTTCAAAAACTATTAATTCAACTTCTCCTTCTAAATATTTATCTTTTCTGATTTCAAAATTTTTAAAACCTTTTTTAATTTGCTCAAAAAAGTCTCATCTAATTTTTAGTTGTTTCATTATTTGAGCACCTGCATTCCAAATTTCAAACCTACAATAAAATTGTTAATTTCATTAGCATTTCAATCTATGATTACTGCAAGTTCAAATCCATCACTTTTTCTTTTTATAAAAACTGGATTACTGCCTTTTTTAAACTCTAAATCTAAATTATTTTCATCAATTAATTTTTGTAAATCATTTAAAGTATCTTCATATAATTTTATTTGTTCTTGTGTCATTATTTTTCATCCTCATTTTCTACTTCAAATTCAGATGTAATTTCTTTTAGATGTTTTGACATAATTTCAGCTTCATCAATTATTTTTGTAAAACCAATTTGTATTTTTGCAAATAATTCTTTTTCTTTTTTTGTCATAATAGTACTTTCTCCTTTTATGTCTTTTATTTGCCTAAATCAGTAACAAATGGCGGAAAAAGCACTATCTCACGACAGGGGAACCATTAATTACTGGTTTAGACAAACAAAAAAACATATCTATTCCTAGATATGTTTTTTGACTTTTTTATGTGTCCCACTTTTGGGGTTCACACTATTGAGATGTGTTTTTTATATAAATAAAAATGAGAGATAGATGTTGACATAAATATCGCCTAACATATTTGATATAATATAGTAAAGTTTATAATTTTAGAAAGGATTAAATTTTTATGAAAATCAAAAAGCATTCAAGTAAAAATTTAAATAGCGTTGCAATAATACGTACTGCTTGATATAGTAAATCAACAGAACAAATAGAACAACAATTAGTCGCAAATGAAAAATATGGACTGACATCAGAACAAGCGAAAGAACGTTTGAAAATGAACGGACCAAACAAATTGGCAACGACCAAAACAATTCCTTGAATTATTTTCTTTCTAAAAGGAATTTTAGAGCCATTATCAATTATTTTATTAATTTGTGGTGTTGTGTCATTAATTTTGCCTATTATTTTATCGCATAGTCCTGGTACAACAGAATATATTGAATTTTCAGTAATTATGTTAACTGTATTTACAAATGCAATAATAGGTTCTGTTCAAGAAATTAAAGCACAAGGTTCTGTTCAAGCATTAAAGAAGCTTTCTAATCCAAATGTATCTGTTATTCGTGATGGTCAAGAAAAAATTATTGATGCTGCAGAAATTGTTAAAGGTGATCTTGTTTTAATGAAAGTTGGACAATTTGTACCAGCGGATATTAGACTAACAGAAGTTTTTCAATTTAGTATTAACGAATCTGCTTTAACTGGTGAATCAAATCCAATTAGTAAAATTTCAAATGTTATTGAAGGTGATTCTTTAATGCTTGCACAACAAGAAAATATGGCTTTTATGTCTACAATTGTTGTTGCAGGTAGAGCTAGAGGAATTGTAGTTGAAAATGCCAAAACATCAGAAATGGGTCATATTGCAAATTCAATTTCAGAGACTAAACTACAAAAAACTCCATTGCAAATTCGTTTAAATAAAGTAACAAAAATAGTTACATATGTTTCAATAGCAATTGCGTTAATTTTATTTGCTGTTTTAATAGCTCAAAATTATTTTAATTTTGGTGAACAAATGACAATTTCTGAAATAATAATTTTGAGTGTTTCCTCGGCAATTGCAATTATTCCAGCATCTTTAACAATAATAGTTTCTGTTATCTTATCTTTATCAACAAGTAGAATGACTGCAAAGAATGTAATTGTAAAATCATTAAATTCAATAGAGACACTAGGAGAAATTAATGTAATTTGTTCTGATAAGACAGGAACTCTAACACAAAACAAAATGACTGTTACAAAATTTTCATTAAATCATAGTTTAAATAATGCGGTCAATTATAATTATGTTTTAGATTCTTCATTAGATAATCATTTTGTTAATGCGATGGGATTAAATAATGATGCTAAAATTACGGCAAATGATCAAAGAATTGGTTTACCTACAGAATTAGCTTTAATAGATTTTTTAGCAAATGTAGAAATTGATGCTACAACATTACAAAAAAAATTTCCAAGAATTGATGAAATTCCTTTTTCATCAGATTCAAAATTAATGACTACAGTAAACAAAATAGAAGACCATGAATTTATCTATGTTAAAGGTGCATTAGATAGAATTTTGAAAAAATGTAAATATATAAATTTGCAAGACAATGTTGTATTAATGACACCAGATGATAGACAAAAAATTTTATCAAATATGGATTTAATGTCTAATGAGGCTTTAAGAGTTCTGGCATTTGCATATAAAGAGAATCAAAAAGATGCTGCAAAAGAAGATTATGAAAATGACTTAATATTTTTGGGCTTGGCAGGAATTATTGATCCTCCACGTCCTGAAGCAATAGTTGCAGTAAGAGAGGCTAGAGCAGCTGGAATAAGAACTATTATGATTACGGGTGACCATGCATCAACAGCTATGTCAATTGCAAAAAAAATTGGTATAGCAAACGAAGATTCAATTGTTATTACTGGAGAAGAATTGGATTCTATGAGTGAAGAAGAATTATTAGGAAAAATTCCAAATGCGGATGTATTTGCTCGTGTAAATCCAGAACATAAAACTAGAATAGTTTCTTGTTTACAGTCAAAAGGTTTAATTGTTGCAATGACTGGAGACGGTATAAACGATGCTCCAAGTTTAAGAAAAGCAAATGTAGGTATTGCAATGGGTATTGCTGGTACAGATGCAGCAAAAGAAGCTGCAAATGTAATTATTACAGATGACAATTTTGCATCTATAATACAAGGGGTTGCAGAAGGCAGAGATGCTTATCAAAAAATTAAGTCTGCAACCGCATTCGTTTTAGGTGCAAATCCACAAATTTTTGCTATGTTTGCTGTTATTTTAATTTTTGGTTTTTCACCATTAACCGCAATAAACATTTTGTGATTCAATTTAATTGTAGAAACTATTTTAGCCATTCCAATTGGAATGGCTGCTATGTCAAAAACTGTGATGCTGGAAAAACCAGCAAAAGTAACAGATTCTATATTTAAAAATGTTTGACAGATAATGTTAATTTCATTAGTGTCTACTTCAATATGCGTTTTATTGGGTTCAATAATTGGTTATGAATATGCTTTGGCAAATAATATGTCTAATCCACAACAAATAGCTCAAACTTCAAGTTTCATAATAATAATTTTTTCACCAATATTTTTAATTTTCCTTGTAAAACCAATGACGCATCAAAAATTTGCAAAATTCAATAAAAAACGTATAAATTGATGATTATTTGGAGCTGCGTGTATTTCATTTTTACTAAATATAGTAATTTTGTTTACACCATGGATAAATTTGGTTGTTTTTTCTGTACATCCAGATATGCCTGCAGTCATGTGGATAATGAGCTTTCTATTAATGTTAGTTCCGATGCTATGTTTACTAAGTTTTCTATATATTAATAAAATTATAGATAAACGTAGATACAATAAAATAAAAAAACAAAATTTAAAAAAACAAAAAATGAATCAATTAAAACAAAAATAATTTATGATAAAAATCACATGCTAAATTTGGCATGTTTTTATTTTTTATCTTTTGTTAAAATGACTCAATCATTTTAGTATTTAATGATAAAATAGAAGTTGATTAAAATAATATTATTGCAGCAAAATAAAATTAATTTTTATCTTTTATTAAATTTATTATTTAATATTGCGCAATATTTACAAGAAGGGATAATTATAAATTATGGCAAGCGACAAATCTTTAGTGAGAATGCATGGTAAAATAGCAGATATTATTATTTCAAAACAGCCAGAAATGGAAAAAATGACAGACCATGAATTAAAACAGAAATCTAATGAATTAAAAAAACAAGCTCAAGATGGTGCAAATTTAGATGATTTATTAATTGATGCATATGCAGTTGCAAGAGAAGCTGCAAGAAGAGTTTTAGATTTAAATGCTTATAGAGTTCAACTTATAGGAGCAATTATTTTACATAATGGTGATGTTGCAGAAATGAAAACAGGTGAAGGTAAAACTTTGACTGGATTATTTCCTGCGTATTTAAATGCATTAGCTGGCAAAGGTGTTCATATTGTTACTGTTAATGAATATCTTTCAAAACGGGATTCTGAAATTAATGGTCGCGTATATGATTTTTTGGATATTAAAGTAGGTTTAAATGGTCGCTCTTTAAACAAGGACCAAAAAAGACAGGCTTATTCAGCAGATATTACATATACAACAAATTCAGAATTAGGTTTTGATTATTTGCGAGATAATATGGTTTTATCTTTGGAACAAAAAGTACAACGTGGATTAAATTTCTCAATTATAGATGAAGTTGACTCTGTATTAATAGATGAATCTAGAACGCCTTTAATTATCTCTGGTGGTTCAATGAATAGAACAAAATTATATGAGGCTGCAGATCAATTGGCAAAAACATTAATAGGTAATGGTGTTGATGTAGACATAGATTTAGAAACTAAACAAGTTTTTTTAACCGAATCAGGTATTAAAAAAGCGGAAGGTTTTTTTACACTTAAAAATTTATTTGATGTAAATAATACCGAAATTTTCCATTTAATTATGAACGCATTAAAAGCCAATTTTATTTTTAAAACGGAAGTTGAATATACAGTTAAAGATAATCAAATAGTACTTATAGATCAATTTACAGGACGTATTATGGAGGGTCGTGCTTATTCTGATGGTTTACATCAGGCATTACAGGCAAAAGAAAAAGTTCGTGTAGAAGAAGAAACGACTACAATGGCAACGATTACGTACCAAAATTTTTATCGTATGTATGCAAAAATTTCAGGTATGACTGGTACTGCAAAAACAGAAGAAGAAGAATTTATTAAAATTTATAATATGAGAGTTGTTTCAGTGCCAACTAATCGACCCGTTATAAGAATAGATGAACCAGATTTCACTTTTGCAACTAAGGGAGCAATGTTTAAACATTTCAAAAATCATTTAAAAGAATTAAATGATCAGGGAATACCAATATTAATCGGAACGACATCTGTTGAATCATCAGAGCAAATAGCAAATGTTTTAACAAAAGCTAATTTTAAGTTTGAAATGATTAATGCAAAAAATCATGATCGTGAGGCTGAAATAGTTGAAAAAGCAGGTCAAAATCAAGCAATTACACTTGCAACTAATATGGCTGGTCGTGGAACAGATATTAAATTGGGTGAAGGAATTGCAAAATTAGGTGGATTACATGTTATTGGTATTGAAAGAAATGAGGCTAGACGTATTGATAATCAATTACGAGGACGTGCTGGTAGACAGGGAGATCCCGGATGTTCTAGATTTTATATAACTATGGAAGATGATTTAATGAAGCGTTTTGCCTCACCAAAATTAAGACAAATGTTTTTACGTTTAGGTGATGACCATATTAAATCTAGAATGTTTACACGTGCAATAACTAACGCACAAAAAAAACTAGAGGGGTTAAATTTTGACCAACGTAAAAATGTTTTAGATTATGATAATGTTTTAGCACAACATCGTGAAGCTATGTACTCACAAAGAGATGATATTTTGGCACAACCAGATTTAAAGGTGGTTATTGAAAAATTTGTTTATACAGATGCTTATGAAACGGTTGATAAATCTTCTGATTTAATTAGAGGTCAAAAAACAACTGATATAAAAAACTTATTAGAAAAAATAGATGGCATATATATAACTAAAGGATTATTTACAATTAGTGATTTTCAAGGTAAAGATAAAAGAGAGATTGCTGCGAGAATTTCAGAAGCAATAATGAATAACTATATTGAAAGAGTTAAAGATATTCCAGAAAATGTTGTACATGAAATGGAAAAAAGAACAATTATTCAATCTTTTGATAAATATTGAACGCACCATATAAATTTGTCAAATAAATTACGTTCAGGTATATATTTACAACAATATGCACAAAACAACCCGCTACAACATTATGTAGAAGAAGCATCAATATTATTCAATAATATGAAAATAAATATTGCACACGATGTAATTGATAAACTTTCTAAGGTTGTAATAAAACCAGTAGATCAACAATCATCTAATATTGTTAATCTTTCTGATTTATCACTTAATAATCAAGTAACAAATGGTAATCAAAAAGAACAACAACACATTAATATTACAGATAAGGATATTGAAAAAATATTAAAAGAAATAAATATTGAATTTAATCAAGCAACACCTATGAATGTTCGTGATGCATTTATAAAATTGAAAGAAAATTTAGATCCAAAAGTAGATAATCAAAAAATTCAGGAACTTAATTTGAAAGAAAGAATTTTGGTTGGTTTTTTCCAAGAATTAGCAAGGAAAAGAATGCAAATTCAAAATGGTGGTAAAGTAGATTTAAAATTATCACCACAGCATATAAATCAATTATTAGATGAATTTAATATTGATTTAAAAAAAGTAACAATAGAAGATGTGGATCAAAAAATAGAAACTATTAAAAAAACACTAGATCCTGAAAAAGATAAAGCACAAATTCAACAATTAGAAATTAAAAAGCAAATTCTTGCTAAAATAATTGATGATATTAAAACACAAAAAATAAAAATAATGGATTTATCTGAGACTGCAAATAAAAATGAAACAGAATATATTGTTTCTGATGAAACTGGGAAAACAAAAAAAAGAATTAAAGCAAACAAAGATGGCGATATTGAAGATGTAAATGATTCTGAGCAAGTTCAATCTCAAGTCAAAATTGGTTAGTAATAAACACTAGGTAAAAACCTAGTGTTTTTGTCGCACAGGAGGTCGAAAATTATGAATAAAGAGTTTAGAAAATTTGATTTAGTAACAGATTTCACTCCATCGGGTGATCAACCTCAAGCAATAAAGGAACTTGTTGAAGGCTTGAATGAAGGTAAAAAACATCAAGTATTGCTCGGAGCAACAGGGACTGGTAAAACTTTTACTATGGCAAATATAATTACAAAAATGAATAAGCCAACATTGGTTTTGGCGCATAATAAAACACTAGCAATGCAATTGTATATTGAATTATCAGATTTTTTTCCAAATAACAGGGTTGAATATTTTGTTTCAAACTTCGATTTTTTTCAACCAGAAGCATATGTTCCCTCAAGAGATTTGTATATTGAAAAGGATGCAAAGCAAAATCTTGAATTAGATATGATGAGATTGAGTTCAAAAAACGCACTTCTTACTAGAAGCGATACTATAGTTGTAGCTTCAGTTGCAGCAATATTTGCAGAGCAAAATCCGCAAGAATATGCAGAAGCATTTTTTGAAATAAATATTAATCAAAAATTTTCTAAAAAAGAATTACTTTCTTTTTTGGTAAGAACTGGCTATTCCAGAAATGAAATTGAAAAAGCACCAGGAACATTTTCCGCAAAAGGAGATGCAATAATAATTGTTCCGGGATGAACGCATAGATATTATTTTAGAATTTCTTTATTTGGTGACGAAATAGAAACAATAGATATAATGGATATAATGACAAATTCAATTACTGAAAAAACCAAAACATTAACCATTTTTCCTGCAACCGGTTATGTTACACCAGAAAATAAAATGAAAACTGTAATAGAAAATATTCGCAATGATTTATTTGATAGATTGAAAGAATTACGTGCTGAAGAAAAAATTGTAGAAGCACAAAGATTAGATCAAAGAACAAGATATGATTTAGAGTCACTAGAAGAATTTGGTTATGTTTCAGGAATTGAAAATTATTCTTCTTATCTTGATTTTAGAAAACCTGGAGAAACACCTTTTACTTTAATAGATTATTTTGGCGATGATTTTTTAACAATTATTGATGAATCACACATTATGATTCCTCAAGCTAGAGGAATGTATAATACTAATTTGTCTAGAAAAAAGACATTAATTGAATATGGCTTTAGATTACCAAGTGCAATGGACAATAGGCCATTGAATTTTGAGGAATTTATAAATAAAATGAAACAAATAATTTATGCATCTGCAACTCCTGGTGATTATGAATTGGGTATGACAGAAAATAAATTTGTACAACAAATAATTCGTCCGACAGGACTATTAGATCCGCTAATTGAAGTTAGAAAAACAGAAAATCAAATAGAAGATATTATTGAAGAAATTATTAAAAGAAGAGAAAAAAATGAAAGAGTATTTATTACAACTATTACTATCGCTCAATCCGAAGCTTTAACAAGTTTTTTACAAGGTAGAGGAATAAAAGTTGCATATTTACATTCAGAATTAAAAACATTGGAACGTTCAATTGTTTTAACAGATTTAAGAAAAGGTGTATTTGAAGTTGTTGTTGGTGTTAATCTATTGCGAGAGGGATTAGATATACCAGAAGTTTCATTGATTTGTATTTTAGATGCTGATAAGCAAGGATTTTTAAGAAATACTCGTTCTTTAATTCAAACAACAGGTAGAGCTGCAAGAAACGCTAATGGTTTAGTAATTTTTTATGCAGATCAAATAACTCAGTCTATGAAAGAAACTATTGAAGAAACATCAAGGCGTAGAATCATTCAGCAAGAATATAATGAGCGAAATAATATTGTACCAAAAACAGTAATTAAAAAAATATCAGATTACGGAGTTTCAGAAGATGTCAGAAAAGAAATTTTAAGATCTACAAATAAAAAAGGACAAGTATCTAAAAGAGAAAAATCAAAAATTGTCCAAGATTTGAGAGTTAAAATGATAGCAGCATCAAAGGAATTAGACTTTGAAACTGCAGCAAGTCTGCGTGATATGATAATTGAATTAGAAGGAGAATAATCAAATGAGTGTTGATAAAATTATTATTAAGGGAGCAAGAGAACATAATCTTAAGGATGTAAACATTGAAATACCAAAAAATAAATTAGTTGTCTTTACGGGACTATCTGGTTCTGGAAAATCATCATTAGCGTTTTCAACTATTTATGCAGAGGGTAGAAGAAGATATATTGAGTCGCTGTCTGCGTATGCAAGACAATTTTTAGGTGGAAACGAAAAACCAAATGTAGATTCAATTGAGGGATTGTCACCCGCAATTTCTATTGATCAAAAAACAACAAGTCATAATCCTCGTTCAACTGTTGGTACTGTTACAGAAATATATGATTATTTGCGTTTACTTTATGCGAGAGTGGGAACACCAAATTGTATTAATGGTCATGGAATAATTTCTGCCTCTACATTAAAAGAAATTACAAATAATATAAAAGCAAAAACAAAAATAGATGAGCAAATTTTTATTTTATCACCAATAGTGAGAGACAAAAAAGGTAGTTTTGCTGCTTTATTTGAAAGATTAATAGCAGATGGATTTATTCGAGTAAGAGTTGATGATCAAATTTTTCAATTAGAAGAAATTCAAGAATTAGATAAAAATAAACGACATAATATAGATATTGTAATTGACCGTATGGTTTGAGATGATAGTGACGAAGTTTTTTCAAGAATGTTTTCAGCTATTGAAGTTGGAATTAAATATGGTAATGGTTTAATAAAAATTGCGTATCCACAAAGAGATAATGAAGAAATTTTATATTCAACAAATTATTCATGTAAAATATGTGGATTTAATATTCCGGAAATGGAACCAAGATTATTCTCTTTTAATGCACCCCTTGGTGCATGTGAACTATGTAATGGTTTAGGTTTAAATTTAGAAGCAGATCCAGATTTAATTGCACCAAATAAAGAATTATCAATTATGAAAGGTGCGATAATTTATTATAAAAATACGGCAGGAACTGCAAACATAGAATGACAAAAATTCAAGATTTTATGTGATTATTATGGCATTGATTTAAATGTATCTTTAGATAAACTGACAAAAAAACAATTACAAATTATAATGTATGGGTCTGATGAAAAATTAGAAATTAAAATATTTTCAGCTAGTGGTAATCGTCATGAATCGTTTGATTATATAGAAGGTATTGCAACTTTAATTGAAAGAAGATATTATGAAACAAAGTCTGAAGAACAACGTAAATGATATGCAAAATTTATGAGTTCACGAATTTGTAAAGAATGTAAAGGTGCAAGATTAAATAAAACTGCTTTGTCTATATTTATAAATGGTAAAAATATAGCTGATTTTACAATTATGTCAATTAAAAATACTTTAGATTTTATTTTACAAATTTCATTAACAGAAACACAAGAAAAAATTGCAAATTTAGTTTTAAATGAAATTCAATCAAGATTATCTTTTTTAAATGAAGTTGGTTTGGGGTACATAAATCTTTCAAGAATGGCTACGACTTTATCTGGAGGCGAAGCACAACGTATTCGTTTAGCAAAACAAATAGGCTCACAATTAACTGGAATACTTTACGTATTAGATGAACCATCAATAGGATTACATCAAAGAGATAATGATAAATTGATTGGCACACTGAAACATTTAAGAGATCTAGGCAACACATTAATTGTTGTAGAACATGATGAAGACACAATGAAATCATCTGACTGAATTGTAGATATAGGTCCTGGTGCAGGTATTCATGGTGGTGAAATTGTTGCCGAAGGAACATATGAAGAAATATTAAAAAATGAAAATTCATTAACTGGTCTTTATTTATCTGGAAAGAAAAAAATTGAATTACCAAAAAATCATCGTGGTGGTAATGGCAAAAAAATAGAGATAATTCAAGCATCGGAAAATAATTTAAATAAAATAGATGTAACTATTCCATTAAATAAATTTATTACAATTACAGGTGTTTCTGGTTCTGGTAAATCTACCTTACTTGAAGACATTATTTATAAAGGAATGCAAAAATATCTTGGTAATGAATCTGTAAAACCTGGTAAATTTAAAGAAATTAAAGGTTTGGAAAATATTGATAAAGTTATTTTCATTTCTCAAGATCCAATTGGTAAAACTCCTCGTTCAAATCCAGCAACATATACTGGAGTATTTGATGACATTAGAGATTTATTTGCAGATTCTCAAGAATCAAAAATTCGTGGTTATAAAAAAGGTAGATTTAGTTTTAATGTCCCAGGGGGAAGATGCGAAAATTGTCAAGGAGATGGAATTATTACAATTTCTATGCAATTTTTGCCATCTGTTGAAGTTGTGTGTGAGATTTGCGATGGTAAAAGATACAATGAAGAAACTTTGTCAATTAAATTTAAAGGAAAATCTATTTCAGATGTTTTAGAAATGAATGTTGAAGAGGCATGCACCTTTTTTGCAAATCAACCAAGCATAAAAGATAAACTGGATACAATTTTAGAAGTAGGTTTAGGTTATATTAAACTTGGTCAAAGTGCAACAACTTTATCTGGAGGAGAAGCACAACGTATTAAATTGTCAACCCATTTGTTAAAAAGACAAACAGGAAAAACATTATTTTTACTAGATGAACCAACTACAGGCTTACATATTGATGATGTTAGTAGATTAATTAAAGTTTTGAATCGTTTAGTAGATTTGGGAAACACCGTTTTAACTATTGAACATAATTTGGATTTTATTAAAGTTTCTGATTATATTATTGATCTTGGTCCAGAAGGAGGAGTTGGTGGTGGTAATGTTATTGCTACTGGAACTCCAGAACAAATTGCAAAAGTAACTGGAAGTTATACAGGTTATTATTTAAAATCATATTTAGAAAATAATTAAATGATTTCAGTAAATAAAGAAATAATTCCAGTCTTAAAAAGATTTGCAAATGAATATAATTTAAATAAAGTTTTAACAAGAGATAATCTTAATAATTCATTTGATGTCATAAACATTGTGGGAACAAATGGTAAAGGATCAACTAGCTTTTATTTATCGCAAGGTTTAAAAACAAGTTTTAATAAAGTAGGTTTGTTTTTATCGCCCGCTTTTATCTATCACAATGAAAGAATACAAATTAATAATGAACCAATTTCTGATTTGGATCTTTTAAGAATAATTAAACAAATTGATGATGATATAATTCAATTCAATTTAACATTTTTTGAAATATGAACTTTAATTGCTGCAATTTATTTTAAAGAAAATAATATAGATATAGCAATTTTAGAAGCGGGAATAGGTGGAGTTTTAGATTCTACAAATTTATTCTCAAGACAAGTATTAACTTGTCTCACATCGGTATCATTAGACCATCAAGAAATTTTAGGTAATACTGTTGAAGAAATAATAATGCAAAAAATAGGTATAGTTAAATTTCAAAAGCCAATTATAATTTCTATGGATAATTATGAATATTATGATTTAATTAGATATAAATTAAGAACAATTACAAATAAGATATATTTAGCAAATATTTGTAGTGAAGATTATATCTTTCAAAAAGGTAATAAAGGTTTAGTAAAAGAAGCTTTAATTTTCTTTAAAATTAATAATTTTGAATGTTTAAATCTTGCACCGCCATTAGGAAGAATGACAGTTTTGCAATCAAAACCATTATTAGTTATAGATGGAGCACATAATGTTAATGCAATAGAAAAACTTACAATACAATTTAAAGATACAGAAAATTTAAATGTTATTTGTGGTTTTAGTAAAGAAAAAGACACAAGTAAAATGTATAAGATTCTTACTAACAATTTTAAAAATGTAACAAGGATAAGTTTTAATCACATAAAAGCAGAAACTGGTAATTATCCAAACTGAGAAATTGTTTTGCAAAAATTAATGAATGAGAATGAAAATGTATTAATTTGTGGAAGTCTTTATTTTATTCCGCAAGTGTATGAGTGATATATTAAGGGGTAGTTATAATGTTGTATGTTTTAACAAATTTATTCGCTGTTTTTGGTGTAATTATTTTATTTGTTATAAGTTTAAGTTTAGAAAAATGAACTTTTAAAAAACTTTCCATTAGAATAATTTCTATTATGGGGATAATGACTGCGCTATCTGTGATACTAACAAATTTGATATCATACAACATTCCATTAATGGGAAATAAAATAATGCTAGCATTAGGGGATTGAATTTTATTTTTAAATGGTATGATTTTTGGACCTATTGCGGGAATAATTACAGCCGTGGCAACAGACTCTATTGGATCTGTAATTAATGTTGGTGGTGGCTATCATGCGGGTTTTATGTTTGACAAATCGTTACTTGCAATTTCTGGTTCATTTATTTTTTTAATGAGTACAAATAAAAATTGATATTTTCATGTAATTTGATTATATTGTATTGCCTTTTTTATCATATCTTTTCTTTTAAATTCAATTTGATTGTACGCATCTGGATGAACCGATTTAGTATTTATTAATGTTATCTTTAAATTAATAAAATTTCCAATAGAAATAATAATTTATCCGTTTTTTGTTATTTCATCATTTTCAATTTTGAAAATCATTATTCAAAAATGAACTCAAGATCAAATTTGGTGTTTGCGAAAAGGAACAATTCCAAATATAATAAAAATAAATAGATTTAGAAGAGAATATATTGAGGGTTAAATTTATGAAGTTAAAAGTAAGTAATTTAATAGAAAGATTTAATTTAGAAGTTTTATCTGGCAACAAAGAAACTTTACAAACAACCATAAATTTATATGGTTTAAATAGAGCGGGATTAGAATTAGCCGGCTATTTTGAAGACAAAAAAAAATTCAGTAGAGTTGTATTAATTTCTACAAAAGAATTTAATTTTATAAAAAGTTTTTCTGAAGACGAAAGAAAAAGAAGATATAAAAAATTAATTAAATCAAGCGTTCCATTAATAATTATTACAGAAAAATTTTTGGATAATACTTTAATTGAAGTTGCAAAAGAGACAGATTTTCCAATTGTGAAAACACACGAACAATCAACAACAGAGTTTACTCAACACGTTTTAAATTATATGGATAATTTTTTCGCCCCCCAAATAGAATTACATGGTTCTATGGTTTCAATTTATGGTAAGGGTGTATTAATAATAGGAAAATCTGGAATAGGAAAATCTGAAATTGCAATTGACTTAATTGAAAAAAATCATATGTTTGTTGGTGATGATAGAATAGTTATGATTAGAAAAGGTAACTCCATTATTGCAAGAGTACATGAGATTTTAAAAAATTTAATTGAAGTTAGAGGAATTGGCATAATTAATATTGTTACTGCAAATGGTTATCAATCAATTATGGAAGAATCAAAATTAGATCTTGTTATTGAATTGTCAAAATTTATCTCAAATAACGATGTCTATGATCGAATAGGTTTAGATTATGAAACTTATGATGTTTTAGGTTTAAAAATTCCTTATATAAATATACCTGTATCATCTGGTAGAAATATAGCAACAATTGTTGAAACTGCAGTGGCACAATTAAAAATTAATTTAGCAATTCCAGATAACGATATGGTAGGAATACTAGAAAAAAGAGTTCAAAAATATCAACGAGAGCAAAAAGATGATTAATTTATTTTCAACATATTTTGAACCTAACATTGATCACTCTGGTGAATTGGTTAGCAATTATGATTTTTCAAACGAAAGAATGGCATTTGGTTGATTACCAATTTATCCTATAGCCATGTTGTTCGGTGCTTTACTTGTTGTAATGTGTTCTGTAATAAAATTTAGAATGAAAAAAATACCATTACGTGAATTTGAAATTGCTATATTTATTACGCTTCCTTTAGGATTAATAGCGGCTTCAGTATTTGGAAAATTAGATATCTTAAATCCAATGCAAAAATGATGAGAAATGTTTTATTTTTGAGAACCCGGTATGTCATTATTTGGTGGAGTAATTACAGGTACTGCTGTTGGTTTTGTTTGATTTTATGTTCAAAGTAAAAAAACATTAATCTCAGTTTGAGTTTACGCAGATTGTATATTACCAAATTTACTATTAGCCCAGGCTATTGGAAGATGAGGAAATTTATTTAATCATGAAATTTTAGGTCCAACAACATCATGAGATTCATTAAGTTGATTGCCAAATTGAATTAGATCAAAACTTTTCTATATTGTTGATCCAAATGGTATTGTTGATCCAGATACAATTCGTATTGTTTATAGACAACCATTATTTTTATATGAATTTATTTTTAATTTATTTGGTTTTTTCATGTTAACATTTATTTTTCCTAATTTGGGAAGGTGATTTTCAAAAATTAAGCCATGAGATATTGATGAAATGGCATTTCCAAATAGATATTCAAAAAAAAGACAATGACTTAAAAAAAATGAATTAGTAGAATATCATTTACAAAATGATGTTAAATATATTTATAACGCAAGAACAAGTAATTTCAGTTTATCATTATGAAATGTTTGAAATAAAGCTTATTATTTAAAAGAAGTTGATTTTTTTAAATCGGATTTTGAAGATGAAAAAATTGCAGAATACATAAATAATCATAATTATAAAATTGAACAAGTAAAAAAAATTAAAGCAAAAACTAAATATAAAATTGAACAAAATAAACATAAACAACTTAATAAAAATAAAATAGATATTAAGAAATTAAAAAGTTTAAAAACTGAACATCAAGAATTTATTAAAACTGAAAATGCTAAAATGAAAATAGAAATTAAAAAAATTGATTTAAAAAATTGATTTATATTTAATTGAAATTTTGATTCATCAAAATTAGAGGAATTGCATAATCCACATAAATATTTTATTGTTAAATGTGGTTCAATAACGGGTTTATATATTGTTTGATACATGTTGACAAGAATAATACTTGAAGCATTTCGTGGTGAAGGTGAGTACTTTATTCAAAATGCTGCAGTTTTAAACTTCGTGATACTTACATTGATTTTAATTTCGGGTATAGTAGTTTATGTATTTGCACAATTTATAGCACCAAAAAAATGAAGGAGAGCACATTGATTATATGAAAAATCTTATTAATGAAATTTGAGACGTAATAATTATTGGTTCTGGACCAGGTGGAATGACAGCGGCAATTTATACAGCTAGAGCAGGTTTAAAAACATTAATTATCGAAAAAGAAGCACCGGGCGGAAAAATGATCAAAACAGATGTAATAGAAAATTATCCAGGTTTTAAATCAATAAAAGGTCCTGAATTATCAATTAATTTATATAATCAAGCTGTAGATTTAGGAACTGAGTATACATTTGAAGAAATAGAAGAAATAACAAAAAATGAACAAACAAAATTATTTTCTTTAAAAACAAAGAAAAATTTTAACGATGTTGTAAATACTTATCAAGCCAAAACTGTAATTATTGCTACCGGAATGAAAGAAAATCAGCTTGGAGTTATTGGTGAAGATAGACTTTATGGAAGAGGTGTATCTTATTGTGCTGTTTGTGATGGTGCATTTTATAAAGGCAAAAATATAGCAGTTGTTGGTGGGGGTTATTCTGCAATTGAAGAAGGTACATATCTAACTCGCTTTGCAAAAAATACTTATTTAATTCATAGACGTCAACAATTTAGAGCAGATCAAAAACATGTAGATAAATTTAAACAAAAAGACGGTGTTCATTTTATTTTAGATTCAATAGTTGAGGAAATATATGGTGAAAAACGAGTAGAAGGAATAAAAATTCGAAATAATATAACAAATGAATTAACTGATTTAAAAGTAGATGGTATTTTTCCTTATGTTGGAGCAACGCCAATTACTAAATTTTTAGAAATCAACTTTGCGAAAATATTGTCAGATGATAAATTTATTAAAACAGATAACAAAATGGAAACAGAAATTTTTGGTCTTTTTGCAATTGGCGATGTTAGAGTTACTCCGTTAAGGCAAATAGCAACAGCTATTGGAGATGGAGCTTTGGCTGGTCAACAAGTTATTGAACTATTACAAAATGAAGAATAATAGTTAAAAACGCCTCATATATATGAGGCGTTTTTAATATAATAAATTATTGTTTTTAATATCATATGATAAAATACTAGAAGTAAAGAGGTGCAAATTTATGATTGATTGAACAGAAAATGGTAATTGATCATCAGTTAATGCATATGTTCATTCTGATTATGGTTGATTTCATGTGTATGCTTTTACTATGACTATCGGAATGTTAGTTGCTATTGCTGCATCTGGATTCATTTTTTGAAGACGTAAAATACCAATTGATGGTTTATTTTATGGGGCAATTGTAATTATTCCGGTTTCTCTATTTGGAGCATCATTTTTTGGTAAATTAAATGCAGAAGCACCAGGTGTAAATGCAAACGGTGTTGGGTTCTGAGGCCTTTTTGCATTTTGAAATTCTGGTATGGCAATTCATGGCGGAGTGTATTGTGGTTCAACGGTCGGTATGATTATATTTTATTTCATTGGTAGAAAACCACGTGTGTCATTATGAACCTATATGGATGCAATAATACCAAATATTTTACTTGGACAGGCAATAGGAAGATGAGGTAATTTTTTTAATGCAGAAGTTACTGGAGCTCCAGTTGGGAATATAACTTCTGGAACTGGTAATTTTTTAAAATGATTGCCAGATTTTATTACAGATAATACACAGGCCATATATCACGGTGAACAAACGATTATTAATGGAATAACTTATGGGTCTGGTGATATAGCACAAATGTCTCCCATTTTTATTTATGAATCATTTTGATTAACAATTTCATGAATAATAATTTATTTTGTTATGCCAGGTTTTGGTAAATGAATTTCAAAAAAACCATGAAAATTATATCCTGATAATTTTAAAATCAATGTTCGTAATTCTTTTTTATATTTTTTTACAAGAAAAAATCAATACAAAGAGAATTCATATATTGATATTTGAAATAAAGCATATTATACAAAATATGATTTTGAATTATCAAAAGAATATTCTGAAAAAATAAATTTCTTTTTGATGAATAAAAAAAATAAGACCGAACTTGTCAAAGTTTTTGGAACAACAAATATAATTACAATAAAATGAAATCTAGGCAAAATGTTGAATAAAATAAATAACCCAGATAAATATTTAATGACTAAATCTGGTAGTCAGGCTGGTGCATATTTTTTTGCTTGAAACATAGTTAGATTTGTACTTGAATTACAAAGACCCGATGATCATTTATTTATAATGTTTCAAAAAACACTATCCTTGGCAATCATTTTTTTGACTGCTATGATTGGTTTAGCTTTAATAATTAGTGTTAATACTTTTGTTCCTTATTTATTTAGAAAAGAAAACTTTTTATATGAAAAAGAATTTATTTCAAATAATACAAATGATCAAGTAAAAAAAATGAAAAATGTTATTAAAAAATCAGATAAACAATTGATTGCAGAACAAAAAGCAAAACAAAAATTAGAAAAATTAAAGAAAAAATAATAGGATGTGTTTTTATGTCATTTGCATTGGAAGTGAAAGAAGAAATAATTTCGCATTACTTTACTGAATATCAACAGTTAATGTTGTTGAGAGGATTTATAAAATATAGCAGTAATTTATTGCTTGAAAAAAATCAGTGAAAATTACAATTGGATTTACTTTCAAATAAAATAACAAGAAACATTTATACTTTTTTAAAAAATTTGTACCCACATGAAATAATCATTTCAATTATGCAAACCAGCAAATTAAAAAAGCAAAAAATTTATCACTTGATTTTGGAGAAGGATGTTAAAAAATTTTTAAAAAATTTTGATATATATGATATTGATAAAAATCATAAGATTATAAAAATTCAATATAAAGACAAAAACAACGAGAAAAATTTACGCGCTTATTTATCTGGAATATTTATTGCCTGCGGAAGCGTTAATTCACCCAAAACTTCAAATTATCATTTAGAACTCCAATTTAAAGAGAAAGAATCAGCTGAATATTTTTTAGAATTAACAAAAAAATTTAATTTCAATTTTAAAATTATTGAGCGCAAAGATAATATTGTGTGTTATTTGAAAAAATCCACAAGTGTTTCTGATTTTTTAAAATTAATAGATGCACCAAATTCTGTATTAACATTTGAAAATGAAAGAATATCAAGAGATTTTAGTAATTCTTTAAATAGAGTTAATAATGTTGACATCTACAATCAAATGAAAACTACATTAACAAGTGATAAACAAATTGAACAAATCAATTCTTTAATTGAAAAAGGAAAAGTTAAAGAATTGTCAATTAAAAATCAAAAATTAATAGAATTAAGATTAAACAATCCTAGCTACTCATTTCAAGAATTAACAATAGAAATGAATGCATTGGGTATTTCAATAACTAAATCAGGTGTTAGTAATTTATTTAAGATAATAGAACAAATGTATAAAAATTTGGAGGAATAACATGAAATCAGAATTAATTCAATTATTTGCCATAAATATGAAAAGGCTTCGTCAAGATGCTGGTATAACCCAAGAGGAATTAAGTTTTAGATCTGGAATACATAGAAATTATATTTCCGATGCAGAAAGAGGAGCCAGAAATGTGACTATTAAAATTATTGAAAAAATAGCACATGGATTAGGAATACAGCCAGAAGAATTACTAAAACAACCTTCAGGAAAATATTTATCACAATTATTTAATATTCCTAACAATTTTGAAAATTCAGAAGTTGAACAAAAACAAAATCTAAATAATAAAATTACTGATAATAATTAATTATAAACATTTACAATAGTTAATTTATCAAATTCCGGTAAAGAAGCAATTTCGTTATAATTAAGAGTAAAAATGTATGGTTTGAAATGTCTTTGTTTCAATAATCTGTAAATATTTAGATTATTTTTGTAATATGAATTGATAATGAGAATTTTTTTATTTCGAGTTAAATGCTTGAAATAATTTGCTTTAAAAAAATTGGCTGAAATATTTATGGAATTCTTTAAATGATTAGCTTCATAACTTGCAGAATTACGCAAATCTATAATATTTCATTTTTTAGATGTAATAATTTTTTTCAAATGGTGTTTTGTTTTGGTTTTATAGTTTTCCTTAAAGCCATCTGTTTTAAATAATCACTGAAAAAATTTTAAAATTCTATCTATAAACTGCATAATATCACCTCAATTATTTTAACTTATTTATAAAAAATAATGTACAATAATGTTGTATAAATGAATGGAGATTAAACTATGATACTTTTAGCTTCAGTTGCTGAATCTGCCAACAAAGTTATTTTTGTTTTTGAAATTATTGCATTAATTATTGGAGTTTGCATGATTATAGTTGGATTAGTACAAAATAAGCAAGCACAAACGGGACTAAGCGCATTAAATGGTGGGAATGAAGAATTATTTTCAAATTCAAAAGAACGTGGTTTAGACAAGGTGATGTCTATTTGAATGATGAGTTTAGGAATAATTTTATTTGTAATGACTATAATAATTTGTATTTTAACAAACACTATTGTTTAAATAGTGTTTTTTAAAATACAAATAAAATGGAGGCAAAAAATGCAAAATATATTAGAACTTAAAAAAGAAAAAAATATTTGATCATTAAACGATATAAAAAATAAGACAAAATTAGATTTCGATGTTCTAAAATCAAAATTAGACTTGTTAAAGTCAGATAATAAATTGGTTATATCAATAAATAATCTCGTTTATTTTATAAATGATAATTTGTTATATGGTACGTTAAAAATAAATGAGCGTGGTTTTGGTTTTGTATATAATGATTTAAATTTAGAAGAATCTTTTTTTGTTCCTCCAACATCACTGAATGGATGCTTAACAAACGATATTGTTATTTACAAAAAAATTAAAGAAGACGATGGCAGATTTAGAGCTGAAATTTTAGATTTAATTAAACGCGATCAAGAAACATTGGTTGGAATAATTGTTGAATCAAAAGATAAAAAATTTTTAGATTTTTCTCCATCAGTTTCTGGTTATTCTAGTTTTAGAATAGTAATGATAAATAAAAAAGATTTTCAGTTAAAAAAAGATTTATTGTTAAAAGTAAAAATTTTAAATGTTAAAGAACGTAAATTATTTGTAAAAATACAAAAAATAATAGGTGATGCAAATAAAGCATACGACAGAATTTTATCAATAGCTCAAGAACTAGATATTCAAACAGAATTTAAAGCTGAGACATTGGAAAATTCAAATAAAGTCGCAACGGGTATTAATTTTAATGACCCGAAAATTAAAAAACGTTTGTTAAATGATTTAAGAAATGAAATTATAGTGACAATTGACGGTGATGACTCTAAAGATTTGGACGATGCAATTTCTGTTAAAAAAACTAACAATGGATTTAAATTAACTGTTGTAATTGCGGATGTTTCTTATTATGTACAACCAAAAAGTCCGTTGGATCTTGAAGCATTATCAAGAGGCAATTCAACATATTTAGCAAACGTTGTTCTGCCAATGTTACCTGAAAAATTATCTAATGGTGTTTGTTCTTTAAATTATGGCGAAGATAAATTAGCAATTGCTTGTGAAATAAATTATGATAACGATGGGAAAATTGTTTCAAAAAAAGTTTTTGAAACAATAATTAAATCAAATGCAAGATTGACTTATAAAAATGTTAATAATTTTTTTGCGGGTGATAGACAAATATTTGCACAAAATAATGAAATCGCAAATATGTTGGATGTTGCTTTTGAATTACATAAAATACTTGAAAGAAAAAAAATAGCTAGAGGAGTAATCTCTTTTGAAATATCTGAACCAAAAATCATTTTGGATGCAGAGTTCAATGTTGTTGATATAAAAAAAAGAGAACGAGGTATTTCTGAGGAATTAATAGAAAATTTTATGGTTGCTGCAAATGAAGCTGTAGCTGAAATAATATTTGAAAAAAAATTACCATTTGTTTATAGAAATCATGATTTACCAAATAACAATCTTTTAAATAATTGATATGCTATGATACGTAATTTGGGAATTGATTTAAAAATGACTGATGCAGAAATTTCTGATGTCAAAATGATTACAACAGCATTAAAAAGAATAAGCGAACAAATTACAGATCCTGCAGAGCTAGAAATATTAAATGTTGCCTTATTAAGATCAATGGATAAAGCATTATATTCTAGAGAGAATATAGGGCATTTTGGATTAGCATCTAAATGTTATACGCATTTTACCTCTCCAATAAGAAGATATTCAGATTTAATGGTTCACAGATATTTAAGACAATATATTTTTGAAAACAAAATAGATTCACAAAAATTATCACTAAATGAAAAATTTATTGATAAAGCATGTTTAATAATTAACGAAACTGAAAAAAAATCTGTTACATGTGAAAGAGAAGTAAACAAAGTATGTATGACAGAATATACAGTTCAAAATATTGGAAAAGAATATGAAGGATACATATCAGCTGTCTTAAAATTTGGGTTATTTATTCAGTTGTTTAATCTGATTGAAGGTTTAGTTCATATTTCCACTATACCTAATAATCCTGTTTTTGATGAAAAAATGAATACAATTATTTTAGATAATAATAAACAATTTAAATTTGGTCAAAAAATAAAAATAAGAATTAAAGACGCTTCTGTTAAAAGAAGAATGATTGATTTTGAATTAATTTAATTTATTAGTGGGGACAAATTATGGGTGACAAAATTATTGTTCAGAATAAAAAAGCAAGATTTAATTATGAATTATTAGATTTTTTTGAAGCCGGAATTGTTCTGATGGGATGTGAGATAAAATCAATACGCTTGCATGATGTTTCTTTAGATGGAACTTTTATATTAATACGTAATCATCAAGTAATATTAAAAAATATGAATATTAAAAAATATGAATTTTCAAATCAACAAACAATAGAATCAGATAGAGATAGAATTTTACTTTTGAGTAAAAAAGAAATAAAAAAAATAGAAAATAGAATTCAATTAGAAAAAGTTGTAGTTATTCCAACAAAATTATATTTAAAAAATAATTATGCTAAACTTGAAATTGCTATTGGCTTAGGTAAAAAATTGTATGATAAACGAGAAACTATAAAACAAAGAGATATTTCAAAAAAATTAAATAAATTTAAAGGATAGTATTTTGCATGGAACAATTAAAAGAAAGCGAACTTACTGTAAAACCAAAAATCGGATTTTGAACGATTTTTTTAATGGCTTTATCTTCAACAATTGGTGGTGGATTATTGATATCTTTTGGTCAAGTTGCACAACTCGCGCAAAATCCTGTCCTTACTATTGTGTCATTTTTAATTGGTGGAATTATTCTAATACCTGAAATGATGTTAATGTCAGAAACAGCTTATAATATACCTGCAAATGGAAGTACTTATTCATGAATTAGAGAAGCTGGTTGATCTGCGATTTCATTTTGATTTGGTTGAATTTTAGTTTTAATTGTAGCGATGACAGCGCTTTCATCTGTAATGCTTTCGCTTGCAAACTTATTTACAAACTTATTTTCATTAAATTCACTATGATATGGAAAATTAATTGTGTTTTCATTTACAATTATTTTAATTTGTTTTCATGCGTTTATAAAAAATTACTCTCAAATTAGTCAAATTATTTTTACAATTTTAAAATTTATTCCTATTTTTGTTATTTTATTGATTACTTTTATTCATGCAAATTTTAATGATTTTGCAGCTGGCAAAAATGAATCTACTTCATTGTATTTATCAACTTTTTGCTTAATTCCAGCTATATCTATGACTATGTTTGCATATTCTGGAACAGAATCAATAACTTATGTTGCAGGTGATGTTAAAAATCCACAACGAAATATACCAAAAGCTTTAATAATATCTACAGCTACTATTATATTAATTTATGTTGTTTTATTAATAGCTCTTTTATTAATAGCTCCATTTGATAAATGAAGCGGAACACTTAATGTTTGAATTAGCGCAATTATATCGCAAAATTTAGCGTCAGGTTGAATTATAACTATTGAAATAGCATCATTTTTTTTATTTGCAGGATCAATAAATGCTTTTATTTTCTATTTTTCAAAATTAATACAGCAAATGGCCTTTAATGGTGATTTATTTAGTTTCTTTTCTAAAGAAAATAAAAATGAAAATCCTTATTTAGCAACTTTATTATTGCTTGTGGGTTCATTAATTTATTTCTTATGAGATAAATTAATGAATATAACAAATTATTATGTTTTTGCCAATAGTTTATTAAAATTTGTTTTAATATTTATATTAATTTATCATAGACTTAAAAGAGAGAATTACGTAAAGTTATTTAATGAAATTTGATATTGACTATTTATTTGCATTTCTATAATTTCATTGTTAATTACAACAATTGGTCCTATACTAACAATTGTTGAATTGGCAAATTTAAATAGTGCAAATACAAAAGAAATGCTAATAAATTCTAGTATTATATTAACAATTATATTGGCGGGAATTCCAATAGCTTTTTTAAAAAAATACATTCAAAATAAAATTAAAAAATAGTTTTAGCAAGTTACGAAAGAATAATTCTCTAAAATTATAGATTTAATTGTTATAATAATGATATGGGGATGTCCTGGTTTCGACGGGATAATTTCGCCTCATTGTTGCAGTAGTGTGGTGCACTATAACACTTCTAGGTTTGAATAAACGCAAACGAAAAACGCGAAAGCGAAAAAATTGAAATGCCAGCATTTATGATCAATAACGCATCAGCTGGGGCAAATTTATTTGCTTAGATATTAGTTAGTTACTACTAATTGAAGCAATTCACGTTAACTAATCTTTGTTTTGTTGGATGAAACTAACGTATAGGCTAAACATTACTAGCAGTTCATATGATAATGTTGAATTTGCAAAATTTAATTATCTATTTTAGTAAATATTTTGTTAGCTTTAATTTACTAAAATTTTAAATAAGTTAACTAAACTGTAGACGCAATGAGGGGGAGTATCTCGGACGCGGGTTCAATTCCCGTCATCTCCACCATTTTTTTATGTTTTTATAAATGAAAGGACGATTATTCTTTTATGCAAAGTGTTTCACAAAATCTGGGCAATTGAATTATAATAGCACTTTCATTTACATTAATATTAGTAGTTATTTACGCAACTATTTTTGGCTTTACCCGTCATATATTTGAACGTAATAAAATTTTCTATCATATAACGCTAGGTTTAATTTTCGGTTTAACATCGATATTATTTTATTTAATTTCTATTTTAAAACTCCCCTTAAATAATTTGGGTTATTTTTTATTAATTAATTTGTTGATTTTTTTAGTTTTTTGAATTTGTTTAGTTTTCATTTCTATTTATACCGCACTTATTGTTGCAAGTATTAATGCAATATTATTATTTCTATTACCAAATGTTGTTGAAAATTTATTTTCAATAGATTTCAATTTGTTTAATATATTGATTATTGTTCTAGCTTATGTTACAACTACAACATTATGAATTATAAGCAGGTTTTTTAAAATTTTGAATTTGTGATGACAGTGATCAATTGCTACTGTTATCTTGCTTTCTTTTGGTTTAATTTTACAATTTATTGAATTGAGAACTGAGAAAAATATTGCAAGTATAATTATTTTGTTAATAGATTTATCTTTTAGTTATTTTGCATATTTTATTTTACAATTTTTTGAAACTATTTATTTGCATGCAAAAAAATTACAAAATTTAACTTCTTACAATCATACTTATTTTGTTCGTGAAGCAATGGCAAATCACTATTTGTCTAAAAAAATTAATAATGGTAAAATTAAATATGGATATTATTTAATGTATTTCATTGATGGCTTTGAATCTGTTGAAAAAAAGATTGATAACTTATTATTAAATACAATAATAGAATCTATAGCTGACCAATCGTATAAATATTTTTCAGAAGTTTATAAAGATTTAACTTTTTTTAAAATAAATTATAGAGTATTTGGTGTATTTATTCCTATTGAATTTGGCAAAGAAAATTGAATGGAAAAATCATTACAGGGTAATTTCCTGAAATCAAGACCAATAGAAGATGAACTATCAAAATTAGAAACGGTATTTAAAAAAATAAAAACCATTTTTTTGATTGATGAATATTTATTGAAATTAAAACTAAAAGGTGTAGTTTCAATTTATGGAATAACATCTAATGACATTAATAAATTGCAATCAATAAATACATATTTTTCACATCAACAATTAACTAATAAATATGAAAATAAATTACTTCTAGTTGATTCTGCTGAGTTAAAACATTATCAAGATCAAGACCGTAAAGTATCAATTATGCGAGATATTACAAATATTGCATTTAATTCTATTGTTTATTATTCTATTTGTGGCATAAAATCTGGTGAAATACTTGGCTACTATTTGAAATTAATGATTCAAGGAGAATTTATTCAATTTCAAAATGGTGATGATAATTATGATCAAATTGTTGAGTATAATCTAGAATCTATTTATATAAGATATATAGCAAATTTGTTTGCAGAATCTGTGGAAAAAAATAGAAATATTATAAAAAATAAATTAACATTCATACAGTATGATTCATTATTTGCGTCCTCAAAAAATTTTAATATAGAAGAATTTTTAAATAAACTCAATAATCATAAAATTAGAGATTTAAATCTTGTTTTTACTTTTAATATTAATTCTGATGCCAAATCTTTTGATTTATTGAAGGAAAATATAGGTAAAATTAAAAATGCTGGATATAAAATTGCATTAAATAATGTTGGTATTTATAGTATTCAGTATGAATTATTAAATGTATATAAACCAAATTATATTATTCTTGATTCTAAAGTAACTAAAGAATTTGCATCAAAATCAATTTATAAAAATTTAACAGATTATATTATAAATATTTGTAAAAAATTAGAAATTAGTATAATTGCATCAGATATAGATGGATTTTTCAAATTTAAACAGATTCAAAATTATAATATTGATTATGCATATGGAAATATTATTGGTTCTTCGTTAGAACCAAAATATGATTTAGATAAAGAAGCTAGATATATTCTTTTCAAAGAAAAAAATAATTCTACTTCTATTAAATAATAATTTAAAATTAATAATAATGGAGGTGAATGAAATGATAAATAAAACTGAAATAAAAAAGGAACAAGATAAAATCAAAGAATTGATTGATGATCCAAAAAAAATGTTGGAATTAAGAGATTTTTTTGCTAATTTTCCTAATGCAGATATTGCTGAACTTATTGAAGATTTGGATATGCCAATAATTCTAAAAATAATTCGTTCATTAAATACAGATATAGCTGCAGAAGTTTTTACATATCTTTCACCCGATACACAAGAACAAATTATTGAACAATTTACAGCAAATGAAGTTAAAGATATTTTTGAAGAAATGTATACAGATGATATTATTGATGTTTTGGATGAAATGCCCGCAAATATTGTTAAAAAAATTTTAAGAAATACCAATAAAGAAACTAGAAATGATATTAATTTTATTTTAAAATATGATGATCAAACAGCGGGTGGTATTATGTCTGTTGATTTCATCAAAATTAGAGAAGATTTAACCATTCATGATGCAATAATAAAAATGAGAGGTTTAAAAAATGCAGATGAACTTTTTGACTTGATATTTGTTGTTGATAAATTTTCAAATTTGAAAGGAAAAATTTATTTAAAAGACTTAATTTTAAATAACACAGATGCAACTGTTGAAGAAATTATGGATAAAAGAATTGTTTCAACAATTACTTCAACAGATCAAGAAGAAGTTGCGTCACTTTTTAAAAAATATGATTTAAATGTTTTACCTGTTGTGAATAATCAAAACAAACTCGTGGGAGTTATAACTGTTGATGACATTATAGATGTTATTGAAGAAGAGGCTACAGAAGATATTCATAAAATGGCTGGTATTTCTCCAACTGAGGATTCTTATTTCAAAACATCAGTATTTAAAATGGTAAGATCAAGGTCAGTTTGATTATTATTTTTGATGATTTCGGCTACGTTATCTCAAATAGTCATTTCTGTATTTGTTGGAATATACACAAAGAATTCAGTAGATAATGGAAATTCAACAATAAATAATAATACAGATATAACATATATATTAACTGTTTTATTAACACCTTTACTAACAGTAATTTCAGGAACATCCGGAAATGCTGGTTCTCAATCATCAACAATGGTTATAAGATCCATGGCTTTAAGAGAAGTAAAAACTAAAGATTTGGCTAAAGTTTTGTGAAAAGAACTTCGAGTGGCTTTTTTATGTGGTTTAATTTTAGTTGTAGTTAATTTTGTGAGAATGACAATAATTTATGCAATTCAATATAAAGGAGATATTAATCGCTGATATTTATGAGAATCAATTGCTACTTTATCAATTTCAATGTTCATTACATTAATAATTGCTAAATTAGTAGGTGGAACTTTACCAATTTTAGCGAAAACTATTAAATTAGATCCAGCTGTAATGGCAGCTCCTTTATTAACAACACTTGTGGATGCATTATCTACTGCGGTTTTCTTCTCAATAGGTTTAATATTTTTTGGAGGCATGATTTAATTTATGCGATTGAGAAATAAAGAAAATGAAAAAACATTATTTTTACAAAATAATGAGAATGTAATTCATGAAATAAAAGAGCAGTGTAATCCTGCAATTTTTTTTGATAATAACAATCCAATAGAGCTTGAAATTGGCTGTGGTAAAGGCAAATTTATTATTTCAAAAGCTCTAGAAAATCCTGATATAAATTTTATAGCAATAGAAAAAGAATTAACGGTTGCTGGAGTTGCGCTAAAAAAAGCTTTAAATATATTTAAAAATAATATACCCGATAATCTTAAATTTATGTCGTATGATGTTAGAAAAATTTCATCATTATTTTTGAATAAAACAATTAGCAAAATTTATTTGAATTTTTCTGATCCGTGACCTAAAAAGAAACACGAAAAAAATAGATTAACACATCATTATTTTCAAGAAATATATTCAAATTTATTATATAGTGATGCAAAAATAGTTCTGAAAACAGATAACGATTCTTTATTTAATTATTCATTCAAAACCATTATGGATAATTATTTTTTTAGAGTAGAATATTTTACAACTGATTTATATAATTCAATTTATTTGACTGAAAATATTTCTACAGAATATGAAGATAAATTCACAGCAAGTGGAAAAAATATTAATATGTTAATTGCAAGTAATCAAATTTAAGGTGTAAAATAAATTACATTTTTTTATGGTTTTTTTTATTGATAAGTTTTTCAAGTCTTTCATTATATAGTGCAAAATTTTCATCTTGATACATAAAATCAAAAATTAATCTGTATTTTTTTGAAAATTCTATTCATAAATAAATAAAAGATAACGCTTCTATTCTTTGCTTATAATCAAATAAGACAATTTTTTTTAATCATTCAAATTTAGTTTGTAGTTTTTTTGAATCGTATTTTCTATCTAAAATATGATTACATCAAGCCTGTATTATTTTATATTGGCTTTTTTTTAATCTTTTTGCATCTTTTTTTAGAATATCCAAAAATAAATATGCTAGAAATATTTGTTTATTTAGTGAATTTTGCGTAATTATGGTAAAAAAATATTGCGCTTGAAAATTAAGATTAATATCTGATCAACTTCCAGGTGTAAATATTTCTTCAAATGAAATTGTGTATAAAGGTGTTTTTAATCTTTTGCTATCTGTTTGTGAAATCATTGATCGAATTATTTCGTTTTCGTATCATGATTCAAAATTTTCTTCCTCCTCTTCAATAAAATTTTCTTCTAAATTTACTTTTCCAGAAATTTCACCACCGTCAACTTGCAAGTTGATTAATGGTGCATTATGATTTAAATTATATTTTATTATGTATGATTTATCATTTTTTTGTACATAAATTATTTCATTTCTTCAAAATAGACCCATTATTATTGGAAAATATTTCGATCTAATTAAAAAATAATTAATTTTAGAAATTAACTGTTCTAAAGATATTTGTTTTGAAGCGTATATTCTAAGTTCTAAATCAATAGCAATTAACATTTGACTGAAATCAATATCTCTTGCAATTATAAAATTGTTTTTCTTAATTTTTTGTTCGTTATTTTCTTTTATTACAATCGCGGTTAAATTTTCAATTGTAAAAATAAAATTAGCTTCTATTAACGCTGGGTCAAATTCTTTTAAACTATCATTTGCTTCTAATGGATTTGTCATTTTACAAAACCCCCTTAAGCGTATTACTAAATAATTATATCATATTTTAATTAGGGCATTTTGTGATTAAATATTCATGTATAACAAAGGAGTATTATATATTTATGATTTGAACAATCTCAAAAAAACAATTAGAAGTTAAAATTAACGATGATGTGATGGAAATAGTGTCAGTAAAAAATGGTGGACTAGAATTTACCTATCAACAAGATAGCGAATGAAAAAAATCAAACCCAACTATGTTTCCAATTTGTGGGGGTTTAATTGACAATAAATATAAACATAATGGACTCGAATATTCAATGAACAGACATGGTTTTTGAAGAGAATTAAAAGAATGAAAAATAGTTGAGCAAAATGGTTCTTCAATATCATTTATTGTTAATTCAAATGGTAACTATAAAAATATTTATCCATTTGAATTTAAAATAAAATACACAATTTTAATTAATGATAATGATGAAATTGAAATATTAACAGAGATAAATAATTTATCAGCAAAAAATGCAATGTACTTTAACTTTGGGCATCATCCATCATTTTTGGTTGACAAAAATAATGGAATTATTACGTATGATAAAGTGCAAAAATTTACAAATGATATTACAAATGATGGTTTTTTTAAAACTAATATGCAAACAACCGATACTTGATTGAATAAAAAAATGGAAGATATTGATTTTACAAATGGTGCCTATATTGCAGATACTTCGTTAGATGCTAATGAATTTATTTATGAAGATGAGATGAGAAAAATTATTATGAAATTGAATGATTTTCCTAACATGTTAATTTGATCACCATCAAACAAAGAAAAATTCGCTTGTTTTGAACCTTGAATGGGAATACCTGATGTTGATGAAAAAAGATCAGATAGAGAAATTGCAAATAAAATTGGAATTCAATCTCTTTTGCCGGGAAATTCATATAAAAATATATTAAAAATTAAATATATTAAAAAATAGTTTTAATTAATATTTAAATAAATAAATATAGAAAGTGATTATGTATGAAAAATAAAGAAGATATTGATCCTGAAAAATATTATGAAAATGAGCAAAATTTGAATACAGATGAAATAAAACAAGGTTGAAATAGAATAGAATTAAAAAAACAAAAAGTAGATATATATTATCCATATGATTTTGGCGCATATAATGCAAAAACTGAGGGTACAATTTTTATTTTTTTAGCTTTAGTTATTCCATTTATTTTCACTGTAATTTTATCAATGTTTGGAATGTCACATAATTCAAATCTGCAATTGACAAATATAGTAATAGCATTGATTAGTGCCGCAATTGCATTTATGATAATTTTTACAAGACAAGGTAAATTGATTTGAACTTCGGGAGCATTTATTTTTTATATGTTTATTGCAATTCCTATAGTTACATCTTTATTTTCTGCGCTAGTAATTCTAATAATAGGATTAAATTCAAATGATGAAAATTATCAATTTAATTTAAGTTTAATATCTATTTTAATACAAACAATTATGGAAATAATTTTAATAGTTTTCGGGCTTGTTTATACTAAAAATTTAAGCAAAAAATTACTTGAAACTTTCAAAACTTCATGAAAATTATTATTAATATGCGTGCCAATAGGAATTTTGATTTTGTATTTTATTCCCGACTTTATATTTACATTTCTTTTGGGAAAATTATGGCCAGCTTCTGGCGAATCATCAGATAATCAAAATACACTTGTAGATTTAATTTCTGGTGTAGGTTTTAAAAAAGTTATTGGAATAATTGCTTTGTTTGCATTTTCGGTACTTGTTGCACCATTATGTGAAGAATTGTCAACAAGACATGCATGATTTTTATCATGTGGTAATAGATGGACAGGTTGAATTACTTCAGCAATATATTTTGGATATATGCACGTATCTCAAACTGGCGATTTTACACATATCATAGCTTATTTTGCATCAGGCTTATGTTTGGCCACCTTTTTTAATATCTCAAGAGGGAACGTCACCTATAATTGATTAATACATATGGGATATAATTTATTAACTTTTATTTTGATGTTGGTTTTATAAATATGACTAAGATAATTGTTTCCAAAAATGATGAAGGGCAGTCACTTTTTAAATTTATTAAAAAATGCTTTTCAACAACATCTTTATCTGTAATTTATAAATGATTTAGAACAAATAAAATAAAAGTAAATTCAAAAAAAATCAATAATGATAGCCATAAGTTATTACTTAAAGAAGGCGATGTAGTAATGGTTTTTGATTATAATAATAAAGAAATTCGTGATAAAAAAATAAATTATGATGGTAATATACCAGATATCAAAATAATGTATGAAGATGAAAATATCTTAATTATTGACAAACCAGAAAATATAGAAGTACATTCGCCAATCAATTTATCTCTTGATTTGATGGTTAAAAATTATTTGAAAAATACAAATCAGTATAACCCATTAATGGAGAATTCGTTTGTTGTAAGTCATGTTCATAGACTAGACAAATTAACAAGAGGATTAATAATTTATGCAAAAAATGCAATATCATTAACGATATTAAATAAAATAATTAATGATAAAGATAAAATAGTTAAAACATATTCTGCAGTAGTTGAAGGAAATATATTCAAAAAACAAATTATTAATGGCTGAATTTATTATGATGAACATAGTCAAAAAGCTATATTTGATGAAAAACAAGATATGCATAGAAAAGCTAAAACTGCAATTTTATTGTTAGATCCTCAAATGGTTAGAAACAATAAAACATTTATATCAATTGCTTTAAATACCGGAAGAAAACATCAAATTAGGGCTACTATGGATTATCTGAAACATCCTATTTTGAATGATTTCAGATACGGTGCAAAAAAAATCAATAATGAAAAAATGATTTTTTTATTTGCAACAGAATTAAATTTTATAGAATTACCAGAGCCATTAAATTATTTGAATGGAAAAAAATTTAGGTTAGATGTAAATATTGACTGAAACTAATGATAAAATACTAATGAAATTTATTATTCGTATTTGGGAGAATTGTTATGATAAGCACTAAAAATGGGATTATTAATACATTTGTAGGTTCGGCAATATCTATTTTTGGTGCGATTATTCAATTTATGTCTATTTACTTAGTGTTAAAAATTTATGGCACAGAATTCAATGGTTTCATTCGTATTTGTTCATCATTTACATTAGTTATAGGCACTGCTGATGGAGCCCTTGGTATTGCTACAACATTGCTATTGGTTAAACCAATTAGTCAAAACGATTGAATTACAGCAAATGAAATTTTTTCAACTTCATATAAGAAATATAGAAAAAATCTTATTTTGGTATTACCACTCGCTTTAATTATTGCTATAGTTTACCCTCTTTATATAACAATTTCAAATATAATTGCATCAAATGGATCATTTGATGCTTCTAGCTTCTTAAATAGTGCAGGAATTTCTACTAATTCTAACGGTAATCAAGGTTTTTTTGTTCTTTTTGGTATTATTATGTTTTATTGTTTAAAAAATATTGGTCAAGGAACAATATTTGGAGTTTATGAAAATATTATGGCCGCTGATTCAAAAAATGCAATAAAGCGAATAGTTGTATTATTTGTTGATACTACTATTTACGGAGTACTATTTTCTTTAATTGCATTTAAAGATATTCCATTTCCACCAGTAATTCCGTTTTCAATACTAATTTTATATTCACCTATACGTGGATTAATGATAATGTTATATGTAAAAAGGCATTATGCCTGATTAAAATTCTATAAAGATTATAATAGTTTTAATTTAAATACCACAACACAAAAAATTTCTATTTCAAAAATCGGAATAACATTGTTAACGAACACTGATTTAATAATAGTTGCTTTAATTTTGGGTTTAAATGTGTCCTCTGTTTTGTCTTTATATATGGTAATAGCAATTAATGTTCGTATTATTATGACTAATTTTATTACTTCATTTAGAGAGTTCTTTATTGTTATTGTTGCAAATAATGGACGTATTTATTGAAATTCCTATTCAAAATATGAGTTATATGTTTATCTTGTTGCAGCCTTTACGTTTGTAAATATGAGTATGTTATCACCATATTTTGTATCAGCTTTGTATGGAAATATTATTAACGAAGAAATCCAAAGCGCAACAATTATATGAGCAGAAAATGAGAAATTGCTTTTTGATTTTGTATTTTCAAGTCCATTATTTTCTTTTGTTTATGCAATACCTGTTGTTTTATATATTATTCAAGAATCACAAATGAATATAATTCAAGCAAAAGGCACTTTTTCTGAAGTCACAAAGTTTCAAAATATAACTGGGTTAGTTTATTTGATTATTGCAATTATATCAACACTTATTTTTAAATACGCTTTAAATAATAATGTGAATAATTTATTAATAGCTTTAAATTTAATGTATGGTTTAAAAATTATTTTCTCGTTAATTATTTGTGCATATTTATGAATTTATATATGAAAATATGCAACTTATAATTCAACTTTTAAAAATGTATTTTCAAATTTATTAGTGTTAATAATACCAATTATTGTTGGTGCAATAGTTTCAAATTTATGAATTAATAAAATTTTATCTTTACAATTGGAACACTTGCAATTATTGCATATGTCGTCGTTGATTGGTCTATTTTTTAGTGTTATTGGTGCATCCATTGTATTTATTATTTCCGTAGCTTTATTGTTTTCACCAAAATTGATTTTGGGAATAATTAAAAGATTGCCAATTGTAAATCAAATAATAAAATTAAAATCAAAAAAAGAAAAAGAAGAAAGATTAGAAAAAGAAGGCATGGAACTCTTTGAAATAACAGATACTGATTATGAGATAAAAGAAAATATTGATAATTTAAATATTTTAGAAAATGATAAAGATAGTACAGAAAATATCGAAAGAACTCTTGTAGATAAAAAAACAAATATTTATAAATTAAAAGGAAAATAAAACTATTATACTTGCAAGGTGATTTTTTCGAACACAATTTATAATTGATTTTATCAATGTTAAATTTAATTATATTTCAATTAAATTTTTACTTGCTTTTTTAGTCATAAAAATAGTAGAATGATTTTAGATGTGATTTTATGCACATTAAATGGGTATGAAAAATAATAATATTTTTCAGAATTGCCAATGAATATTTAATAATTATATTATTTTTTTAAATGTTCAAAGAAGGGAATATTAATGATGTTAAATAAACAAGATTTTGCCCAGGTTGAAAAACCACAAAATCTTACAAAGGAAAGATTATTTAGAATAGAAGGGGCATTGAAAACACAAGATACAGTAAAAGGTATGTCATGAGGACTAATATCAGCTTTGATTTACTCGTTATCACCTTTAATATCTTATATTACTGTCTCTTCTGAACATGAATACGGCTCATTTGTTTCATCAACAATGTATGTTGTTTGACAAGAAGTTTTTGCAGCTATTATTATGTGTTTATGTTATAAACCAACTGAATTTTTTAGATATTTTAAAAAACTAAAAGATCCACGTTCTTGATTAATTGTCCTTATTGGAGTAACTGCAGGACCGATTGCTATGGTTATGTTAACTTTAGCGGCGCAGTTTACTATCGTTGCTGGTGGACAAAAAGATGATACAATTGCAGGAATGTTATTAAATTTAAATGCTATTTTAGCTTGTTTATTATCAAATGCACTATACAAAACTAAAAATTCAAAATTAGCATATATGGCATTTTTTGTGTCAGCTGGCTTGATTGTTGGTCTATCTATACATTTTTGTATTGAAAAAGATATTCAACCAATAGGAGTTCTTGGCATTATTTTTGGCTTAGTTGCTGCTGTTTTGTATGCGCTTGAGGCTGTATTTATGTATGCTGTGATGAATAAAATGCATTTAAATTTATCAGATCGAGAAGTTGTGTCAATTAAAACAGGAACTTCAGCAATATTAATGCTAATTTTTGCAATGCCAATAGCTTCATTGGCTGATCATGATACAGCAGTAAATGGTTATAAAGCCTTTGCCTTAATGGGTGATTGAGTAATTGCGATAAAGTACATTATTGGTGGTGTACTAATGGGATTTGGCCGCATGATGTATTATTACTGTATTAAACATGCATCAGGAAGTTATGCTGCGTCTTCACAATTATTGATGTTATTTTGAACGCCAATTATTCAATACATAATGGTTGGAATTCAAAAATATGTTGGAGATCCATTTTTATTACAAAATGAACAAGATAAATGGGGACCACATGTATCAATAAATTCTGGCATATTGATTGTAGAACCAGAATGATGATATTGAGTTTATGCAATACCAATAGTTATTGCATTACTGGTAATTGTCTTTGATGAAAATTTCTTTCAAATTGCAGAAAAAAAAGGCTGAAAAGCTGCAGCTTTATTTTTTAAAGAGCAAAATCGAATGAGCGAAAAAGATCAAAAATTAATGGATAAATATGAGCAAGAATTTTTAATGCGAAAAAAAAAGAAAATTGAAAGAAAAATCGCAAAAATGAGTGAAGCAAAAAAATTGGAATTTATTCAAAAAAGAAAATCTAAAGAAGATTTAAGAAAAAAACGTGATTTAAAATGACAAGAATCAAACATTAAAGCAGCTGCAAAATGAGAAGCTATGAATGATAAAATGCATCAAAAATATTTACAATTGTCACAAGAAAAACGCGACAAAATAGAAGCAAGATCAGTTAAAAAAGAACAAGCAGAAAAAGATGTATATTGAAAAAAAGTATTAGCTTATAATGAACGTATTGAAAGACATGAAAAACTAAAAAATAACCATGCAAATCTCTAAATTTAGAGATTTTTTATTTTTTATAAGTTTTGTTGATGTGCTATAATCAACAAGTTAGGAGTAATTGAATTTTATGATTGGTTATGCTATCAGTTTTAGTGTAATGTTTATTTTTCTATTTTACATATCAGGAACAACTATTACGCACTTTTTTAAAATTAGATTACGAAATCCATTTATTTCCATTGCTATAGGATTTTTTCTTTATTTTTCTTTTATTACAATTTTTTCATTTCCGTTACAAATAATAGGAATTGTACCTTATTATTTCTTAATATATTATGACGCTGCGATAACATTTGTTTATTTGGCATTTTTTTTAATTTTGTTTAAATTTTGAATATCAACTATTTGAATTTCTTTAATGTCAATTAGATATTTCTTAATTGTGGCAATAGCTTTATCGGCAACGTGAATATTATTGCATCTTTTTTCGACAAATTCATTTAACGATTTTAGAGAAACTTTAGCAATAATGAATTGAATTTCTGGAAATCAATTAGCTTTTATAAATGATAGCACATTGTTTTCTTACTTTGGATTTAAACCATTTCAAGCTTGATATACTTTATTGCAAATAATAATTAATCTTACAAATGCTCAGGTTTATGATTATAATGATTTAATTATTACTTTTACTTTAATTATTGAAGCATTTTTAGTAGCTTCAATAATATTAACGATACATACAACATTTTCTAAAATTGGAAATAAACTTTTTGATACTCTAGTTTTATTCATTATGTCCATTATATTTATTTCTATTAAGACATTATTTTCTGTGCAAGAAGATGCGGTTTGATCAGAACGAACATTGTTTATGTATTTATTAATATTTATTGTTATTATGTTAATAAATTATGTAACTTCAGACTTTAGACAAAGAAATATGCCAATATTAATAGGTTTAATGTTCACATGTTATACTTCTTTTTCTTGAGATTCGTCTTATCCTGTTTTATTTTTGCTCTTTGTATTTATGTTTATTTTGCAAATTGCATTCAAAACATCTTGAACAAAAGATTTAATAAAGATAAGTGTTGGACCCATTATATCTGTTATTTGTTTTTCTGTAATTACAAATTTAATTATTCAGTGAATAATTCTAGTTATTATTGCTTTTTTTATGTTAATGGCAGTTTTCATCATGAATTCTCGCTATGCTAGAATTCAAAAAGTTGAACTATTTTTATCAAAACATTTTAAATTATCAGTTTTGTTTGTCCCAACAATGTTTGCATTGTTATCTTTGGCAATGATTTTAGGACAACCATCTGCATTTGCACAATTGGTGGGTGGTTATTTAACTTTTATTGAAAAATTTTTAGTTTTTATAAAAAATGAAGAAATAAGATACTGAATTGTGATTTTAGTTTCGTTTGCACTAATTATTTTAAGTATAGTTTGAATTATATTGAGGGATAGGCTTTCTTATGGTATAGTGGTTTATGCTGTTGATTTATTTGTTATTAGTTATTTAACATTTTATAACCCAATAGTAATTAAATTTATAACTGTTATTTATACGCCATTATTGCAATCTGATGGTGTTATGATGCTTGTTATGTTGATTGTTGTTATTGTCGCTAACATGTACTATGTTATAAATAAAATAAATACAAAGATAAAAGTTTCAAAAAGTGTCAACGTTAATAAATTACCAGTTTATATTTATGTTGTTTAAATTAAAATTTTAAAATGAGGTATATGATGAATAAAGAAATGATAATTGAAAATATGCGTTCGTATATAGAACAATTAAAAATTTGAAGTAAAGAATATTACGTTAACGATAATCCATCAGTTGAAGATGCAGAATATGACGCTTTAATGAAAAAATTAATTGAATTGGAATTTCTTTATCCAGATTTAACTCAAACAGATTCACCAACACAATATGTTGGTGGAACTGTAATTGAAAAATTTGAAAAATTTGAGCATACAACGCCAATGCTTTCTCTTGCCAATGCTTTCTCAAAAGAAGATTTAGTAAATTTTAATGAACAAATTGAAAGAAACATTGATAAAATTAACATTAAATATTATTGTGAATTAAAAATTGATGGTTTATCAATTTCATTACATTATAAAAATGGTAAATTGATTAAAGGTGTCACAAGAGGAGATGGAATAACGGGAGAAGATGTAACTTCAAATGTTATGACAATTAAATCAATTCCGCATGTTATTTCATTAAAAAATGATATTGAAGTTCGCGGTGAAATTTATCTATCAAAAGCTGAATTTGAAAGAATAAATAAAGAAAGAATTAAAAATGGTGAAGCAAAATTTGCTAATCCTAGAAATGCTGCTGCAGGAACTTTGCGACAACTAGATTCAAAAATTGCCGCTTCAAGAAAATTAGATATTTGAGTTTATTATTTCATGAATAGAGATTCAAATGAAATAATAAATCATGCGCAATCTTTAGAATATATGAATAAAATAGGATTTAAAGTTAATCCAGAAGGAATGCTTGTTAATGGAATAGATGAAATGTGAAATTACATTGAAAAGCAAACTTTAAAAAGAAATAGTTTTGATTATGAAATAGATGGAATTGTAATTAAGGTTAATGATTTTTCACTTTATGAAGAAATAGGATATACAGCAAAAACACCAAAATGAGCTATTGCTTATAAATTTCCTGCAGAAATTAAACAATCAAAATTATTGGATATTTTTCCAACAATAGGTAGAACAGGTAGAGTAACCTACAATGCAAAATTGGAACCACTACAACTTGCAGGTACAACCGTTAGAGCTGCAACTTTACACAATGCGGAATTTATTATTGAAAAAGATATAAGAATAGGTGCAATGGTAAAAATTAAAAAGGCAGGTGATATAATTCCAGAAGTTATTTCACCTGTTAAAGATGATAATTTTTCCAAATTATCAATCTGAAAAAAAGCACTTGTCTGCCCAGAATGTAGTAATTTATTAGAAATAACAGATGGTGAAGTTGATCAATATTGTGTAAATATAGATTGTCCAAAAAAAATAATCAGATCTATGGAACATTTTACATCAAGAGAAGCTATGAATATAGAAGGACTTTCCATAAAAAATATAGAAAAATTATTTGCAGAGAAATTTATTTTATCAGTTTCAGATTTATATAAATTAAATACAATGAAAGATAAAATAATTAATTTAGAAAATTTTGGTGAAAAAAGTTTTACTAATATGATAAATGCAATTGAAATTTCTAAAAAAAATTCATTGGAAAAATTAATATTTGCATTAGGAATAAGACATGTTGGTAAAAAAACTGCCAAAATCATTTGTGAAAATTTTAATACAATTGAAAATATTATGAATGCAACTCAAATTGAATTAGAACAAATTTATGACATTGGTATTATTGTAGCCCAATCAATTATAGATTGATTTAAAATAAAACAAAATAAAAGATTAATAAGAGAATTGATAAATTTCGGTGTCAATATGAATTACAATGGTCAGAAAAAAATTGAAAATATTTATATTACGAATAAAACTTTTGTTATTACAGGTTCTTTATCAAGACCTCGTGAATATTTTCAGAAAATAATTGAATCACACAACGGAAAAGTATCTGGTTCTGTTTCTTCTAAAACTAATTATGTTATTATTGGAAGTGATGCTGGTTCTAAACTTGAAAAAGCACAAAAATTAAATATAAAAATAATTACTGAACTTGATTTCAATAAGTTATTGGAGGAATAATAATGCAAAAAATTACAAAAGAAGTTATTGTTGAATTGGCAGAAGAATCGATGCTAACTTTATCACAAGAAGAAATAGATATAATTTATAATATGGAAAATATAATTACTAAAAGATTTGAAAAAGTTAAAGATATAAATACAGAAAATATTGCACCTGCACATTATCCATTTGATGACATACATAATTTTTTGCGTGAAGACATTTCATTATACGTAATTGATAGAAAAGAAATTTTAACTAACGCTCCAGAAATAAATCAGGAATATATAACTATTAAGAGAGTGGTTAAATAAAATGAACTATGGAATATTAACAATTAAAGAATTAATTGAGTTAATTACAAACAACAAAATTAAAGTTGAAAAATTAATTGAAGAAGTTTTCAAGAATATTGAAAAGCATAAACAAGATAATTTTTATGTTAATTTAGATAAAGAAAATGCCATAAATTATGCAAAAAAATTAGACGAATTAAATAATTTTTCAGATAAACTTACAGGAATACCTTTTTTTGAAAAAGATAATATAGCAACAAAAAATTTAAAAACTACATCATCATCTAAAATTTTAGGAGATTTTATTCCACCATATTCTGCAACAGTTCATGAAGATTTAATTAAAGCGGGCGCAATATTAATGGGTAAAACAACAATGGATGAACTTGGTATGGGAGGAACTGGTTTATTTGCATCAACAGGAATAGTTGCAAATCCAAGAGATAAAAAAAGAATTATAGGTGGATCATCATCAGGATCAACTTACGCCGTTGCAACTGGAATAGTTCCATTTGCAACCGGAAGTGATACTGGAGATTCAATAAGAAAACCAGCTTCTTTAAATGGAATTGTAGGATTTAAGCCAACGTATGGTGCAATATCTCGTTTTGGCTTATTTCCATATGCTCCTAGTTTTGACACCATTGGCTTTCTTGCAAAATCAGTTGAAGATGTGGCGTTATTATCTGATATTGCAATTCATACTGATGAAAAAGATTTTACATCTACACAAATAGATAATAAAGATTTTGAAAAGAATCTCATTTTAAAAAATGATTCAATAAAATTTGGTTTTTTAAAGAATGTATTTGAACAAATGCCATTGTTTTTAAAAAATGAATATGATAGTTTTTTTGAAAAACTGAAAAAAGAAGGCCATACAATTGAAATGATAGATTTTCATCATCAACTTTTAGAGACATTACCTTCTGTATACAAAATGATTTCTTTTGCTGAGGCTGTCTCAACAAATTCTAATTTAGACGGAATTAATTTTGGAAAAAGAGTTGATGGTAGTGATTATATTGAAATAATGAAAAATTCTAGAACCAATGGTTTTGGTCCTATTGTTAAAAAAAGATTTGTTTTGGGTTCATTTCAATTAAAACGAGAAAATCAAGTGGAATTACTTTTAAAATCTAAACAAGTTAGAAGAATGATAATTGATGAATTAGCAAAAATTTATAATGAAATAGATATATTAATATTGCCACCGACAACTGCAATTGCACCATTAATTGATGATGTGCTTAAAGACAATGTTGATGAAAATGATGTGGAAACTGGTTTTGTTGAGGATATATTAATATTGGCAAATATTAATGGAATGCCTTCAATAACTTTACCTTTTATAAAAGAAAAAAATATGCCAATAGGAATAAATTTAAATGCAGCACCAAAAAACGATTTATTTTTATTACAAGTTGCAAAATATGTTGAAACATTTCTTAACTTGCCAATAGAAATTGTGGGTGAATAGAATGATATTTAAGAATTTTGAAATTGTTATTGGTATTGAAAATCATGTAGAATTGAAGACAAAATCAAAAATGTTTGGTTATGGACCCGTTGTTTATGGGGCAGAACCAAATACAAAAGTTTCTGAAGTTGATATGGGATATCCAGGGGCATTACCATCTGTAAATAAAAAAGGCGTTAAATTAGCGATATTGGCAGCTAATGCTTTAAACATGGAAATAGATGCATTACTTAGATTCGATCGTAAAAACTATTATTATCCAGATTTAGTTAAGGGCTATCAAATTACACAGCAATTTCATCCAATAGGACGAAATGGTGAATTAACAATAACATTATCAGATAATACTAAAAAAAATATAACTATTGAAAGAATGCATATAGAAGAAGATACGGCAAAACAAATTCATAAAAATGATACAACATTTATAGATTACAACAGAAGTGGTGTTGGGTTAATAGAAATAGTTACAAATCCAATAATTAGTTCTGCAGAAGAAGCAATAGCTTATGTTGAGAAATTAAGAGAGATACTTTTATATCTTGGTGTATCTGATGTAAAAATGAATGAAGGTTCATTAAGATGTGATGTAAATATATCTGTGAGGCCATTTGGTTGTAATAAATTAGGTACAAAAGTGGAAATAAAAAATTTAAATTCTTTATCCAATGTTAAAAAAGCTATAGACTTTGAAGTTGAAAGACAAACAAAATTATATATGGCTGGAAAAAATGTTGATATGGAAACAAGAAGATTTGATGAGACATTGCAAGAAACGGTTTCAATGAGAAAAAAATCAAATTCTGTTGATTATAAATATTTTAGAGAACCAAATATTATGCCTATTCGATTGGATGATAATTGAATTGAATATATAATTTCAAACTCACCAGAAACAGCAGATATAAAACGTTATCGTTATCAAAAAGAGTATGGTCTAAAATTTGATGAAACTAACTCAATTTTACAAAATATGTCAATTATGAGTTTCTTTGAACAAACAATTTCTTTAACGACAAATTATACAAAAGTTGCAAATTTAATAATCACTGATATACAAGCATATTTAAATAAAAATAATTTTGAAACAATTTCAGATACATATTTACTACCAGAAAATTTAGCTGAATTAATAAATTTAGTTGATGATGGATTAATATCATCAAAACATATAAAAACTATTCTACCTATTATTTTAGAAAGTGACAGTGTAACTCCAAAAAAAATTATAGAAAATTTAAAAATCAAATTGATTTCAGATCCAAATGAAATTAAAAAAATGATTATGATAGTTATTAATGAAAATTTAGATTTATTGACACAATATGATAATAGACCCGAACGTGTTTTAAAAACTATTATGGGTATTTTAATGAAAAATACCCAAGGAAATATAAATCCAGATATTACACAAAAAATTTTGGTTGAACAAATTAATGAGATACTTGAAAAACAAAAATAACACTAATTTTTATTAGTGTTATTTTTATTTTCGTTATATTGTTGAATGAGTTGCTCTTTTAGGGTGTTATCTTTTGATAATATTTCTTTTGTAATTAAATAATACATGGTAAGTATCACAAAATTAATTATTAATAATATCATTGCAATTCATCAGTAGTTTTTAATTACTTTTGCAAATGATTCATCTAAGGCAAATGAGATACCACCAATTTGAATAAAATAAATGGCTATAGTCAAAATTGAAATAAAAAATCAACTGAAATTTGAAATTATAATTTTTGCATTTTGGATAACAGCATTTTCGTTTTTTTGATATTCAATATAAAAATTAAGTCTAATAAATAATCTAGATGTTGCTTGAATAGCTAGTATAAATATTAATAAAATTAAATCTATCATTCCTAGTGTTGTAAGTGTAATTTCTATTTTAATATTTGAAATAGTCGTGAGCAAAATGGCAAGGTAAATTCCTGCAATTACAAGAATTATTGTAGTTATTCAAAAAAAAATTTTAACTGTGTGTTTTCTAAATAAATTTGGTTTCATTTTATACCTCTTTTTGACTTACAATTAAAATTATAAACTTTTATTTTTAATTTAATATTTTATTTTGCTTTGTGTTAATATCTACGTAGGTGGTTTTCCCACGGAGCAGTTAATGGTATACATCACATGTCTCTGAAATTGTTTATTTTTTTTAAAAAAATAAATTTCAAAAAGCTATAATAATAATTTTTCAGATTAATGTAGCATTGCTCTCTAAATATAAAAATTTTTAAATAATTGACTATGTATCATCATAATATCAATAAAATAAAAGCAAATTATTGCTGATTCTGTGTACTTAATGAATTAAAAATTCATTAGTTAAAAAATACAATTAAAATTAAGCGTAGATTAATTTTTAAAAATTTATTATATTTCAGAATTTGATAAATAAATAATAGGAATATTTATCTATTGATTTTTAGCATACATTTTTATGCATATAATGTATTAGATTTTAAAAGGAACGGAAAAATCTATGAAAAAAAACATTAGTTTATTAATGGCTATTGGTTTAATAATGCCAATGGCAACAATGGTAATTTCTTGTGGTAATGAAGTTTTACCAGATAAACCAATAGTAGTTACAGATTCTGGCAAGGTAAATGATAAATCTTTTAACGAATCGGCTTTTAATTCTGTAAATCAATTTATCTTTGATAGAACTGGAATAAAATCATCACATAATTATGTTGAGACTGCAGCGAATAATCCAGAAGCATTTAGAAATGCTTATGCTGCTACATCATTATTGCAAGCTTCAACATTTATTTTACCTGGCTTTAACCATGCAAATACAATTGGTGGTTACCAAGGCGCTACATCAACAGCTGCGGATATAGATGCAAATGTCATTTGAATTGATTCATCAACTGATTCATCGTATGTTGATAGTGGAAAATCAGTTTTGGCTACCAATCCAGACGGAGATAAAGATGAAATAAATATAATAGGAAATGAACAATATGATAATTTAATAGGTATTACTTTTAATACTGATTTAGCTGGTATTTATGCTGGAATTGCAACTGCTGCATATTTAAATTTAAATGATATCAATGTAACATCAGAACATGTTATTGGTATGTTTGGCGGAATGCCGAATAAATATTCTGTAAACAATTTTTTATGAGGTATAGCTGTTGGGGCAAGAATTTGAAATATCTATACTGATGCGGAAAAACAAACAGATTCATGAAAAGAATTGATAGAATCATTTAATTTAGATGCAAATAAATTAGAACCAATTTTAATTACAAACGGCATATCAAAATTTTTACCAGAAAAGGCATTGAACACAAATAATATGGATTGATTTTCGGGTAATTTTGATGTTGGTGGTGGAACTGCAAAAGCAAATCAACTTATAAGTCAAAAAACAGATGCAGGAATTGCTGTAGCTGGTCCGCAAACATTGGATATTATCAATTCTGGAATACCGTATATTCTTGGTGTTGATACAGATCAAAGTGAACTTTACTCAGCTGGTAATTTTATTACTTCTGTTGAAAAAAACATTTATCTTGCAGCATATGATGTTATGAATTTAGTAGATCCGCTTGGTGTTGACTATAATAATTCTGATACATCTGCTACAAAAGAAATATTAGGAAAACATGTCACATCAAATAAATGATCAGCAATTTCTACAGATGGGAAAAATAAAATTACTTCAACTGAATATGATTTAATTCTTAAAGCATTAGACCCAGAAAAATTGCAAGATGCACATCAAATTTATTTAGATTTAGATAGTTTTTTATTAAGCGATGCGATGAATAAAGTTTCAGATGCTGCAAATGTAATAACATCTTCAACAAATGAAGGGAGTTATTAATTATGTTAAAAATAAATTATGCTGTCGAAATGATAGATATAACTAAAATTTTTAATAAAACCATAATTGCAAATAATAAAATAAACTTTAGAGTTAAAAAAGGAACAGTTCATGCTCTTGTTGGTGAAAATGGCGCCGGCAAATCAACTTTAATGTCAATTTTATTTGGTTTATATGAACCAACAGAAGGTTATATAAAAATAAATGATGAACAAGTAAATATTTCAAATCCAATAAAAGCAAATAAATTAGGAATTGGTATGGTTCATCAACACTTTAAATTGATAGATAACGACTATGTTTGACAAAATATATCATTAGGAGCAGAAATTACTACTGCAAAAATATTTGTAAATCAATTTGCAATTAAAAGGAAAATTCGACAAATAATGAATGAATATAATTTATTTGTAAATCTAGATGCAAAAATAGAAAATATTTCAGTTGGCATGCAACAGAGAGTTGAAATATTGAAAATTTTATATCGCGGTGCAAATATTATGGTTTTAGATGAACCGACTGCTGTTTTAACACCTCAAGAAATACAAGGACTATTAAATAATATTAGAGATTTAAGAAAACGAGGTAAAACAATTATTTTTATTACTCATAAACTGGATGAAATTACAGCTGTAGCTGATAGTGTAACTGTTATCCGCAATGGACAAAATGTTAAAGATTTTGACGTTAAAGAATTAACAGAAGAAAAATTAGCAGAGGCAATTGTTGGTAGAAATTTAGTGGAAGTTAAAAATAAATTAACAAAACCTGGACCAGATATATTGTACATAGATAATATTTCAGTAAAAAAAGAAGGTTCAAAAGTATATGGACTTGAAAATTTTAGTGCTTTAATAAATCGTGGTGAAATATTAGCAATTGCTGGTGTTGAAGGAAACGGACAAACCGAACTTATTGAGGCATTATCTGGAATGAAAAAAATATCCTCTGGTAATATCTTTTTTAAAGATGTAAAAATTACAAATAAATCCATTAACGAACGTTACAAAATGGGCATAAATCACATACCAGAAGATAGACATAAGTACGGTTTAATTTTAGATTATAGTGCAATTAATAATACAGTTTTGCAAAATATTTCTCAAAAACCATTTTCGTTTTTTTCCTTATTAAATTTTACAGAAATAGAAAATTACGGTAGAAAAATTATCAAGGAATTTGATGTTAGAGGAACCAGAAATGGAATTGCATTAGCAAGAGGTTTATCTGGCGGAAATCAACAAAAATTAATTGTGGGAAGAGAAATGACAAGAAATTACGATTTACTGTTGATTGTACAACCAACAAGAGGTCTTGATGTTGGTGCTATTGAATATATGCATAAGCAAATATTAAAAGCAAAAGATGATAATAAGGCAATTTTATTGGTAAGTTATGAACTTGATGAAGTTATGTCACTGGCTGATAGAATCATTATTTTAAGTAGAGGAAAAATAACTGGAGAAATTAGTGCAAAAAATGCTAGAAGAGAAGAAATAGGAAAATTAATGGCTGCGAAAGGAATGAAACAATATGAATTTTAAGCAAAAAATGTGAAGAACATCAAAAAATATTGTTGGCTTTTTTAAATCAGATGAATTAAAAAGAAAAGCATCTTTATTTAAAGGATCAGTTGTCGCTATTTTATTCGGTTTCATAATTGCTGGATTATTAATTACAACACAAGGCCAAAATCCATTTCAATATTTTTATGATTTATTCAAATTGACAGAAGATCACAGATTTAAAACATCTACTGTTATGTGAATTGCTGTCTTTATGATTTCTGGTACTGCAATTGCTGTTGGTTTCAAAGCGGGTTTATTTAATATAGGTGGAACAGGACAAGCATTAGTTGGTTTTTTAATTTCACTTGTGATATCACAAAATTATTATTTAAAACATCAAGAATATATGTCAAATTCATCAGCAGTATTATTTTTTATAATATTTGTTTTGTCTGGTGCAGTTTGTGGAGCAATATCTGGATTATTAAAAGCTCTTTTCAATGTACATGAAGTTGTGTCATCAATTATGGTTAATTGAGTAGTTTGATATGTGTTGAAAAATGTAGTGAATGCAAACCCAGAAAAATATGGGGCAAATGGTGGTTCGCAAACTACTGCTTTATTACCGCAGGAATATTTTTTTATAAATGGACAGCAGTCTTATTTAATTCCAATTTTAATTGCCATTGGTGCAATGGTAATAATTATGTTTGTAATGTATTTCACAACATTAGGATTCAAATTAAGAGCAATAGGTCATTCAAAAACAGCAGCAAGATATGCTGGTTATAATTCGGTTTTTGGTATTACAATTTCTATGATAATTTCTGGTTCTTTAATGGGTATCGCGGGTTTTATTTTATATTTTGGATTGCAACCTTCGATATCATTACAATCTGATACTTTACCAACATTAGGTTTTGATGCTTTAGCTGTTGCTTTAGTTCCATTTAATAATTTTCTTGGAATTGTGCCAATTGCTGTTTTATGAGGAATTATTAAAAATAACTCAATAGGCGCATCAGTTCTAAATGGAAATATTTCAAATCAAATCTCATCTGTTATGTTTGGTTTGATAATTTATGCAGCAGCTATAGCTACATTAATGATGAGATTTAGTCCAATTAAATGAACGCAAATTTGAATCTACATTAAAAGTAATTTTTCATTAAGAAAAAATATTTTCATATATAAAAAAAATATTAAAACTGCAAGAGAAAATATTTTGTCAATTAATTATATAAACAAATTTGCTGAATTAAAATTATCAACAGCAAATGATCAACAATTTAATGAGCTCATTAAATTATATAAAGAAATAATTGAACTCAAATTAAATTTAAAAAATAATAAAATTAAATTAAATGAATTACAAAATATTTTTAATGATAAAAAATATAAATATATAAATGATAATAAGCAGAATATAAATTCAAAATATAAAATTCAAATTTTAAATTCTTCTAGAAAATTAATTTCTTATGTCAACTTATCAGATAGATTGAAAATATTAATTGAAAAATATTGTGAATATTTAAAAATCAAAAAAGAAAATATCAATAAGCAAATTTCATATTCCTCAAAAATGAATAATGAAGAATTAAAAGAAAATATTTTAAAATTAAGAAATGATAATAATGATCAATTCAATAGTTTTAAAAATGATTATAATTCATTCATTGAATTTTACAAAACTGAAATTTTAAAAAATAAATTAATGATGAAATCAGAAATATGTGTAGAATTTGCAAATAAAAAAAATATTGGTATTGCTTTATATAAAAATTATTATAATATTATGCAAAATAAAATTTCACATGATGCAACAAAAGCATATGATCAAGATATTCTATCTTATCGTTTAGAAAAAAATACTTTGACAAATGAATGAAATGAAAAAACCATTCAATGAAAAAACGATTTAAAAAATGCAAAAATAAAATTAAAAATAAAATTACGTTTAGAGAAAGATATTTACAAACGCAATTTCAATTCATTATATGGTATAAGTGAGTATAATGATAATTTGAATAAACTGAAATTTTCTTGATTAGAAATTGTTGATGACTTTGATAAACAATTATCAATTCTAAAAGAAAACTATTTGATTAATAAAAAAAATGAAAGTGATGTTAATTTAATTAAAAATTTGATTGCAAAATATAAATTAAATAAAGAAGAATCAATAAATAATTTAAAATCAATTAAAAAATCAATTGCTTCTAAAAGAAAAACACTGCATTTTAAATATAAAAATGACAAAATGCAAGTAGAGAAAAAAAAAGTTGATGATTTAATTAAAACTTATAATTTCAATAAGGAAAAATTATTGAAGGATTATTCTAAAGAAGCAAATGATAGTTTTGAATTAAAAGCAAAAAATATTAATTTTAAAAAAGAAATTATAAATATAGATAGTTACAAAAAATCACAAAATGATTTAAAAAATATTTATAAAAATAAAATTAAATTATTAATTGATACTGCTATAAATAAAATAAATAAAAATAAAAAAATTTATAGAGAAAGTAAACCATATTATTCATTAGCAATAAGTAATTTGAAAAAAGAATTTAATGAGCAATTAAAAATTATTAAAGCCAATCAAAATGATTATTCAATTAAAATTAATGATTCAACTATTTTGTATTCTGATTTTAATGTGAAGGCAAAAAATATTTCTAATGAATTTTTCGAAATGAAATGAGGTAAATTTAATGATTAGTTTCTTTATTCAAAATTTTCTGTTCGTTTTAGCAATTTTATTAATAGCTTCATTATCTGGTATGATGTCTGAAAGAGCTGGAATTGTTAATATTTCAATAGAAGGAATGATGACAACTGGAGCGCTGGGATTTGCTATCATTTCATCTTTTAGTGGAACAAACAATGCAACTCAGTTACTTGGTATAATAATAGCCATGATCTGTAGTGGGTTAATTGCTTTATTACATGCATATGCATCTGTTACTTTAAAAGCAGATCAGACTATTGTTGGTACAGCAATTAATTTATTAGCATCGGGAATTGCTTTATTTGTTTGCACACTTGGAGCATTTGGTGATAGCGCATCATATATTGCTGGTACATTTAAAGCGATAACATTTGGTGTTAATGGAGTTATGTCTCTATACATAATCTTGGCTATTGTATTATTAATTATAATAATAGTTTTTTTCAATTTTACAAAAATTGGAATGCGTTATGCCGCAGTTGGAGAAAACCCTAATGCAATAGATGCAGCTGGAATATCTGTTATAAAATATCGTTATATTGCTTTATTTATTTCCGGATTATTAGCAGGATTGGCAGGAGCTATATATGTAGTGACATTATCACCATTAGCTTTTTATGGTGATGTAAGAGGATTTGGTTTTCTGGCCCTGGCAATTATGATTTGTGGACAATGAAGACCAACATACATTTTCCTAGTTTCAATTTTATTTGCATTGTTATTTTCTTTAGCCACTTATATAACTAACTTTACAGATAATTCATGAATTAAAAATAATTTGATATTATTTAAAATATTACCATTTATTGGTTCTTTATTAGTTATGATTATTTTTTCAAAACGAAGTAAAATGCCAAAGGCGGATGGTATTCCGTTTGATAAATCACTTAGATAATCAATAAATTGTTGTTAATAAACTCCATAATTGGAGTTTATTTTTTTAATAATGTTATTATTAAACTAGAAATAAAGAGGAATACTACATGACACCACACATTCATGCTAAAAAAAATGATATTGCTAAATTTGTACTTATGCCTGGTGATCCATTAAGGGCAAAAAAAATTGCAGAAACATTTTTAGATAATTATAAGTTGGTTAATGATATTAGAAATATGTTTATGTACACTGGATATTATAATGGAGTAAAGGTTACAATTGCTGGTTCTGGTATGGGGATGGCTTCTATTAGCATTTATTCATATGAATTATTTAAATTTTACGATGTAGACTGCATTATACGTGTAGGATCTGCTGGAAGTTATACAAATAAATTAAAAGTTTATGATATTGTTAATACAAAGACAGCTTTTGGTGAAACAAATATCGCAAAAACTATTGCTGGTATTGATGAGCATGAAATTGATTCATCTCCACAGTTATTTGATCAATTAAATGATAGTGCAAAAGAAATGAATATAAAATTAAATAATGAAAGAGTACATTCATCAGATGTTTTTTATAGACTAACAAGTTCATTAGAATTTGCAAAAGAAAATAATTTAGCCTGTGTAGAAATGGAAGCCTTTGCGTTATTTGCAAACGCCAAAATTAATAACAAACAAGCAGCTTGTTTATTAACTATATCTGATTCATTTGTAGACGAAGTAACGACTACACCGAATGAAAGGCAACACAATTTTTTAGATATGGTAAAAATTGCTTTAAATGTTGCAGAAAAATATAATCAAAAATAAATATAAGGAGAAATAATAATGCTAATATTAGCTGTTGAATCCAGTTGCGATGAATTTTCAGTTTCAATTTTAAAAAACGGAAAAATAATTAGTAATATAATTTCATCTCAAATAGAAGAACATGCAAAATTTGGAGGTGTAATTCCTGAATTGGCTGCAAGATTGCATTTGGAAAATTTTCCACACGTTTTAAAAACTGTTTTTAAAAACACAAATTTGTCTTTAAATGAAATTGATTATGTAGCCTATACACATGAACCAGGATTAATGGGGTCATTATTAATTGGTAGATTGGTTGCAAAAACTATTGCAATGTACATTAATAAACCTTTGCTTCAAGTAAATCATATTCTTGGTCATATTTATGGTTCAAATATAAACAATGAATTTGTTTATCCAGTTTTAGCTCTAGTTATATCTGGTGGACATACACATTTACAATTATTAAATTCGCCATTGGAAACTAAAATTATCGGCGAAACACAAGATGATGCTATTGGAGAATGTTATGATAAGGTAGCCAGATTATTGAATTTATCTTATCCAGGTGGTCCAAAACTAGATAGATTAGCAGCGATGGGCGATCGCAATATTTACAAATTGCCATCACCAAAATTGATAGATCATGATTTAAATTTTTCTTATAGTGGTCTCAAGACTGCCGCAAATAATTTAATTAATAATGCTAAACAAAAACAAGAAAAAATTAATATAGAAAATTTTGCTGCTAGTTTTCAATATGCGGCAATTAAACCATTATTTATGAAATTAAAAATTGCCATTAATAAATTTAATCCTAAAACAGTTACTATTGCGGGTGGTGTTGCTGCAAATTCTGAAATCAGAAAACAATTATTTGAATTAAAAAATGATTATAATAAATTGAATATAATAATGCCGGATTTGGAATATTGTACGGATAATGCAGCAATGATTGCTAAATATGCAGAACAATTAATTTTATTAAGAGATAAAAATATAGATATTTAAGGAGAATTATTATGAAAATTTTAAAAATTAAACCATATTTCGCTGAAAGGATTTGAGGTGGACAAAAACTTGCTGAAATGGGATTTGAAATCCCAAAAGATAAATTAATTGGTGAAGCGTGAATAATTTCCGCTCATGAAAACGGAATGGGCTACATTTCATCAAATGATGAATTTAATAATATTTCGTTAAAAGAATTATTTGAAAAACATCGAAATTTGTTTGGAAACTATAAAGGAGAATATCCACTTCTAGTTAAGATATTAACGCCAAAAGATTATTTATCAGTTCAAGTTCATCCAAATGATGAATATGCATTAAAACATCATAATTCACTAGGAAAGCCAGAATCATGATATGTAATAGAAGCACCAAATAATTCTAAATTAGTTTATGGTCATAATGCTAAAACTAAAGATGAATTAATTTCTATGGTTGAAAATAATGAATGAGATAAATTATTGAAAAAAGTAGATGTTGAAAACAATGATTTTTTATATGTTCCACCAGGAAAAGTTCACGCCATTTACCCAGATGTTGTAGTTTATGAGTTGCAAAGATCATCTGATATTACTTATCGTTTTTATGATTATGATAGAGTTGATGCTAAAACAGGTAAAGGTCGTGAATTGCACATTCAAGAATCAATAGATAATACAAAAATTCCAGATTCAGATAATTTTCATTTTCATAATGTCAATAAAAATATATTTAGTTCAGATTATTTTAGTTTATATAAATTAAATGCTCAAGAAGAAAATATTTTTAACTGCCCAGAAAAAACAAGTTGATTGCAAATTACTGTCCTGAATGGTGAAGGAAATATTAATGGAATTGCTTTTAAAAAAATGGAATCTGCAATTACCATTGATGTTGTTGAAACATTAAATGTTTCTGGTAATTTACAATTATTAATATCTTGAATTAGAAATTAATAAAATTATCATTATATTGATAATTTTTTTATAATTATAAATAATTTATTGCTATATGAAATGAAAATTAAAGGAGAAATCTATATGGGTAAAATAAGATTGACAATTATAGATAGAATAAATGGCATTTTTAAAGTTATTTATAAAACCTTAGAGAATAATTTTGCAAATAAAAAATTGTTAAAAGGAAATTCTATTGAAGGTAATATACAAAAAATGAATAATTTAATGATTAATTTTTATAAAAATAAAAAACTTATAATAACAGATATTCAAAATATTGAAAAAGTTACTTTTTATGCATCGGATGGAAGAAAACTTTCTGGAATTTTATATGAACCTAATAAAAAATCAAATAAATGATTAATTGCTTCTCATTGATTTGCTGGTCATAAATATTGATCTTTATACCATGCTAAAGTTTTTGCAAAATTAGGATACAACATTTTTTCTTTTGATTTTAGAAATCACGGAGAATCAGAATCAGATTTCGAAACAATGGGTTTTTTGGAAATCAGAGATTTAATGGGTGCTATAGAATTTTTAACGCAAACCAAAAAGCCAAAAATTTTGGGTTTGATGGGAACATCAATGGGTGGTTACGCTGCTTCGTATGTAAATGTAGAATTTGGTAAGGAGTTGAGAAACAAACATAATTTAAAATTTGTAATTTCTGATGTGCCATATTCATCTTTTGAATCATTACTTATTCATGTGAGAAATTTATACTTAAAAATAATTCGCAAATCCAATATTAAAAAATATTTAGATAGTCTTGAAAAAAATATTAAGAAAAATGTTATCGATTTTTCTATGAAAGAGATGAATATAATTTTAAAGTATAAAAACGGGAAAATTCCTGCAGCACCACAATTATTTATGCATGGTAAAAATGACAAAACAACTCCACATGCAGATTCTTTAGAAATGGCTTTTTATCATTCTAAATTTTTTTATAAAGATGAAATTCAAATATATAATTACTCGCCGCATACGCAAGCAACGAGAGTTCATTTTCCTGAACATACAAGAGCTATTATTAAATTTGAAAATTCAATAATTCATGATAATGATTTTACAACTAGTGCAATAAATTTTTTTGAATTAGAGAAAATAGATTATTCAAAATTATTGAAGACAGGTGATGTAACGATTGATAATTAAACTATGATATGATTGTTATTTTTTGTTAAAATAACAACGATACAAGAGGAGAAATTATGAAACAAATTACGACTATTATTACAGATTTGGATGGAACCATTTTGGAAAATGGAGATTGAGCAAATTTAAATGATAAAAAGATTCTGCTTGATGCGCAACAAAAAGGTTATAATGTCACCATTGCAACTGGACAAGGATGAATAACTGCAAAAAAAGTAGCAGAAGAAATACAAATTGATAAAAATCTAAATTGAATGATATGTAATAATGGTGGTTATATTACGACTGTCAATCCCTATAATCCTCAAGCAATACAATTTATTGACTCATATTCAGTCACTGAAGCATTTAGTTTATCATTAAAATTGAATTTATGTTTGTTTATGTTTACACAAAGCATTGAAAGTGTACTATGAAACGGTATAGAATGTCCGTCAAAAACAATTAAAGCTAAAGAATGATGAACTTTACATAATTTTCAAGAAATAAACGTTGATCAAATTAATGACAACAAAATAATACAATTAATGTTTTTTGTAAATTACGAATTAGAAAGTGAGTTTAATAATAGTTTGAATTTTTTAAACAATGCTATAAAAAGTCCATCATATATAGAAGATGTGCCTGTTTATGAATTCAATTCAAAAACCGCCACAAAGGGTTTAGGTATTGAAAATTTAGCAAAAATTTTAAATATAAATAAAAATTCAATATTAGTTTTTGGTGATGCAGATAATGATATAGATATGTTCAAGAAAATTTCTAATTCTGTCGCTGTAGATAACGCCGTTGAAAGTATAAAGCAAATTGCAAAATATAAAACAGATTCAAATAAAAACGGTGGCGTTGGTAATTTTATTTGTAAAAATTTATTAGGAGAATAATTAATGTATTTAGATGTAAAACAAATTTATAAAGATTACGAAGAATTGAAAAATCAAAATATTTCAATTACTGGTCGTGTGAGATCTAATAGAGTAGGGAAAGCGGTATCATTTATAACATTAAATGATGGCACTTCAATAAACGATTTGCAAATTGTTTATAAAGAAACAATTTCAAATTTTGAAAGTGCAAAATTAGCTAGAGTATCATCAATAGTTGAAATAACGGGACAAATAATAGTTACACCAGATAAACCACAACCATTTGAAATAGCTGCAAGTAATATTGTTTTATTAGATCAAGCCGTTGAAGATTATCCATTGCAAAAAAAAGAACATTCATTAGAATTTTTGAGAGAAATAGCGCAATTAAGAGCAAGAACAAAAACATTTTCAGCTATTTTCAGAATAAGATCTGCTGCTGCATTTGCAATTCATAGTTTTTTTCAAAAAAGAAATTTTGTGTATGTTAATACACCAATAATAACAAGCAATGATGCGGAAGGAGCAGGTGAAATATTTGCTGTAGTGACTGAAAATAATGAACATAAGTTAACTAGTGATTTTTTTGATAAAAAAGCAAATTTAACTGTTTCTGGCCAATTGAATGGCGAGGCATTTGCACAAGCTTTTAGAAAAATTTATACATTTGGACCCACTTTTAGAGCGGAAAATTCAAATACATCAAAACATGCAGCTGAATTTTGAATGATAGAACCAGAAGTGGCGTTTGCTGATCTTGATGAAATAATTTTATTAATAAAGGATATGCTTAAATTTATTATGTCATATTTATTAGACAATTATATTGATGAGATAAATTTCTTAACAGAACAAAATAACAAAGAATTATTATCAAGATTAAAATCAATAGTAGATACAGATTTTGCAACAATAACTTATTCTGATGCTGTTGGTTTGTTACAAAACGCTATTAAAAATGGTCATAATTTTGAAGACAATGATATTACATTTGGTACAGATCTGAAAACAGAACATGAAAGATATTTATGTGAAGAAATATTAAAACAACCTGTTTTTGTAACTAATTACCCGGGAGACATTAAGGCGTTTTATATGAAACAAAATAGTGATGGTAAAACAGTTGCCGCAGTTGACATGTTAGTACCAGGAATAGGTGAATTAATTGGTGGATCACAGCGTGAGGATGATTATCAAAAGTTGATGGAACGGTCAAAAAAATTCAATATAAATACTAACGATTTGGAATGATACTTAGAATTAAGAAAATTTGGTTATTATAAGTCTTCTGGTTTTGGTTTAGGCTTTGAAAGATTAGTGATGTATTTAACTGGAACGCAAAACATTAGAGATGTAATACCATATCCAAGAACTCCAAAAAATTTATTATTTTAATTTCATTTAAATTTTGATAAAAATATAAAAAAATTCAAAAGTTTTTTCTTTTTTGATTTTTATTGGTAGTATATATATGGAATGATTGAGAAAAGGAGGTAGCAAATGGATCTTTCAATCTTATCAAAATTATCATTAATAGAAGATAATTTAACTAAAAAAGAACGCCGTGTAGTTGAATATATAGTAAACAATGGCGATCAAGTAATGCATATGCGTATTGAAGAATTAGCTAGGGCTACTGATATTGGATATTCACCAATTTATTCCCTAATTAAAAAAATTGGATTTAATGGATATAGAGAATTTATTATTTCTTTTACAGCTGAGCGAGTTCAAATAAAAAATAATGAATCAGAACGTAATAATGATAATAATCTCTTGGAACAATATAATTCATTAATAGCAAGAAATTTAAAATTAATTAATTCAAAAGAAAATGAAGAATTAGTTCACATGATAATTGAAGCTAAAAATATTTATATTTGTGCATTTGGTGACACTTCACTAGTAGCGCAAGAATTATCAAATAGATTAAGAAAAACAGGTTTAACTGCTTTTTCTGTTAAATCAGATGCAGATGAAATGTTATCAATGGCATCATCATTAACAAAAGATGATTTATGATTAGTTTATTCGATGTCTGGAACAACTAAAATAATTATCAATGCGACAAAAATTGCCAAAGAACGTGGAGCAAAAATATATGTTGCAACTTCAAAAGAAAATTCTGAATTATTAGAATTTGCAGATAAATCAAGACTTGTAATCACAACTGCAACTTATGAACAATCAAGAATTTTATTATCGACAATTATTCCATTGATATTGCTAAATGATCAAATCATTGCAACTTTAATTAATCGATCAAAAAAATATGAAGAAAATGCTCAAAAAGTTTCAAATTTAGTTATTAAATATAACTAATATATGTTTTAACCAATGTATTTACATTGGTTTTTATTTTTTAATATATTAATTAAATTGTTATAAAATAACACTGTGAATAATGTTCGCAAAGAAAAGGAAAAAACATGAGAAAAATTGGAATTTCAATATATCCAGAACAATCTGGTATTGAAAAAAATATTGAATATTTGAATAAAACTGCAAAATTAGGGTATGACGTGTTATTTACATCATGAGTGCATATGGATGAACAAACATTTAAAAATTCATTACCCATCTATAAACAAGTTTTAAAAAAAGCGCATGATTTAAATTTCTACATAATTATGGATGTTAATGAATCTGTTTTTAAATATTTGAATATAGAATATACAGATTATAAAATATTTGATGATTATAAAATTAATTGCTTAAGATTGGATTGTCCATTATTGCCAGAAACTATTGCAATGTCTTCTTATAATTCTTTTAATATCGACATTCAATTAAACATGTCAAATAATGATTCATTAATAAATTGTGTTTTTGATTATCAACCAATATTTGATAGAATACAGGGTGCACATAATTTTTATCCACTAAAAAATTCTGCTTTACCTTTAGATTTCTTTTTTGATTCGAGTCAACGATTTAAAGATTTTGCACTAAATACAATGGCGTTTGTAGGCTCACATGTTGGAGATGAGTCTTCTGCAAGAGGAAATCGCGAATGTGTAACATTAGAAATACAGAGAAATATGACAATAAATACACAAGCAAAAATTCTTTTTGCAACAAATTTAATAGATTGAGTTGTCATCGGTAATGCATTTGCATCAGACGAAGAATTGACAAAATTAGCACAAGTTAGCAAACATTTCATTTCTATAGACATACCAGAATCTACAAAAATTACTACAGAAGAAGAAAATTTATTATTAGAAATGTTGCATTTTAGAAGAGGAGATATATCTTCCGTTTTTATACGTTCAACACAAGGACGTGAAAAATTTAAAGAAGTAAAAATGCCTGCTCATAATACAAAAAAAGAATATAAAATCGGAGATGTTGCAATTCTAAATGATTTAGCTGGACATTATAAAAATGAAGTACATATATTTTTACAAGATTATATAGATGAAAAAGGTGAATATAATTTTATTTTTAATCTTGAAGAGCAAATTTATTTATTAGATTTTATTTTACCGTGAAGTAAATTTAGATTTAGAAAATAAAAGAGGAAATTAGATGGAAATTATAGGTATAGATCTTGGCGGAACAAGCGCAAAGATTGGTTTAGTAAACGAATTTGGTGAAACCTTAATGAATTTTCAAATTGAAAATTCAAAAACCAATTTATGAGAAAATATAAAAGATAAAATAATTGCTCATGTTAGTAAGCAAAGGTATGAACAAGTTGTGGCAATAGGATTTGCATCGGCTGGTTTCATTGATCATAAAAATGGTATTATAAAAGCTGCATATAATTTAAATTTGAAAAATGTTAATTTAAGTAGTCTCTCAAAAACTTTATTTGAAAAACCCACTTTTGTTATAAATGATGCAAATGCAGCTGTGTTAGGCGAATGATGAATAGGCGCAGGAAAACAATATGAATCGGTTGTTTTTTATACAATTGGAACAGGTATTGGTGGAGGATTAGTTTTAAACAATAAGTTAGTCATTGGCCATCATGGTTTTGCGGGAGAATTTGGACACGGAGGTTACTTTCAAGATATAAAAAAATGTAATTGTGGTCTATCAAACTGTGTGGAAATAATTTCATCATCTATCAACATAGAATCACATCTAAAGCATTTATTTGAAATTCATCCTGAATGAGAATGATGAAATTTATTTGAAAATCAACCAATTAAATTTGCAGATATTGTTGCTATTGGAGATGTAAAAACTAAAATTCCAGAACTTGATTTAATTTTAAAAGAATGTTTTAAACCTTTAGCGAAACAAATGTCGTCGTTAATCTATTCTATTGATCCTGATCAAATAATTTTGGGTGGAGGTGGCTCAAATCTTGGAAATTATTTGATAGATATGTTAAAAAACTTGTGTAAGTCTTATGTTAATGAAGAACTATATTATACACATGATTGATTATCGATTTCTAAATTAAAAAATAATGCAGGCTATATTGGAGCAGCATATTGAGCTTTAACTCAATTTCAAAGTGAACAGTAAAAATTAAATTGAAAAAACAAGAGTAATTACAAGAAGAACTATTCCTAAAATAAAACCAACAATAAAACTACCTATTATTAGTGGTTTATGTCAGAAAACAAATTGTTGTCTTGTTTTATCTAAAAACCTTAGTATTCCTCAAATTACGAATGGAGCTACAAAAAAAATTGCAGCAATAATTTCTAATGCTATTGTCATAGCAACACCTCATTTTATTTACAAGGAGATTATATATGAAAAATAAATTTATTTGGTCAACATCAACTAATAGTTTTCAAATTGAAGGAGGGCGCAATTTACTTGGGCGCTGTGATTCAATTTGAGATGAATTTACAAAAAGAAATTTTGAAATACCTCCAATAGGAGTGGCAAAACGAGAAATTAATTCAATAGAAATTGCAGCGGATTTTTATCACAAATATAAAGTAGATGCAAATATCATGGCGAAAGCAGGTATGAATGGTTTTGTTTATAATCTGGATTGAGCCAGACTATTTCCAAAAAATTCTACAGATGTTTCTGCTGCTGGTTTGCAATGGTTGGATGATGTTTTCAAAACTTTTAAAGAAAAAAATATTATATTTATACCTATTTTGTTTCATTGAGATCATCCGATGTGAGCTCAAATTCAAGGCGGATGAGAGAATCGTGAAATTATTAATTGATTTCGGAATTATGTTTCTGTAATTTTTAAATATTTTGGAAAGTATACAGATTATTGATTTGTAAATGATGAAAATTCAACTTTTACTTTGGATGGATACTTAAAAGATTATTTACCTCCACAAAGAAACAATAAAGAAGCATGAGTTAAAGCAGTTCATCATCTAAATTTATCTGCGGCTGTTGTAAAAGAAGAATTTATAAAAGCAAAACAAATGAATTATATTAATGAGGGGGCAATTTTAGGAATAGATCATGATTGATCACCACCTATTCCATATAGAAAAAATAATAAAGATGATTTAGCAGCCTGCGAAGAATATAACAAATGATTTAAAGAGTTATGACTTAACCCAAATATGAAAGGCACGTATCCGGAAGTTTTTTATTTATTTATAAAAGAAAATAATATCGATTTTAAAATAAAAGATGAAGATTTAGCGTATTTAAAAAAATATACTTTAGATTTTATTGGTTGAAATTATTATCGACCATGTTACATTGCGTCTGATAATTTAAATGAACCAGAAAGTAATTTTCAAATAAAACAATCAATGTTTCCATTTAAATCTTTTATGCAAGTTTATCCAAAAGAAAATGTTAGTTACACAAAATGAAATTGAATTATTGATAGTTCAAAATTAATTTCAGGTGCGAAAGAATTAGCAAAAGATTATGGCGAAAAAATTCCATTAATGATAATTGAAAATGGTATGGGTGCATTTGATGATAAAGCAAGTGAATTAATTATTGATGATTATAGAATCAATTATTTGAAAGAACATATAGAAAAAATAATGTTGGCAAGAAAAGAAGGAATAAATTTCATTGGATATTCTTTGTGAACATATTGTGATATCTATTCTCCATCTGGAGGCTATAGAAAAGACTACGGATTAATATCAGTTGATTTCAATTCTCCAATCAGGGAACGAAAACCAAAATTATCATATGAATGATATAAACAAGTTATTGCAAGTGATGGCGAAGATTTATCAATTGATTTGGAAAAATTAAAAAAATCATTGAAAAATGATTTGAATAATTGAGATTGAACTCTAAAATAAAAGGAGCAAATTATGAAAATAAATTTTGATAAATCTTTTTGATTTGGTACATCAACATCAGGACCACAATCTGAGGGTTGAAAAAATAAAAAAAATGATAATATCATGGATACGTGATTTAAAGAAAGACCAGAAGATTTTTTTGATAAAATTGGTCCAAATATTGCTTCTAATGTTTACTCGCAATATGATGAAGATATACAAATGATGGCAAAAATTAAATTAAATTCATTTAGAACTTCTATTCAATGATCTAGATTAATTAATAATTTTGATACTCAAGAAATTAATATCGATGCAGTTAAATTTTATAGAGATTATTTTGAACAATTGAGAAATAAAAATATAACATTGATGGTTAATTTATATCATTTTGATATGCCACAAATTTTGCAAGATAGAGGTGGATGAGAAAATAAAGAAGTAGTAGATTTATTTGTAAAGTATGCCACTAAATGTTTTGAATTATTTGGTGATTTAGTTGATTATTGAGCAACTTTTAATGAGCCTGTAGTACCTGCAGAAGCAGGATATTTGTATAAATGACATTATCCATTTATATCTGATTTAAAAAAAGCCGTTCAAGTGGGCTATAATACTATTCTTGCACATTCAAAAACCGTTAAGGTATTTCATGAATTATTTAAAAATGATTTAAATAAAAAAATAAGTATTATTTTAAATTTAACTCCTTGTTATCCAAAAACAAATAAAGAAGAAGATGTAAAAGCATCACACATTGTTGATTTATTTTTTAACAAATCATTTTTAGATCCAGTTATTAAAGGAAAATTTCCTATAGATTTTGTTAAATTATTGAAAAGCGAAAATTTATTGCCAGAATGTAACAGAGATGAATTAAAAATTATAAGGGAAAATATTATTGATATTTTAGCAGTTAATTACTATCAACCAAGAAGAGCTAAGGCAAGAGATACACAATTTTCAGGACCATTAATGCCAGAAAAATGATTTGAAACATATAATTGACCTGAAGCCAGAATCAATCCTTACAGAGGATGAGAAATATATCCAAGAACAATATATGATATAGCAAAAGATATTAAAGATAATTATAATAATTTTCCTTGGTTTATATCAGAAAATGGTATGGGTGTTCAAGGGGAAGAAAAATTTGTTAAGAATGGAATAATCAATGATCAGTATAGAATAGATTTTATAAAAGAACATTTGTATTGATTAAATAAGGCAATTGCTGATAATTCAAATTGTTTAGGTTATCAAATATGAACATTCGTGGATTGCTGATCTTGAAACAATGCTTATAAAAATAGATATGGACTAGTCTATTTAGATTTAGAAACTCAAAAAAGAATAATTAAAGAATCTGGATACTGAATGAAAAAAATGATTGAAAATAATAATATGTTTGAATTAACAAATGAAGAGGTAGAAAAATATGAAAGCATTAAATAATAAAAATATTAATTAGTTCTAATGAAAACACAATTTGACCCACATATAGCAGATCCTCTGAAAGTTAAGAAGTTAGAAAAGGAATTTGAAAATACAATATCAGAATTAAATAAGCAAAAATATATATCGATTATGGAGGAAAGAAAAAGACTAAATAAAATTTTGATGTCATATAAAATTGCAAAACCCATAGAAATTGTATGACCAAAATTATTATCAATTTTATTGAAAGATTTACATCCATCATTGAAGATTGAAAATGTTAATAAAGGTGATTTTTACATTACATCAAATTCAAAAGATAAGTTACCGTTTAGAATTAAAAATTATGATGATCAAAAAACTATTACAATTGAATGAATTTCAAAAAAACAATGATTCACAAGAACTATAAATGTTAAACAAATAAAAAATAATTCAACAAAAATTTTTTATATGGATATTTCAAAAGGAGAAGTATCAGTTGCTGGTTATTTTGAAAGAAGAGTAATTTTTGTTTACAATAAACGTCAAGTAATAGCTTTTACAATTCAAATGTTAAATTTAAAAATAGATTTGGAATTAGTACCGTCAAATAAAATAGAAAAAATCAAAAATAAAATAGAAAAAATGTTGAAATACTCACAAAAACTTTATTAAAATTTTACAAAAAAACTTAAAATAACTATTAAAATTACAAGAATAAAACAAACTACTCCTGTAATTATATATTTTTTAATTTTATTGATTATAAATTTATGAAGCGTTTTTTCTATTGTTTCCACTGTAATGAAAAAAATTAAAAAAACAGCAATGGGAATTAAAGCAAAATAAATTAAATTAGAAACTATCATAGCATTTTTCGCGCCCTCTCATAATTATGTGATTTATTAATAACTAAATGTTATCATAATTATGTAAGGGAGAAAATTTGTTATATGAAAAAAATATTATTATGTTGTTCTGCTGGTATGTCTACATCTTCATTAGTTAAAAAAATGAAGGAAGCTGCTCGCACTATTAATATGGAATGTGAAATTGAAGCAAAGGGTATTGCAGAAGCAAAACAAGAACTTGATAAATGAGACATTGTAATGATTGGACCACAAGTTTCTTACACATTGAATGAATTAAAATCAATGACTTCAATTCCTGTAGAAGTTATTCCCGCAAATATTTATGCATTAGCTAAAGGCAAAGAAGCTTTAGATATGGCAAGACGTATGTTAGGAATTAACAATTAATGTCAACAAAATTTAATTTTGAAGAAATTTCTTTTCAAATTATTGCATATGCAGGAGAAGCTAAAGGTCTTGCTATTTCTGCAATTGGTGAAGCTAAAAAAAATAATTTTGAAGAAGCACAAAATTTATTAAAAAAAGCTGATGAATCAATGATTATCGCTGAAAAAACACATATGGATATAATTTCTGCAGAAGCTGCTGGTGAAACAATTGATTTTAAAGTTTTGTTTATGCATGCAGAAGATCAATTATTGACAACCCAAAGTATTATGTTGCTTGCGAAAGAATTTATTGATTTATATAAATTAGTGTTAAAAAAATAAGCCGTTTTTAGGCTTATTTTTTTTGAATTTAAAATAAAAAATATTTTTTTATTAAAGCATTTATTAAATATTTTCTTTATTATATAATAATTATGTATGAAAATTTCTAAAAAATTTAATTATACATTTGTAGAAAGGAAAACAAAATGGATAATAATAAAGATAAATTTGATGTTAAAAATGTTAGAGAAAAAAATAAATCTAATTTTAAAGATTGATTCTCGAATAAATTTTTACCAACAATGACAAAAATTGGAAATCAAAGATACTTAGCTGCCATACGTGATTCTTTTGGAACAATGATTCCATTAATTATTGCAGGTTCAATAGGTGTTTTAATTAATGCTATTATTTTTGGCGGTGCTGGTTCTGGTTATGTTTCATTACTTGGTTTAATTGTAAAATTAGCAAATCCAAATATGGCATGACAAGATATTTCCAAATTATTAGGTGATCCAACAAATTCATGAGGGCAAGTATCATTAATTTGTGGACAAGCATTTGGAACAATGTCAAGTGCAACAATTGGCTTGATGTCAATATATTTCTCATTTTTATTTGGTTACTATATAGCTTTATCTAGAGGATTTAAATCACCAGTTATTGCTGGTTTAATTTCTGTAGCTTCGTTTGTACTAGTTTGTTTAGGGCAAGTAACTTTCTTTATGGATGCAAAAGGTTTAATTGCAGCGATTATTTTTGGAATTATTTCAACTGAATTATTTATTTGATTTGGTAATATGCATTCGTTGAATATTAAGTTGCCTGATGGTGTACCACCAGCTGTTGGAAAATCATTTCAGGTTTTCTTACCAGCTGTGTTTACATTAGCAATTATTGGAGCTTCAAATATTATATTTTTAGCACCAGCAATAATTACTACTCATTGGGCGGTTACTCAATCAACTTTTAGCGTTTATGAAGATGATTGATCTATGATGATTGATAAAGCCGTAGCTTTAGTTAAAGCTGGTAGTTTTGGTAATTGAATTACTTATAAAGATGCGTTAGTTCGATTTTTCAATGAATACAACAGTAGTTTCACGGCAGATCAAATGAATGATTTTTTCAATACATTTAGTGCAAGTGAAAAATCAGCAATAACTACTTTTATAGTAGGCGGAGGTGAATCTTCTCTTTTCCATTCAATTGATTCTGGTGCAAAATTAGTATTTACGTTTGATGATGTAAATAATAAATGAATAGTTTCTGCATCTTGGATAATAAACGCATTAAATTCTACAGTGTTTGGTTTTGGCGCAGCAATTTATCAATTTATTACTTCTTGATTCATGAATTTTGCAACAGGTAGTGGAGGATTAGGTTTAGCGGTAGTCTTTGTTTTCTTCGTTTCATTCTTTTGATTCTTTGGAATTCATGGTTCTAATTTAATGGCTGGTATTTTTGAACCTATTTGATGAATGATTTTAGGTGTAAATACAGCTTTAGTAAATGGTATGGGGTATGCAAATGCCGCCGCAACAGGAGATATGGGAGTATTTACTAAACCATTTTTTGACTCATATATGTACATTGGTGGTTCTGGAGCAACTCTAGGATTATTAATAGGTACATTTGCATTTTCAAAAAGAAGAGATTTAAAAGAAATTGCAAAATATGCAACACCAGCAGGAGTATTTCAAATTAATGAACCCGCAATATTTGGTGTTCCATTAATTTTAAACCCAATTTATGTTGTGCCATTTATTGTTGCACCATTATTGAATTTAGTTGTTGGATGATTATTTTCTCCGGCTGCTTTAGATATTGTTAAATATTCATATGTAACAACACCTTGAACAGCACCTTGATTTGTTGGTGCAGTTATTACGTCTCTTGATGGTAAAGCTTTGATTCCTGCGTTTATTGCGTTTGGTGTCGATTTTGCTTTATATATGCCATTTATTTGAATTGATAATCTTGTGTACTTTAAAAAATTACGCAAAAATGATCCAGAAAAATATAAATTGGAAATGAGATATTATCATGATTCAGAATTTAGATTTACAGAAAATACAAATACTAAATATAATAATTTGGTAGAAACTGCTGAATATGCAATTGTTTCTGCCCAAAATAGAAATGATTTTCTAGCATCATTAAGATTTAAACCAGAAAAACTTAAAATGATGCAAGATAAAAATCTTGCTAATGCTGAAATTAAAAGAACAATTAAATTAAAAAAAGCAGAAGATTTTAAAGCAAAAAGAATCGAAATTGCAGAAACTCGTAAACCAAAATGAGATAAACAATTAGATAAAAAAAATAGTAAAAAAACACCATAGAAATGGTGTTTTTTGTAAATTGCTAGTATAATTTTCCAAATAACCTAAATTTCATATTTTTTTTAATGTAAAATAAGAAGGAGTGAGGTGCAATATATGCCGAATATTACATTTATAATTTCGTCACGCGGTAAATATGCAAAGTTATTCAAAACTCTAGCGAGTATGACAGCACAAACAAATAAAAATTTTAATGTCGTAGTTGTAATTGATCCAATTAACGACGTTGTGGAAGGTAGAGAAAAACTCTTTCAATATTTTAAACAAAATAAAAATTTCAGTATTATTTTTAATACAAAAATACAAGGTGCAGCAGTGGATTGAAACACTGCAATCTCATTAACTCAAACAAATTATTTTGCCATAATTAAAGAAGGCGATGAATTGGTTGATAGTTATGTTGAAACTTTTGAAAAAGTTATTCAAAAAGAAGGCCCATTAGATGTTATTGAATACACAATCGATGTTACTAAACTGGCCGAAAATACTACAACTACATTTTTGATTAAAAATAAAAAATATGATTTAAAAAATGAATTTGAACCATTTGCGTATTTAAATTCCTGAATTTATAATAAAATTTTTAATTTAAAATTAATTAAAGATGCTCAATTTCAATTTAGATTATTTGTTCGTTTTGATGCTTTGTTTGCTTACAGAGCTTTAGCTAGTGCTGATAGTTATTATTATATTGATAAAGTTATGGCAACACATGTTTTGTCGATAATAAAATACTCAGCTTTTGATCTTGTTAATCAATGACCGCATATTTTAAATCATTATCGTCGAATTTCTATGTATAAAAAAATTCAAAATGAATTGCAATATGCATATTATAAAGATTTGATTCACAATTTTATGTGATTAATATCTAAGTTTGATAATAAAGTACTTGTCAAAAAAGCCGCGTCTTTTGTTCAAAGAAAAGTTGAACCACATATAGAAGAATTTAAAAAAAATCCAATATTTATAAAATCAAAAGACACGAGATTTAAAGAAATTATAAATAATCTAAATGACTATTTAAAAAAAATGATTAAAGATGTAAAATAACTTTCGTTAAGGAGGTTATTTTTTTATGCATAAACAAAAAACAAATGAAAATACTAATGCTTATAAAACTTATACAAAAACTTCATTGAAAATAATATTTTTTGCTAGAATGATAGATATTATTTTAGTTTCAATCATACCAGCAATTTTAGTTAGTTTAATTAAAATTGATAGTAATCAGTGAATAAAATTTATGATTTTAATGATTGCTAGTTTTAGTTGCTTATTTTTATATTTTGTTTTTATTCCATGATTATGCAAAGGAAATACTCTCGGTAAATTAATTTGAAACATAAGATTAAGATCAAAAGAAAATTATGCTAAATTTTGACAATTATTTTTACGAGAATTATGATTTATTTTTATACCTTGAATGATTATAACTGTTGGACAAATCATTGCCATTTTAATTATGTTAAATGGAAATCACAGCGATGATCCAACTAAAAATGGATTGATTCCTTCGCAATTAATTGTAAACTTAATGTATACAATTTTTTTATTGTGATTTTTAATTAATGGTATTTCTATTGGTGTACAAGAAGATCATCAAGCAGGAATAGATATGAAATTAAATTTATTTGTTATTAATAAAATCGCAATAGAAGATAGAAAACATTTTGATCCCATGAAAAATATAAATGATGAAGCAAAAAATAAATATCATGTTCATCTAAAAGAATTGCATCCTGGGCAACTTTCTGAAGAAAATTTACAAAAAATTAGTGAATTAGATGATAATTATCATAGAAAAAATAATGAGGTTGAAATAAATGACAATTAATGATTGATTAGAAAAATTAAACGAAAAACAATTAGAAGCTGTTAAATATGTTGATTCACCACTTAGAATTGTTGCTGGTGCAGGGGCGGGTAAAACACGTGTTATAACTACAAAGATAGCTTATTTAATAACGTCTTTAGGCATTCAACCAAAACGCATACTTGCGGTTACTTTTACAAATAAAGCAACTAAGGAAATGCGTGAACGTTTAGAGACTATGCTTGCAGATTCATATACTTCAAAACCCTTTGTATCCACTTTTCATGCTATGTGTGTTCGTATTTTAAGAGAAGATGGCTTGTTTGTTGATTTAGATTCGGGTTTTTCAATTATTGATACTGATGATCAAGAAAAAATTGTAAAAAATATAATTCTTGAAATGAATTCAAGAAATAATTCTAATTCTGAAAATATAATTCAAGCCAAAGATATTAAAAAATATACTAAAAAAATCTCACATTGAAAATCAGATTTTTTAGAACCAGAAGAATTATTAGAATCTATGTATGGAAATGACAAAAAAGCAGCTGGTATTTATAAAAGATATGAATATGAATTAAAAAGAATTAATGCGACTGATTTTGATGGACTTTTAATCAAAACACATACTTTATTTAATAATTTTAAAGATGTACGAGATAAGTGAAAGAATCGTTTTGATTATGTAGTTGTTGATGAATTCCAAGATACAAATCAAGTTCAATTTGATTTAATTAAATGATTATGTGGCGAAAAAAATAATTTGACTGTTGTTGGAGACCCTGACCAAACAATTTATTCTTGAAGAGGGGCTAAATTGCAAATTATAATGAATTTTAACAAAAATTTTCCAACTGCAAAGACAATTATTTTAGATGAAAATTATCGTTCAACTAAAAGAATTCTTGGCTTGGCAAATGAATTTATAAAACATAATAAAGAAAGAGAGCCAAAAGACATTTATACAAATAATTTAACTGGTGAAAAACCAGTTTTGGCAAAAGCGTTTGATTCTCATTCAGAAGCCAAATGAGTTGTAACAAATATCAAAAAATTGATTCAAAAAGATTATAAATATAGAGATATTTTTATTTTGTATAGAGTAAATTCATGATCACGAGTTATTGAACACGAATTGAAACAAGCAAATATTCCATATAATGTTCGTGGTGGAATGCAATTTAGAAATAGACGAGTAATCAAGGATATAACATCATTATTGAGAATGATAGTTTTTAAAGATGAACTTTCAATGATAAGAGTTTTAGAATTTACACCAAAAATAGGTGATGTAATTATTAATAAACTTAGATCAGCTGCTGAAATTGCCAATTTATCATTAGTTGATTTTATTATGCAACCAGAAGCCTTGACAATATCTAAATATATAAAAGAATTGCAATATGCTTTAAATTTATCTTTAACCGATTATAAAAATAAAATGGATCTAATATCACTAACAAAAAATATAATAAAATATTTTAATTATGTAGATGTCGTTTTAAAAAACAGGTCGACAGATTTAGAAGCAGATTTATTAAATATTGGTGCATATTATGATCAAATGGGTGAATATATAAATTCATTAGATCCAACTTATACAGAAAACCCTATAATTAATTTTTTACAAACAGAAGTTTTAGGGACAACAGATAATATAGAAGTTAATAACGCAGTCACATTGTTAACTATTCATTCAGCAAAAGGATTAGAAAATAAAATAGTTTTTGTCATGGGAGTAAACAGAGGAATTTTTCCATCAAGAATGTCATATAATTCAGCAACACAATTAGAAGAAGAAAGACGTGCACTATATGTTGCAATGACTAGAGCTGAACATAAACTTTACATTTCATTTGTAGATGGAGAATTTTCTGCACAAATTAATGAATATTTGACTGCATCAAAATTTATAGCTGAATTAGATAGCGAGCAATTAGAAGTTTCAGAAGACATTACTATAAAAATAGATAAACCACTCTATAGCAATTTAAATCCAAAAAATAATTCAAATAAATTTTCACAAGAAAAAAACGATTTTATTTTACAAGAACGTGTAAATCACATTATGTTTGGAAATGGAATTGTCATAAAAATTGATAACGCAGTTACAACTGTTGCATTTGATAATCCTGTATATGGTGTAAAAACTTTTATTGGTTCAACACCTGCATTATCAAAAATTTAAAAAGAGAATTTGCTTAATCATGTGAGCAATTATTTAAATATTTTTTTTAAATTATTGAAATATTGAGCAAAAACATTATATAATTCAAGTGTTAGTTAACGGAGGAAATAAAAGTGGCACAATTTACTGCAAAAATAATAGATCAAGTCGGACTACACGCGCGTCCTGCATCTGTTTTAGCAAAAGAAGCTTCAAAATTTACATCTGATATTAAAATTTCTTCAGAAGGAAAAGAAGGTAATTTAAAATCAATTATGAATGTTATGGCATTAGCAATTAAATCAGGTAGTGATGTTACAATTACTGCAACAGGTTCAGATGAAACAGATGCAATTGCTGCAATTCAAAATATTATGAAAGAAAACGGAATTATTTAGTTAAAATTACGTATTCTTATAAGTTAATGTAGTTTAATTAATGTGAAAAAACATTAATATTGACTGCATTTTTTTGCAATTATTACAATAATAATTTCTAATTTGCAATGTAATATTAGAAATTAATTGCTGTGGCTATTGATTTTAAGCCACTTTTTAAATAAAATAATAAGTGGAGGAAAAAATATGAATTTATTAAGTCAAAATTTTGTATTTTTAGATGAGGATTTAAAAACACAAGATAATGTCTTCAAATTTATAGCCGATAAAGCTATGGATGCTAAAATTATTTCTGATTCTAGTGCCCTAATTAATGGTTTTAAAAAACGCGAAAGCGAAGGCTCAACAGGATTTGAAGATGGATTTGCAATTCCACACGCAAGAATTAAAGAAGCTAATTCAGCTGCAATAATTATTGTACGTACCAAAACTGGAATTGAATGAAAATCCATAGATGGTAAACCAACACGTGTGGCTATAGCATTGATAGTTCCTGATGGACAAGGCAATCAACATATGGAAATGTTAAGTGATGTTGCTGTTAAATTAATGAATGAAGACTTTAAAAAAGCAATTTTAAATGCTAAAACTGCTCAAGATGTAATTAAAGCTTTTGATATTAAAAAAGAAAATAAAATTGTAAGCAATGAATCACAAAATGGTGGACCAAAAGTACTTGCAATTACTGCTTGCATTACTGGTGTTGCACACACTTATCTTGCAGAAGAAAAACTTTTACAAGCGGGTGAAAAACTTGGTTATAATGTTCGTGTTGAAACACACGGTTCAAAAGGTGTTGGAACACCATTTACTGCAAAAGAAATAAATGAAGCAGATGCTATTATTTTTGCAGTTGATACAGGTGTAGATAAAAGTAGATTTTCAGGTTTAAAATCAATAGAAGTTAAAGTTGCAAAAGCTATTCATGATCCAGAAGGATTAATTAATGAAGTTTTGAAAAACGGTAAAATATTAGCGCAATCAAATTCTTCACAACCAGAAATTAAATCAAGAGATAATGTTATGAAACATATTCTTGCTGGGGTTTCTTATATGATTCCAGTTATCGTTCTTGGGGGGATTTGTTTAGCATTTTCTTTAGGAATTGCAAAAGCAATCTGAGGACCTGGTGCATCGCCAGATAACGGTGGAAAATCACCATGAGGTATTTTAAATGTATTAAATATTATTGGTGGTGCTGCATTTACATTAATGATTCCAATTTTGGGTGGATTTATTGCTAACTCAATTGGTGGTAGGGCTGCTATTGCACCTGCGATGGTTGCCTCATTTATTGGTAATAATTCAGCATTATTAATGTCATGAATTCCTGGTTTAGATCAAGTAGCAACACCAATGGGATTTTTAGGTGCTATTGCTGCTGGTTTAATGGCAGGTTATTTAGTTAAATGAATAAATACTTGAAGAGTACCAAGATCATTGCAAGCTGCAATGCCAATTTTCTTTATACCATTAGGAGTTGGATTAATTTTATCACTATTATTTATTTATCTAATTGGTGCACCAATTGGATGAATTATGAATGAAATTCAAGTTGGTATTGGTTCAGCATATGGAGTTACATTTGAAAATGGTCAAGCAACGGGTGGATCATCTAATGTTGGAATAGTAACCGGATTATTAATCGGATTGCTTTTAGGAGCAATGGGTGGTTTTGATATGGGTGGCCCTGTCAATAAAATTGCCTTTTTAACTTGTTCTGCATTAGTGACAGCTTCTGCTGGTCAACCAGAAGAAGTTATGAATGTTTTACAAAGACCGATGGGTGCTTTAGCTGCGGCTATTCCAGTTGCACCAATCGGAATGGGATTAACTACATTAATATTTTCTAAATATTTTGATGACGATTCTCGTAATATGGGAGTTGGAGCAATTGTTATGGGATGTATTGGAATTTCGGAAGGTGCAATTCCTTTTGCTATCCGTGATCCAAAACGTGCGGTAGTATGTAATGTTTTAGGTTCTGCCGTTGCTGGTGCAATTGCTGGTGCAGCTGGTGTTCAAGATGCTGCTGCTCATGGAGGGCCTATTGTTGCTATTTTAGGAGCTGTACCATATGGTTCGCAAACTGCACTATTCTTTATTGCAGCCGCTGCTGGTGTGGCAGTAACCACATTAATTTATGGTTTCTGATTAATAGCAGATGCAGGAAAACCTGGTTCTGTTAAAGAAAGACATGTTAATTATTTAGCAACTATTGCAACAGAATATAAAGATAATGAAATAGATTTAAAAGATAAAATTGTTGCAATTAAAAACACAAGAAGAACTGAAATTATTACTGCAAAAGAAAATTCGCAAGATATAGAACCAATTAAAACAAAATTTGTAGAACAAATACAAGCAGTAAAAGAAGAAATTGTACTTGCAAAAAATGCATATAAAGAAAAAATTCTTGCTGCAAAAAATGCATATAAAGAGTATGCAATTTTAGAAAAGGCTGCAATAAAAGAACAAAGAGTAGAAATTAAAAATTCAACTTCTGTTTTCAAAGATGTTTATATTGAAAAAATGCAATTCATAGCAGAGAAAAATAATAATAGACCAAATTTTGATAATTCATTAAAAAAACGTGAATTCAACCAAGAAATCAAACAATCAAAATTTGTTGCAAAAACAAATTATAAGGATTCAGTGATTTCAGATTCAATAAAAAGAAGATCAAAATTCGTCTCTGGTTATGAATCTAAATTAATTAGATAATTTATCTTAAAAAATACCATTTAAGGTATTTTTTTATTTTTTTAAATAAATGCAATAAATTTACTATATAAAGAAATAATAAAAATGCGTTATAATAATAAACGATGAATTAGTTTATAAACAAAGAGAGGAATTTTAAACTATGAGTAATAAGATAAAAGGTATTGGTGCATCAGATGGCATTGCATTAGCAAAAGCATATGTCTTGAAAGAAGAGCCAATTGTAATTTCAAATCATCAAACAAAAGATCCAGAACAGGAAATAGAATTGATGAAAAAAGCTCTAGAACGTGCTAAAACAGATTTAAAAAATTTACAACAATTAGCTTTAGAAAAATTGGGTGGCGAAAAAGCAGCAGTTTTTGAAGCCCACGCCCAAATTTTAGATGATCCAATGATGAGTGATGAAATTATCACTTTGATTCGTGAAAAAAAATATAATGCAGCAAGAGCAATAAAAGAAGAATCAGATAAATTTGCAGCAACATTTGATTCAATGGATGATGAATATTTTCGTGAACGTGCAGCAGATATAAGAGATGTAACAGATCGTTGATTACGTTATGTTCTTGATTTATTAGTAATTGATTTGGCAACAATCAAAGAAGAAGTAATTATAGTTGCAAATGATTTAACGCCATCACAAACTGCACAACTAAATCCAACTTTTGTTAAAGGATTTGCATGTAATGTGGGTGGTAGAACTTCACATGCAGCAATTATGGCAAGATCTTTAGAAATACCAGCAGTGCTTGGTTTAAAAACAATTACAGAATCAGTGAAACAAGGAGCAATGATTGCATTAGATGGTAATTCTGGAGATGTAGAAATTGAACCCGCAGACGCATCATTATGAGATAAAAAAGCTAAAAATTATCTACAAATGAAAAAAGAATTAAATACTTATAAAGATAAAACTACTGTTTCAAAAGATGGTAATGACAAAATGCTTCTAGAAGGAAACATTGGTACTCCAAAAGATGTTGAAGGTGTAATAGCTAATGGTGGTGAAGGAATAGGTTTATTTAGATCTGAATTCTTATATATGGACAATGACCATTTTCCAACAGAAGATGAACAATTTGAAGAATACAAAAAAGTATTAGAAAACATGGGAGATAAAATGGTAGTTATTCGTACATTAGATATTGGTGGCGATAAAAAATTATCTTATTTTCAATTTCCAGCAGAAATGAATCCATTTTTAGGATATAGAGCAATTAGATTCTCTTTAGATAGAAAAGATGTCTTTAAAAATCAAATTCGCGCTTTATTGAGAGCATCAGCATATGGAAAATTGGGTATTATGTTTCCCATGATTGCAACTATAGATGAATTTAAAGCTGCAAAAGATTTCACTTTAGAGCAAAAAAAACTTCTAGAAAAAGAAGGAATTAAAGTTGGCGATAATATAGAAATAGGAATGATGGTTGAAATACCAGCAGCAGCAATGAATGCGACTAATTTCGCTAAATATGCCGATTTCTTCTCGGTAGGAACAAATGATTTAATACAATATTCAATGGCTGCTGACAGAATGTCAGAAAAAGTTTCTTATTTATATCAACCATTAAATCCATCTATTTTAAATTTATTAAAATTAACAATTGATGGTGCACATAAACATGGAAAATGAGCAGGAATGTGTGGTGAAATGGCTGGAGATGCAAAAGCGATTCCTTTATTAATGGGATTAGGTTTAGATGCTTTTTCAATGTCTGCTTCATCAATTCCTTTAGCAAGATCGATAATAGCAAAACTAACAATTAAAGAAACTCAAGAATTAACAAAAAAAGCATTAGAATTGGAAACTGCAGAGCAAGTTGAAGCTTTAGTTGATAATTTATTGGCATCAAAATAAAACTATTTAATGCCTGAATTTTATTTGTATAATTTTTACAAATAATATTTTTTTGGGTATTTTTTTATTGTCCTTGCAAATTAATAGTTAATAAAAATAAAATTTATTATTTAGCCATATTTAAAAGAATTTTATATTATTATGCTATTATATTGGTGTACGAAATTATATTTTCGGCCATTATTATTTTCTAGAAATTATTATTTTTTATAATGTAATTACAACCATTTTTGTTATGTAAAGTTATTGGAATAGTTTTTTATTAAATATTAATGATTAATTATATTTTGAAGAAAGGAACTAAACATTTTGTCAGAGCAATTAAAACAAGAAAATAATCAACATCTGAAAAAGGAAACTTTAGTTAAAGCTGAAAAAATAAAAGAACCTAAAACTAAAAATGGTCGCAGTTTTGGTGCAAAATTACTTGAATTAATGCAAGGTCTGGGTAAAGCTTTGCAATTTCCAATTGCAGTTTTACCATTTGCAGCGATATTAAATCGTTTTGGTACATTAGGAATTTCTTATACAACAGAAACTGTTGATGGAACAATGCATATAACAAATCAAGTTGGTTATTATATTTCGTTTATTATTCAAAAACCTGGCGCAATAGCTTTTGATAATTTGCCATTATTTTTTGCCATAGGTTGTGCATTTGGATTGGCAAATGAAAATAGAGGAGAAGTAACGTTAGCATCAGTTGCATTGTATTTTGCAATCAATGGACTTACAACAACTCCAAATAGTATTCCAGAAATGTTTTATAAAAATGTACTAACTTTTTCAACACAAGATGGTACTACATATTCATCACTTCTGTATGTGCCACTTTATGATACGGCAGATGGAGTTACAAAAGTCGGCGGTCTATATGTTTTTAATTTAGGAGTATTTGGGGGAATATTTTCAGGGTGTATGGCTGCCTATTTTTACAACCATTTCCGTGATATAAAATTACCTCAAGCATTAGGATTTTTTGCAGGTAGGCGTTTTGTCCCAATGATCTGTATTGCAGCTTCTATACCATTAGCTTTATTATTTGCGGCAGTTTGACCATGAATTCAATGAGCACTAATGAAATTTGGGGAATGATTATCAACTGGAGGAGATGCAGTCAGAATTACTGGAGCTGGAATTTGAGGATTTTTAAATCGTGTAATTTTACCGTTTGGTTTACATCAAATTTTAAATACATTCTTTTATTTCCAAATGCCAGTTAAAGGAGATATTATTGCACCTATTACAGGTGATGTATTAAATACTGGAGTTGTTGACTTGGGTGATATTAATGCCTTTGTTAGTGGGAACTTCGGTTCAGGATTAACAACTTCTGGATGATTCCCAGTTATGATGGGTGGCTTACCTGGTGCTGCGATAGCTATGATTTTTGCAGCTAAAAAAGAAAATAGAAAACAAGTTGGGGCATTTTTAATAGGTGCAGCAGCAGTATCATTTACAACAGGAATTACAGAACCAATAGAATTTACCTTTGTATTTTTATCACCATTATTATGAATAGGACATGCAGTTTTATCTGCTATATTTATGGCAATTACTACAGCTATGCATATTCAATCATCATACGGATTTTCAGCAGGAATTATTGATTGAGCAATTTCAATACCACAATCTTGAGGATTTTCAGTACATCAAGGTGTAGTTAATGGAGCAGCTTATCAAGTATTAGGTAACACATTATGAATTCTTCCGTTATCAATGATAGCCGCTGCGTGTTATTATTTCTGATTTATTTTTGCAATTAAAAAATTCAATATTCCTACACCAGGGCGTGAAGATGATTATCAAGCAGCTACAATTGCTAAAGATGCAAATTATACAAAAGATACAAAAAATAAAAAAGATATCACAAATAAAAATACTGGTTCAAATAAATATGAAAAAATGGCTGATGAAATAATTGCAGCTACAGGAGAAGACAACATAGTGTTTTTGGATAACTGTACTACAAGATTACGCTTTACTTTAAAAGATAATTCAATTGTAGATCAAGACAGAATTAAAAAATCTGGAGTTTACGGTGTTAAAGTTATCGGAAAAGATTTAATGCAAGTAACTGTAGGTTTAGATGTAGAGTTTGTTGCAGATATTATTCGTGAAAAAACCAAAAAAGCTCGTAAAGCAGCTTAATTATATTTTTAAAATCACAACATGATTTTGTTGTGATTTTTAATTTATAATTTAAATGACAGGAGTGAAAATTTTGTTTTTAGAAAATAACGAATGAGAAGGAATGTACATTTGGTGCATTAAATGTTGAAATTATAGAAAACATAATTTTGTTAAACCAATAAACATTTATGAAATAAACAAAGCAGAATTAATATGTGAAAAATGCAATCATCATCAGCAATTAGATGAAAAAAATTTTGAACAAATAAAGCTTTATTATCGTAATTTAAATAAGGAAAATCATTAAAATGCGTAATTTTATTATGTTAGATAATAACCTATTGAATGTAGGTGTCCCTTGATGAGGGTGATTAATAATAGTAATATGTTTATTTGCCATTTGTATAATTTTCCCGTGAAAAAAAATCAAAAATTCAATTAATAATCATAGGACAAGCAAAAAAGCAGTTTTAAAAAAACATTTAGAAGAAATAAATACAGAAAATGGTGTTTTAAATATAAATATAGAAATAATTAAATCAAAAAATCGAGAATTGCAAAAAAAGCAGGATGATTCAATTTTTAATTCATTTGGCAAAAAAACTTCTTTACGACTGAAATCAATTGTTTATGTTGAGCAAAAAAAAGATTCTTGTCCTTTATGTAGACCATTTGAAAATAGAATTTTATCATTGGAAAATGATGATGCTATTATGACAATGGCTGATGCTATTTCTAAAGGTTATCATCATGTTGGATGTACACACATAGATATTGATTTTTATCCAAATGATACAATAATTCCAGAAAATGAATTTAATCTACAACAGCAAGATAAAAATTATGAATTAAAAAAAAGATTATTTAAATATGAAAATAAAATAAGAGATTTAAAATATAGAATTTCTTCAACGGATGAATCTTTAATTACCGAATTGAAACAAGCAGAAGAACAATTGATTGAATTTGTGAATAAATTTAAATTAACTAGAAATGTATCCAGAGAGGATTATTTGTCATCTTTTATTGAAAAATGATCGTAAATTAACAAGTAATAGAGTTGAAAATAGTTGTTTTATTGTTGCAAATTATTTTTTCAGCGTATAATATAAAATAATAACATTTCCATTGACTTTTATTTTTTGGAAATATTATTTAAAAAGGAGATTATTTTAATGAAAGTTATTGTATTAGGTTTAAACCACGCTGGAACAGTAGCGACTAGAACATTGAAGCGTTTAGATAAAAATGTTCAAGTTACAGCATATGAAAGAAATGATGTCATTTCTTTTTTGGGTTGTGGAATTGCGCTATGAGTAAAAAATGAGGTTAAAGACCCAAAAGGATTATTTTATGCATCACCAGAATTGTTGAAAAGTGAAGGTATAGATGTAAAAGATAATCACGAATGAGTGGGTATCGATAAAGAAAATAAAACAGTAAGTGTAAAAAATTTAAAAACAGGAGAGATATTTGAAGATAAATATGACAAATTGATAGTTGCCTCAGGTTCTTGACCAATTTGTCCACCAATTCCTGGAATAAATTTGGATAATATACAAATTTGCAAAAACTATTATCAAGCACAAGAAATAAAAGCAGCAAACGAGAATAAACAATTAAATAATATTGTTATTATTGGTGCAGGTTATATTGGTGTTGAATTGGTTGATGCTTTTGTAAGCGCTGGTAAAAATGTAGTATTAATAGATGTTGCAGATCGTATTATGCCTGCATATTATGATAAAGACACAACAGATGTTGTAGAAGATTTGATGAGAAAAAATGGCGTAACAATTGCCTTAAATCAAAAAGTTATTGAATTTAAAGGAAACGAAAAAGTTCAATTTGTAGTAACAGATAAAGGTCAATATGAAGTTGATTATGTTGTTTTTTCAATGGGAATTAAAGCTGAAACTGCTTTGTTAAAAAATGTTATTGATACAACAGATAAAGGCGTAATTAAAACAAATAAATATATGCAAACATCAGATCAAGATATATATGCAATTGGTGATTGTGCTGAAGTTGAAAGTGCTATTTTAAAAGAAAATATGCAAATCGCACTTGCAACAACAGCAGTGCGCTCTGGTATTATAGCTGCAATTAACATAATAAAAAATAACTCTTTACCTCAAATGGGATTTACAGGTGCAAATGCAATTTGCGTATTTGACTATAATATGGCATCTGTAGGATTTTCTGTAGAAATGTGTAAAAAATTAAATTTAGAATATGAAACTATTTTATTTACAGATAATGATCGTCCAGAATTCATGAGTACTTGTACTCCAGTAAATATTAGATTAATTTGAAATAAAAAAACCAGAAAAATAATCGGATCACAAATTTATTCAAAAGCTAATCATACAGAAATGATTCATATGTTATCTCTTGCAATTCAAAAAGAATTGACCATTGATGAATTACCTCTTGTTGATATGTTTTTCTTACCACATTATAATAAACCATATAATTTCGTTACATTAGCAGCCCTTGAAGCATTAGGATTAAATTATTTTAAAAACTAATATGATAGAAGTATTTATATCTAATAGTAATAGTCCTTATTATAATTTAGCATTTGAAGAATATTTAGTTTACAGTTATAAAACTAAAAATCAGATTTTGTTTTTATGACAAAATGATGAAACAATAGTTATTGGACGTAATCAAAATATACACGAGCAAATTAATTTTGAAAGTGTGCGAAAGAATGAAATAAATATCGTGAGAAGAAATACAGGTGGTGGAACTGTTTTTCAAGATATGGGTAATATCTGTTTTTCATTAATTGATAATATAAAAGAAGATGACAAAATATTAATAAACAAAACGTTAGAACCAGTAATTAATTTTTTAAAAAAGGAAAATTTAAATGCTTATTTTGATGGTAAAAATGACATAAAAATAGATGGTTATAAAATATCTGGTAGTGCAGAACTTAAAACAAAAGATAAAATTTTAGTCCATGGTACGTTAATGTATGATGTAGATTTGTCAAAAATACGAGAATATTTATTATTAAATTCTACAAAAATGGAATCAAAAAAAATTAAATCTAATGTATCTGTGATTAAAAATATTTCAGATTTTATAAGTGTTAAAAAAAATTCACTTGATTTTTTAAATGATATGATTAATTTTTTTAAAACCCAATCAGAAATTAAAATTATGTCAAATGATATTTTAAAAATAGATCAAATTCTTGAACAATCAAAAAATAAATATCAAAGTTGAGATTGAAATTACGGTAAATCATCAACTTTCAAAATTATTAAAGAAAAATATTTTCCTGAAATTGGACTAATACAAGTTAATTTAAATATAAAGAATGGTAAAATAGAAGACATTAAATTTTTTGGTGATTTTTTAGGTTATGAAGGCACTGAAAAATTAGAAAATAGTTTAAAAAATTCTAAATATGTTAAAGAAATAATTTCTAAACAATTGGGGAAATTTGATTTAGAAAAAATATTTGCAAAAAAAATAACGAAAGATAACTTACTTGATTTAATTTTTTAAAGGAGTTATTTTATGAAATATATTAATCAATTTGATTCATCAAAAAATATTAAATTACAAATAATGAATAAAAACGGTGCAGTCATTAATAATGATTTACTACCAAATATTGAAGATAAAACAATTTTAGAAGCTTATAAAATTATGAATTTGTCACGCATTCAAGATGATTTTCAAACAAAAATGCAAAGGCAAGGAAGGCTGTTATCATTTTTAACTTCAACAGGGCAAGAAGCTACAGAGGTTGGTTATTCAATGTGTTTGAGAAAAGATAAAGATTGATTTTTATCTGGTTATAGAAATAATGCTGCATGATTAACTATGGGTGTGCCAATGCGAAATATTATGCTATTTTGAGTTGGGAATGAAAATGGTGGTAGGTCACCAAATGATATTAATGTTTTGCCACCAAATATAGTAATAGGAACACAATATTCTCAAGCGGCTGGCATCGCATTTGCAAATCAATATAAAAATATTGATAGTGTAGTTTTAACAACAACTGGTGATGGCGGTACATCTGAAGGTGAAACATATGAAGCCATGAATTTTGCTATGTTACATAAAGTTCCTTGTATATTTATTTGTGAAAATAATAAATGAGCAATTTCAACACCTATAATAGAACAAACAGCGTCATTAAATTTTGCAATAAAAGCAAAAGCGACAGGAATGCCATCAATTAAAGTTGATGGTAATGATTTTTTAGCTGTTTATGGTGTTATTAAAGAAGCACATCAATTTGTTAAAGAAAATGGGCCAATATTTATAGAATTTGACACATATCGTTTAGGACCACACTCTTCAAGTGATTCACCCGATGTCTATCGCGAAAAAGAGCAATTTGACGAGGCACAATTATCAGACCCTCTAATTCGTTTAAAAAAATATTTAATGAACAAAAATTTGTGAGATGAAAACCAACAAAATGATTTAAATATTCAACAATTAAAATTCATAGAAAATGAATTTGATTGAGTTGAAAAAAATAAAAATTATCCATTAAAAGATATATTTAATTATCAATACGCAGAAATGGATTTATTTTTAAAAGAACAATATCATTTTGCTGAGTATTTTTTCAACAACTATCCACTAAATAAAGAGGGCGAATAGTATGGCAATATTTAATAATGTAAAGGCAATCACAAATGCACTTGATATTGCAATGAATAAATATGATAATGTTATTTGTTTTGGTGAGGATGTTGGATTTGAAGGTGGTGTTTTTAGAGCCACTCAAGGATTGCAAAAAAAATATGGTGTAAAACGATGCTTTAATTCTCCAATTTCAGAAGCAATGCTTGCTGGAGTTGGTTTAGGCATGGCTATTAGTGGATTGAAACCTGTTGTTGAATTACAATTTTTAGGTCTAGGTTTAACTTCATTGCAAAATATAATTACACAAATAGCAAGAATTAGAAATCGATCAAGAGGTAAATATACAGCATCTATGGTGATTAGAACACCATTTGGTGGTGGTATTAGAGCACTGGAACATCATTCGGAAGCTTTGGAAGCAATATTTTGTCATATACCAGGAATAAAGGTGATTTGTCCATCAACTCCATATGATATGAAGGGATTGTTACTTTCTGCAATTGAAAGTCCAGATCCAATTATATTTTTTGAACCCACAAAATTATACAGAGCGTTTAAGCAAGATATTCCAGAAAATTATTATACAATTCCAATTGGAGAAGCATATAAAGTTCAAGAAGGTAAAGAAATAACTATAGTAACATATGGAACACAAGTTGTTGATTCACAAAAAGCAATAAAGATGTTACAAGAAAAATATCCCAACGTATCAGTTGATTTAATAGATTTGAGAACAATTAAACCATGAGACAAAAAAATGGTAATTGAATCTGTTAAAAAAACAGGTAAATTATTGGTTGTTCATGAAGCTTGTAAATCATTTTCTGTATCTGCTGAAATAATTGCATCAATAAATGAAGAATGTTTTTCGTTTTTAAAAGCTCCAATGCAACGATGTACTGGATTCGATGTAATTGTTCCATATGATAGAGGTGAAATTTATCATCAAGTTACACCAGAAAAAATTTATGATAAGTTAATTTTATTAACTAATTATAAAATGGAGGATGAAAAGTAATGTCTACATATTTTACAGAAGAACAAATTAATAGTATTTTACAAAATATTGATATTAAATTTGAAGAAAAAGAAATAGCATTAGAATTTACAGAAGAACCAATTACAAATATTAGAAAAACAATTGCTAGTGTAATGACATCAAGTTTACAGACTAATGCGCCATTTACTGGAATGCGAGATTTAGATGTGAGTGCGATTGTTGAATTAAGAGAAAAATTGCGAGGTTTCACATCAGCAAAAAATATTAAATTAACTTATCTTGCATTTATTGTCAAAGCTGCGGCATTGACAATTCAAAAAATGTCACAGATAAATATTAGATCTAATTTTGAAGAAAACAAACTGATTCTTCTAAAAAATATTAATATTGGAATAGCAGTAGATACTGCTCGGGGATTAATTGTTCCTGTCATTAAAAATGTTGATAAAATGAGTGTTTATCAAATTGCAAGCAAAATTGAAGAATTAGCAAATAAGGCACGCGATGGGAAATTAACTTTAAGAGAAGTGAAAGATTCAACTTTTACTATTACAAACTATGGATCTGTCAAACTAGAATATGCAACACCAATAATTAATCCCCCTAATTCAGCAATATTAGGTGTTGGAGGTATAAAAAAAATTCCAGTATTTAATGATAAAAACGAAATTATAAGTACATATGTTATACCTTTTTCTATGACAGCAGATCATCGAGTAATAGATGGCGCTGAAATAGGTAGATTTTTAATAGAATTTGATAATTATATGAAAAATCCATTATTATTATTTGAAAAATTTTAAGTTAGGAGAAAATATTATGTATAATGTAAAATTTACAGATCTAGGAGAAGGTCTAATAGAAGGAAAAGTCACAAAAATTTATGTTAAACCAAATCAAACAATTAAAAATGGGCAAGAATTATTTGAAGTAGAAACAGATAAAGTAACTTCAGATATTTATTCACCTGTGGCTGGTGTTATTTCTAAAATTTTAATTAAAGATGATCAAGATGTTAAAGTTGGTGACTTGATGATTGTTATTGATGATAATTTAGAAAATAATAATATTGATGATGATGAAAATGCATCTGTTGTTGGTTCAACGCCAGTGTCAGATGAACTTTTACCACCAAGAAATTAAAGGGGTACATTATGATATCAGAAACAGTCAATAAATATGATGTAATTATTGTTGGGGCTGGATTTGGCGGTTACACTTGTGCGTTAAAATGTGCAAAAAGTGGTCTAAAAGTTGCTCTGATAGAAAAATTAAAAATTGGTGGTGTTTGTTTAAATGTTGGTTGTATTCCAACAAAAACATTTCTAAAATCTGCATTGGTTTATCGTGATTTTATTGACCGTTCAGCAAGCTTTGGATTAGATGTCAGTGGTGCACGTCCCAAAATTAATTGATTAAGAATGTTGGAAAGAAAGCAACAGGTTATAGATAAATTAGTTTCTGGCATGCAATTTATGGTTAAAAAAAATAATATTGATTATATAAACGGAGATGCAAAAACTATTACATCAAAAATAATTGAAGTTAATGAACAACAATATGAATGCGATAATTTAGTAATTGCTACTGGTTCATTACCAATAAAATTGAATTTACCAGGATTTGAAGATGCTCGTAAAGCAAATTTCTTAATTAATTCAACACAAATTTTGAATTTAACAGAATTACCTAAAACTTTAGTCATTATTGGTGGTGGAGTCATTGGTATTGAATTTGCAAATTTATTTTCAGATTTAGATTGTGAAGTTTTTGTTATAGAAGGAGCTCCAAATATATTGCCAAATATAGATAATGAAGTTAGAAAGGAAATGATAAAAATCCTTAGCACACGTGGTAATTTACACTTAATTAATAATGCAAAAGTGTTAGCAATTAAAGATAACACAGTAATTTATCAAACAAATGATGGTAAAGAAGTATCTCTGCACTCAGATTTATGTCTTGAAGCAATAGGTAGACACCCTGTAATTAACGGTTTTGAAAATATTGGCTTAAAATTTAATGATCATAAAGCCATTATTGTTAATGAAAATTGTGAAACTAATTTAGAACATGTTTATGCAGTAGGTGATGTATTTGGTAAGGCAATGTTGGCACATGTAGCTCAACACGCTGGAATTGTTGTTGCCAATAAAATCGCGCAAAATAAAAATATTAGTACATTTAAAAATTTAGATTCAGAAAAAGTTGTAATTCCGGCTTGCATATATACATATCCAGAAATATCGATGATAGGCATGACAGAAGAGCAATTACAAAATGAACATATAGAATACAATTCCGCAAAATTTTTATTTACAGCATCTGGTAAAGCATTAGCAGATGATGCAAGTAAGGGTTTTATAAAAATATTATCTGATAAAAAAACCAAACTTATTTTAGGCGCACATATGATAGGCCATCGAGTAACAGAATTGATTTCAGAAATAGGTTTGGCTATGGATAATAATTTAACAATTGAAGATATTGCAAACACAATACATCCTCACCCAACTATATCTGAATCAATTGGGGAAGTTGCAGAAATGTTAGTAAGTAGAAATTAAAGTTATGATTGAATTAAAAGAAATAGAACAATTTTTAATAAAAAACAGTATTAAAAAAAGAATAATTCTACCAGAAGGCGACAGTGAAAAAATTATAGATACTGCTAATTATTTACAAAAAAATAATATTGCAAAGCCAATTGTTATTTTTAAAAGTGAAACAGAAGTATCATCTAAATTAATGGCGAATTGTGAAATTATTTGTATAGATAAATATGATTTAAATTATTTAGCAAATGAATTATATTCTTTAAGAAAAGGAAAATTATCTTTGGAAGAAGCACAAGAATTGGTTAAACAACCCAATTACTTTGCAACAATGTTATTAAAGTTAAACTTCGCAGACTGCATGTTATGCGGAATAACTTATACTACAGCAGACGTAATCAGACCTGCATTACAAATAATTAAAACAAATGCTAAAACTAAAATAGCTGCATCTACTATGATTATGAAAAAAAACGACGGAACTTATTTATTTTCAGATTGCAGTCTAAATCTAGATCCAAATTCAGAAGAATTAGTGGATATTGCAAAATTAAATATTGAATTTGCAAAAAAAATGAAAATGGATAAACCAGAATTGGCATTTTTAAGTTATTCAACAAATTCTTCTGGAGCAGGACCAGATGTTGACAAAATTAAAATGACTATGAAAATTATGGATAGTGAAAACTTGCCATTTGTTTATGATGGCGAAACTCAATTTGATGCAGCATTTCTTAAAGACATAAGAAATAAAAAATATAGAAATAGTAAATTAACAAAAGAACATCCAGATATTTATATTTTTCCTAACCTTAATGCTGGCAATATATCTTATAAAATAGCTGAATATATGGGCGGTTATGATGCAATTGGGCCTTTTATTATGGGCTTAAATAAACCCGTCAATGATTTATCAAGAGGTGCAAATTTAAAAGATATAATTTCAACCTCGTTAATAACAATTTTTCAAGCGTTTGAAATATAAAGTTAATTTTTAAAATAATTCTTTTTAAAAAATGTAATTTAATAAAGACTTTTGCGTTTTAAAGTATTTTTATTATGTTATTATTGTGTTTAGGAGGAGTTAGAAAAAATGGGATTATTTGGAAAACCAAAAGAAGTAGAAATTTTTGCACCATGTGATGGTCAAGTGATAGATTTGGAACAAGTAGAAGATGAAGTTTTTTCAGAAAAAATGTTAGGGGATGGATTTGCATTTGATCCAGATAATGGCAACTTTGTCTCACCAATGGATGGAAAATTAATTACTGTATTTCCATCAGGCCATGCATATGGAATTAAACATAAATCAGGAGTTGAATGTTTATTGCATATTGGATTAGATACTGTTTCTTTAAATGGTGAAGGATTCGATATTAAAGTTTCACAAAATGAAATTGTAAAACATGGAGATAAATTAGTGAATATTGATTTTAAAACTGTAAAATCAAAAGTGCCGTCAATGAAAACGCCATTGATTTTTACAGAAGATGCTCTAGGTGGTAAAAAAATTAATATTGTGAAAAAAGGACCTGTAAAACAAGGAGAACTTGTGGCAATAATAAAATAAGAAAGTTATTCTTTCTTATTTTATTTGTAAATTTTGTAAAAAAAAGAATTAGACTTATAAATGCATTTGGAATATAATAATTCTATAGGAGAAAGATATTATGAATGCACAAGAAGTAATTGAAAAATTAATCGATTGCAATGAAGCCCTATCAAATATGGAAATGGATAAAATGGACATTTTGATGTCTATGCCAGATGCAAAAGAAGATCAAGAACAACAATTACAAAAAGATTTAGAACAAATTGAAATTAGCATAGAAGAATGCCAAGAACAAAAAGTAATTATTATGAAAGAAGCAGCGAGAGCATTATCCGCAGAAGAAAAACAAAAATTGGCAAAAGAAATTGGTAATTTAGAATTTGTTTCTGATGAGGAATATAAAGAATTTACACAAATATTAGGTTTATAGATTCAAGTGAGAAAAATAACCGTGTTAGAAATGAGCGGTTATTTTTTATGCAAATTAAATAAGTTTTTAAAAATACTTGAAACAATAAATATAATTATGCTATTATATCTAAGGTTGTAAATGGCTTTTTAGCTCAGTTGGTAGAGCAACCGGCTGTTAACCGGTTTGTCGCAGGTTCAAGTCCTGCAAAAGCCGCCATTTATTATCATGGCCCGTTGGTGAAGCGGTTAACACACACGGTTTTCATCCGTGGACACACGAGTTCGAACCTCGTACGGGCTACCATTTTTTTGTGGAGTGTTAGCTCAGTTGGGAGAGCATCTGCCTTACAAGCAGACGGTCGGGGGTTCAAGTCCCTCACACTCCACCATTTTTTATTTATACGCTGATGTGGCTCAATTGGCAGAGCAACTGACTTGTAATCAGTAGGTTGTAGGTTCAAGTCCTATCATCAGCACCATATGTACAAATATACTTTAACCTTAAAACCCTGTTTATTATCATAAACAGGGTTTTTTGTTATAATAAATCATGAGAAAATAAATTTTATAATATATAAAATTATAGTTTGAGGCATTTTTAAATTATGGATAAATCAAAAATCAGAAATTTTAGCATTATTGCCCATATTGATCACGGTAAATCTACGTTAGCTGATAGAATTTTGGAATTAACTAGTACAGTTTCAAAAAGAAATATGCAAGACCAATTATTAGATACTATGGATATTGAAAGAGAGCGCGGTATAACAATTAAACTTAATTCTGTTCAAATACCTTACGTTGCAGATAATGGTGAAAAATATATTTTTCATTTAATTGATACACCGGGACATGTAGATTTTACATATGAAGTTTCAAGATCACTTGCTGCATGTGAGGGAGCGTTATTAGTTGTTGATGCTACTCAAGGAATTCAAGCTCAAACATTAGCTAATGTTTATCTAGCATTGGATAATGATTTATTTATAGTTCCTGTAATTAATAAAATAGATCTACCATCTGCTGATGTTGAAAAAGTTAAGCAAGACATTGAAAATATTATAGGTTTAGATTGTAAAAATGCGCCATTAATTTCTGCTAAAACCGGTTTAAATATCCATGATGTATTAGAAGCTATTGTTCACGAAATTCCATATCCAGTTGATGCAGATGATAATGCTCCTTTAAAGGCATTAATTTTTGATTCATATTATGATAAATATAGAGGTGTTATTTTATCTATCAGAATTAGACAAGGAACAATTTCAATTGGAGATAAAATTCTTTTAATGCAATCAAAAGCTGAGTACGAAATAGTAGAGCTTGGTATTAAAAATCCAAATGAAGTTAAAAAGGAACGATTAGAGGCGGGAGAAGTTGGTTGATTGACAGCTTTAATTAAAAATATTAAAGATGTTCATGTTGGAGATACAGTTACACATGTTTTAAATCCTGCAATAGAACCATTACCTGGTTATAAAAAAATGAATCCGATGGTTTATTGTGGTATTTATCCAGTAGATACAGTTAAATATAAAGATTTACGTGATGCTTTAGAGAAAATTAATTTGTCAGATTCTTCACTAGTATATGAACCAGAAACAAGTGAAGCATTAGGTTTTGGTTTTAGATGCGGGTTTTTAGGCTTATTACATATGGATGTGATAAAAGAACGTTTAGAGAGAGAATACAATTTAGAATTAATAGCAACAGCGCCATCTGTAGTTTATAATGTTTATTTGACAAATAAAAAAGTTATTTCAATAGATAATCCATCTAAATTACCAGAACCTCAACAAATAAATTATATAGAAGAACCTTATGTGAAAATAACTATTATGACACCTGAACAATATTTAGGTGATCTAATGGATTTATGTCAACAAAGAAGAGGTAATTATAAAGACCTCATTGTGATAGATAATAATAGACGAGAATTAGTATATGAAATGCCATTAAATGAAATTATTTTTGATTTTTTTAATAAATTGAAATCAATTTCAAAAGGCTATGCTTCTTTTGACTATGAACTTGTAGATTATAAAGAATCCAAACTTGTCAAAATGGATGTGCTACTAAATGGTATTTCAGTTGATGCTCTATCTTTGATTGTTCATAGAGATTTCTCATATAGTCGTGGTAGAGCTATATGTGAAAAATTAAAAGAAATTATTCCACGACAAAATTTTGAAGTACCAATTCAAGCAGCTATCGGTTCAAAAATTATTGCAAGGGAAACCATTAAGGCTATGAGAAAAAATGTTCTTGCTAAATGCTATGGTGGAGACATTTCACGTAAGAAAAAATTGTTAGAAAAACAAAAAGAGGGTAAGAAAAAAATGAAATCAATTGGTTCAGTTTCTGTTCCACAAGAAGCCTTTGTGGCGGTATTGAAACTTGATGATTAATCTTTTAAATTTAATAATATGCTATAATAAATCTATAAAAAGGTGTTGATTGTTATTAAATTATTGAGACTTATAAGTACATTTTTAATTATTGTTTCTGGTTTAATTTGTTCATTTGTTTGTGCATCTTTTTTTATCTTTTCAGAACCATTGAGAATAGAATTTATTTTAATAAATAGTAATTCATCTATTTTAATTATCTTATTGTTTGCATTTGGTCTTGCATTATGTGTCACAGGTTTTATATCTATATTTATAAGAACAAAAAATAAATTATTTTTGGCATTCATAATTATAAGTATAATGTTATTGTTGGCAGCAACTGCGGTATCTTTTATCTTGTCACTTTCTACAGGTCTAACTCAGATATTACAAACAATTTTATTAGTTGCAATTGGTGGTCCAACTTTTATATTTTCAATTTTATCGGTAACTAATTTGAAAACAGATGCTGTTGCAGTGAATATTGGAGATTCAGTTAATAACCATAAAAATTTATATAATGAAAGTATTTCAAGTAATACTCCTGATTTAAGACGAAAAATTCGTGAATTGCAAAATAATTTAATTAAACCATCAGGAGAAATTATTGAAGAAATAGAACAAACTGGCCAATTTTCGGATATTGATTTTTCTGAATTATTAGAAGAAACAAAAAAAGAATCATCTGATAATAATTCAAAAATACCTGATTCTTTTTATAATGTTGAACAAAAAAACACAAATGATATTAAAGATTCATCAAAAAATGCTGTAAATAAAAATGATGATTTAGATGATTTCACTTATATTAAAACTAGGAATCATACAGAGGATCAAATTCATTAAAAATAAAGAATCTTATTATTGATAAGATTTTTTATTTTTAATTGACATGATATTATAATAATGAAAAGGGTGCTCGCTTGTAATGTCTAAAAAAACTTTAAACCTTAAAAATTTTAAGTCAATAAACAACAATATAATAAGATTAGTGTTTGCAAATAGAATCTTAACTATAATTATGCTTTTTGGACTACCGATTATGATTGCAATATGATTGTGTTTTGACAATGGAATACAAGATTTTATAGGTTATTTATTATATTTTATTAATAGCAAAAATAGTTCATTTTCAATTGATGAATGAAATGAAAAACTTGGTGGAATTGCAGAAACGTTTAGAGTATTTTTACCATTAATTGGATGAGCATTGTCATTTATTATTATTCTTTTTTTTGCCTTTATTGGTTTATTTGTTTTTTCGACATCAAAAAATAGAATAGCTCAAAGTATATGTTTTATTATTATTATTTTTCTATGGATTACCGCCTTAATTACAATTCAATTTACAAAACAATATTTTTATAATAATTATACAAATATTACAGGTGAAATAAGTTATATGGATGCATTTTGATATTCAATGCAAAGTAGTTACAATGTTGTTTCTAAATATTTTATCGGTATGTGATTTTTTGTTCTTTTTTCTTTTTGTGTTTTCATAATTGAATTAATAGAAGGAATATTAATTAAAAAAAATAAATTATCATTTACAGCTTTATTTGTTAATGATTATAATGTTAATTCAATGGCCAATAAAATTTTTTCATCCGAAATTGAATTTGGTGAAAATTATAAAAAACCTATTAAATCAAAGCATCAAAAAGATGATATCAAAAATAAAAAAAATTCAGATAAAAATGATAAAGTTAAAAAACCAATTATTAATGAAAATGATTTTAATGATGATAGTTTTTAGAAAGGCATCTATTTTATGGCAATAAAGGCAGAATATATTGTAAAAAAAATAAGTTATCAAGGAAGCGAATATTTTTATTACTTTAAAATAAATCAAAAAAGAAAATTAATTGGACTTAGAGTTAAAAATGGTGAAATGTATGTATCTGCACCAGAATATGCACAACAATGAGATGTTGAAAGATTAATTTATCGCAATATGCCCAAAATTATTGAAATGAGATCGTCATATTCAGAATCAATAAAATTTAACTTTGATGGATTAAATTCTTGAGTTAAAATTTTTGATAAACCATATAAATTAAAAGTTGTTAATGAAAATATTCATGCAATTATGAAGGATGATGGTTTTTATATGAAATTTTATCCTACAAAGTTGGAGCAAACAAAAAAAATGTATACATTTCTGGCCAAACAATATTACAATTGATTTAAAAAAGAAACAGATATGTTTGCAGCTAGACTAGGAGTAACATATAAAAATTTAACTATTAAATCAATGGATACAAGATGAGGGGTTTGCTACCCGATGCTTGGGAAAATTATTTTAAATCCATCGCTAATTCATTTCTCTGTTGATGTGATAGATTATGTAATAATTCATGAATTGACACATTTATTATTTCCAAATCATTCAGCAAATTTTAAACACTTCATTGCAAAACATTTACCAAATTATCGACAAATGGAACAAACATTAAAAAAACGTGGTTTATAATTTATTAAATTTAAATATAATTTAGAATTAAAGGTTGAATTATTTATTAAAAATGTTAAAATTAACTATAGAAATGTATATGTCATTTCTTTTAATAAAGTTTGCCACTCATTGACAAATTTTATATATTGTATATAATTAATTTTTTTAATATAAATTTTTTGATTTACGTCTATTTTATAAAGAAGCATTTGTATGTTTCAATTTTTTGTATTATTAAAATTATTTATTCTATTCATAGTGGAAGGCTTTCAATATATGGAAAAATTATTGGATATATTAGGAACAATTAGTTCACCAATAAAAAGAAAAGATTGTAATGCATGAGTAAATAAAATAATTTTGAATTCAACATTATTGGTAAATTCACCATCATTAAATTTTAAAAATAATATTTTCGAAGAAATTAAAATTAAGAAATTATTATTTGGTCAAACTAAAAATATTTGGCAATTAGAAGAAAATGAAGTATCAATTGATTGATTTGATACTCCAATGGAATTCTCAGATACAGAAGAAATGCACGAGGTACTTTATTCAAATCACAATATTTTTTAAATTATTGATTAACTGTACTAAAATAAGCATTTATGATCTGTAAATCTTTATAGAGTAGAGTTTCTACTCTATTTTTATTTTCATCATTTTTTTATATAATAATTAAAAGGACGTATATTTATGGGTTGAAAGAAAGAGTATAAAAAGCTATTAAAAGAAGAAACTAAAAAACGACTCTATTCGTATGATGCAACAAATAAAATTAATTATTTAATTGACTGACAAATTGAACCCGGAACTTACGGACAATATAATAGCGTTGAATTGCAAAAACGGATAAGATGATTCATTAATGAACTTCAAAAAAGCAAAAGTGTGCAAATCATTCCAAGTGATTTGAAAAATGATTTTTCATGATATTTTACTAAAGTTAAAATTAAAGAAGATTTCACAAATTTTCCCGCAGTTTCAATATTTCAGAATGTTTTTAATATATTGGAACAAAAAATTTCAGATATTGCAGCTTTATTAATTTGTTTTGCTTGTATGAAATTTATGTATTTAACAACAATTAAATTTAATGAAATAATTAATCAATTATTTAAAGAAGAAGAAATAAATAATTCATCATTAGTTAAGCGCGTTTTTGAAACCATGAGTAGAACTTCTTTGGAAGCATATGAAGATATTATTTATGAAGGTGAACTTATTTCAAAATCAAGGCAGCTGAACCCAAATAAAAACCATTTAACAGTATCAGAAATAGCTGAAATGGGACAAGATTTTTCTTATCATTGATCTAGAATGTTAGAACAAGTTTGTGAATTAACAGTCGAATCACTTAATTATCAAAAAAATTATCAACATACTCATACAGATGAATTTACAGAAACAATATCAAAAGATTTTAACAATTTTAAAAATGATTATTTTGGTTTTAATTCTGAAGAAAATAATTTTGAAGATTTTTTCGAACAAACAAAAACTATGGTTCTTTCATCCGAGTTAGACAGTGCACTAAAATTTTTCAATTTGAAAAGAACGGATTCTTATGTTATATTCAAAAAAGCTTATAGATTAATGGCAAAAACTTATCACCCCGATGTAAATTCTGATGCTGATGCAAATCAAATCATGCGAAAAGCAAATATTTATAAATATGTACTAGAAGACCATTTTAAAAATGTATAATTAAATGTGTATGAAATTGCTATTTATTAATTGGTTTAGGAGTAATTAAGATGAAAGTTAAATTAAATAAACTACAATCTGCGGATGCCAAAATACTTTGAGATTACAATTCAATTAACAATGATTCAACTTACGAAAAAACTATTTTTAAACCATGTGCAATTTGCGGGCGAGAAATGAAAAGATTTGATTTCAGAACGGAAAACAAAGAAACTGGTTGAGATATTTGAGCAGATAATTTAAAAGAATTGACAGTAACTGAAAGTCATGCTGATTATTATGAATTAAGGCATACTTATCATATGAATTATCCTTCAAATAAACAAACTTAAATAAAATATATAATATTTGCGGCAGATTATATTTTGATAATTTGCTTAATTGCATAGAAATATGTAAAAGGAGTAACTTATGGAAAATAAAAGTTTTGAGCTAATAAATGAATTAGCCAAGTTAGGTAGAGAAATCATTCGCTCTTATGATGTTAATTTTTTAGAGCGTCAAAATACAGGTGTTGCAAAACATAATTTTATGGTTGAACTGCAAAAATTTATATCTATCTATCATAATGATCCAGAGTCACTGCTAATAGAAATGAAAGAACATTTTCATGAAATGTATACAGATATTGCAAAATTAATTCAAAATGTGGAAGCTTTTGTTGCATTGTCTGGAAAAGAACTTGCAAAAGAAGATATTCCAACTATTTTTGCAATAAGCAAAAAAAATAGTTCTATATTGGATTGTTTGTCAAGAGATTTTTGAATAGAGACTGGCAGCCATTTATTAAATAGACCAGAAAATGAACGTAAAGAAATTAAAACTTATTTAAAAAATAGAGCTGAAAATACTTATTTTGGAATAGATGAAAAAACCTTGAATGAGTTCAAAAAAAATGGTTTAAATTTTAATTTAATTGAAGACTTATTCATTGAAAATATTATGAATGTTAATTTATATAAACAAATGATTAAATTTGATTTTAAATTTGAATCAGAAGATCAACTAGATATTAATTCACCAAAAGAAGTTTATGGTTTTATGGATAACATTTTATTGGGTTTGTCAGTTGGTTTCGCGTATATAGTTTATTTGGACGGTCTACTTTCAAAATATACAGGTAATTATGTAACAAATTATATAGAGGTAAATTTAGATGGTAAGTAATATTTTAAAGAGAACTATTGAAGAATATAGTAAAAATTGTCTATTGGCAATTGAAGATGAAATTTATTTGGTAAGATGAAATTCAAATTTAAAAAATAATTGAATCGCAAAAGAAATTACTAGAGTAAATTCAAATAAATTTGATGTTTATGATTGAGCACACTATTTATATAATTATTTAGATAATAAAAGACATGAGTGAAATAACAAAATTTTGGAAACCTTTTCAGATGAACCTGAAATTTTAGAAGAATATGAAGAATCAGATATTGTCTATATGCGATTTATGTCACTTGTCAGCACTAGTCATGAATTTTTATCAATGTTAGTATTATTAAAAACAAATGAAAATGAAAGAAATAAGAAAAATTTATCTTTAAATAATTTATTATTAACAGATACCGAGATTTGAGAGGCTTCAAAAATTCTACAAAAAACAATTATTAAAACTCACGCCGATATGACAGCTGATTTTAATTCATTAAATATTCCAGAAGAGTACGCTCATTTTGCGATTAATATTCAAAAAAAATTTTTGAAAGATAAAGATTCAACCTTAGCACCTCAAGAATTTTATAAAAAAGTAAGTGATTTTATGGAAGTGGTTCAAGACACGCTTGAAGATGCATTTGATCCCGAACAAGAAAGTAGTTCAAATTCTGTAGATGAACAAATTGGTGATTTCTTCCAATTTTTAATGACAATGGATACTTTCAATTTCTATTCACTTTTATTGTATGAAATTTATTTTAAGACATATTTTTCAAATAGAGAAGATATGATGGTTCCGCAAACAATTTCAGAAATAAGAGATGAACAATTAAATGAAGCACATTTAATTTCGCTTGGTGGAGTTGACAAAAATTATTCACATTTAAAAAATTAAACTGCTATTTTTATCTTACTCATTTGAAGTGTGTTAGTATTAAAAAGGTACGAGTGCATTATTAAATAGGAATATATATGGATGTACAAAACTTTTTAAATAAACTCTCATTTCAAACATATTTTGATTGGCATAAAAAATTGCTAACAGAAAATGTAACCTCATTTGTTAAAAATGATAATTTAAATTTGTCTAATGAGTTAGAAGAATATAGACTATTAGACAGTTTTAAAGTTAATATAAATAAATTAGAAGAACTTTTGAAAAATAGTTTTCTTTATGATGTTTCAAAATTTTTAAAGAGAACTCATACAAAAAGTACAGGAACTATAGCTTTTAAAAAATACTGTAAATTTGAAGAATTCGGTTTACATATTTCAGAACCAATTTATATATTTTCTAGTTTTAGAAAATATTTGTCACCTTTTTTTACTGAAATTAAAAAAGATGACAATTCGATAGTTTTTGAGCAAAACACGCAAAATTTCGACTTACAAAAAATAACAACATATGCGCAAGCAACTGTAATTAAGAAAATAAAAGAAATAAATTGCAGTATTTCATATATCTATGCTTCAAAAAAAAATTAAAGAATTATTCAACAACATTATTGATAATTCTTTAACAGATAGTGATAATAAATTAAATCCTGTTGAATTTCATAAGAAATCAACAAATTTTAGTAAATTAGTGAGTCTTACAACTGAAATTGTTAAACATGCAGCCTCTAAAAAATTCTCACGTAAATTATGTATTAAATAAATTGTATAAAGCAGATATACAGCTTCATTATTTGTTTTTGAATTATGAGCAATTCATTTCTTCTTTTTATGGTAGCGATTTTGTTCAAACACAATTTCAAAATACCTTTATGAATTATCATAAAAAGAGAATAGAAGTTACAAAATATAATTATAAAAAATTTGAAAATTAGATATATTTGTTTTAAAGCCTCAACATTATTTGAGGCTTTAAAATTTTTAGTTTATATATAACTTGTATTATTATGGCAAATTTTGATATTATCTAAAAAGCGAAAAGGAAAATAAACATGACAGACCAAAAAATTATTAATATAGCCGTTATAGCGCACGTTGATGCTGGTAAATCAACATTAGTTGATGCTTTTTTATCACAATCAGGAGTATTTAGAACAAATGAAGTTGTAAAAGAACAAGTAATGGATTCAAATGACCAAGAACGTGAAAGAGGCATAACAATTTATTCAAAAAATTGTTCAATTCAATATAAAGATTACAAAATTAATATTGTTGATACTCCAGGCCATGCAGATTTTTCTTCAGAAGTTGAACGTATTATGAAAACAGTAGATACAGTGATTTTATTGGTTGATTCTTCAGAGGGCCCAATGCCTCAAACTAGATTTGTTCTATCAAAAGCATTAGAACTTGGATTAAAACCAATTTTATTAATCAATAAAATAGATAAAAAAGATCAACGCGCTTTGGAAGTTGTTGATGAAGTTTTAGAATTATTTATGGAATTGGATGCAAACGAAGAACAGTTAGAATTTCCAACACTTTTTGGAATTGCAAAAAAAGGAATTGTTCAATATGATATGGAAACTCCATCAATTGATTTATCACCATTGTTTGAAACTATTGTAAAACAAACAGGTAGTTACCCAATTGATTTATCATCAAAAAATACTCAATTGCAAATCTCATCACTTGCATATGATGCTTTTATTGGTAGATTAGGGATAGGTAGATTATTTGAAGGCACTATAAAAGAAGGGCAACAAATTATAATTGCAAAAAATAATAACGGTGGAAATGTAAAAGGCAAAATTGTAAATTTATTTGTTTATCAAGGTTTAAAAAGAGTACAAGTGAAAGAAGCATATGCTGGAGATATTGTAGTAATTTCAGGTTTAGCTGAAATTTCAATCGGAGATACTATTTGTGATGTAAATGACATAAGACCAATGCCACCAATTCATATTGAAGAACCAACAATGTCAATGAATTTTTTAGTAAATACATCTCCTTTTGCTGGTAAAGTTGGTAAGTTTGTTACAACAAGAAATATTAAAGAGCGCTTAGAAAAAGAACTTGAAGTTAATGTTGGAATGAAAGTAGAATCGTTATCTGATTCATCTGCAGATGGATTCAAAGTTTTAGGGCGTGGAGAATTACATTTATCTGTTTTAATTGAAACAATGAGAAGAGAAGGTTTTGAACTTGGAATTTCAAAACCAGAAGTTATATTTCACATTGAAAATGGCGTGAAAATGGAACCAGTTGAAAATGTCATCATTAGTGTACCTACAGAATATTCAGGAACAGTCATTAATAAATTAAACCTAAGAAAAGGTATGATGACTAATATGGATTCTGATGGTATTCGCGATCGTATTGAATATCGTGTACCAATGCGTGGATTAATTGGATTTAGAACTGAATTTACAAATGATACACATGGTGAAGGAATTTTAGTTCGTTCAGTTGATGGTTTTGAAGAATATAAAGGAGTTATTCAAGGACGTCAAAATGGAGTTTTAGTTTCAATGACAAACGGAATAACTTTACCATATGCTTTAAATAATTTGGAAGAACGTGGAAAATTATTTGTAGGACCTCAGGTAGAAGTTTATGAGGGAATGATTGTAGGATTGCACTCAAGAGATAATGATTTAGATGTTAATCCAACAACAGGTAAAAAACTAACAAATACAAGAGCATCAGGATCAGATGATGCTGTTAAATTAACACCACCAGTGAAATTTTCTTTGGAAGAAGCATTAGAATTTATTGAATGAGATGAATTGGTTGAAGTGGTACCGAACGATATAAGATTAAGAAAACGTTGATTAACACAAAATGAACGTAAACAACACAGAAGTGATCCTCACTAGTTATCAAAATTAGATAATTTTTTGATAATGCACAAAAATTTTTAAGAAATATTATAGCTGCAAATAAAATAATAATATTGTTTGTGAATTGATTAATTTATAAATCAACAAATGATTTATAGTTTATTCATAATTTTTAATCAAAAATTTTTTTGAAAATGAATTATTATCAATTATGAGATTTGCTATTTATCTTAATTATTATTGAATTTGATATGATTGATTTCTGTTAAAAAATAAAAATTAATTTTATAGATTAAAATAAATTAAATGATAAATAATTTATATAATCAAGTGTAGAAAATACACACTTTTTAGTGTATAATAATATGCGGTAAAACTTTTTTAAGAAATGAGTTGATCGTGATGTTAGACTATGCACACATAGTAGAAAAACAAGCAAAATTGTGAAAACGCACAGTCGCTTTAAAAACTCGTAAAATGCAAATTGAATATCAAATCGAAAAAGAACCTTTAAATAAAAAATTTCAACAAGAGTGGATAAATTTAAATTTAGAAATTGCTATAATAGAAAAAACAATTAGAGAAATGGATGACAATTTTTGAAAACCAAAAGAAATTCATCAAGAAGAAATTGTGGAAGTTGAATCAGAGCAAAGTCTTTATAAAAAAAATTAGAAATTTATTAATATTATTTAATGGAGGAATTATATGAAAGTATTAGTTTTGGGCGCAACAGGCAAATTGGGTAAAATGATTGTTGCAAATTTATTAGACGCAAAAGATGATGTCTATGTTTTAGTTAGAAATGTTGATGAGGCTAAAAATACATTGCAAAATAATAATATTAAATATATTAGTGGTGATGCAAAAAATTTAAATGACATTGTCAACGCATTATCAGGAATTGATGTTTTTGTATCTACATTTGGCACATCAAGTGAAACCAAGTTAATAAATGTTACTAAAAATATAATTGATGCTTTACTTAAAACTAATGTTAGAGGTGTAATTGTTTCTGGTGCAGCATCTCTATATCTTGATGAAACAAAAACTTCTAGATTAGTTGATAATTTATCACAAGTTCCAGAAGAATTTGTGGGAGTTATGAAAGGCCACGCAAAAGCATTGGAAATGTATAATAATGTTGATGGTATTAAAGTATCAATTTTTTCACCAGCATTAGATTTCGAATACCCAGGTTTATTAACAAAAAAATACGGCATCGGAAAAGATGTAGTAATTTATAATACAAATAATCAATCAATTGTTTCATATTTAGATGGGGCATGAGAATTAACAAACGAAATACATAATCCAAAACATATTGGTGAAAGATGAACAATTGGCTATACAAAATAGCCATTTTTTCATTTAAATTATAATAAATTGCTTGTTTTAATAGTTTAAAAAAGAATATAATGGAAAAGTATGGAGGAATATAAATAAATGTCAAAAATTATAAGTATTAAAGCATTAGAAGTACTTGACTCACGTGGATTTCCAACTGTTCAAGTAAAAGTTGAAACAGAATTTGGTGGATGTGGAGTCGCAAAAGTTCCATCAGGAGCTTCAACAGGTTCAAGAGAAGCACTAGAATTACGTGATGGAGATAAAGCGCGTTACAATGGTAAAGGTGTTTTGAAAGCGATTTCAAATGTTAATGATGTATTTGCATCAAAATTAATTGGAATGGAAGTAACAGATCAAGTTGCTATTGATATGAAAATGTTAGAAATAGATGGCGATCCGTTCAAAAAAAATTTGGGAGCAAACGCTTCTTTAGGGATTTCTTTAGCAGTTGCAAAAGCAGCAGCAGATGAATTAGAAATTCCACTATATCGTTATATTGGAGGAACAAACGCTAGAAGATTGCCAGTTCCAATGTTAAATGTTATTAATGGTGGAGAGCACGCAGATTCTGCGATTGATTTTCAAGAATTTATGATTATGCCTGTAGGAGCAACTACATTTAAAGAAGCTATGAGATGATCTTCTGAAACTTTCCAAGCTTTGAAAAAAATATTACATAATAAAGGTGATATTACTGCTGTTGGTGATGAGGGTGGGTTTGCACCCAATTTTGCTTGAGCGTATGCAAAACAAGATTTGGAATCATATAAAGCTAAAATGCCAGCAGAACATGCATTAGATATTATCGTTCAAGCCATTAAAGATGCAGGATTTGAACCTGGTAAACAAATTAAAATAGCAATGGATACAGCTTCATCAGAATTATATGGGGTTTCAGGTATTAAAGGTGAAGTTAATGACAGTAAATACCACTTCAAAAAAATTGAAAAATTATTTAATCAAGAATTTGCTTTTACAACAGATGAAATGGTTGCCTATTTAGGAAAATTAGCAAATCAATATCCAATTATTTCAATTGAAGATGGATTAGCAGAATCAGATTGAAATGGATTCATTAAACAAGTTAAAGAATATGGAACAAAATTGCAAATTGTTGGTGATGACTTATTTGTTACAAATCCAACTATTACAGCTGAGGGTATTGAAAAACAAGCTGCCAATGCAATTTTAATTAAATTAAACCAAATTGGTACTTTAACAGAAACAATTGAAGCAATTCAAATGGCCCAAAAAGCAGGATGAACAACAGTGGTTTCACACCGTTCTGGAGAAACAGAAGACAATACTATTGCTGATTTAGCAGTTGCATTAAATACAGGACAAATTAAAACTGGTTCAATGTCACGTTCAGATAGAATTTCAAAATATAATCGTTTATTGGAAATAGAAGAAGAACTTGGAAAATCTGCAATTTATGATGGTTTAAAATCATTCTATAACTTAAAAAACAAATAGTATTAAAATTAAAAAATACAATGATTTAAGGTGAACCCCACTTTTGGGGTTCACCTTAATTTTTCATTGTATTTTTTAATTTTAATGAATTAATTTATTTTTATGTTTTAAAATAAAGATATAATTGTTTTATTTTGAGGTATTTATTATGGAAGATAAAATATTAGATAAGAAAAATCAAAAAATTTCAAAAATAGAAGAAATCGCTTGGTGAAGTTATGCAAAATGGGTATTAATATCATGAGTAGCATTTGCGTATTTTGTTTGGTTTATATTATTTTGCATCGGTTCTGTTTATGATTTATCAATCTCAATTTTGCTTATAAAATTAAATAAGGATTTTTTACATTATTTTTCAATTTTGATGGCTGCTCTTGCAACGCCAATAATGATAGTTGTTGGTTCAGTTATTTTTATAGCTATAGTTGAAAAGATGTATTATACAGTTTTTTTTGAATTGAAAGCAAAAAATATTCTTGTTTGAATTATTTATTTTATTGTTTTAATTTCACTTATTGTTGCTTCATATTTTTTAATAACTAAAATTTTAAATGATGATGCTACAAATAATGTTATAGTTATATTTGCTCAAGTAATTGTCATTTTTATTTATACTTATTTATTTATCTATTTCAGATCAAATTATAAAGCACAAGAGCAAATAGTTGAAAATTTTGATAGATATATTCGTGCATTGGTATTTGTTGCTTTGTTTTCCTTAACGGTATTAATTTTTAAATATTTTTTTGGAAGAATTAGATTTCAAGATTTAAATGCAGACTATTCAAATTTTAGCCCATGATATAAACCTAATTTTTCCTCAACAAGAGGAACTTCCTTTCCATCTGGCCATGTCCAATCCGCTTGTTGTCTATTTACATTTATTTTAATTTGGAATACTAACAAGAGATGAATATCATTTAAAAAAGTTATTGTATCAATTTTATTCACGGTGTTTATAATATTGATGATGTTTTCCAGAATTATTCTTTCAAAACATTATTTTACAGATACATTAATGTCTATTTTTTTAGCAAGCATCTATTTTTTATTTATAAATCCAGCAATATTTTTATTAATTGATAAAATTAGATGCAAAATTAACAAGAAAAATATAAAATAAAGGTATGGTAAATGAAAATATAATAATATGAGGACTAGATTTAGGAACTAAAACTTTGGGGATAGCACACAATATAGGACAGTTTGCTTTTCCGTTTAAAACAATTAAGTTTATAGAATATGATTTTGAAGACTGCGTTAAAAAGTTAGAAATTTTAATGTTAACAATTGAAATTCCAAATATTGTTGTAATCGGTTATCCAATAAATATGAATGCAACAGTAGGTAAAAGAGCTGAAATGGTAATAATGTTTATTGAAACTTATTTAACAAAGTTACAAAATAAATTCACTTTTGGGATTACTAAAATAGATGAAAGACTAACAACAAAGATGGCTCTTTCAATAATGCACCAATCAAATACCAAATTCAAAACAAAAAATAAGGAATGAAAACAAAAGAAAGATGAAGTAGCAGCACAACTTATACTAGAATCATTTTTGCGACAACAAAAACCTTAATATTTTGATAAAATAAATTAATCATCATCAACATGATGTAAAAGAGGAGACTATATTAATATGAAATTACACCCATTAATTAAAAATGTTTTGTATAATTTTGATCAAATAGAGGAAAGAACAAAAGAATTAGCAAAAGAAATATCTAAATATTATGATGAACAAGAAGATATTCAAGATAATAATGTACTTTTAGTTGGAATATTAAAAGGTTGTGTTCCATTTATGGGAGTATTTTTAAAATATTTTGATTACAATTGTGAAACACATTATATGGTGGTTTCATCCTATTTAGGTTCTACAAAGTCATCTGGCGAACCAAAAATTTTATTAGATTTAAATGTTTCAATAAAAGACAAAGACATTTTAATTGTTGAAGACATTATTGATTCAGGAATTACGTTAAAATACGTGAAAGAATACTTATTTTTCAAAGGAGCAAAAACAGTAAAAATTATTTCATTTTTAGATAAAAAAGAAGGAAGAAAAGTTGAATTAAAACCTGATTGATATTGTTTTGATGTAAAAAATGAATTTGTTATTGGATTTGGATTTGATATAAATGAAAAATTACGTAACCTACCATATGTAGGAGTTTGTGATATAGAGAAATTGGAAACATGAGACTGAACTCTAAAAAAAGAAGATTGAGATTACAGTTAATTACTTTAGTAGAAAGATGAAAATATAATTGTGAAAAGAAAACATCATAATGAAAAAGAAATAGACATTGAAATAGATGAACATGTTTTAGAAGCTCAAGAAGTGTTTGCTGATGCAGTGCATAATGATGATAATGAGGAAATGAAGAAAAAATCTCATTATCACGGTAAACATCATTTTGATAAAAGCGGCAAACATGATGACATAACTTTATATGAATTTACTTGAAAAAGGCATTTTAAATATTCAAGAAAATCAATTAATTTTAGAATAGCATCAACTGCTATAATATTAGCTTTAGCTTTAGCTGTTTCTGTTATTGATAGTTTATTTGAAAAGTTTTCATTAAATATTAGTGGTGTTGTGATTGAGATGAGAGTTTTAGATCAAATAGTTATGATGACTGCTATACCTATTTTATCGTTGCCCTTTGCATTATTTGTTTGTATAGTGGAGCCTTGATTACACGTTTTAATAGATTCAGAGCATACACCTATACAAATAGCATTTGATTCAATTGCAAATGGGCTTGTTGTATTAATTTTTTATTTAATAGTATATATGCTATTTAAGATATCTCCTTATCATGAAGATCCAAATAAAAAAATTAAATGAATTAAACGTATTTGCCCCGGTTTATTAATTATTCCTATTTGTTCTTTAATTTATACTGCTGCATGATTTAGCGCATTGCTAATTGTTGGTGATATAAATGTTATTGATGTAGATAAAAACTCACCAAATAAAGTTATATTAGTTTTAATTTCAGTAACTTTTGGATTGCAAATGATTCGTTATCTTGTTGTTTACATCTTATTTGTTTTAGTTGATTTTGCAGTTAAACCAATAAATCACAGATTAAGATAATGAAATAAAACTTGCTAAATTATTTTATTTATACATAAAAAGTAGTTTATTTATGCTAAACTATTATTAGTCAATTTACCGATTTTTATTATTAATGTCTCGTTAGCTCAGCCGGTAGAGCAACTGGCTTTTAACCAGTGGGTCGCAAGTTCGAATCTTGCACGGGACACCATTTTTTCCGGGATTGGCGGAATTGGCAGACGCACCAGACTTAGGATCTGGCGTAGCAATACGTGGGGGTTCAAGTCCCTTATCCCGGACCAAATTAAATTATAAACGTTAGTTGTTGCTAACGTTTTTTATTTGAAGTATTTTATTAGATAAACTATTTTTTAATGTTATAATCAAGTTAAGATTATGGGTGAGATATATGAAAAAAGTCTTGATTTTTTCTGATCTTGACGGAACTGCTTTGAATGAAAAACATGAATTTTCTCAAAAATTAATAGAAACTGTAGATAAAATATATAGTTTGAATTCCTATTTTGTTCCAATTACAGCGAGGTCTACAAAAGATGCATTGATTCAAGCAAAAAAATTGAAACTAGATAAATTAGGCGGCTTAATTGCAGCAAATAATGGCGCACAAATTTTTGATTTTAAACAGAATAGATTTATTGTAGATAAAAGATTATCAAGTGATTTTATTAGAAATATTTTTAATTTTACGTATGGAAATTTTAAGTATAAGGTTCATTATTTCGCAGATGATACAACCTATGTTTATGGTAAGGGAGATAATTCATCTTTTTGATCAAAAATTATGGATGTTGAATATAAAATAGTTCAATCATTAAATGAAATTGTAAAACCAATATCTCATTTGACAATAATTTTAGAAAAACAAGCAACAGATGAACAAGCAGATAAATTTTATAATGGATTTAAGAAGTATTATCCAGATGTGGAAATCATTAAATATACAACAAGAGTTTTTGAAGTTGCTCCTAAAGGTATTAATAAAGGTTTTGCTGTAACTGAAATTATTAATTATTTGCAAGTAAAAAATTATGTTTCATATGCTTTTGGTGACTCACATAATGATTTTGATTTATTTGCAAAAGTAGATATTTCTATAGCAATGGAAAATGCGATGCCACAATTAATTGAAATATCTGCAGAAACAACAGACAGAAATGACCAAGATGGTGTTGCAAAATTTATAAACAAGAAAATATTAATTGATTATATTTAAGGAGTGAATGTTATGAGTATAAAAAAAATAAAAACAGTAGAGGAATATGATTTAGTTTTAAATAGTGGAAAACATATTTTTGTAGATTTTTCTGCTGTATGGTGTGGACCATGTAAAATGCTAGAGCCATTTTTAGAAGAACTTTCAGAAGAAGAAACTGATGTAACTTTTTTAAATGTTGATGTAGATGAATTACCAAAATTAATGGAGAGATATGAAATTATGTCAATTCCAACGTTAATTATTTTTAAAGATGGAGTACAAGTAAATAAACATATTGGTTTTGCTCCAAAAATTAAATTAAAAGAATTAGTTGCTTAGATTTGTATTTACAAATTTATTAGTTAGAGGATATTTAAATGATTAAAATGATTGCGCTAGATATAGATGGAACTTTAGTTCATAAGGGTAGATTGCCAAAAAAAAATTTATTAGCAATTCAAAAAGCGAAAGAACAAGGATTATGAATTTGTTTAGCTTCTGGGCGAAGTCCTTCTGGTATATTTAATTTGGCCAGAAAATTAGGTTTATGAGATAACAAATCATTAATGGTTGGTTATAATGGGGGAACTGTTTTTAAATTTAAAGAAAATGGAAAAGTAGAAATAATTTGACAAAAAATGATTAACCATAATTCAGCATGAACAATTTATAAAGAAGCGTTGGACAAAAATCTACATGTTTTTGGTTATTCAGAACATAAAAAAGAAGGAATTGTTGCAAAAAAAATTGGTAAATTTGAAATATTTATGAAATTAAGAACTAAAAGAAAACTTAAAAAAATAAAATTTGAAAGCAAAATGCCAGCAGTTAATAAATTTATTATTTTCGGTAACAAGGAACGTGTTTTGGAATTAAGAGCTGATTTAGTTAAGAAAGGATTTTCTGTTTTTTCTTGGTCTTACATTAGTAAAGATAACTCAAATATAGAAGTTAATCCTGCAGATATAAATAAAGCAAATGGATTAAAACATTTAATTGAATTTTATGGTTTGAAATCAGATAATGTAGCTTTTTTTGGAGATGGTGAAAATGATGCTCAGGCATTAGAATGATCTGGATATGCAGTAGCAATGGGAAATGCAAAGAAAGAAATTCAGGAAATAGCGCACACTGTAGTTGAGCACGCTTCAAAAGCTGGTGTTGGTAAAGAAATTGAAAGAATTTTAGATAGACAAAAATAAAATTAATATAGCGATGAAAATTAAAATGCAGTTCTTACAAATTTGTAAGAATTTTTTTGTTTTACATATAATTAAATACAAATTATTGTCTTTATTATTAACGCTATATAAAACCAAAAAGTGATTTTTTATGTGCAAGCAATCAAAATTATTTACATTTTTGGTTGATTTTGGCAAAAATAAAAAAATGTGAATTTTTAAAAACTTATTTACAAAAATTTTTTTTTGTTTATTATATATGTGAGGAGGAAAATATAAGTGAAAAAAATTTTAACAATTATATCTGGTTTATCAGTGATTCCAATTTCAATTGGTTCTGTTATTTCTTGTGCTAATATTGCTAACTTTGGCTATTACAGTCAGCAAGTAGCAGCAAATATGAGTCAAACAGAGGAATTATCCAGTTTTTACAAAAATTCTCAGTGAGAATGAAAAAGTAGTGATAATAAAGATTTAACTTATGAAATCTTAATTAATGGAATAAATATGGCTGTTGTCAACATTGTGAATTCAGTACGTGAGACAGATTTTAAGATTTCTATTTATCAGTGAATAGATAGTGAAAATGAAACAGATAAACTATTGGACGAAGCCAAGTTTAATACTTTATTGAATACAAAAATTAATGTATCTATTCATTTAGATGGAATAGCTAATTCTAAAAAATGGCAAGGTAATGGCCATTTTGGAATAAACATAAATACTCCATCAAATAGTAGGAGGGCAATTGAAAATGGTATCAACAGATAATGATGTAAAAAAACAGGCTAAACATCAAGAAAAGCAGCAAAGAGCAATTGAACGTGCACAACATCGTGCAGAAAAACTCGAAGCTTTTAATAATACTAAATTTGGTAAAGGCTGAAATAGATTTTCAAATTCTGTTTTTGGAAAATTACAAAATTTAGCTAGAGTAATTGTTTTTCCAATTGCCATTTTACCGATTGCTGGTATTTTTTTAGGAATTGGTGGGGGACTATCTGCCGCTGCTGAATCGAATAATTGAGGCGAAGGTGTTGTTCAATTCTTCAATATTCTAAAAACAATTGGTAATATTATTTTTGCGTGTTTAGGTGTTTTATTTGCAACATCAGTTGCATTTGGATTTGCAAAAAAGCAAGGAGGAGTTGCAGCAGTTTCGGCCCTTGTATGTTATGTGGTTATGACTGCAACAATTTCTGCATTATTTATTCCTTCTGTTAATTCAGCAGGAGATCAAGTATTATTATTTGATCCTTGAAAATTAGCTGGAAAATATGGAATTATGAGTGTTGGAGAAAATAAAGGAATGATTAAAACTGTTCTGGGTATTGCTCCAACATTAGATTTATCAGTTATTGGGGGAATTTTTGTTGGATATTTAGTTTCACTTGTTCACAACAAAACTTACAATATTAAAGTTCCTCGAATTTTATCATTTTTTGGGGGAATTAAATTTGTTCCTATAGCTTCATTTTTATTGGGAATAGGTATTGGAGTAGTATTGTTCTTTATTTGGCCAGCATTTTTACTACTTTTATATTACATTGGTGTTGGTTTAGGAACATGAATGAATGTAGGTGGAATTGAAAATTATGGTAGAGCATCAGGAGTTATAGCTGCATTTCTATTTGGAATGTTTGAGCGTTTGTTAATTCCAGCTGGATTACACCATGTTCTTTATACACCATTCTGATATTCATCGGCTGGTGGACAATGATTAACTCCAGAAATTCAAGGTGGCACTTCAGTTATCACAGGTTGAACAGTAACTTCTGGTTCATATACAATTTTCTTTGAACAAATGAATTGAGTTGGTCAAGGCAAATTTACTTTGTCAGCTGATGCATATAATTATTTATTGAATACATCAGATGGACAAAAATGGTTATCAATTTGAACTAATTCAGGTCAACTGGTTCAAGATGTAAATGGTAAATGAACGATTGCATTCAATAGATATACAATGGAGGTAGGAACTGTTTTCTCATCAGGACGCTTCTCATTTATGCAATATGGTTATCCATTTGCAGCTATAGCTATTTTACAAATGGCAAGAAAAGAAAACAGATCTGCAGCTGCAGGTATTATAGTTTCAGCAGCAGCAACATCATTTTTAACTGGAATTACAGAACCAATGTTATTTTCGTTCTTATTTGTAGCGCCATTACTATGAGTATTTCATGCATTTATGGCTGGAATTTCATTTGCACTAGCATATTTATTAAATGTAACAGTCGGACAAGGATTTGCGGCTGGATTTATTGACTATATATTCTTTGGATTGATTCCAGGATATTCATCTGGCATAGGAATTGCCCAAGGTAATTCAATTTGAGATATGTTCTCTGGTCGTAATGGTTGTTTATGAATTCCAATTTATGGATTATTAATAATGGCTCCTGCATATTACTTTGGATTTTTAGCTATTATTAAATGAAAAAATTATCAAACTCCAGGAAGAGCAGCAGCAGGTGAAGACAAAGCATTAGAAGCTGTTAAGTCATCTCTTGCAAAGGGCACTAAAAAACAATCAAGTGGCATTCTGACTTTAATAACTGCGTTAGGTGGAAATGCAAATATTAGTGATTTTGATGTAAATGACAAAAAAGAATTGGTTGTTAATTTACTGAATATTAATAGTGTTCAAGAAGCATCAATTAAAACAGCGGGTTACAATAATTACTCTATAAATAAAAGTTCAGTTGTAATAAGAGATAAAGATACAAAAAAAATGTGAGACTTAATTAATAAGGAAATGATTTCTATATCAATTAAGCCAAAAAATAAGCTAAAAACAGAATCAAAAATGGGTACAGTTGATGGATATGAAATTTCATATTTACAAAAAATTATAGATGGTCTTGGTGGTCTTGAAAACATCAAGGTTTTAGATAATTGTGCAACTAGATTACGTGTTACTGTAGATGATGGAGCAAAAATAGATCAATTGTTATTAAAAGAAACAAAAGCTGTTGGTGTAGTTGTCAAAGGCGAAGGTGTTCAAGTTATCTACGGTCCAGATGTTGTAAATATCAAATTAGCTTTAGAAGAATACACAGGTATTGATAGGTAATGAAAAATTTGAATGCAATTTATATTTTAATGAATTACATAGAATTGTAAATAAAAAACATATCTAGTTAGTGTGAACCCCAAAAGTGGGACACATAAAAAATTAAAAAAATCATATCTTAGAATAGATATAATTTTTTTAATTTTTATTTTTGTGTGTTTAATAATTATTTTTTTTAAATTCTATTAAATTTTTTAAATTGTAATTTACCACCATATCCTGTTGATTGTAGAACAATATTATAATTACTTACTTGTTTATTCTTTGGATCAATATATTTAATTTTAAAATCAATATACATAACATTATCTGTAATATTGAATAATTCATCATAGATTTTAAAATTACCATTTTTATTTAACACTTGACAATATATAAATTTATGATAAATGAATGCAAATTGCTACAAGTGTGAGTAATTGAAAAATTATTAGAAATATTATGTAAGATAAATTGCAATAGCAAATATTTTTCTCAGTATTTTTTAATTAAAATTCTATTGACCAATGAATATTTTAAAATGAATTTTTTTACAATTATTAATTTGTAATTTATTATATTAATTATTTATATTTTTAATATGTAAAAACATTTTAGAAATTAATGTGTAATGATTGTTTATTTATAATAAATTAATTTTTTAGCATATATGTTTGTTCTGAAATTCTATTATTGCATATTTGTGATTTTTTTATAAATTTTGATAAATCAATATTTTTATGTAATTTGTATTTTATTAATATTTGTAATAATATATTTCAGTAAAGTTAAGGAGAATGTTAGAAAATGAAAAAATTATTAAGCATGTTATCTGTTTTAGGACTTACAATAACTGGCGCAACATCAGTTGTTGCGTGTGGAACTACAGATCAAGTTGATAAAGCAGTAGACTTAAGTAAAATTGCTTTTCAAGAGTATACAAATTTAGTAAATGACAACAAAAATATTGACAATCAAGATGTACCAATCGCAATTGAAAATGTGCAAACAGAAATTTTAAATCAATTGCATAAAAATACTGAAACAAAAAATGTTACCGAAATGGATTTTACAACAAATGCAGCAGATGTAATAATAGAAGGTGATTTATGAGATGGGGTTACAGTAGAAATTACTGCAACACCAACTTCGCAATATTTAACAGGTAAAGCAAATATTGAAATAATCTTTGGTTCGTTTTTGGAGTTGGACACTTTAGAAAATAATAGTATTGAGTATCAAACTTCTGGTATTGCAATTACAGAAGTAGAAGCAAAATATAAATGATTCAATAACAATTTTGAAACTTTAAATGCAGCAAATAAAAATGTAAATATAGATTGATTTGAAACATCAAATTTTGAGCCAGGTGATAAAGACCACCCAGGAAATATAGATGTTTCACCAAAATCAGAGCAAAATAAAGAATTTTTGAATATATCAAAAAATTCAATTAAAACAACCATAAAACAATCAGGAACTATTGACACCTCTGTTGGTGGTGGAACTGGAATTATAGAGAATAAATCTTTTGATGCAAATATCACTTCAATCACTCAACTTGCCAACGGAACAATTTTAGCTAGCACTACATCTTCAATTTACAAATTAACAGCTGAAGGCACAATTGATAAAAAAATTGAAACTATTGATAGTATTTTTCAAATATTTCAACTTGCCAACGGAACAATTTTAGCTGGAATTGGTAATTCGATTTATGAATTAACAGATGAAGGAAAAATAGACACGTCTGTAGGTAATGGAACTGGTATATTAGAAAATAAAACTTTTGATAGCACAATAGTTTCAATCACTCAACTTGCCAACGGAACCATTTTAGTTGGAACTAACCTTAATTCAATTTACAAACTGACAGATGAAGGCAAAATTGATCATTCTGTTGGTACTAATGGAAATGGTAAATTAGAAGACAAAACTTTAGATGGAGTAGTTTATTCAATCACTCAACTTGCCAACGGAACCATTTTAGTTGGCACTAGTACTGGTTCAATTTACAAACTGACAGATGAAGGCAAAATTGATCATTCTGTTGGTACTAATGGAAATGGTAAATTAGAAGACAAAACTTTAGATGGAGTAGTTTATTCAATCACTCAACTTGCCAACGGAACCATTTTGGCTGGAACAACTTTTGGTCAACAAAATTCTGATAATTTTGGTTCAATTTACAAGTTAACAGATGAAGGCAAAATTGATACAACTGTTGGTAGTGGGAGCAATGGTAAAATTGAAAATGGAACAATTGATTTAGGTGCACGCGCAATCACTCAACTTGCCAATGGAACCATTTTGGCTGGAACTAGTTCTATTTGAACCAATAAAATTGGTTCAATTTATAAATTAGTTAATTAATTTTTTATGAATTGAAAGATAAATTTTAATGTTATAAATGATTTTATAAAAAATATCTATTTGTAGATATTTTTTATATTTAATGGACAATATTTAAAATTAGCATAATTTTTATTTTCAATAATTTTAGACAATACTGGTTGAATGGTTGAATAAAATTATTGAATTTTACTTTAATTAGAATTATAATATAACAGTTATGTAACATATTTAATGTAGGGGTAATATTATGAAATATAGAATGAATTGACCTTCGGGAATTAAATTATATGTTATGTCTCAAAGAGCAATAGAATTTGTGGAAAGAAGAATTGCACAATTCAAATTAAAACGTAATGCATTTTGTTTTGTAATAGGGGCTGTTGTTACTCCTGGTTTATCACAAGAATTAACATCAAAATTTTTTGGTGTTGATAAATCAACAGCAGCAAGAAGAATAGATACGTTAGAAAAAAAAGGATTCATTAAACGTGTTCACAATCAAGAAAATAAAAGAGAAAATAAAATTTTTGCAACTGAATTGGGTGAACAATTATATAATGAAGCGCTTGTGGCATTGAATGATTGAGAAGAATTATATATTGCAGAGAATCCTGGCCAAAATTTTGCATTTATTTTTGAAGCGCTTAAAGAAGTTATTATTCCATTACGTAAACGTTAATATCTTTTATAATAATTATTTTGCTATTTATTATACAAATGTGCAGAAAGAAGAAATAGAAAATGAAAAATTGATGGTTATCTTTTAAAACAGATTTTGAATTTAGAGTTTTATCTTCATGAAAAAGACTAATTAAATTTTTTGGAATTTGTATTGTACCAATTATTTATGCCATTATATGTATTGTAGCTTTTTGAAACCCAATTCCAAATATTGGTAAAGCATCAATGGCATTTTTGGATGAAGATGCAAAAAAAACATTAATTATAAAAGAAAAAGATTTAACACAAGTTGTTACTTCAAAATTTTATGTTGTGGATGATTCAAAAATTATTGTAGATGAAAATGTTTATGGTAAATTTGGTGAAGAAAATTTCAAATATAAAAACTGATTCCATGATAATAACGGTAAATCCGTAACTGTTTTAAATGATTCCACATCATCAATAACAATAGATGAAAATTTATATAGTATAAAATATTTTAATACTTGAGATTTATTTAAAAATGTTTTGACAAAACAAGATATTACAAGGCAAGACACAGAAACTAAATTTTCAGTATCAATAAATGCAGCAGGTCAAAGTATAGATTTTAACAACATTAGTTACTTAAAAAATGATGATGCAAAAAATGCTTTTAAAGATAAAAAATATTATGTGCAATTTTTGATTAAAGAAAATTTTCTGCAAACTATCTTAGTTAATTTAAGTAATGTATTAACATTTGATTCATTAAATCCTAGTTTTGATTATAAAGATATACCAAGTATAGATATGTGATCGACATTTTCACATAACTTTATTTTTGGTTATTATTTAAATACAGTAGGAGAATTTAAATCTGCATTATTAATTGATTTAATAGGTTCACTACTTAATGTTGCTGGTAATTTAATTATAAATGATATCAATGATGATATTAGTGCAATAGTTGATAAAATTATTGATAATAACGCTATAACTTTTGATGATGCCAAAAACAATGCACCAACACAAATTATCGACACAGCAAGTAATGCAAATTTAGTTGATTGAACAACAAACAATGATTCACAAGCTGCAGCAGATAATAGATATGTTCTTTCAGATACAACATCAGACACTACAAATTCTTTATTTGGTAATATTTCAGAGACAAACTCACAATTAGATCCAACAAATACTGGAGTTTATAAAGATACTGGTTATGTTAAAAAAATGATTACAAATTTTCATAATATTGTTGAATCTGATATCTTTAAATTCTTAATTTCATTAGATACATCAAATAATTTGGGAAGTTTAAAAACAAAAATTGAATCTTTATATAATAATAGACAAGTAATCAATAAAATTTTATGAGATTACGCTCACGAAATAGATTGACGTACAGATAATCAAAAAGTTGCTGTTAATGCTTTCGGTTCATCATATATTAGTATGGCTTTAAATAATAAAACGGTTGTTAATTCAATCGAAAAAGCTGTACCTTTTTTTGATACAAGTGTAGATGGTAATTTGACTTTAACTAAATTGTTTACAAATGGAACTGATGAAATTACACAATATGCACAAGTTCAATTATTTAAACAAAATTTGGAAACTTGATTAAAAACTAATTTTTCTGGATCAACATTAGCAGCTATTTTAAGTGAAATGGTTTCTAAAATAACAGATGCTCCAAAAAACATCAGTGGAATTTTTAATATTGAAATTCAAGGTATTGAAAATGGACTATATGGTATTGGACTTGGAGAATTCTTTCTATTAATTGGTATGTTTGTTGGAACATTAATGCAAACGTTTGTTTATGATAGAGCTAAACGTTCTAAAAAAGCAAATGCAATACAATATTACTTAGGTAAAGTCACTTTAATGATGATTACTGGATTCTTGCAAGTCACTTTATTAACTCTAGCAGTAGTAGCTGCAGGTTGATGAGTGTTAGGTGCAGGAACAATTTTATTACTCTGATTATGATTGCTTGCAATAGAAGCGACATTTGTTGCAATAATTTCTTCACTGTGATTTTCTTTAAAAGATGAAACGGTTGGCAAATTTGTTGTTGTTGTTTATATGGTTTTAAATTTAGCATCTGGTTGAGGTACATTTCCAGCCTTTATGCAATTTGGTTTCTTTGATTTTGTTTCAAATATAGTTCCATTTACATATGCTCTCCATGGAATAGGATCAATAGTTTATGGAATAGGATCAATTGGTATAAATTTAGCTGATACTTTGTATATCCTAATGCAATGAGGAATTTTATGAATATTTTTTGCGGTATTCATTTCATTGGGAATAGGGATGTCAATTTTAAGAAATAGAGAAATTTTATTTGGTTCTTATAAAGCAAAATGAATAATTGATGGTTTGACTGCTTTGAATATGGGGAAAGAGCTAAATGAATTTAAATTAGATAATCACAAATATAATTGAAAATCTCTTGGAAATGATTGAAATAAGGATTTGTATTGAAAAGTCAGAGAGTTACATCCGTTTGAAGGTAAATTTAAGTGATTTAAAAATAAAGTAAGAGAACCCGAATTAAAACCAAATTATTCAGATGATGATATTATTTCAAGGAATGAATAATATAAGTTTTAAGTTTTATTAATAGTTAATTGATGTAATTTAACATATGATGAGAAAACATATTTATGAATTTAGCAAATAAAATTACTATTTTAAGATTAATTTTATTTCCATTAGCAATTGTTTTATTATTAATTTCAGGTTACGTGCTTTTAGCCAATGAAATCTTTGAGCAAACGAAATTTCAATTGGAACGTATCATTTAAAAATTGCTTGGATCATAGCAGCAATTGTGTTTCGGATAGTTGCATTTACTGATTTTTTGGATGACTGAATTGCTAGAAAATATAATCAAACAACTACATTTGGTAAGTTTGCAGATGCAGCAGCAGATAAAATTTTAAATAATTCAGTGATTATTATTTTTGCAGTTATGCAAATATTACCTATTTGAATGGTATTAATAGGTTTTATTAGAGATTTTACAATAGATGCATTAAGACAAATTTTATCATCAAAAAATATATTAATGGGTGCTGGTCCTTTAGGCAAATGAAGAACAGCTATTCAAATGATTGGACTGTTTATCTTGTTTTTTATTAATTTCCATACATTTGGAGGTTCTTGAAATGAGACATGAATTTATGATGAATATGGATGAATTAATCAATTGGCTTTGATTCCAATGTATTTAGCTACTTTATTTGCCATTATTTCAATGTGCGATTATATAAATAAAAATAAAAAGGTGATTTTAGATTCATTAAAATCAGATGACCCTGTAAGCACAAATAAAGAAAATAATACTTAACTTATTAAATATAGATATTGCTTAATTGTTCTTAATAATTTATAAATGGCTTATCTGTATCTAAATAATTTTAAAAAAGTCTTGCTTTTTTATAATGTTTATGATAAACCATTGTAAATCAGTTCGGGGAGATGATTTTATTTGAAAAGATTATTGCAAATATTAGGGGTAATTGGAATTACGTTAACTGGTGTATCATCAGTTATATCTTGTGTTTCTATTTCTTTAAATAATCAGAAAATAAATTTAAATTCTTTATATAGTCTAGATTCTGTAAACGTTTATGTTGATGATAATCATAACGTTGAGCAAAAAAATATCGCCGAAATTATTGAATACGTAATGGCACAAGTTGAGCAAAGAATATTAAAAGAATCACCAGAGGCTAAACTTTACACTGATTTTACAACAAATGCAGCAGATGTAATAAAGCTGATGATTTTTCAGTAAATAAAGTTAATATGTTAGTTACAGCTATGAGCGATTCAAAATATTTGTTCGGAGTAAAAGATGTTTCAATAATATTTAAGTCAGTTCCACGTTTAGATTTATCAACTTTAATTAATAATATTGAATTTCAAACATCAAAAACGTTGATTACAGAATTAGAAGCTAAAAAAAGATGATTTAGCTTAAATGAAGCTAAACTAAAATCAATAAATTCAAGAGTAGATATTTCTTGATTTGAAATTGCAAATTTCAATGCAGGTAGTGAAGATACATTAGGAAAAATAGATATTTTTGCGACGTGGATACACTATGGACAATTTAAAAATACAGTGACTGTTTCAATTAAAACAATCATTAAGCAAACAGGTTCAATTGATACAGCAGTTGGTAATGGAACCGGGAAAATAAGTGATCAACAAATTAATTATGGTATTACTAAAATTGTTCAACTTAAAAACGGTATTATTTTGATTGGAGCCAATATGGGCTTATTTAGATCTACAGATGTAGATGAAATCAATGATATCTCATTTAATTCTTCTAATAATATTTTAAACCATAATGTTACTTCAATCACTCAACTTGCCAATGGAAATGTACTGGTTATAACAAATGATGGTTCAATTTATCAATTAACAGCTGAAGGTAAAATTGACACCTCTGTTGGTGGTGGAACTGGAAATATTGAGGTAGGAATTCATGGGTATCCGAGAGTAATAGTACAGCTATCAAATGGCACTATTTTAGTTGGAACAAGTAATGGTTTAATTTACAAACTAACAGATGAAGATAAAATAGATCATTCAGTTGGTGATGGAACTGGTAAATTAGAAGACAAAATTTTTGATCACTTAATTATTGCGATTATAGAATTGCCAAATAGAATTGTTCTTGCTTCAACTGGTAATATCGATAGCACTGGAACCAAGTCATCTATTTATAGATTAGTTTTATAATTTTATTAAGTATAAATATAATAAATTTTATAAACTAGCGTGAACCCCAAAAGTGGGACACATAAAAAAGTCAAAAAACATATCTATTCCTAGATATGCTTTTTTGTCTGTTATTGTCTGTTATCATTTTAAGACTTAACTCTAAATTAAGGTGTTTTCTATATTCTTTTTCAAATTACAGAAATAATAAATATATTTAATACAATAATGATTATAAAGAATACTATACCTACTATAACCGTACTAATTAGAACTGGTATTAATAAATAAGGTACTAAACCAGCGCCATTAACTGCGTTTATCACTACAACAAACGGTATAATACCTCCGCATAAAATTGCAATATCAAATAATACTGCTAAAACAATTGTTAATGTTCTTAATCAAATTACTCTATTCATTTTCTATTTCTCCTCTATGTCTAGTGTCAAAACTTTTACATAATAATTATATCACATTTTTCTCCATTTTGCTACACTATTTAGAGAGGCCATCTTTGATTATTATTAGTTTCTAAAAATGCAAAAATTGTAAAATTTAATTTGAACAAAAATTAAAAATATTGTAATATATGCATAATTGATTTATGATTATGTTAAGAATAAGTTTAAAATATTGTAAAAGGGATGTGTTGAATTATGAAGAAATTATATAGTAAACAAGAGGTATATTTAATTTCTGAATGATTTAATGTCATTGTTGCAAGAAATGAATGATACGAAAAAGTTTTAGAAACACAGTCTCTCTCCGCATAAGTTGCAAAACTATAAATTGAAACTAGACATAATTTTTTTATGTCTATAAATATGTAGTATAAACTACGTATTGTTTTTATTTGAATTTGTAACAGGAGATATGATTATGGAACAACAACATATTTTAGAATTACGTAATGTTACTAAAGAATATGATGGAAATGTTATTTTGAAAGGTATCAGTTTTAACATTTTCAAGGGAGAATTTATTACGTTGCTTGGCCCTTCTGGATGTGGTAAAACAACAACATTAAATATTATTGCTGGATTTGAATCAACAAATGCAGGAGAAGTTTTGTTTGAAAATAAAGATTTGTTAAGTCAGTCAATTGAAAAAAGACAGATAAATACAATTTTTCAAGGCTATGGTTTATTTCCGCATATGGATGTTTTTGATAATGTGGCGTATGGTTTAAAAATCGCTAAAGTAAAAAGAGATATTATTTTTAAAGAAGTAATAAAACATTTAAATTTAGTTGGTTTAAAAGGGTATGAGTATAAAAAAATTAATGAATTATCTGGAGGGCAAAAACAACGTGTAGCTATTGCAAGAGCGTTAATTAAAAAACCAAAAATATTATTATTAGATGAGCCAATGTCTGCATTGGATGTAAAATTGAGAAAGCAAATGCAAGAAGAGCTAAAAAGATTGCAAGAAGAAATAGGGATTACTTTTATTTTAGTAACACATGATCAAGAAGAGGCATTAACTTTATCTGACCGAATTGTTTTACTAAATCAAGGAAAAATACAGCAGATAGGAACGCCAGAAGAAATTTATAATGAACCAGAAAATTTTTGAGTTGCAAACTTTGTTGGTGAATCAAACATTATTCAAAATGGTGAATTTATAGAAGATTTAAAAGTAAAATTTGATGGTAAAATTTTCAATTGTGTAGATAAAGGTTTTGGGAATAATGAGACAAACATTGATATTGTAATTAGACCAGAAGACATAGATATTGAAGATTTTGGAAATGGTTATTTTGATGGTATTGTTGAATCGGCAATTTTTAAAGGTGTTTGATGAGAAATTATTGTAAAAACAAAATATCGCAATTGATTAGTGCACACAACCGATTTAGTTGATGAAAATGAAAAAGTTGCAATCAAATGAAATGTTGAAGATATTCATATTATGTGAAAAGAAATAGATGATTAGTATGAAAAAAAAATTAGAAAATCAATCAGCAAAAGATATTAGTGAAAAAATTTTGGAATCTGCAGAAAAAGAAACAGTGGCTAATAATTCTGAAAGAGTACTAAAATATAAATGACAAAAATTCAAAAATTCAAAAGTACTTTTCAAAATTTCTCATTCAGTTTTTCCAATTGTATTACCGTTTATAATTGTAATGATTTTTTTGATAATAATTCCATTGATTGGAATTATAGTTTATTCAATTGTTAAACCAACTGGAAATTCGCTATTATTTGAAATTTCATTTGAAAATTTCATTAAAATGTTTACAGACAAAAATATAATGATGGCTTTGTTATTATCAGTACTGTATGCATTAATTGCTGCTTTTTTGTGTATTATTTTAGGATATCCGATTGCATATATAATGTGAAGATTAAAATCAAAATTATTGGCAAAAAATATTTGAGTATTAGTAACTATGCCAATTTGAATCTCTATGTTAATGAAAGTTTTGGGTTTACAATCTTTGTTTTATATTTTGGCACCAGGTCTATTGGGTACACCAATTGCAGTTATTATTGGTATGATCTATATGTTTTTACCATTTGCAATTACACCAATATATAATGCTTTAGAAACTTTTGACCCCGAATTAGAAAGAGCATCAAGAGATTTAGGAGCAGGTTCAATTAGAACTTTTTGAGCAGTGATTTTTAGACAAACTATTTTTGGAATGATAACTGGTTTTAGTTTAGTGATAGTTCAAGCATCAACCTCTCTTTTGGTTGTACATTATATTGGTAATGGAAAAATAACATTAATTGCAACAATTATAGAATCTTACTTTTTTAAAGGTTCAAATTTTGGTTATGGTGCTGCAATTTCAGTAGTTTTAGCCTTTTTGATTTTGATTTTAATGATAATCTTTAAATTATTATCAAACAGAGCAGAATATTCAAAACGCAGAGCAAAAATAAAAGGAGTGTAGAATTATGATTAAATTATTTAGAACTTCTTATTTTGCTTTAATAATTTTATTTATTTATATTCCCATTTCTATTGTAATAGTTTTTTCATTTAACTCTGGTCAATCGGTATTTAATTGAAACGGTTTTACAACAGATTGATATGCAACCTTTTTTCGTAACTCACCATTTATAAAATCAATAGTTACATCGTTATTTGTTGCGATGATATCAACAACTATTTCCGTAATTATCGGAGTTTTGGCCTCTGTTGGTTTATCAAGATTAAAACCAATTAGTAGATCTGCTTGATTTTCAATAGCAAATATTCCATTAATTAATGCAGATGTTATTACTGCTGTTTCTTTAATGGCTGTTTTTATAATTGCTGGTATGAAATTTGGAATCGTTACTTTAATTATGGCCCATGTCTCTTTTAACGTTCCATATGTTTTGATCACAGTAATGCCAAGAATTAAAATTGTTGACAAGAATTTAATTAATGCTTCATCTGATTTGGGTGCATCAAAATTTCAAACATTTTTTAAAATAATTTTACCTATGTTGAGGCCAGTGATAATTACTGCAACAGTAATTTGTTTCGCAATGTCGTTTGATGATTTTATTATTTCATATTTCACAAGTGGTGGTGATACAAATGTTTCTACATTTATTTATTCTGCTAAAAAAATTAAACCATATGTATTTGCATTTGGTACTATATTAGTTGCTATCATTGCATTTGCAATTATTATCTGAAATATAATTAATATTATTTCACAAAAAAAACAAGAAAGCATTAAACAAATTCGAGATGGAAAATATAAATTGAAACAAGTTATGAATTTGCAAAAAAAAATTAATAAATATCAAGAAATATTAAATTCTAAAACAAAAATAAAAATAACGGGTAATTTAATTTTACTTATTAAATATATTTGATTAAAAATTAAAATTTTGTTAATTAAAATAAAAAGATATGATCAAAAAATTCAAAAACTGGAATGAAAGATATATCGTTTAAAAGATGAAATTAGATATGAAAAAAAATTACGTATAAATAACGCAAAATCTAAAAAAAGACTTGAGCAATTAAAAACTTTAATAATTAATAATGAAAAAAAACAACGTAAGCAAAGAATTCAAAACGCTTTAGTAAAGTTAGAAAATAAAGTCGAAAAACAACGTCTAGAAATAAATTGATATGATAATCATGCAAGACATATTCAAGAAAAAATAGATGGAATTGATGATTTAATTTTTAATTTAAAAAATAATCAATTAAATACTGCAAATATATCAAAAAAAAGTGAGCGTTGATATGCAAAAAAATATAAAGCATTAGAATTTAAAAAAGCAATTCTTATTGAGGGAAAAATAAAATATAAATTACGTATGGCAGTTAATAGAATAGAAGAAATTCAAAAAATTAAAACTAAAAAACAAGTTGACATTGCAGTAAAATTGAACGAGATAAAAAATAAAGTATTCATTAGAATTCCTTTGGTTTCTGAAATTAATATAGATAAAATGCAACAAAGATTAAATTTTTATCGACATAAATTAATTAATAAAGAGCAAAAATTAGATGATTTATATAAAGTTATTAGTAGAAAAATAGCTGAAATTTTAAATCCAGATAATGATAAATACAGACCTAAAATTTGAATATCCAGAAGTTGAAAATGACTAGTTGCTTTGATTGTGTTTGCTGCATCATTTACAGGGCTAACTGTTGCATATATTAGAAATAATATATATGATTTAATAATTGCAAATTGAGGAGAATATATTGATATAGATTTAATTGGTAAATTTGAAAACGAATTTAATGTTAATGTTAATTATCAAGAATATGATAGTAATGAAACATTGTATAATAAACTTTATACGATTGATTATGATGTTATGATGCCATCTGATTATATGGTTCAACGTTTAGAACAAGAAAACAGACTTGAAAAATTGAATGTTGATAAATTAAAAATGTGAGGCAAAACAGCTTCTAGTGATTATTATAATAAAAGTCAAGATAATAAAGATTTAGAAATATCATCTAAATTATTGGATGTAATGAGCAGTTCAAAAATAGAATCTGGTTCTAATGAAAATTTGAGTATAACAGATTATTCGGTTCCTTATTTTTGAGGTGATTTAATTGTAGTTGTGAATTCTACCCATGTTGGAATTAAAGATTGGCTGTTTAATACGTATAATGCAAAATTAACTGCAAATACGAGTAGTGAAATTGATGAAAGCAGTTTGAGTTGAGATATTTTTCAAAAGGCAGCAGATTCTGGGTTTAATGTGGTATTAAATTTTGATGCCAAAAATATTTTTCAAATTGGTTTACAGCAATTATACCAAACAGAAAATGCTAATGATTTAGCAGAAATTGATGCTGCATCAGTTTATGTAAAGAACTTGGTAACAAAAAATAATGTTTTTTTACAAGGCGATGAGTTAATGACAACTCTTGGTTCTGGTAATTTTGATATTGCAATGGTTTATAATGGCGATGCTATTTGATCAAATAAAGTATTTAATCATGAAGATGATGATAACGCAAGCAATGATAAAAGTAATATATTTTATTTTGGTAGACCAGGTAGAAATGGAATGGGAACTAATGTGTTTTCAGACAATATGGTTATGTCAAAAAATTCAAAACATAAGGATTTAGCTTATAATTTTATTAATTTTATGTATGAAAATGCTTTGGATAATACTAAATCAGTAGGTTTAACATCACCAGTTCAAAAAGCTATAGATGATGTTGTGATGGATGACCAATTTAAAAGATACGCAAGCATATATCAACCTTTAATTGATCAAAATACAAATTATAAAAGTGAAGCATTTAAATTTAATGCAAAAATAGATAACTATATGATGGATTTATTTAATTCCATAATTTCAGGAAAAAATTAGTTTTTTATTATATTTTTAAAATATTTTTTATATATTAATTATGTTTACAAGATAATCTAGTAAATATAGAAAAGAAAGAGAATTTTAAAATTGGATAATCGTAAAAATTTATATAATTTAGCATATATGTTTCAAATAATTTCAATAGTGATTAATATCCGCACTATAGCTATAATAAGCTTTATGGTTTGATCATATTTAACCCTTTGATATTATGATGATGATCATAATATTGTTTTTAATTTTATTTGATTTATATTAACAATTATTATAGCTATTTTGGTTTATTTAACGTCATTTGCTTGAATGATACCAATGACTTTAATGACAAAAAAAGCAGCAAATGAAGTAGAACCAAAAAATCATTTGGCATTAGGGTTATTTACTTTATTTTTTTAATCATTTGTTGCTGGAATTTTAATTATGATAGCAACAAGCATAAGTTATATAAATAAAAATGAAAAAAATAAACAAGTAGACCTGATTTAAATAAAAAATTATTTTATTTATGTGTTGAGAAGAGTAATTTTTATGTATAATCTATTATGTTTGTTAATAAAAATTAACAAATAGCCATAAAAAAACTTAATATGGAAAATGGTAGAACTTTATACCTTGTAGCATATGTTTTTCAAATAATTGCAACGTGTTTGGTTGCTTGAACACTTTTACCACTTGCATGAATGATACCAATGACTTTAGCAACTGAAAAAGCTATTGATGAAAAAACGCAAATGATCATGTGGCACTGGGAGTATGCACATTAATATTTCAATCACCAGTTTCTGGTATTTTAATTTTAGTTGTAACTCTTAGCTCAACAAACAAAGTAGATGTTAACGTAAGCACAGTATAAATTAAAAATAAAGTTTGTGTATAATTAATTATACTTATCAAGATAAATTGATAAATAAATATATAAAAGAGGAAGAACCGATTATGGAAGATTATAAAACTTTATATCAAATAGCATATATTGTTCAAATAGTTATAACATGTCTAGTTGGCTGAGCATTAATACCACTTGCATGAATGATACCAATGACTATTGCAACTAAAAACGCAATGAATGAGGCTACACCGCATGATCATTTAGTATTGGGTATATGCGTATTAATATTTCAATCATTACTTTCTGGAATTTTAATTATAGTTGCAACAACTACAAAAACTAATAAATCAGATGATGAAAATATTCAATCAGCATAATAAATTAATAATATATTTTTAATTGCGCATTTAATAGACAAATTTATATGTAATTAATCATATTTATAAAGTAAATTATTAAATAATTGTGATAAAGAAAGGAAATTTTAATTTGAAAGATCGTAAAAAACTATATAAAGTAGCATACATATTTCAAATCATTTCATGTGTAATTAATCTGCGTTATATTCTTTTGACTTATAGTTTATTTATTAGTGTATACTCTATTGCATTAAATGTATATTCTGTTAATTTAGGATTTGTTATTGTTTTGTTAGCTTTTTGTTTTATTCAATTGGCTTGAATGATACCAATGACTATTGCAACTAAAAACGCAATGAATGAGGTTACACCAAAAAATCATTTAGCGTTAGGAATATGTACATTATTATTTCAATCATTAATTGCTGGAATTTTTATTCTAGTAGCAAACGGCACAAGAGTAAATCCTGTTGAAGAAGAATTTAACGATGAAAATAGAAGAAATGATTTAGATTATATTTAAAATTATTAAATATTTTTTCAAAAAACCAAAATTAATATTAATTTTGGTTTTTTATTTTTAAATTAAATAATTATTTATAATTTGCTATAATATTACGGTAGATATGGCACCGTAGCCAAGTGGCTAAGGCATGGGACTGCAACTCCCTGATCGTCGGTTCAAATCCGATCGGTGTCTCCATTATGATAAAAATGGCCACAATGAAATTGTGGTTTTTTCTTTTTCGAAATTGGATAAAAAAAATACTCTCATCAATTAATAATGAGAGTATAAATTTTTAATTAAACTGTTTGTGAACGTTTATTTAAGGTTCTTAAAGTACGAGCAGATACACGTACTGTTTCAATATTACCTTTTTCATTCATTATTTGAACTTTTTGTAAATTTAAATTTCATTTACGTTTTGTAGTATTTAACGCGTGTGATCTTTTATTACCAGTCATTGGACCTTTACCTGTAATTGCATCTTTTCTTGCCATGCTTTTTCACCTCACAACTCAATTATAATAAATTAAATTTAGTTGTAATGCAATAGTTTTAAGTTATTTTATTTTTAAATAAGTTTAAAATATCAGTAAAAAATTTTAATCTGGACTTGTTATCAGTATAAATTTTGTTATATAATAAATAGTGTATGTTAGGTCGGTGAATAGAGTGACAAATAAAATAACACAAAAAGTTTACGATTCTATACGTGAAGCTGTAGTTACAGTTCCTGGAGTAATATCATTTGTTGAATTTAATAAAGATGAAAATTCTGTTGAAGTTGTAAAAACAACAGACACGTATAAAGCAATTGAAGTTGCTTACACCGATGGGATGTATAGAATACGAATTCATGTTATGTTAATAGTTGGCGTTAATATTCCAGATGTATTAATTGAAATTCAAGTTAGAGTTAAATACGAATTGGAAAGACAGTCTGGATTTAGTGAAAATTATTTAGTAGATGTAGTAATAGATAAACTGGAATCATTAAGTGTTTAAATTTATACTGATTTTTTAGTATTGTTTTTATTGTGTATCAAATTAATAACTCAATGTATTTAAATATTAGATTTTAAATACATTTTCATCAATGTAAAATAGCAAGGTGAGAGATGGAAAATGGAAAATATAAAAATACTTACAAGCATGATTAATTCAGGTGCAAATTTACTTTATAATAATTATCCACATATAGATAAATTGAATGTTTTTCCTGTTCCGGATGGTGATACAGGAACTAATATGAATTTGACTATTACAAATGGAATCAACAGTCTTTTAGAAACTAATTCTACTTCTATTGGTGATTTGATGCAAAAATTTGCTCGTGGTTTAATAATGGGTGCTCGTGGTAATTCGGGAGTTATTTTTTCACAAATTATAAAAGGATTTTCAAAAGGTTTAACAGATGCAGAAGAATTATCAGTTGTAAATTGAAAAAAAGCTTTAAATGAAGGTAAACAAATTGCATATGCTGCAGTTATGAAACCAGTTGAAGGAACAATTTTAACAGTTATTCGTGAAACTGCAGATCAAGCAAATCAATTACCAAATGATACTCCAATAAAAGAATTTTGAAATAAAATTATTGAATTTGCAAATATTTCACTAGAAAATACACCAAATCTATTACAAGCATTAAAAGATGTAGGTGTTGTTGACTCAGGTGGATTTGGATTAGTTAAATTTTTGGAAGGTATGAATAATTATATTCAACATGGTAAAGTAATACCAAAAACTAAAAAATTGGAAACTAATGAAGGCCAAAATATTGAGATGAATATTGAAGATGGCGAATTTGGTTATTGTACAGAAGCTATAGTTATGCTAATGTCAGAGTGAATTGATAAATTAGATGTAAATATAACTAAACAAACTTTTGAATCTTATGGAAATACTTCAATTGTTGCAGTTAAAGATGACGATATTTTAAAAATTCATACCCATGCATTAACTCCGGGTCAAATTTTAACTTATTTACAACAATTTGGTGATTTTAAAACAATTAAAATCGAAAACATGTCTTTACAAGCGGATAAACAAGTTAAAGGTGGAAATCCAGGAATTAAAACACAACATAGTCAAATTCATTCTGAACGTAAATTGGTAAATAACATGGCTTTAATTGGTGTTACATCTTCAAAAGCAATGCAAGAATATTTTAAAAATGAATTAAATTTTGATTATGTAATTGATGGTGGTTCAAAAATGAATCCGTCAACATCAGATTTTCTAAAAGCAATTGAATATGTGGATGCAAAAACAGTGTTTATATTCCCAAACAATAGTAATGTAATTTTAGCCGCAAAACAGGCAAAAGATTTAGAAAAAAAATCAAGAGTTATAGTTATTCCTTCAAAAACAATTCCACAAGGTATGACTTCAATGCTTGCATACGATCCTTCAGAGACATTCAAAAAAAATGAATCTATAATGAATAGAGCTTTAAAAAATGTTATTTCTTTATCTATTTCTACAGCATCAAAAGATTCAGAAACAGATGGAATTAAAATCAAAGAGGGACAATATATTGCTATTGTTGATAAAAAAATTACTTTGGCTACAAAAAAAATGATGGATATTTTTGAAAAATCATTAGGCAAATTAATCACATCTAAAACAGAAATTGTTACTATTTTTATTGGTGAATCTGCATCTGTCCAAGATGTCAATGATTTACGAAAATTCATTGATGAAAATTTCGATATTGAATATGAAATGGTAGAATCTGGACAAAAAATATATGAATTTATTATTGGAATAGAATAATTTTTATAAATTTAAAATTTTATAGATAGGAGGCTGTATTCTATGGCTAAAATGGAACAATGCTGTCCTGGTGGAGCACATGATTGTCATACTTGCAGAGTCTGTTCTGGTGCAGCATTTGGATGTAAAAGTTGTTTAAAATGTATTTCATGTCCAACTTGCATTGAGGGGAAATGTGTTATGTGTAAAAATGGTTCCCCACGTCAAAAAGCTAACGCTGCAAAATATGGTAAAAAATAAATCGTAAAATTTATTTTTTTGTTGGCTTTAGATTTTTAAAATAAGGCCTTAAAAATATGGTATAATTACAATAATAATGATAGGGTGATATAATGAATAATCAACAACCACTAAATAATCCGTTTATGCAAAATATCCAAACACCAGATCAAGCATTTGCACACGTGCAAAATCCGTTTCAAGCTGTAAATTTAAATAAGTTTAATATTAGATCTGATTTAGCTGCACAACCAACATTTAATCAATCATTGACACAACAACCACTAAATAATCAAACAATACAGATGAATAATTTTCAACAAACTAATCCTTATTCTTTTATGCAAAATGGAATCTCAAATGCAAATTTAAATTCTGGCAATCTTTCTTATTTGTTGGTACCAAAAGGATTCGGTATGCTTTCACAATTTCAAAATTCTGCTTTTAAAGTACCAGTTATAGATAAAACTTCACAATTTAATAACATTGGTTTTGATAATAATCATTTTGGTGATTTTAAAGATGATTATTTATTTAATGAAAATGAATCAATTGCAAATTCTTATAAAGCATCAATTTTATCTAATGTAAATTTTGTTGATGCATTTGATTTTGATGATACAAAAATTTAGAGTATAATTAAATTGCGGCATTATTTGTCGCTATTTTATTTAAATTTTATAATAATATAATAAATGATTAGGAGATTATAATATGATTAATATCGCATTTGATGTTATGGGATCGGATAACGGCTTAGTACCAGCAATTAATGCTGCATTAGAGTTTTTAAACAAAAAGAAAGATTTAAAAATCTTGCTTGTAGGTTATGAAGACCAAATTTCTGTACAATTAAAAAAATATAAAAAAATACCAAGTGATAGAATAGAAATAATTAATGCTTCACAAGTTATAGAAATGAACGAAGGAATTTTAGAAATAAGAAGAAAAAAAGATTCATCTATGGTTAAAGCTTTAGAACTTGTAAAAGAAAAAAAAGCAGATGCAATGGTTACTGGTGGTTCTACTCCTGCATTTATAGCAGGGGCGCATTTTATTATTGGTGAAATAAACGGAATTAGTCGACCTGCTTTTATGCCAACGATACCCACAATAATTGACAAAAAAATAGTCCTTTTACTTGATGTTGGCGCAAATGCAGAAAACAGTCCAGAAGATTTACAAGCGTTTGCAATAATGGCAAATATATATTCTCAGCAAATACACGGTATTGAAAAACCTAAAATTGCTTTAGTTAACATTGGTGAGGAAAAATCAAAAGGTCTAACTTTGCAAAAAGACACATACAAATTATTGACAGAGGATAAAAATATTAATTTTATTGGGAATGTAGAACCAAGATATTTAACAAATGGCGAAGCTGATATATTTGTAACAGATGGATTTTCGGGAAATTTAGTTTTGAAAACAGCCGAAGGTATGGCTAGAAATTTAATGGTTGAAATTAAAAATTCTGTTACAAAAAATTTTTTTAGAAAACTCGCAGCTTTATCTTTAAAAAAAGCATTTAAAGAAGTTGCAAACAAATTTGATTATAAAAATCATGCAGGTGCAATTTTATTAGGAATAGATGGGATTGTTTTTAAATCTCATGGCTCTTCTGATATACAATCATTTGAGGCAACATTGCGAATGACATATGATGCTGTCAAAAACGATGTTGTAAGTAAATTAAAACAACAATTTAATAAAATAGAACAATAGTGAGAAAGAAAAATGACAATTCTAACCTTTTTAGAAAAATTCAACATAAAACCAAATAATATTAAAATATTTGAAGAGGCTTTAACTCATAATTCATATTTTAATGAACATCGTGCTAAATATTTAGAAGAATTTTCTAAATTTAAATCAAATTCTGATTTTGAAAAATCTGAATTTGTATTTAATTACCAAAGATTAGAATTTTTAGGTGATGCAGTTTTGCAAATATATATTTCAGATTTTTTATATAAAAAATATGCATACAAAGATCAAGGTTTTTTAACAAAAACAAGATCTGATTTAGTAAGAGAAGAATCATTAGCATATGTAGCCAAAAAAATTGGTTTAGGTAAAATAATTAGATTTGGAACCGGCGAATTAAATGCGAAAGGTTATGAAAAACCATCTATTTTATCAGATATTTATGAATCATTTACAGCAGCTATTTATTTAGACCAAAATCAAAATATTTTAAAAAATTGAATTGAAAGTACGCTTATAAAAATAGGTGAAACCTCTGAATTCAATGAATTGATTCATGATTATAAATCAGAATTGCAAGAATACATTCAATCTGGTGCAAAGAGAGATTTGAAATATGAAGTTATAGATACACATATAGAAGAAAAAACCAAAAAAACAGTTTTTAGAGTTCAAGTTAAATTAGACAATATGGTTTTTGGTGAAGGAAACGATTTTAACAAACAAGAAGCCGAAAGACAAGCTGCCAAATTAGCATTGTCTAAATTACGTTTGGAATAAACATTAAAAGAGTAGATAAATTTTGTAATTTAAGCTTTTTTTGATATTATACATTTGTTATATATGATAGATTGAATTCAAAAGGAAGATAAATATGTTGTTTTTAAAACGAATGGAAGCGTTTGGATTTAAATCCTTTGCAGAACCCACAAAATTGGATTTTAACTATGAAATGACTGGTATAGTAGGTCCAAATGGTTCTGGTAAATCAAATATTACAGATGCAATAAGATGAGCTTTAGGTGAACAATCTTCAAAATCATTAAGAGGAAATAATATGGATGACATTGTTTTTTCTGGTTCTGAATCTTATTCGTCTTTAAATGTAGCAGAAGTTAAATTAATTTTTGATAATAGTAAAAAAACATTTAATACTTTAGAATTTAGTGAAGTGGAAGTAACGCGAAGATTTTATAAACAAACAAAGGAATCTGAATTTTTTATAAATAAAGTAAGAGTTAGATTAAAAGATATTCAAGATATTGCTTTAGAGACTGGTTTAACTAAATCTTCTCTTGCAATTATTTCTCAGGGTTCTGTAAATTCTTTTGTTGAAGCTAAACCAGAAGAAAGAAGAGAATTATTTGACGAAGCAGCTGGCGTGTCTATTTATAAACGAAGAAAACTAGATGCACAAAGAAAACTTTTGAGATCACAACAAAATTTGGATCGATTAAATGATATTGTAAATGAAATTGAAAGAAAATTACCATCATTAAAAAGACAATCAAATAAAGCTACAATTTTTAATGAAAAATCTGAGAAATTGAAATCTATAGAAGTAGCTTTTTTGGTTAAAGATATGCATGCTTATAAACAAATTTTAATTTCCTTGCAAGCAGAATTGATGTCTTTTTCGACAATCAATTCAGATTTGAAAAAAACATTAGTTGTTAATCAAAATGAAATTTCATCTTTGCAAAATAAAATTAAAGAATATGAACAATCAATTTCAAAATTAAATTCAAAATTTACAAAAATAGTTCAAGAAATAGCAGATTTAAAAATTAGAAAAATATCATTGGAAAACAAACATTCAAATATAAATTCATCTGATATTGATAAAAAAACAGCAGATTTAGTTACTGATTTTAATGAAAAAAATATTAATCTGAAACTTGAACAAGAAAAAATGATTAATCAACGTGAAGAATATAATAAATTACAGGAAAATAATCAAAATATCTTAAAAGAATTGGAAGATACTCAAATAAATGTTGGTGTTGTTCAAAGAAAAATTGTTAGAATTGAATCTAAAATTGAAACTTTCAATCATAGAAAAAAAACTAATGAAGGATTACACAGTGGTGTTAAGTTAATTATTGATAATTTACAAGTATTGCCAGGTGTTGAGGGTATAGTAAAAGATTTAATGACAGTAAATTCAAAATACGAGGTTGCAATTTCATCACAACTTGGCGGCGCATTGCAAAACATAATTATGAATTCTACAAAAGAAACAGAATTTGCTTCAGAATTTTTGAAAAAAAATAATGCGGGAACAGCTACATTTTTGCCTATTGACAATTTAATACCAAATTATATATCAAAAGATCAAAAAATTATTATTCAAAATGCCAATGGTTTTATTTCGTTTGCAAACGAATTGGTAAATGTAAATAAAAAATATGAGATAGTTATAGACTATTTACTAGCAAATATTATTATTGTGGATAATTTTGCAAATGCACATAATTTACAAAAATTGACAAAATCTAAATTTGGAATAGTTACAATTGATGGAGAGAGATTTTTACCAAGAGGAGCAATTATTGGTGGTAAACGAAAAGAAAGAAACGTTTTTTTAAATGATGCTAGTGTTATTGAAAAATTGGAAACAGATTTAACTGCAGAAACAGAAATTGAAAAAACATTACTGAGTAAAATTTCAGATTTAAAATCAACAGATCAAATTAGATATGAACAAATGTCTGAATTACAATCTGCAATTGGGGCAACGAGAGCTTCGGTAGAAATTTTACAAAAAGAAATTGTAGAAATTAAAGATGAATTTAAACTTTTATCTGGAAAAGAAATTGATTCAAATAAAGAATATCAAAAATTTGATGAACAAATTGCTCAGTTAATTTCGAATTTGGCTAAAACTGAAATGGAAAAAGATAATATACAACAAGAATTAAATGTCTCAACAAATTTGAAAGATAAAACTATTGCAAAATTAAATGAATTGAACGGTAAGTTTAATGAACAAAGAATTATTAATGATGAAACAAATGAAAAATTAACTCAAATTAAATTAGATTCTGCAAGACTTGAAGAAAAAATAATTCAGGCAAATTATAGATTAACACAGAATTATAATTTAACATTGGAAACAGCTGAACAAATGCAGCATCCTGAATTTTCAGATGAAGAAGAAACTAGAGAACAAATAAAAAAATTACATCAAGAAATTCAACAATTAGGTAATGTTAATATAGAAGCAATAGAAGAATATAGAGAAGAACAATTACGATTTGACTCTTTGCAAGAACAAATAAATGATGTTGTAAATTCTATTAAAAATTTGGAATCTGTAATGACCAATATGGATAAAGAAATGCTTATTAAATTTAAAAGTATGATTAATGAAGTTAATAAAGTTTTACCAAATACATTTTCAGCCTTATTTGGCGGTGGAACTGCAAAAATTATTTATACTGATACAGAAAATATTTTGGAATCAGGCATAGATATTAAAATTTCTCCACCAGGAAAAAAAATCTATAATTTAAATTTACTATCTGGTGGAGAAAAATCTATGGTAGCTCTTTCTGTGCTTTTTTCAATTTTAAAAGTATCGCCATTACCATTAGTCATTTTAGATGAAGTTGAAGCCCCGTTAGATCCTGTTAATGTTGAAAGATTTGCAAAATATTTAAAACAATTTACGAACAACACTCAATTTTTAATTGTAACTCATAGGCCTGGAACAATGGAAAACTGTGATATTTTATATGGTGTTACTATGCAACAAAAAGGGGTTACAAAAATTTTGAATGTAAAATTGAATGATGCAGTTTCAACATTAAATTAAAAATTATTATTTGTTTTAAAATTTTTAAAACAGGAGGAAATTATGTCCAAAAAACTTAGCATTTCATTAATAATTATTGTAATTATATTGAGTGGTTTATGAATTTGAACTTTAGCAATTCCAAAAGGAGCAATAATGCTTGGAGGTTCTACGTCTGTAAACCCAATAATGCAATCTTTAACTTCTGAATATAAAAGAGATAAAAATTTAGAATTTATTTATAATTCAACAGGGTCTAGAGCAGGTGTTGTTGGTGTTACAAGTAATATTTATTCAGCTGGTTTCATTTCAAAAGAAACTGACAATAGTACACTTAGTGGTACATCAGCAGAATGATCAGGTTCAGGAAAAGTTACTGATGAATATATTATTACAAAAACTCTAAATTCGGTTAATATTTTACCTGGTTATTATAGTTTTCAATTTGGAATAGATGCTTTGATACTTTTTTATAATCAACCAAATGGATGAAATGATAGACTATCGGATGCACTTAATTTTGAGTTAACGGGTGATGCATTGCCTGATGCTCTGCAGACAGATATATTAAAAAATATATATGATGCAAGTTATAATTGAAAAAAATTAGCAAATGATTTATATGTCATGCAACAAAAATCGCCACCACTTACCCCTCCAATAACAGAGGAAGATGTAAATAATGTTCAAGCAACATCTATTTTGCCAATATCTAGAGAAGACGGCTCTGGAACTAGAGATGCATTTTCTTCATTAACTGGCGTTACTGAAGTTACAAATGCAAATATAGTTTCTTCGAATGGTCAAATGCTGTCACAGATAAAATCTAATGTTGGATCTTTTGGCTATATTTCTTATGCCTTTATTTCATCAATTAGGGATAATTTAAAAATGGCAAGTATTGAGGGTGAAAGATTAGATCCAGATGACCTTCAACACAATAAAAATATTATTGAAACAGCAGATTACAAATTGCAAAGACCATTTACAGCATTATTTGAACCGGAAACAAAAAATTTTGCAAAATTACGCGACTTTTTTGTCTGACTAATGTCTGATGATAGTGCAAACGAAAGTTTTGTAAATGAAGGAATTATTAAAAAATTTATTTTAACGGGAAGACCATAATAGATTGATGGAGAAATTTTAAAAATGATAATAAATAAAAATTTAATTGAAACATCAAACGAAAATCAATTTACTCCGGTAAAAATGCCAAAGACAAAAATTTCAAAAATAGATGCAACAAACAAGTGAACTATTGTTTTAATTGCAAGTATAGTTTTGGTTTTACTCGCAATTATTATCGCCTTTATTATTTATAAATCTGTCAATATATTTCAAGAATACGGTTTTTTAAAATTTATTTTTGGCACAGTTTGAGATCCATCTTCAAATGAATATGGTATTTTTAAGACAATTTTAAGCACGATTATGATGTTAATTATGGCCCTTTTATTTGCAGTTCCGTTGACATTATTTTCAAGTCTATTTATAACAGAATATTTAAAAGGTAGAATGAAAAAACTAGTTGTTAATTCTATTCATTTGCTAGCTGGAATTCCATCTGTAGTGTTTGGTCTTTTTGCAATTAATCAAATTGGTCCTATTTTTAAAGCGATGGGCGCAGCATCGGCTTCAAATATGATGACAGCTTCTGTAACATTAGCATTTATGTCATTGCCTACAATGATTTCTTTGTCTATTTCCGGAATTTCAAGCGTACCTGATGGATATAGATTTGCTTCATTAGGATTGGGTTTGACAAAAGAACACACTACCTTTTCAATAATTAGAAAAGCGGCTACATCAAAAGTTGTTTCAGCTATTATTATGGGAATGGCTAGAATTATAGGTGAGACTATGGCTGTTATTTTAATAGCTGGTAATTCAACATCTGGTTTAGACACATCTCACGGTTTTATGGATTTCTTTTTTTCATCAATTAGAACCTTGGCTGGTACAATCGGTCTAGAAATGCTTGAAAATAGAAGTCAAACACATGAATCTGCATTATATGCAATAGGATTGGTGTTATTTTTTATTGTTATTTTAATCAATTTAGTTATTTTATTATTATCAAAACAAAAAAAACAAAAAATAAAAGGAAAAACTAAAAAATTATTTGTAAAACATGAATATGATAATTATGATCTTACAGTTATTGTTAAAACGCATGCACAAAGAAGAGGCATGAAAGAGCTAGAATCATCATTGGCATTATTTTTTATGATTTCATCAACTTTAATAGTTATTGCTTTTACATTTTGAGTTTTACTTGTAGTGATTTTAAAAGGATTAATTGGTTTTGCATTTGCCAATTTCATTTCAATTGAAGGACAAAGTTCTGGTATTTTTGCCACAATGATTACTACCTTTTTATTAATTGCCTCAACTGCAGTTATTGCAATACCTGTTTCATTAATAGTTTCAATATTTTTATGAGGATATTCAAATCCAAAATCATGATTTACAAAAACTATTAGATTTGCAATTTCTGTTTTATCATCAACCCCATCAATAGTTTATGGTGTTTTCGGTCTGACTGTTTTTATTATTTTAATGAAATTACCTATGTCAATCTTTGCTTCTTCATTAACGATGACTTTAGTTATCATCCCAACTTTAGTAACTTCATTTGAAGATGCACTTGATGGTGTACCATCATCATATGTAGAAGCCTCTGTTGGGCTTGGAATGAGTAAAACCAGGACTATTTGATTAATAGTTGTGCCATCTGCAATGAGAGATTTAGTTACTGGCGTTATTTTAGCTATTGCTAGAATAATAGGTGAATCTGCACCTGTATATTTAACTTTAGGAACTGCTGTTAGAATGCCGGTTGAAGGCTTTTTAGCCTCAGGGGCTACCTTAGCCACTGAAATTTATATGTTGGCTTCTGAGGGTTCTTCTACTGAAACTTTAAATTTGGCATATATGATGTCAATGATAACTATAGTTATTGTTGTCTTATTAAATTGATTAAGTCATTCTTTATCGATTAGATTGAATCCACTTTATCATAAACAATCATTTAAACAAAAATGGTCTTATCGAATAAAAAAAATTAATGAATTTAGTTTAAAAAAATGATTTATAAAAATAGGAACATCTATAAAATCAAGATTTAAAATTTTATGAGATAAAATTTCACCACAAGCTATTAAACTACATAATGCAAAAATTAAAAAAGAAAATAGAGTTTTAAAAGAAATATATAGAAAAAATAAAAGGGGAGAGCAATATCATGACAACTAAAACAGAATTTGAAATTGATGATACTAAAACATTAGACCCGCAGAAAAATTTTAAACCAAAAAGAATTCCGTTAAAAGATCGTCCTATTGTTGTTTCTGTTGAAAATTTTAATTTCTATTATGATAATGGAGAGAAACATGCTCTAAAAAATATTAATTTAAAAATAAAAGAAAAGACTATTACTGCGTTTATTGGACCATCCGGATGTGGAAAATCTACATTACTTAGATCTATAAATAGAATGAATGATTTAATCGAACGTGTTTCGGTTTCTGGAGTTATAAATGTTTCGGATCAAAACATTTTTCAATCCGGAACTGATGTTTCAAAATTAAGAACAGAAGTTGGCATGGTATTTCAAAAGGCAAATCCTTTTCCGATGTCAATTTATGATAATGTAGCTTATGGGCCAAAATCTGTTGGAGTTAAAGATAAAAACATTTTAAGTCAACTTGTAGAAGATTCATTAAAAAAAGCAGCCCTTTGAGAGGATGTAAAAAATAATTTACGTGATTCAGCATTGGGATTATCAGGTGGTCAACAACAACGTTTATGTATTGCAAGAGCAATTGCTATGAGGCCTAAAATATTATTAATGGATGAACCGACATCTGCTTTAGATCCAATAGCAACTTTAAAAATTGAAGAGTTAATGTTAAAACTTAAAGAAGAATATACTATAATATTAGTGACGCATTCAATGGCGCAAGCCACTAGAGTCTCGGATGAAACAGCATTTTTCCTTTCAGGAGAATTAATCGAATTTGATCGCACAAAAAAAATATTTACAAACCCCAAAGATAAAAGAACAGAAGATTATATTTCTGGTCGTTTTGGATAGAAGGAGATAGTCTAATATGTCATATAATAAAATACTAGATAATGATATTGATTCTATCAAAAGAGAAATACTTGCAATGATAGAAGCTACAAAATCTCAATATGCAAGAACTTTTGAAGTAATTAAAAATCAATCTGATGAATTAGCAAAAAAAGTAATTGCAGATGATAAAAAAATTAATGATTTACAAAATTCTTTTACCAATATGGCTTTATGAAAAATAGCAAAACAACAAATGGTGGCTGGAGATTTGAGATTAGCTGTTGGTGCAATTTTAATTTCTAGAGAAATAGAAAGAATTGCAGACTATGCAAAATCTATTTGTAAATTCTTTGTAAAATATAAACCTGAACAAAAAGCTTTGGGCTATGTTTCAAAAATGTTTGATTTAGTTACACAAATGTTAAATAGTATTTTAACAATGTTTGAAAATTTTGATGTCATTAAACCAGAAAATCTTTTTGATTTAGAAGCAAAATTAAATATGTCATTTAATGAATTAAATAATGAAATAATATCAGTGGCTGAATCAAATTCTGAATTTAAATCAGTTGAAAATTTATTTATGACTTTGAGACAATTGAAAAATCTGGAAAGAGCAGGTGATCATATTGTATCTGTTGAAGAAGTATTGCGCTTCATTAAAACTGGTAAATTTGAGGATATAGAATTAGCAGATCAAAATGTTCAAGTTGATAAAATAAAAAATGAAAATTAATATTTTCATTTTTTTAGTTTAACTGTATTTCATAATTATTATTTTCCATATAAATATAATCTTGTTTTATAGTAATTTTTTTTGTTTCTAGATTATATTTAAAATTATCATTTACAAAATAATTATCAACAGAAACTTTTTGTGAACATAATGTAAATAATTTATTAATCACTTCATTTTCATCTGTGCTATTTATGTCATTAAAACTATCTGCATTAATTGAACTTAAATCATATCGTAACGGTCATGCAAAACTTTTATTATTGAAAAGTATTAGTATTGAAATTGCACTCAAAATATTATTTTCAAAATTAGTATTATCTGATGTTATTGAAATACCTGAACTAAAAGTGAATTTTGATGATAAATTTTCATTATTAAAATCCAATATTTTATTTAATTCATTTTCAAAATTAGTTTGTGGAAATGCTTTTTTTCATGCTTCATCTGATCATTTTTCAGAAAACAATAAATAATTTTCTGAAAGTCAAGATGTTAATATTTCATCATCTGTTGAAGAAATAATTGAATCTTGTAGTGTAAAATTAAAATCTATTGCAAAGTCTATTGTTGCATTAATATAAATAGTAATTCTACCATGGTATAAATTTTCTTTATCTGGCAAAGAGAATAAACCATATTCACCTGATGATAAATATTGAGAAGATAAATTAGCCGGTAATTTTTTTAAAAATTCTTGCATGAACAAATTAGAATTGTTGTTTTCATTTCCATTTATAATATCTTCTAAAATTGTTTCTTGATTAATTGATTCTGTTCTATTGTATTCAAAATCAATGCCATTAAAATTTTCTTTTTTTAAATATTCTTTTCAATCAATTATTTTTGCTGTGTTACTACAAGAAATTGCATTAGCCGAAAAAGCTCCTACAATTAAAAACGATAAAATAGATGTCAATATTCTTTTCATTCTTTACCTTCATTCGTTTTTATTATATCATAATAAAAGATTAGGAGACATCTGTATGGGATTTTGAGCAAATTTAAAGGCCAGAACAACTGCAAAAAAAGAAGAGAAACAGAAAAAGGCAATGATTAAATCTTCGCTTACTTTTTCAAAGGAATTAAAAAAATTATCAAAAAAATATAAAAAAATGGATTCTGATTTCTTTGAAGATTTAGAAAATGTTTTAATTCAAACTGACATGGGTATGAAAATGGTTTTAGAAATTTCAAATTCAGTACAAAAAAAAGTTAAAAAAAATTCATCATTTGATGAAATCAAAGAAATTTTAATAGAGGAATTGTATAATTCATATGCAGATTCTGGTAAATTTAACAGTCAACTAAATTATAAGGATGGAAGATTAAATATTTTCATGGTGGTTGGTGTTAATGGTACTGGTAAAACTACAAGTTTAGCAAAAATTGCAAATTATTATGCAAAACAAGGTAAAAAAGTTTTAATTGCAGCTGCGGATACATTTAGGGCTGGTGCGACAGAACAACTTCAAGAATGAGTTGATAAAAGATTAAGCGGAGTAGATTTAGTTAAAGGGCAGAAATCAAATCAAGATCCAGCCTCGGTTGTGTTTGATTCAATAAAAGTTGCTGTTGAAAAAAAATACGATTTATTACTAATAGATACGGCAGGAAGACTTCAAAATAAACAAAACTTAATGCAGGAACTTGCAAAAATGCACGGAATTATTCAACGCACAGTTAAAGATGCTCCACATGAAAGATTGCTAGTTATTGATGCAACAACAGGTCAAAACGGGGTTCAACAAGCAAAAGCTTTTTCAGAAGTAACAAATGTAACTGGGATTATTTTAACAAAAATGGATGGAACATCTAAAGGTGGGATTGCGCTTTCTATAAAAGATCAGTTGAATATTCCAGTAAAAATGATTGGAATAGGTGAACAACTAGATGATTTAGAAGAGTTTAGTATAGATGACTATGTGTATGGTCTAGCGGTTGATTTTATGGAAGACGAAGTTGTAGAAGAATAATGGCGAATATTGAATTGCAAAAAAATATGAATTTAATAGTTTTATATGATTTATATAAAAATATGTTAACTGTTAAACAACAAAAATATTTTGAATATTATTATTTTGAAGATTTCACCTTACAAGAAATTGCAAATGAATTTAACGTAACTCGTGCAGCAATATTTGATAGTATTATAAAAACTCAACAAATAATAGAAAATCTTGAAAATAAACTGAATGTTAAATCAAATTATGAAAAAATTCGAGTATTACTTACTAAATATGCAGAAAAACACGGCAAAGATGAAGATATAGAAAAAATTCTAGAGGTTATTTCATAATGAAAATTTTAATGATTGGGGATATCTTTGGAAAACCCGGAAGAGAAATTATTAATCAAGAATTAGCAAACATCAAATCAATGCATGAAATAGATTTCATAATTGCAAATGGAGAAAATGCAACTCATGGAAAATCTATTTCAAAAAAACATTATTTAGAATTAAAAAAAGCTGGAGTTGATGTGGTAACTTCGGGAAATCACATTTTTAAATTAAAAGAAGTTGAACAATATATCAAAGAAGAGACAGATTTATTAAGACCAAATAATATGTCAAAAAATTTACCTGGTCAAGGTTTTGTTTTGAAAAAAATGAATTCTAAAACAATTTTGACTATTAATTTAATGGGGCGAAGTTTTATGGATTTGTGTGATTCACCTTATGATTCATTAGATGAAATTTTAAAAAATAATAAGGCAGATATAATTTTGGTTGATTTTCACGCAGAGGCAACCGCTGAAAAGAAAGCTTTTGCATATAATTATGATGGTCAAATAACAGCGCTTGTGGGAACACATACGCATGTACAAACTGCAGATGAACAGATTCTTCCACAAGGAACATTTTATATAACAGATTTAGGAATGACTGGAAATTTAGATTCTGTCATTGGTGTTTCACCAGATGAAGTAATTATAAAAGAAAAGACAGGATTACCTGTTAAATTTGTTCCTTTGAATGGTGAACCTACACTTTGCGGAGTAATTCTTACTATAAATGACAAAAATAAGGTAATAAAATTTGAAAGAATTCAATTTAAAAATCATAATGAATTAATAAAAAAATAGAAGTTGGAGAATTATAAATTGTGGAATTAGTAGAAGTTGTGTCCATTTTTGGAATAATCATTGCAATAATAATATTTTCAATGCTATTGACTATAATTTTTGTTAAGATTATCAAATTCAATTCTTTGAATTTTAATCCTTTGAGAAGTCAATTGGGTGAATTGATAGACAATAAATTTTTTATGTCATCTGATAATTATAAATTGAAATGATATGGTGCAATAACAAAACAATCAAAAGTAATTGTTTTATGTATACATGATTTATTAACAACTGGTGAATGATTTAAGGAGCTTTTTATTAATGTTATTTCAAATGATATAGATGTTGTTTCGTGAGATCAGAGAGGCTTGAATAAAAACAAGGAAGAATTGTATCCAAATTTTGGAGCTAATTTATGTGATCTAAATGAAATAATTGATTGAATCGAAGAAAGATATCCTGCAAAAAAAATTGTTTTATTAGGAGAAGGTATTGGTGCCAATTTAGCAATTCTTGCGCAAAAAAAACATAAAATAAATGGAATAATACTGTCATCGATTATTACAAAAAATGGATATACCACGAATGCAAAAAATAGACATTTAATTGCAAAAGGAATGTTTTTAAGTTCCAACATTAAAATCAAAAAGCAAGAAGATGGCTATGATGTTATTACAGATAAAACTTTTGCAAAAAAAATTAATGAATATTATTTTAATAATAATTCATTATCAGTAAGAGAATATTTTCAAATTAAATTTTTGAAGAATTCATCTTATAGAAATGCAGATTTAATAAAAACAAATGATTTAAAAGGCTTAATTTTAATACCACAAAATGATATTTATTTTGATGATAATAAAATGACAAAAATAGCTTCAAAATCTGGCTTGACAGATAATGTCATTATTTATCCAAAATTAAAACATTTTCTATTTAATGAGCCGGATAATAAAAAAGTTTTCCAAGATATTTTAAAATTTTTGGAACAGTTTTTATAAATAGTGTAGAATTACAAAAGAAACTAAATAGCTTATTCAGAACTAGGAAGAGACAAAACTCAATGAACTAGTGGCAACCTGTAATCGTGGTGCCAAATGATGGGAAATATTTTGCAATTTTTCCAACAATAAGTATGAATGACGCATATTTTGGTTATGCGTTTTTTTATACGCAAAAATGCTATATAGTAAAGGAAAAAATTATAAAATATGCAAGATAAAATATTGTTTACATCAGAATCAGTGTCAGAAGGTCATCCAGATAAAATTTGTGATCAAATATCTGATGCAATACTAGATGAAATTTTGAAACAAGACGAAAATGCTCATGTTGCTTGTGAGTGTTTTATCACCACCAATTTTTTATTAATTGGTGGTGAAATAAGTAGTCATGCAAAAGTTGATTATGAAAAAATAGCGAGAAATGTTTTAAGAGAAATTGGTTACACAGATAATTCTTGAGGAATTGATGCAAATACATGCGAAATCGAAATTAAAATTAACGAACAATCTGTCGATATAAATCAGGGCGTTAAATTATCAAATAACGAAATTGGTGCAGGAGATCAAGGAATAATATTTGGTTTTGCTACAAATGAAACTTATAATTACATGCCACTTCCTATTTCTATTGCACACGATCTTGTTTATACAGCGTCAAAATTAAGAAAAAATAATCAATTTAAGTGAGCAAGACCTGATATGAAATCGCAAGTTACAATAGATTATACTGATGCTGCCAATCCAGTTATAGATACAATTCTAATGTCCATTCAACATGACCCAAACTTTGATGAAGATGAATTTATGTCATTTGTTAAAAATGATGTTATGAAAAAAGTTGCAGAAAAACATAAAATGAATACAGATTTTAAAATATTATTAAATCCAACTGGAAGATTTGTTATTGGTGGTCCACAAGGCGATACTGGTTTAACTGGTAGAAAAATAATTGTAGATACTTATGGGGGAACTGCAAGACATGGTGGTGGGGCTTTTTCTGGTAAAGATGCAACGAAAGTAGATAGATCAGCTGCTTATATGGCTAGATATGCTGCAAAAAATTTAGTTGCAGCAGGTTATGCAGAAAAAATAGAAATGCAATTAAGTTACGCAATTGGAATTGCAAAACCTATTTCTATTTTTGTTGAAACTTTTAATTCGGAATTAGTCAATAAGAATTTGATTTATTTGGCAATTAATAATTTTTTTGATTTTAGTGTTGGTGGAATAATAAACAAATTAATGCTTAAAAAACCTGTTTTTTTCAAAACATCAAAATATGGTCATTTTGGTAAAGACCAAGAATTTCATTGGGAAAAGCTTAATGAATTTAGTAAATTAGTTGAATTTAAGGAGAAACACGTAAATGTTACTAGAAGTGATAGCTAAAGATGAAAAAGATGTTGAATTGATAAATAAATCTAATGCATCTAGAATAGAATTTTGTCACAATTTAAATGTTGGTGGATTAACACCAGATTATAAAAGTATTAGTAAAGTGATGGATGAAACAGAAAAGCCTATCAATATAATGATTAGACCAACTGCAAGAGATTTTGTTTATACAGATGAAGAGTTTAATCAAATGATAGAAGATATTAAGTTTATAAAAACTACAAAAGCTAATGGAATTGTTATTGGAATTTTGAATGTAGATAATACAATAGATTTTGATAGAATGAATATTGTATGTAAAACTGCACAAGGATTGGACATTACTTTTCATAAGGCATTTGATTTAGTTGTAGATAAAATGAAGGGAATTTCAATTTTAGAAAAACTTGGTGTAAAAAGTGTACTTACATCTTATGGTGAAAATATAGTTGAAAATATAGACAAATTATATGAATTAATGCAAGAGGCAAACGAACTAAATATCATTGCTGGTGGTGGAATTAATTTTTCAAATGTAAAAAAAATAAAACCAAATGTTGATGAAATTCATGTTGGTACCGCTGTTAGGCAAAATAATTCATTTGATGATCCAGTTTCGATCGATTTGATTAATGAAATGAAAAAATTAATAGATGAAAATTAATTTAAATATTTAAATTATTCTTGCATGTTTGTAATTGCTATGTTAGTATATAAAAAGTTTAAAGAAGAAGCACTTGCTCACCGCTATGTATAAGAAACGGTTACTTAATTATTTTTTTAATTTGTAAGTAATTTTGTTAAAGTGTGCAGTTTTCTCTAAACAGCACACTTTTTAAATATCATGGAGGAAAAGAATGTCGCAAAACAATAGCAATGGAAATAGTAACAATCGATCACGAAAAGATGATGAACAACCAATTAATGGTGCAATCAGAGCAAGAAATATATTAATTATCGGCCAAGATGGTACAAAAATAGGTCCTTTAACAAAAAGAGAGGCATTGGAATATTCGGAATCTTTAAATTTAGATTTAGTTCAAGTCGGACAACAAGATCGAGATACAGTTATTGCAAAAATTCTTGATTATGGTAAATATAAATACGAACAAAAACGTAAACAAAAAGAAAATAAAAAAAACCAAGTTAAAACTGAAAATAAAGAAATAAGATTAACTGTTGGTATCGGAGAACATGATTTAGATACAAAAGCTAAAAAAGCAAGAGAATTTTTATTGAGTGGAGACAGAGTTAAAATTTCATTAAAATTCAAAGGTAGAGAGATTGTTCATCAAGAATTTGGTAAGAGAACTATTGAAAATTTTTATGCAAAAATAGAAGATGTTGCTAAAATTGAAAAAGAGGCAAAATTAAATACTAGATTTTTAGATATGTATGTAATACCTAGGAAATAATAAAATGTATTTAAATATTGGGGGTAAAAATTATGGCAAAAATGAAAACAAAAAGCGCATTAGCTAAACGAGTAAGAAAAAATGCATCTGGTTCGTTAAAACGAGGACATGCTTATCGTTCGCATTTGGCGCAAAATAAAACTACTAAACAAAAACGACATTTGAAAAAATCATTTTTCATTGATAAAACAGATATGAAACGTTTAAAAGGTTTACTACAAAAATAGTTTCAGGGGGGATTGTAAAATGGCTAGAGTTAAATTCGGAAAAGTAACAAGAGCACGTAGAAAACGTTGAATTAAACGTGCAAAAGGTTATTACGGAACTAAACATACAAACTTTAAAAAAGCACGTGAACAAGTAATTCGTTCAATGGCTTATGCTTTTGTTGGACGTAAAGAAAGAAAACGTGATTTTAGAAAATTGTGAATTGTTCGTATTAATGCAGCAGTTAGAAATTATGATTTAAGTTATTCTAAATTTATGAATGGTTTAAACAAGGCTGGTGTTGAAATTAATAGAAAAATGTTATCAGAATTAGCAATTCACGAACCACAACAATTTGAACTTTTAGTAAATACAGCTAAAAAAAATTTGAAATAAAGACCACCTTTGAATAGGTGGTTTTATAAATTATAAGAGTATAATTCTAATGTGGGAGTTGATGATAGTGCAAATAGATTTTTTATGTGTACCAATATTTGAACAGAAAGTTATAGTTGGATTTTTGCAAGATAAAATATGTTTTGTTTCAACACTTAATGAAAATGAAAATTCAATTAAAAAATATTTTAAAAATAGAAATGCTAAAATAGTGCAATCATCTAAAAATCCAAAATTTTACACTGAATTATTTCAAAATATAATTTTAGGCAAAAAAACTATTGATTGAAATGAATTAAAATTAGATGGAACTGAATTTCAACTTAAAGTTTGACACGAATTATGAAAATTTAATAATTTAAATTGCTTAATGTATTATTCAGATTTCGCAAAACATATAAATCATCCAAAAGCAACTAGAGCAGTAGCTCACGTAATAGGGTTAAATCCGATTTTAATTTTGATACCATGTCATCGTGTAGTATCAAAAAATGAAACCGTTTCTTATAGAAATAATGATATTTTTATGAAAAAATGACTACAAAATAAGGAAAATATTTTAAGTTTAAATTAGGAGATTAAATTAGTATGGCAAAAATAACAGGTGATGAAATAGTTTTCACACCAGAAGAAGAAACAAAGGCTTGAGAAAATGCGGTTGCATTGGAAAATAAAGAACCAGACGAAATGAAAATGTGTTGAATTTGTAAATTTTATATGATTTATAAAGATAAATATTCGGAAACCGGAGATATTTTCAATTGAGCAATAGATTTAATAAATGCTAAAAAAAAACCATTAGATTTGAATTCAGACAATTTAATTGCTGTGCACTATAATTGTATTAATTTAAGGCAAAAAACTAATGCTACTAAGCTTTTGACAAAAATAAAATTAGTTAAATGAAAATTTGACGAAGATTTTTATTCAAGTGATTCAGATTAATAAATCATATTATTTATAATTTATAAATAATTGAGTATAATTATTTAAGATGAGGGATTTTGACATATTATGGAAAATGATAACAAAGATTATTATATTAAAGTTGAAAATGTATGTAAATTTTATAAAAATATTCCAGTCATTAAGAATGCAAATTTAACAATTAGATCTGGAGACAGAATAGGAATAGTAGGTCCTAACGGTGCTGGGAAAACAACATTTGTAGAAACGCTTGCCCAATTAAGACCGTATGAATCTGGAAGTATAGATAGAATTTATGGAATTAAAGTTGGTATGCAATTGCAAGGATCAAAATATCCTAGAGGTTTTTCTCCATGAAATCTTGTGAAATATTATTTAAAAACTTTTAAAATAAAAATATCAACAAAAGAATTAAAAAATTTATTTTATAGATTGTCTTTAGAAACTATGTTGTATAAAGATATTTCTAAAATGTCAGGTGGACAACAGCAAAGAGTTGATCTTTTATTAGCTTTATGTTATAGACCAGATATTCTAATTTTAGATGAATTATCAACAGGATTAGATATTGATATTAAACAAAATGTACATAAATTAATTGAAGATTTTTTACAAGAAGAAAATAAAGCATTAGTTTTAATTTCTCATAATTTAGAAGAAATTCAAATGTATTGTAATAGAATTTTATTTATAAATAATGGAGAAATTATTTTAGATAAAACAACAAAAGAAATTTTAGAGGAGACTAAAACAGTTGAAGAATATGTGCATCTAAAATTTAAAGAATATAATATTGGTCAATATAGAATGAGTGCAAAATCTACAATAGAGGAGAAATCAAATGAAAAATGAGAAATTGAGTGAAACAATTATATTAAAAAAACAAAATAATAATCAAATGTTCTCAAATTCAAATATTTTATTAAAACCATTATTGGAATTAATTTTTAATTATGTAAAACGTAATTGATTTTCAACATTATGGGGTATCATAATTTTTCCATTAGCATTTGGCGCATTATCCACTTTTGTTTCTGGTTCAACCAATGAATTGGCATGACGAATTGCTGGTGCAACAGTTAATTTTTCAGCAGCAGCAACATGTTCTGCAATGGTTTTTATTGCTATTTTTTTTGAAATTAAGGCTTCTGTTATATACAAAAGAATTGGTCTTACTGGTCTTACAAAATTTGGGGCAATATTTTCTTTAATTATTATTAATTTTATTATGTGTGTTATAGCGCAAATTATAGCAATGTTGTTTACATATATTTTAGGAATCTCAGTATTTGGATTTAATGCTACAAGTTTCTTTTCACCATTTTTATTATTATTTTTCTTTGCGGGTATGATTTCATCAATCGGAATTATGTGTCTATCTATATGAATGTCATCATACGGAACAACAAGAGTTATTCAAGGTTTGATATCTTTTTTCTTACAAATTTTATTTACGATGCCATCATGATTAATGGCATCATATATTTCAATATTAATTTATGAATCTGGAGAATTGATGGCTTATATTGTTGGCGCGTCTATACTGTGATTTTTTATAATTCTGGTATTATTGTTTGGTTGATTGGCTATAAAAACATTTAAATGAGAAAATTAAAAAGAGAGAATTTTTATAATTCTCTCTTTTTAATTAATACCTATATTTTCTTTAATTAATTCAATTTTTTTATTGGCGATTATATTTGCATCATTAGCACCTGATGCTAATCAGTTTTTAACTTCAGTTGAATCATACAATATTTTGAATTTGTCTTGTATAGGTTTCAATGTGGCTATGATTATATCTGATATTGCTGTTTTGAATTCGCCATAATTTTTATCTTTGAATACATTTTCAGCTTCTAAAATACTTATTTCTTTTAGCGAAGCATATATTGTTAATAAATTAGAAACACCCGGTTTATTTATTAAATCGTAATAGACTTTATTTTCTGAATCTGTAATTGCTGAGGCAATTTTTTTTCTAATGATTGCTTCATCATCTAACATGCTAATAGAATCCTTATCATTTGTTGATGATTTCGACATTTTTTTAGTTGGATTTTGTAAACCCATTATTTTTGCACCAATTTCTGGTATATATTCTTCTGGAACGGTAAAAATATTTTTGTTAAATTTATTATTTAATCTTTCTGCAATATTTCTTGTAAGTTCAATATGTTGTTTTTGATCATTTCCAACAGGCACTTTAACTGCATCATATAATAAAATGTCTGCAGCCATTAAAACAGGATAAATTAATAATCCTGTTGGAATCATTTCAGTTCCGTTTGAATTTTTTACTTTAGCAGATTTATCTTTAAATTGAGTCATTCTTTTCAATTCGCCCAATGTCGTAAATGTTGTTAATATTCATTGTAATTCGGAATGAGCCGGTACATCTGATTGTTTAAAAATATGTACTTTATTTGGATCTAAACCACATGCAAAATATAGTGCAACTATTGTCTTAATATTATTTCTTAATGTTTCTGGGTCAATAGGTACAGTAATACCATGTAAATTTGCTATGAAAATATACATCTCGTATTGATCTTGTAATTTTACAAAATTTCTCAATGCGCCAATATAATTTCCAAGTGTTAATGTTCCTGTTGATGTTATGCCTGTGACCATTTTTTCTTTTGCCATATTTAAATCCTCGTTTCGTAAAATATTATAACAAAAAAATAAATTGTTAATGTTAAAATACAAAAGAGGTTGAAATAATAATGTTTAAATATGCAGTAGTATCGAATGACTATCAAGAAACTAAATTAAAAGTTATTGATCTAAAATCAAAATTAATGAAAATAAATGCCATTGAAGACACTATTAATCCAGAATATGTTTTTGTTGTTGGCGGTGATGGTACATTTATAAAATCAATTAACATCTATCAAGAAATTCTAAAAGAAGTAATATTTGTTCCTTTTCATGCTGGTGGTATAGGCTTTTATACAAATCATAATAATGCTGCAGATGAAAAAGAATTATTAAATGCAATCAAATCAAATGATTATAAATTATATTATTATGATCTTTTAGATATAGAATTTGACAATAAACATATTTTTGCTGTCAATGAATTGAAAATTGTAAATGAAACTAAACCTATTTTTACAACTATAAATATCGATGGTAAATTTTTTGAAACATTTCACGGGTCTGGACTGGTTTTTTCAACTGCAAACGGCTCAACTGGTTATTTAAAATCAACCGGAGGTGCTGTTATTTTGGATAACCATGATATTTGAGAAATGCAAGAAATTTTTCCAGTATCAACAAATAAATTTCGAACAATTAATTCACCAATTGTTATGTCTAAATGACATGTGGTTACTCTTGGTGGAGAAGTTAATAAACAAGATTTAATTATAGATACTTTTTCATATAAAGTAATCCAAGAAAAAATTCATGTTAAAATCGCTGATTTCAAAGTAAATGTTCTAGTTCTTCCGAGTTATAATGTAAGAAAAGCAGAAATATTAAAAGATATTTTTGTAAAGGATAAAATTTAGTATGAAAATATTGCTTTATGTTATCGCTATCATTGCTATTATCTCCGGACTTAGTTTATTTATTTGAATAAGTATAAAATCAAAAAAGAATAATAAATTTGTAAAAAGTAATAAAAAAGGATCTACATATAATATTATTCTAGATTTGTTAGGAAGTATAGTAAACATTAATGGTGTTGATTTAAATTTAAGACAAATAAATATAAATAATTTAGAATTAATTAAATATAAAAAATTGGAAAAATATGGATTTAAAATAATTTTAAATAATAGTAATGTAAAAATATCATCGGATATGATTAATTTGAATTCATTTTTTATTAAACTAGAAAAAGAAATTTTAAAGAAAAATTTAGAGGAAAAATAAATGTCAAATAATAAACAACTTGTTGTAATTACGGGTGCATCATCTGGAATCGGAATGGCTCTTGCAAAAATATTTTCAAAAAATGGTCATCCATTACTTATAATTGCAAGAAGACTGGAAATTTTACAAAAACTTAATTTGCCAGATACAATGTGTAAACAAGTGGATGTAAGAGATTTTACAGATTTTAAAAATGCAATATTAGATGCTGAGAAAATATATGGTAAAACAGATTTACTTATTAATAATGCCGGAATAATGCCTTTAGAAATTTATTCAGGAGAAGACTTGCAAGAAAAATATGATATTGTAGATATAAATTTAAAAGGTGTAATTAACGGAATTGATTGTGTTTTAAAAGATATGATTGTCAGAAAACACGGAACAATAGTGAATGTTTCTTCTGTAGCTGGAAGATGAACATCAGATGCTCATGCTGTATATAATGCATCAAAATTCGGAGTTACAGCTTTAACAGAAGCAATCAGACGCGAAAATGCATCTTCAAATGTTCGTTTTATAACTATTGAGCCTGCCATCGTTGATACAGATTTACTTTTAACAGGTAAAAATAAAAAATTAATTGATGAATACAATGTTGTAAAATCATCAATTAATAATGGTTTAACTTCTGATGAGGTTGCAGAAGTTATTTTCTATTCATATAATTTGCCTCAGCATGTAAATTTAAAAGAAATAGTGCTCTCACACACACTTCAAAAAATATAATTAAATAAAATTATTCATATTTTCTATAAAATCCATAAATACCGCTATTCAAAACGAAAGCGTTTTTATAGCCGTGTTCTTGTAAAAACATTGCAGCTTCACTTGATCTGTTTCCTGCGTTACAAATTGTGATAATTGTTTGATTTTTATTCGGCAAGTATTTTTCATAATTTGCAAATAGCTCATTGAGTTCAATATTGACTGCTCAAGGAAAATTTTTTAATATTTTGTATTCATTATTCGTTCTTACATCAATAGAAAAAACATCTGAGTTATCTTTAATTAAATAATAATCATCTATACTAATTGATTTCATAAATTCGCCACTCCAGTATTATTTTAAATGATTTTTTAATAAATTCTTTGTTTTTTGTTATAATACAAAAGTGAAAGACATTTTGATTAAATAATAATTTAGATAATACATGTTTTAATATAACAAATAGAAAGAGTAGATATATTATGTCAAAAATTAATTTTATAGCACTTGGTGGTCAAGACGAAAGAGGAAAAAATTTATTTTTAATAGAGGTAGATGAAGATATTTTTATATTTGATGCAGGTGTAAAATTTCCAGATCGTGGAATATTAGGAATTGATTTGGTAATACCAAATATTGAATATTTAAAAATGAATAAAAATAGGATAAAAGGTATTTTCATTTCTTCACCATCAGCATATAATTCTGGAGCCTTACCGTATATTTTAAAAGAAATAGATGTGCCAGTGTATTGTAATGAATTAACTACAGTCGCATTAAAATACAAAAATCAAAGATACAGACTTAAAAATAGAGATGCTAATTTTAAAATTTTAAAAGATAAAGATGTAGTTAATTTTGGTAAAAATAAAATAGAAGTGTTTAGAACAACAGCTGTTTTCCCACAAACTTTTGGGTATGTTTTGCATACAGAAAACGGTTTAGTAATTTATGCTGGAGATTATATATTTGACGGTGAGGAAAAATCGTTTTTTTCAACAGATTTGCAACACATTGCCAATATTTCGCAAAAAGGTGTTTTAGCGTTTTTATCAGATTCTGAATTTGCTTCAAGAAGTGATTTCACATCACCAAATTATCGTGTAGCAAAACATATTGATGCAGTAATTAAAGAAAAAGCAAGATTAGTTATTGTTATATTTGAAGAAGATATTTTTAAATTTTCAGAAATTGCATCTGCAGCTAAAGCAAATGGAAGAAAAATTGCTGTTTATGGTAAAACATTAGCAACAATTTTAGAATCAGATATTATTCATAAAAATTTAAATATTACAAAAGATGATTTGTTTTCAATTGAAGAATATGTTAAATCTGATAATGGTGTTCTTTTAGTTACGGGTACTGCAAATTTAATTTATTCACGTTTGGCAAAAATTGCGACAGGTAATGATGATGCTGTTGAATTTACAGAAGATGACATTATTGTAATAGCAACCCCACCAGCTGCTGGTATTGAAAGAAAACATGCACAAGTTATGGATGACTTGGCAAGAACAAATGCAAGATTAATAGCTTTACTTGACAGAAATATTTGATCAATGAAAGCAAGTTACGAAGATATTAAATTAATGATTTCTTTAATTAAACCAAAATACTTTATTCCAGTAAAAGGTTTGTATAAAGAATTTTTAAAGGCCAAAAAAGCAGCAATTGAAGCTGGTTTATTGCCAGAAAATGTTGCATTAATAGACAACGGGCAAATGTTAGTATTATCTAAAACAGATAAATTAACAGTTAAAGTTGATGCTGCAACATCGGGTGATGTTTATGTTGATGGAATTGGAATTGGCGATGTTGGAGCTGTTGTTTTAAACGAAAGAAAACAATTATCAACAGATGGCATTGTCATTGTTGGTGCAGCAATTGATCAAAGAACTAAAGAATTAAAAAGTTTAATTGATACACAAATGCGTGGTGTTATATATATACAAGATGACAACATGATCTTTAAACAAATGCAAAAACAAGTAACAGATATATTATTAAAATATGAAGAGGATTATCGTCAAAAACCACAAAGTTTTGATTTGAATGCATTAAAACACGAAATAATATTAAAAATTCGTTCAACAATAAAACAAGATACAGGAAAAACACCAATTGTACTTGCAAATATCACAGAATTAGATGGTTCGTGGTATGAACCAAAAAAAGAGTCAAAATTAAATAACTAAAGTAAAAATTTATATTCTTTAATAAAATAAAAATATTTCGCCATACGTATTACGCATGGTTTTTTATTGTACAAATATTTTATTTATTTTTTTTCAAAAAAATTGCATTATTTTTGTATGTTGTGTTATTATTTATATGTTACTAGTTGGTAACATATAAAAGAGGTGATGAATATGTTAAAAACTATGGATTTAATAAAAGAGTTAAATTCTCCAACAAAAATTATAATTTTATGTTGAATAAGTAAAGAAAAGATAATAACTGTTGATAAATTAGTAGAAAAAACAGGTTTTAATAGGGTTAATATTTCAAAGCAAATTTGTGAATTGCACTGTAAAGAAATTTTACTTCGTGAAAAAGAAGGTAAAAATAATAATTATTATTTAAATCCAAATATTCATCATGCATTAATTTCAGTTATCAATAATGTTGTGGCAGCGTACCACATTATTGATGAAAATAGAGGAGAAGATTATGAAAAAACTTGTAGATAAAGCCGAATTAATTCTAGGCTTGAAATCACGAAATAGAATCGTTATGCCACCAATGGATACATTAATGGCATCAGATGGATTTGCAAATGATTTTCATATTCAACATTATGGTGCGAGAGCATATGGTGGTGTTGGGACAATTATTGTAGAATCAACAGCAGTTTCAAAAGAAGGGCGTATTCGTGAAAATGATTTAGGACTTTGAAAAAATGAACAAATAGAACCAATGAAAAGAATTGTCGATTTAGTTCATAAAGCTGGTGCAAATATTGGGGTACAATTAAATCATGCAGGCTCAAAATCAATATTACCCCAAGAAACAATAGGAGCAACAAAATTTTATGATTATTTGGATCAAACAAATTTAAAAATTGCAGACAAAAAGGATTTAATTGAAATTGAAGAAAAATTTATTCAAGCAGCAATCAGAGCAAAAAAAGCTGGGTTTGATTTTGTAGAATTGCATTCAGCTTTTGGATATTTAATGAGTGAATTGCTTCACCCACAATTAAACGATGTTATAAAAAGTGATGATATTTTAATTCGTGGTGAAATGATTTTAAATATTGCAAAACGATTAAAAAATGAAGTTAAAATCCCATTTGGAATTAGAATTTCAATTGGTGATGGTGACGGAAATATTGAAATGGAAGATATCTATGAACCATTTATAAAAGAAATTGATAAATACATTTCATATTTTAATGTTTCAACCGGTGAAACAACAAGTAGAGTACGAATGGCTGATGTTATTCGAAATCTTGGAACAAAATTATTTACATTACATTATGTAAAAAAAGTAAGACAATGAACAGCTAAACCAATATTAACAGCTGGTAATTTTCAAGAGAGAAAAGATTTTGAAATTGGTTTACTTGATGCAGATTTTATTGCAGTTGGCAGAGAATTATTATTTAATCCAAGTTTGGTTTTAAATACAATTTTAGAAACAAATGAAATGAATGCAACAGAATATCATTGAAATCAAAATTTATGATTTAATCCTGTTGAATATAAAAAATTAATAGAAAGTTTAAATAGTGGGAATAAATAAAATGAATTATATTAAATTAAATGATGGTAATAAAATGCCGATTTTAGGATTTGGTGTTTTCTAAATTCCTTTAGAAGATACTGAAAAAGCTGTATCGAATGCAATTAAAATTGGCTATAGATTATTTGATACAGCTCAAATTTACAAAAACGAAAAAGGAGTAGGTTTGGCAATTAAAAATAGTAAAATTGACAGATCTGAATTTTTTATAACATCAAAAATTTGAATTTCAAACGCCGGATATGAAAAAGCAAAATTATCAATAGATAAAACATTAAAAGATTAGCAAATTGACTATATTGATATGATGTTAGTTCATCAACCATTTAATGATTTCTATTGAACATGAAGAGCGCTTGAAGAGGCAAAATCTGCTGTAAAAATTAAATCAATTGATGTTTTTAATTTTTCCCCAGTTCAAGTTGAAGATTTATTGACATTCAACAATATAAAACCTGTCATTAATCAAATAGAACTAAATCCCTTTTATCAAAGAACTGATGATGTAAATTTTTATAAAAACTTGGACATCACAGTACAATCATGAGCTAGTTTTGCAGAAGGGGAAAATCAAATTTCCACAAATCAAATTTTAAAATCAATTGGAGATAAATATAATAAATCCGTTGCACAAGTAATTTTGCGATGATTAATCCAAAACGGAATTGCAGTAATTCCTAAATCTGTTACACCGGAAAGAATGACTCAAAATTTTGATGTATTCGATTTTGAGTTGATTTAATCAGATCTTGAACAAATTAAAACTTTAGATTTAAAAAATACACAATTTTTTAATCATACAGATCCAAAAGCCATTGAAATATTAAAAGATTTCAAACTTTAAAATAAACTTTAATAAATAAAAAATATTAAAAAATAGAAATTAGAGGATAAAATTTATGGATTTTTTACATTTAGCAAAAAAACGATTTACAACAAAAGATTATGTGCAAAATAAAATGATTAATTCAGAAGATATGGATAAATTAAAAGAAGCAGTTTCTTTGACACCTAGTGCATTTGGTCTTCAACAGGCTAGAGTGGCAATTTTCCAAACTCAAGAAATGCGTCAAAAAATTGCATCGCAATTTAATGATTTCAATCAGGAAAAAATAAAAAAAGCTAGTGCATGTTTTGTTTTTATTGGCTTGGAAGTTCAAGCATTTTTAGCGAATGATTCTGAATTAATAAAAAAACGCCTTCATGTGATCCATCATGATCAGAAAATGAAAAAAATGAACGCTATAATTACATAACTAAACATTTTGAAAATAATAAAAACGCTGCATTTAAATTTGAACAATGCGCATCATCTATGATGGCTATGCAACTTGCATTATGTGCAACAGATTTGGGTTATGGATCAACTATTATGGCTGGAATAAAATATAATGAATTAACCAAAACTTTTAAAGAAAATAATTGATTAAAAGAAAATGAAAATATTTGTTTAGCAGTTCTTATTGGAACAAATGATGATAAATCAAATTTAAATAGAGTAATTCAAAACAATAAATGAAGAATTCCAATTGAAGATTTAGTAACTGAAATAAAATAATCATAATAACAAAATTAAAAATAAAATGTTAAAACAGATAATTAAAAATTATATAACATTGTATATATTTGCCCATGCGAAAATACGTATGGGCTTTTTATTTTGTTTACAAAACAATATATTTGATAAATGAAAGGCAGTAGAGTATATCCTTTATTTTAATAGCATTTATTGTGATTCATGAATATTTTTCTAAAATTTCAATATAGACTTTACAATTTGATTAAAACATAGTATTATAAAAAAAAATGGAGGACTAAAAATGCACAAATTAACAATATGACAAATGTTTTATATGTTAAATGCTTTTTTTACTTTCTCTATGAATTTTGCAAATTACTCACAAAACAAATTAAAAAGATTTGTTGTTAAAGATTTATCTTGAACTAACAAAGATTTTAATAGAAATTTAGCGTTTTCATCATACATTGAACCTTTTAAAGCGCTAAATGCTAATTTAGATAATTTAATAACTAACGCAAATTAATAATAAGTTTTAATAAGTTTTAATAAAAAATTTTATGTAAAAGTTTTTGATTAAACAGATTTAAATTATTTTTTGAATAACATTAATTTGTATAATAAATTTAAATACTAATATGTTTTTAGTAGTTGAGATATAAATTATAATCTGTTTAATTGAGAACCATCAAAGGAGGTGATTCTTAGTTGAAATCTAAAAAAGTGTAAGTTAATTAAAAATTAGAATATTTTTTGTTAACTTTTATATAAAAAATATTTTATTTAATTATTTATAGTTGATTAGAAATTAAATTAAGAATTACTTTATTAACTAGAAGTTAATCTTGCTTTGATGCCTAGATAATTAAAATTTAATTATTGTATTTAAGGAAATTTTATTATAGATAATGAAATTTTAGAGAGAAAGGAAAATGATATGTCAGTAGTAGTGACAGATAAATCCAAGAAAATCAGTTTAGGCCAGTTTATTTGGCTTGGTTTTAATTATACTGTAGGTATTGGATTTTTAGGAAATATGGCAATTTTGTCAAATTTATGAAATGCAGACGGTACTGAAAATAAAAATTCAATTGGAATGCATGTGATTTGACTATTTATTTTAATCGGATTAATAGCTGGTTTATGCGCATGATCTTTTGCAAAATTAGCACGTGTACATAAGGCGAACATAAATGGGGCTGCATATATTTATACCAGATCAGCTTTTGGTAGATTTTGAGGTTTTATATCAGTTTTTATGCAGTATGTATTACTACCATTTTTAATTACCGTACAGGTATTTAATTTAATGAAAGGTTTTTTCAATGTAGAGTTTACCGGAACTGGACAAGATGTGCCTGGTAAAATATCTATATATTGAGGGGCATTTACAAATTTATATCTAGATTTAATAGGTATTGCTGTTTATGCATTATTCTCTTGTGTGGTATTTTTAGGAATTAAATGATATAAACGTTTATCAATGGGTTCTGGATATATTAAGTGAGGAACTTCGCTTGTTTTAATTATTGCAGGTCTTGCATTGGCATTTATGCCAGGAAATGCTGGAGATAATTTAAATTATTGAACAAATGGTTATACAGGTGGTGGAACCAAAGACCCATTGATGCGACATGGATTTGAAGCATTTATTAAAGCTTTTAATTCTTGTTTCTTCTTCTTTGCTGGATTTGAAACATATGCAACAGCTGGGAAAAATATTTATCAACCAGAAAAAAATATTGGAAAAGGAATAATTTGAGTTATTATTATTTCTACAATTACATATGTTGTTTGTTTATTAATATTTTTTGCTGCAATAAATTCATTTGCACAAAACATGAATATGGGCTTATGAGATTATTTTAAAGAGAAAAATGTCAAGTGGATTATTTTAGGCGGACAAATAGTAATGATAATTTCACAATGAGCCCTAAAAGCAAATGGCTCAATGCAAAATGCCTTATATGGTGGAACAATGATTCAACCAATGGCTTTTGAAGGTTATTTACCAGAAAAATTTGGAGCTTTAAATAAAGATAATTTACCAATTAAAGCTTCAATATTGAACTTTTCTATTACTGCAATTATGTTGGCGTTGTGATTAATTGTTCCAGATATTGCTCAGGGAGCGCAAATTGCAAAAACAGGAGTTGATTCCGGTTCGGTATTTAATGTTTCATCATTAACAGAAGCTTCATCTGCTGTAACTATCTTTGTGTATATTATGGTTATTGGTTCAATGTTTGTTTTGGGCGCAAAGAAAAAAGTTAGAGTTTACTTATGAGAATGATTAATTTTCCCATCAGTATTAATCTTTTTGGCAATTATATTTGTTTATCATTATGTTCAATTATTTATTAATATAGTTGATTCTATAAATGCTGGTTTAGCAGATGCAGGAAATGTTGAAGTTTTAGTTGGATCTGTTGTTGAATTGGTATTCATTATAGTAGCTGTAGTTTTTGGAGTAATTTGATATTTTGCATATTACAAAAACAAAATATTGAAAAAACGTTTGTCAACAGAGGAAGGTCAAAAACATCAAACTTTACTTGATTCAGATTTTGTTGTCTTAACTAAATCAGAAGTTATTGCAAATATGACTCAAGAGATAAAAGAAGATCATCAATATATGAGTTTGATTTATAACGCAAATCAAGATAAACGTCAGAAAAATTATGACAATTGATTAAAAAAAGTAGATATGAATTTAGAGAAAAATAAAGAATTATCGGTTAAATTACTTTCAAAAATAGAACATAGTAAAGAAGTAGAAGAACTTAAATTAAACAAAATTCTTGATGAAATTAAATCAGTAGACATAAAAGCATCAAGAGTTTCAGTAGACAAATAATATATTTAAATAATAATAAATAAGAGGGCTTATTCTGTTTGAATATGTTCTTTTTATTATTTTACAAAACTATATTTTGACCTTCAACTTTTATTAAAATTATATTAAAATAGAATTATTAAGGGTAAACAAATTTTATGCAAAGGAGTGATTAGGTAAATGGATAAAAATGATGACCGTACTACTGCTTTTGTTTTGGAACAAAAGCAACGTCGATCAGATAATATAAGTTGAATAATAATATCTTTGCTGATGTTTGTTTTTGTAGTTATTTCTGTTGGCAGAATTACTATCGTGGGGCAATTTTTGGATGATGTTTTATTTACATTACCATTTGGCTGATTTAAATACATAATTTATTTGGCGATTCTTGTTTTTGTTATTGCCGCATATTTTGGTATTCGTTTTAAATTTAAAAAACGTTTTTTGGGAATGGTTATTTCATCATCTCTTATTTTAAGCACATTAATTTCTTCTATTTTGATTATTGTTGCATATTACACAAAAACAAAAGAATTTCAAATTTTATCTATAATAAATAAAGATATGCTGAAAAATATATTGATAGATTATTGAAAGAACTGACAAGATCATTCCATTTTTTCATTAAATCCAGATTACAAAGTTAATTTCATTTATTCAGAACCATCTGCTTATTTTACAATTTATGCAGGCGGAGGATTATTTGGTAATTTATTTGCCGGAATATTTGCATATACGAGTATTTTTGGAGGCTTAGTAATATCGTTGTTTTTTGTATTTGTACAATTAGTATGAATTTTAACAGGCGATCCAATTTATTTGTTTAGACCAAAATCAAAACAACGTGGTCGAGGTTTAAGAATACTTTCATTATCATCAAATTCTAAAGAAAAAAAAGTGAATAATCATTCCAAATGATTTAGAACAATTAACATAAATTCAGAAGATGAATTAACCTCAAGACAAGTATTGGATTCACTAAAAGAATCCGATATTACTTTTGAATTTCCAAGTTATGTACGTTCAAAACAACATAGTTTATATTCACCGGTAGAAAAAGATTATTATGAATCTGATGTAAACTATGATGACTTGCTAAATAAATTTCCAGAAAGAAATGTTCTTTATGAAGAAAAAAATTATAATGATTATAACGAGTCTTTTGGTGGTTATGAAAATGTTAATTCTATAAATAATAATAGACAAAACAAAATGCAATCTACAAATTATGAAAACCAACAATATGAATATCGAAGAGAAAAAATGAATGATTCAGCTTATTACTCAAATAATATTCAACAACAACAAAATAATTATGAAAATAATCAAAAATTATATAAACCAAGAACTAGAAATCAACAACCTTTAAATGAAAATTTAAATTACACAATACCTGCAACAACAAAATATGGAGATATTGATCCAGCTATTGCACGTGAAAAATTTGGTCAAGAAACAGCTGTGACACCATTTGGTGCAAATGGCAAAACGCAAGAATTAATGGGCGTTTTAAAAAATGAACCAAATTCAAGAAAAGATATGCATCAAGTGACAATTGATGAATATATAACCAATCATCAAGATAATGAAAAAATAAAACAACGTGAAAAAAGAAGAATAGAACGTTCGCCAATGTATGATTCTTTTAATACTCAAACAAGAATTCTAAATGGCGTAGATGTACCAAGAAATACTTTACCAATTAAAGTAAATTCAAATTTGGCAGAAAATCAAGAACAGTATATAAATAATTCATATCAATTGCCATCGTTGGATTTGTTAAAAAAAGTATATATTTCACCAGAAGATATTCAAAGAAATAATGCAGCTGCAGATGCAAAAGTTGATGTAATTAACAGAACTTTTGTTCAATTTAAAATAAATGCCCAAGTTGTAAATTATGTAATTGGACCAACAGTTACTAAATTTGAAGTTCAACCCGGAGATGGAACAAAGGTAAATTCTATTTTGGGATTGGAAAATGACTTAAAATTGACATTGGCTACACAAAATGTTTTATTAGAAGCACCAATTCAAGGTAAAGCATTAGTTGGTATTGAAATACCAAATGATTATCCAAGCGTTGTTTCTTTGAGGGAATTAATGGAAAAAATTCCTATTCAAAAAATTAATTCTAAATTATTATTTGCAATTGGCAAAAATGTTTTGGCAGAACCAATTATTGCAGAATTGGATAAATTGCCACATTTACTTGTTGCAGGTTCAACTGGTTCTGGAAAATCTGTGATGATTAATGCAATAATTACTTCAATTTTGCTACGAGCAAAACCTCATGAAGTAAAATTCTTAATGATAGATCCAAAAAAAGTAGAACTTTCAATGTACAATAATTTACCTCATTTATTAGCTCCTGTCATATCAGATATGAAAGATGCAAGTAACGCACTAAAAAAAGTTATTGAGGAAATGGAAAGAAGATATTCATTATTTACAATGAATAATGTAAAAAATATTGAAGGATATAATAGAAAACAAACAGTCACTTCATTAAAAATACCATACATTGTAATTGTTATTGATGAACTTGCAGATTTAATGCTAACTGCAAATAAAAGAGATGTTGAAGAATCGATAATGCGTTTAACACAAATGGCTAGGGCGTCTGGAATACATTTAATTGTGGCCACTCAAAGACCATCTACGGATGTGATTACTGGTGTTATTAAAACCAATATTCCTTCACGAATTTCTTTTGCGGTTTCATCAGGAATAGATTCACGAACTATTTTAGATTCAATTGGAGCTGAAAAATTAATAGGACGCGGTGATTTATTATTTATGCCTGCTGGTAGTTCGAATTTGACTCGTGCGCAAGGAGCATTTTTATCAGATGACGAAATAGAACGAATAGTTAGTTGAATAACAAATCAACAACAAGCAAGTTATGACCCATCCTTTATGCAAAAAGAGACAAATTCACAAGATGTAAATTCAAGTTCATCAAATGATGAAATGTATGAACAAATTAAAGAGTTTGTAATTAGAGAACAAAAAGCATCAACATCATTATTACAAAGAAAATTTCAATTAGGATATAATCGTGCAGCCAGAATAATTGATGAATTGGAAGCAGAAGGCATAATTGGCCCACAAAATGGTTCTAAACCAAGAGAAGTTTTTTTAAGGTATGAAGATATTTATTAAAATTAACGTTATACGTTAATTTTTTATTTTAAAAGAGTAAAATTAAATGGATATATTATTGATTGGAAGTTTAAAATGCGCAGTAGAATTGAAAGATTAGTACAATTTTTGTCACAAAATTTGTATGAACGTGAAGATGTAATTAGATTAACTTTACTTGCGATGTTCGGTGGCGAGTCAATTTTTTTGTATGGTAAACCGGGATTAGGCAAATCTTTTATTGCGAAAGCAATAAAAACAATAATTAAAAATGGTAAAATTTTTGAATATTTAATGAACAAATATTCTACTCCAGAAGAAATTTTTGGTCCTTTAGATATAAATAAATTATCAGATGGACATTATGTGAGACTTATTGATGGATATTTACCATCAGCAGATATTTGTTTTTTAGATGAAATTTGAAAAGCAGGACCATCGATTCAAAATACCTTACTTACTATTATTAATGAAAAAGAATTTAGAAATGGTACACAAACCATAAAAGTACCACTTAAATTATTAATAGCAGCTTCAAACGAATTCCCAGAAGAAAATCAAGGCCTAGAAGCACTTTATGATAGATTTATATTAAGATTTGAAACAGAGCCTTTAAATGATTTTGATAATGTTTTAAAAATGGTTGGCATAGGAACTGATGTTAAACATGAATTGTTGAAATTAAATGATGCAGATTTAGTGACACCAGAAAATTTAATTGAAATTTCAAATATTGTAGATGATACAAATGGTATAAATTTTTCAAGTGATACAATAGATTTCATTCGCCATTTTAAAATAAATTTAGAAACAAAATCTTCAATTTATATATCTGATAGACGTTGAAAAAAAACATTGCGTTTAATGAAAGTGTCTGCATTATGTTCTGATAGAAAAATTGTGGAAATTGCAGATACTTTTGTTATTAAACATTGTTTTTGAAATAATATAAACAATAATGGTGTTGATGAACGCGCAGAAATAAAATTAATTTATGATGAAATAGTTCAAAAAATTACTGGCGTTTCAGATGATGTTTCTTGAGCAGAAACGGAAATTAAAACATTAACAAATAATGTTAAAGGCTATTTAAAAAATAATTTAACCAATAAAGAATACATAGATGAATTAGGTATTCGATATAAATCTATACTTAAAGGATTGAATGAAGACAACGGCGTCATTTCAAAAGCATCGTCTATATTTTCACCATTTGATTTTGATAGAGCAAGTAGTATAAGTTCCGAATTAAGACAAGAATTTGAAAAAACTTTTTTTCAATTGCAAAAAAAAGTAATTAAAGGATCATAATGTTAAATAAGAATAAAATTATTGAACTTGCTATAGATAAAGTAATTTTAGAAATTAATAATTTAGAAAAAAAAATTTTCACAGAAACTAAATATAAAAATTTATTTGAAGAGTCAAATAAAAATATCAAATTTAAATTACAGGATATGTTAAAATCATCTTTTTTAAATTACAAAACTTTTATAGATCAATATTTTTCAAAAAAAACTGTTGAAAGAGATTTAAATTGAATTTCTAAAACTGATAATTTTTCGTTTGAATTTAATAGAGAACAACTTACTCGTTTTTTACAAGAAAATAAATCAGTTTATTATTTACATTTTATAGTTAATGCATCGAATTATATTGAAGATATCGTTGATGATTGAAAAAAACATTTAATAAATGATGCAGTTGATTATACAATTAAAAAATTGCGACATCAATTCGACATTGACATAAATCCTTTTATAACAACATATTATGCGCCTATTGCAAAATATGAAAATAAAGCAAAGAAAGTTACTCAAAATGTTTTAAAAAATATGTGAAAGCAATTACTTGCATTACCTGAATATGAATACTATTTAATAAGTTTTGATGGTAGAGGTAATAAATTATTAAATGAACAAATTAATAATAAAATCTCCTCATTTTATTCTCATTGGTTGAAAGTGATTGAAAAAATAAAAGCTGACCTAGTTTTGCAAAAACAAGTCAAAATTATTGAAGAAATTAAATCTGAAATGATTATAAATATTGATAGTGCATTTACTTTATTGCAAAAAATAGATACTTTTAGTGCATCAACAAAAGAAGCAATTAAATTTCAAAAATATCAATTTGATCAAACTCTGCAAAATAAAAATCAATTATTTTTGAAAATAGAAGAAATATTGGAAGAAGAAATCATAGAGTCATTAATTGCAGAACCGATAATGTATATGAAAAATCATATGTACAAATTGCAAAAAGAAATTATTAAATTAATATATTCTTTTATCGAATATAAAAATATGTCAACTACAATTTCAAAAATATTTGGTACCACTTGAAATTTAGATATTAAAAATTTTAAGACCAAAGATATATCATCAATATATGAATTTGTAAAACTAATTGAAAATAATTCATCAATAAAAAAACTAATTGAAATTTTGGGGAATGTAGAAAATGCAAAAAATCAATTAGAAAAAAATAAATTAAAAAATTTTAAAAGAAATTATGATAATTATTCGCAAAATTATCCAGAAGAATTTGTCGGAACAAAAATTTCAAATAACATTTCACATTTATTACTAAGTGAGCTTGTATATTTTAAACATCCAACTTATAAAAAAATATTTTTGGCTAAATTTGCGGAAGGAAAATTACAAACTTTTGATTACAAAAATAAAGATATAATGTCAATTGATGAATATTCTAAAATTAAAAATACCAAATCGGATTTAGCAAAAAATAGGAAGGGACCAATAATTATTTTGGTAGACATTTCTGGATCAATGCACGGTAAAGCCGAATTACTTGCAAAGGCAACAGCATTGGCATTAACGGCCATGGCGAATCGTGAAAAAAGAAAAATATATTTAGTAACTTTTGAAACAGATATAGATACACTTGAATTATCTGATACAAATCGTAATTTAGAAAAATTAAATAAATTTTTATCAGTTTCATTTGGCGGAGGTGGTACTGATTTTTCAAGCCCATTACGTCATTCTCTAGAAATTTTAACAAAAGAAGATTTTAAAAATGCAGATGTTTTAATGATTTCAGATTTTATAGGAGATGAAATAGAAGTAGATGTTGTAAATGGAATCAAAAAAGCAAAGAAAAGTAAAAATAATTTTCACGCACTATTGATAGGTGAAAAAACAAATTATAATTTATTAAAAGGTTTTAAACAAGTTTGAAATTTCAATGGTGAAACAAAAGAAGACTTTGAAATTTTAGTAAAAAAATTAGATAATGTATCTTTAAAAAAATAGGGAGTATATTTATGGCATCAAGTAAAGTATTAGATGAAGTTAAAAAATTACCAGAATTACCAGGCTGTTATGTTTACCGAAATAATTTAGAAAAAGTAATTTATGTCGGTAAAGCAAAAAATTTAAAAAAAAGAGTCTCTAGTTATTTTAATAAAGTACACAATAATAAAACCACTTTACTTGTAAGAGATATAAACTCTGTTGAAACATTTATTACAGAAAATGAAAAAGAAGCATTAGTACTTGAACAAAACTTAATTAAAAAATATAAACCAAGATACAATATATCATTAAATGATGACAGACATTATCCGTATATAATTATCACAAAAGAAAAAGATCCACAATATAAATATGTACGAAGTTATCAAAATAGTGCTTTAAAAACCTTCGGACCACTACCAGATGGTTCATCAGCTAGAGAAATTCTAAAAACAATGGAACGATTATTTCCACTTAGAAAATGTGCTGGTAATTTAGGTAAACCATGTCTTTATTATCATATTGATCAGTGCTCCGGAGCATGTTTTAAAGATGTGAATTGATCATGATATGAAAAACAAATTAATAATGTAGAACATTTTTTTAAAGGCCATTCAGAAGAAGTTATTTTGAAATTGAAAAATAAAATGACTTATGCGGCTAGTAATTTACAATTTGAAGAGGCACAGAGAATAAAAGTATTATTACAACATATAGAATTAACAACCGCAAAACAAGATGTTGAATTGAATGATGATTTAAATAGAGATGTTATATCTTATGAAATAGATGATTCTGATTTTGTAATTTGTACATTATTTTATAGAGGTGGTAAATTACTTTCAAAAGATACTTATATAGATAAATATTCCGGTCAAAATATTTCAGAACTATTAACATCATATGCAATTCAATTGTATGCAAAAAATGCATTACCAAATGAAACTATTTTACCTATTGATATTGACATTAAAGATATGAAAATTAATTTTGGAAAAATTATTAAAAAAAATGATTCAGAACTTAGAATCTCATTAATGAATTTGGCACATTCAAATGCAATAGATGAATTGAGAAAATCAAGATTGCAATCTGCAAATTTAAATTATAATGAATCTGATGTATTACAAGATTTACAAAAATTACTAAATTTACCTACATATCCATATCATATTGAAATGTTTGATGTTGCAAATATTTTGGATGAATTAGTAACTGGTGCAATGGTTGTTTTTAAAGGAGGCAGACCAAGTCATAATAGTTTTAGAAAATATAATATAAATATAGATGCAAAAGACGATTATCACAGAATGCAAAATATGGTTTATAGAAGATATCAAAAAGGCTTAGTAAATAATGAAGAAAAACCAGATTTAATTATAGCAGATGGAGGAAAAATACAAGTTAACGCAATTAGAGAAATTCTAAAAATTCTTTCAATAGACATTCCAGTAATTGGGTTAGTAAAAGATGATCATCATAGAACAGATCATATTTGTGATTTAAATAATAAAGATGTTTATCTTAAAAAAACAACACCATTATTTAACTTACTTGCTCGCATTCAAGAAAGAGTACATAATTTTGCCATAGCTGCATTTAGAAATAGACAAACAAAATCTTTGGTAACTTCACATTTGGAGTCTGTAAATGGTTTAGGAAAAATTATGATAAATAAAATAAATGAAAAATACTCAACATTATCAGAATTGAAAAACGCTGATGAAAATGAACTTAAATTATTGATTAAAAATAAAAAATCATTAACATCACTTTTAGAATATATTGAAAATTTAAATAGAAAGTCACTTCAAGATAAAAAGAACAATGAATAAACAAATCGATATAATAGAAAAAAATGAAAGAAAATTATTAACCGTTGAAGAACAAAAGAAACTTAAAAATTTGAAATTGAATGTTACTTGATATAAAGTTCAAGATTTTAAAGGAATAGTAAAAGCTGCGTTACCAATTTTTATTCAATTATTTTTTGATTTACTAATTACACAAATAAATATGATAATGATTTCTTGATATAAAGATGGAGCATATTTTCCGGTTGTATCTAAAATAACGGTTGCATTTACTTTTTTGCAATTTACACCAAGTTTTGTAGCATCTGGAACTTTGATTGTGTGTGGTAATTTAATTGGTCAGAGAAGATATTCTGAATTAAATCAAGTTATAATATCTGGAGTAATTATTAATTTTTTAATTTGTTGTGGAATTTATACTATTGTTGCTTTATTAAGTGAATATTTGCTAGAAACAATGGGTGCACAAAATGTAGCAATTGAAAATGTTAACGGTCAAATTGTTGAAATCAATGAACTCCAATTTGCACAAAAATATTATTATGTTTTATTAACTAGACTCGTTATTATGTCTATTGCGCAAGTTTATATTTCTGCACTACAAGCAATCAAGAAATCGATTCATGTTACTATTGGTGCTGTTATTTCCAATTTTATAGATGCAACAATTGTTTCTATAATGTTATTTGCTGCTAAAATAAATCCATTTTGAATTTCTTTATCTATTCCTATAGCTGGTTTATTTCAATTAATTTATATGTATATCATTGCAAATAAACTTATAGATCACAAAACCAATTCTGGTTTTTTTAAGAATATTAAATTACTTTTTGTAAAAGAAACATTAAGAATGGGATTTCCAATGACTATTGAAATGGGCTTATGAAATGTTGCGAATTTAATTTCCAATGTTGCAATAGCTCATTTGGGTAGTGATGCAAATACATATTATGAACAAAATAAATGATTAGAATTTCATAGAGCAATTAATAGTATTCAGCAATACACCATGATTTTAATGATTTCTATAGCTACTGTAACATCTGTTAGAGTATCAACAAAAATAGGCCAAAAAGATTTGGATGGAGCATATGAGGAAGGCATTAATTGTTGAAAACTTCAGTTTATATTGCAAGTATTTCAGCTGTTGTTTTAATTTTTTTAACTTGGCCATTATTAAAAGCTTTTAATCAACCAACTGAATTAATAAATACATGAGGTTATATTTTAATGGCTATCATTGGTGTTAAATGCATTTTTGATACAGTTAATTTATCAATTTTAAGGGCATTATGATCTACGGGTGATTTGTATTTTCCATTAATTGTCTCAATTTTTACAATGTATTTTGGTCAAGTGGCTATTCCATTTATTTTTATTTATGGTTTCAATATTTTACATGGTTTGGGTTTGGTTTTTGCATATATTGGTTATTTGGTTGATCCTTTTTTAAGAGCAATGATTTATCCTATAAGATGAATAAAAGGTACTTGAAGAAAAAAAGTAAGATTAGTTTAAAAAACATAAATAAAGATTATTATTTGTGTATAATACTATAGTTGATTAAGTAGAGGTGTCTTTATATGGAAAATGAAATTATTTTAACCGCTGAAGGTTTACAGGAATTAAAAACAGAACTTAAAAATTTAATTGATAATGTGCGACCACAAGTAATTGAAGAATTAGTTGAAGCACGTGCTCAAGGTGATTTATCTGAAAATGCAGATTATGATGCTGCAAGAAACAGACAAGCGGAAGTTGAAGCTAGAATTAAAGAATTAGAAGCAATGGTGGTTAAAGCTACTGTAATTGAAAAAGATTCTGTAACAAATCATGATTTAGTAAAAGTTGGTTCAACTGTAACATTCAAAAATTTAAATGATAAAACTGAAATGATTGTAAAAATTGTAGGTCAGGTTGAAGCAGATCCTTTTGAAAATAAAATTTCAAATGAATCGCAATTGGCAAAAGCAATGTTAGGTCAAAAAAAAGGAACAACAACAGATGTAAGAGAAGTTCGTGTTCCATATAAAATTCAAATAATTAATGTAGAATAATAATGTTTAAAGGCATTATTTTTTTATTTTCACAAGGAGATATTTAATGATAATTTTCAGTACCTTTAAAGATAATAAACCAATTCTATTTTTAGTAACCACACCAATTGGTAATTTGAATGATATTAGTAATAGAGCAATAGATACACTAAAAATAGTTGACATAATATTGTGTGAAGATACAAGGCAATCAATGATTTTACTTCAAAAATATAATATTAAAAAACCTTTAATATCTTTGCATAAATATAATGAAATTGAAAAAGCAAAAAAAATAAATGATTATTTGATATTAAAAAAAAATATAGCTTTGATTTCAGATGCTGGAGTTCCAGTAATTTCTGATCCAGGATCGTATCTTTTAAATGAATTATACAAAATGAATAATGATTTTTCTGTGTGTCCAATAGGGGCTGGACCTGCATATATACATGCTCTAATAATTTCTGGTTGAATAAATAAAAATAATTATTTTGGTGGTTTTTTGCCACACAAAACATCTGAAATTATTAAAGAATTTAAAAAAATTAAAAAATTTGATATGACTACTGTTTGTTATTATGAATCGGTACATAGAATTTTATCGACTATTTCGCTTGCAAAACAAATACTTGGCAATGATACAAAAATTATTATTGGAAGAGAAATAACCAAAATTAATGAACAATTTATTATTGGAACACTTGCAGAAATAGATCAATATTTTAATTTTGAAAATAAAAGTGTTATAAAAGGTGAGTTTGTTATTTTGTTTACTGATTTTGAAAAAAATACTGTAAATGAAGAAATTATTAAATTAAAAATTTCTGAATATAAATTACAAAATAAAAATAACAAAGAAATTATTAGTATTATCATTGATGAATTCAAATTATCCAAAAATTATATTTCAAATCTAGTTTATAAATCATAATTTTTTATATAAAAAAATGGAGGTGAATATAGATGAAAGAATTAACAAATGTTGAAATGAATCACACAATAGGAGGAGCTAGTATATCTGGATCATTTATATCTGGTATTGCAGATATCATAGATTCTATTACGGGATTTACAGAAGCAATTGCAGGAATAGTCTTTGAGTTTACACATTCAAATCAAATAAATGGGCCATTTCAAAATGGTGACGTAAAATTTACTATAGATAATTCTTCTAATGTGAATTATAATCAATTTGCATAGTTTCTGTTTATTTTTGTATTAAAAAAAGTTAGTATAAATATGGTTATACCCTTGTAGCTCAGTGATAGAGCAATCGCCTCCTAAGCGATAGGCCAAGAGTTTGAATCTCTTCAAGGGTGCCATTTTTTATTTTCTGTAGTTTTTCTGTATTTCTTAAAAATTAGAAAAATCAACAACCACGGATAAACGACCTGCAAAAATGCGGGTTTATTTTTTTCTTAAGAAATGCTATAATAGTAACGAAATACTATTATAGCATTTCTTTTTATTTTGATTGATAGCATAAATTGAATCTATGTAAATTTAAATTAATCTATATTTATTAAAATTAATTATCAAATATTTAATATAAAAAGGAGATTTTTAGAAAAATGAAAAAAATTTTAGAAATATTAGCAGCAATTAGTCTTGTGTCTGCAGGATAAGCAACAACAATTGCATGTCGTGAAGTTTCATTAAATAATAATGAAGAGTCATCTGGAGGGATTGATGATTCAGTCGGAAATGGTGGTAAAATTGAAGATAATACTGTTGATGGTGGTGTTGGCTCTTTTTTTCAATTTGAAAATGAATTAGTCATTGTTGGCACGGATACCGTTCAATTTATCAACTAACAGATCAAGGTAAAATTGATACATCAGTAGGTGGTGGAACTGGTAAGTTAGAAGATAATACTGTTAAAATGAATATTGAAAAATTAATTAGACTTTCAAATGGCGTTGTTTTAGCTGTAGGAAATTCAGGAGTTATTTACAAATTAACAGATCAAGGTACAATTGATACTTCTGTTGGTAATGGAACTGGTATTGTAGAAAATAAAACTTTTGATAATCCCATAACATCAGTTATTCAACTTTCAAATGGAATAATTTTAGCTGGAACTTGAAATAATGGTGAAGATGCTTCAATTTATAAATTAATAAACTAGTATTATTTTTATTTTTTTATATTTTGTAAAAATGATGTAAGCAAGCAATTAGTAATTTAAATATTGTATAAATTTATTAAAATTAGCATAATCCAGTAGGAGGAATTTAGATAATGAAAAAAATAGGAAGTATAATTAATGGCATTTGGGGTGTTGTACTCGCAATATTATCAATAATTTTTGTAGTTAAATTTCAAGATTTATATAAAGACGATGGTTCATTTTGAGCAGGATTCGCAATATATTTATTATTATCTGTTGTGATAGCTTTATTTTGTTTCTTACATTTTTTTGGAGCAAATAAGGTTTTTGGCTTAATTGGTGTAATTTGTTCTATTGTGATCGTAGTTGTTTTTATAATACAGGCGTGAGGAACATCTTGAAAATTCTTTTATGCTTGAGGTGCAGCTTCTACAGATGATTTTTTATCAGGTTTAGCATCAGCATCTCACATTTTAACGGGAGTAATTTTTTCTGTAGGAACAACGATTTTTTTTGTAAATAAAAATTAATTATATTTTAATTCTGTATCTTATTGATACAGTTTTTATTTTTTTATTGAATTATTATTAAATAAAATATTGCTTTTTTATTTTATATTTATGTATAATAAATAACGGTTGGCAGTTTCAACCGCTCTTTTGTGTGCACCGAAAGTTTCTTAAGTGAACGCATACAAGGCGAGTCTATACTGAAAGGAAAATTAATATGTTTGCAATTATCAAAACTGGTGGGAAACAAATTAAAGTACAAAAAGATGATGAAATTTTTATTGAATTATTGAATGAAGATGAAAATACTAAAGTTACGTTTAATGAAGTACTAATGATTGATGATAAAATAGGTGCACCTTTTATTAAGGGCGCAACTGTTACTGGTACAATAATTAAAAATGGAAAAGATAAAAAAATACGTGTTATTAGATATCATTCTAAAAAAAATATTAGAAAAGTTTATGGTCATAGACAACCGTACACAAAAATAAAAATTGATGCAATATCTACTGGTGCTTCAGCAACAAAAAAAGTTACAACTCAAGTACCAGAAGCTTCTGAATAATTAATGATAAAAGTTAATATTTCAAAAAAAGGATCATTAATTGATTTTATTAAAATTTCAGGGCATGCTAAATTTGGCGATTATGGTCAAGATTTAGTATGTGCTGGAGTTACAGCAATAACTTCAGGTACTTTAAATGCACTTGACACTCTTTTTGCGGGAAAAACAAATATCAAAATTAAAGATAATTTAATAGAAATTGATGTTTTAGTATCATCAGAAGAATTACAGTTATTATTTCAACTAATGATTATTCAATTAAAAACAATTGAAGTACAATATAAAGAAAATTTAAAAATTAAGGAGGTTTAATTATGCGATTTTTATTAGGTTTACAATTCTTTGCTTCTAAAAAAGGAGTTGGATCAACAAGAAACGGGCGCGATTCTGAATCAAAAAGACTTGGACAAAAAATTTCAGATGGTCAATTTGCAAATGCTGGTTCAATTATTTTTCGTCAAAGAGGAACAAAAATTCATCCAGGAATAAACGTTGGTCGTGGAGGAGATGACACTCTTTTTGCTCTAATTTCGGGAATTGTTAAGTATGAACGCTTTGGCAAAAATAGAAAAAGAGCAACTGTTATACCACAAACAGAAGCGATTACAAGCAAAACAAAAAAATCAGAAAAATAATACATTAATTTAAAATCGTGTTTCACACGATTTTTTTGTTATTATTTAGTTAGACATGAAGGGGATGTGAAATATGAATTTCTGATGATATATAATTATTGTAATTATTATTTCGCTTTTCTCTGGTGGTGGCGGAATTTTTGGAAGAAAACGCAATCAAAATAATAAACAACGTGAAGAAAAAAAGAGAATGTCTTTAAATCAATTAAATGATTATTTTCAAAATATTAAAAATACAGTTGTCTCTAATAATCAAAAAGAAATTAACGTTAAAGGATATGATGTTAATTTCAAATTATTGAATTATCCATTTCATATTTCATTGCAGAATATGGAAAATTACTTAAATAATCATGTAGAAGATTTAAATTCTGATATGGAAATAATTAAAAAACAAATTGTAGAAATATCAACTAAAATGGAAACGATATTTAAAAAATATGAATCACAATTTTTGCAAGAAATTGATCGCATTTTAAATGGTATGCCTATTGAAGGTGATTGAGTCTATATTATCGGTAATGCATATAGCGAATATTATTCAAAATTTTTATTAATAGCAATTGATTACTTAGCAGAAGACATTTATCCATTTCTGTTCAATAAATTATATAAAAAATCCGCAAATATAAAAAAAATTAAGTATTCATCGGAAGAGGAATATTTCTCATCAAGATTAGATAATATTGAGACAATAATGAAAGCGGATTTTAATAGCATCTTTGAAGATTTGGTTATGAATTTAAATATTTTTTTCTTTAAAAAAAGACAAGACCAAAATTATGATAATTACGATAATTCTAATGTCAATGTTAAAGATAATTCTGATTTTCATTCGTATGAGGTTTTGGGTTTAAACTCATTTGCTACAAACGCAGAGATAAAAAAAAGATATCGAGAACTTGCAAAAAAATATCATCCAGATACTTCGGTAATTCCAAATTCCAAAGAAAAAATGTTAGAAATCAATGTAGCATATGAAAAAATTAAAAAAAATAGAAATATAAAATAATTTTAAATATTAGGAGTGATAATATGTTTGAAATAAACTTAAATAAATTACAAGGAAAATATTTTGAAGAAGCTTTAGAACAAATAAAAGAAATTGTCAAAATTCCATCATATAGATCAGAACCAACTGCAAGTGCTCCATATGGAGAAAATACTTTAAAATCATTAGATTTTGCATTAGACTTGGCTGAAAAAATTGGTTTTACAAAAATAGTTAAAGATAAAAAGAATCGTTATGGTTATGCCGAAATAGGAAACGCAAAAGAAATGATGGGTATATTATGCCACTTAGATGTTGTTCCGCCAGGTAATATTAATCAATGAGTTACAAATCCGTTTGAACCAATAATTAAAGATGGCAAATTAATTGGTCGTGGCGTATTTGATGATAAAGGTCCGACTATTATTAACATGTTTGCTGTAAAATACTTAATTGATCATAACTTTTTGGCAGATTATAGAATACGTATGATTTTTGGTACGGCAGAAGAAACAGATTGAGATGATATGAATGCATATGTTGCAAATGAAGAACATCCAGCATTTGGATATACACCAGATGGTGAATTTCCAATGGTATATGCAGAAAAATTTATCCGAGATATAGATATTTTAGGAAATTATCAGTGTCAATTTTCTCTAATGGGTGGTTCTGCATATAATGTGATAAATGATCAAGTCACATACATTGGTCCAAAATTACAAGAATTAAAAGAATTTTTACAAAAAAATAATGTTGTTTCTTTGGTAGAAAAAGATAATTCATTAATTATTCAAGGAACTGCAGGGCATGGGTCGTTGCCACATATGGGTATTAATGCTGCAACTTATGCATTAAACGCAATTTATGAAATAGGTATAAATGATCCGATTGCCAAATTTGTTCATGATCATATTCATTTAAATTATAATATGACAAATATTTTCCCTGATGGATTAGAAGATGAAACAGGCAAAGTTACTGCATCAAATGGAATAGTGGAAATGAATGATCAAAATCAACGTTTTACATTGAATTTAAGAATACCAGTTCATGCAAATTTAACTAATTTATTTAATAAATTAAACGAAATTATCAAATCTTATGGTTTAAAAGAAAAGCAAGCTAAATTAGAAAAAAGTGTATATATTGCCAAGGATTCAATGATTGCTACAAAAATTATGTCTGTTTATAGAGAAGTTACAGGTGAACAAAATGCAGAACCTGTAGCTTTGGGTGGTGGCACATATGCAAAAGCCATGGAAAATATTGTTGCTTTTGGTGCAGAATTTGATGTCAATAATTCAACTATGCATGCATACAACGAATATGTCACAATTAGCGATTTGCAAAAAATGCTTGAAATATATACAAAAGCGATAGCTAAATTAGCAAAAAAATAACAATATTTATTTTTTAATAACAAGATAAATATTGTTATTTATCTTGTTAACATATATAATTAACGAGTTGTATATTTATATAATTAAAATGCAAACACATTTAGGAATTGCAATGCCTAGTGCACGATGTTTAATATTAAAGTGTGGCAAAGTTTAGAACTGAATGGAAGAATAACAAATATTTAGTATAAAAAAGTGAAAGGGAAAATTTATGGCAAATATTACTAGAGAACAATTATGAGAGGCAGGTTCACATTTAGGACATCAAACAAAAAGATGAAATCCTAAAATGAAGCAATATATTTACGGAGTTAAAAATAAAAATCATGTTATCGATTTGCAAAAAACTTTAGTATTACTTGAAAATGTTAAAAAATTAGTAACAAATATAGGTATTAAAAAAGAAAAAATTTTATTCGTTGGAACAAAACGTTCTGCAAAAAATGGAGTTAAAGAAGCAGCTCTTCGTTCGGGAAATTATTTTGTAAATTCACGTTGATTGGGTGGTACTTTAACTAATATGAAGACAATATCTTTAAGAATTAAAACACTTTGAGATATCGAAAATGAAGAAAAAACAGGAAAAATTAAATTACATACCAAAAAAGAACAAATAGCTATTTTAAAGGAAAAAGCTAAACTTGAAAAGACTTTAGGTGGTATTAAACAAATGCATAAATATCCTGCTGCTCTTTTTGTTGTTGATTCAAAAACAGATGAAATTGCAATTAAAGAGGCAAGAAAATTGAACATTCCTGTAATTGCAATTTGTGATACAAACGCAGACCCAGATATGGTAGATTTTGTAATTGCAGCAAATGATGATATGCAAGAATCTGTAAATATTATTTTAAATTATGTAGTTGATGTTTATGCAGAAGCTGCAGGAATTAAAATGCAACCTTCTAAATTACGTACTGTTGCACCAAAGCGTGAATACAATGAAAATAATCAAAATTCATTTAATAATCATCAAGATAGATCACAAAGAAATGATAGAGCACCTAGAGAATATAAACCAAGAATAGATGCAAAAATGCCAATTGTACAAAATCAAAAAACAGAAGAAATAAAAAAAGAAACTAATTAAGGAGAAAGAAATTATGGCTTTATCTGCCACATTAATTAAAGAACTAAGAGAAATTACTGGCGCAGGAATGATGGACTGTAAAAAAGCATTAGAAATCACTAATGGAAATGTAGATGAAGCGGTTATTTGACTACGAGAAAACGGAATTGTCAAAGCTGCTAAAAAATCAGATCGAATTGCTGCAGAAGGTGTAGTTTTTGCAAAACAAAATGATAAAAAAGCTGTTATTTTTGAAATTAATTCAGAAACAGATTTTGTTGCGAAAAATAATCAATTTATTAGTATAGTTGAAGAAATTGCAGAAACATTATTGAACTCAGCAAATGAAAATTCAACTTTAGAAGAAGTATTGAAATTGCCCACAAAAAATTACAATTCAATAGAAGAAACAATAATAATTGCAACAGCAACAATTGGTGAAAAAATTTCATTTAGAAGATTTTCAATTTTAGATCGAGAAAAATATACTACAGTTATTTATAATCATTCAAATAAAAGGGTATCAGTATTATTAGGATTTGATGGAAATATTAATGAATCAGACGCATACAATGTTGCAATGCATGTTGCTGCAATGGCACCTAAATATTTAACAAAAAATGAGGTGCCACAAGAATTTATTAATGCTGAAAAACATATTATTGCTGAAACAACTGATTTATCCGAAAAACCAGAAAAAGTTGCTGCAGGGATTTTAGAGGGAAAACTAAATAAACGTTTAGGTGAAGTTGTTTTACTAGAACAAGATTTTGTTATTGATGAAAAACAAAAAGTTGGTAATTTCATTAAATCAAAAAATGTTTCATTAGTTAAAATGATTCGCTTTGAAGTTGGAGAGGGAATTGAAAAAGTTACAACAGATTTCGCTGCGGAAGTAGTTGCTCAATTAAAAGGTAATTAATCATGTCTAATTTATTTGCTAATGGTTTTTTTAATAATGGTCAATGATCAGAAAATAAATATTTAATCATAAATGCTGTGGCTATTTCTTTAAATGTATTGTTATTAATGTATTTTGTTTATTTGGTATTTAAATTTAATAAAAATAATTCTGAATATAAAATAAAAAATAGATTAATTATAGGATTATTATTATCAGGAATGGTAATAGCTATTGTGTTATCTGCATTTTTGTTTATTTTATATACTAAAGGTGAAAGCATTTTAAGTGGAACAATAAGTGAAATAAATGATACGGCGTCAGCTTTATTTATATCACTTTCAACTATTGCGTGTGTAATTACCTTTGCGGTATTAATTATCACTTGATTTACAATTTATTATGTACTTATTTCATTTGAAGAAGATAAAATACAATTCACAGGAGAATTTATAGCATATAATAGAATTATTAAATTAATTAATGATGAAAATAGAGGTAAAGTCTACATAATCTTTCGTCAAGGACGACGTGGAGTTAGAAAATTAAAATATTCTAAATCTACTGTTGTAGGTGCGTTTATGTTGGAAAATTTAGAAAAATCTGGGCACAAATTTGAAGTGACTGATGGAGAAATAATTTATCGTGATTTAGTAAAAACTGTGCAAAGTCAGACATTAGAAGAATTAAAAAAACAACAAGCACTTAAAAAAACAAAAAAAGAGACAAAAGATGATGAACCATCAGATAATAAATAAATTTTAAACATAAATACTAAGTGTTTATGTTTTTTTATTGTATAATTGTTTCGTAGGCAGAGGTAGCGTTAAATCGTTTGAGAAATACTCTTTGAACCTGATCTAGTTAAGACTAGCGTAGGAAGCCCTGAATTTTGATTTTTAAATTAATTTTTTGTGTGTGCTATTATTTGTCCTTTGAAAGGAATTAAGCAATGGCGTTTTTTATTTTTTCTATAATTTGGTTGTGTGCAATGTTTTCAATTGAACTTTTTTTAGCAATCTTTATATCACAAAAAATTAATTCATTATTAACAAATATTAATGATTCAAATTATTTACATGGAAATTTAGAATTATTTATAATTATTTGTTTAATATTATTAATTGGTTTAATTATTTTTAATGTATTAAATCTAATTTCAATGCTTAAAATTAAAAATAGTGATTTTAATAAAAAAGATTTTATCATTTTGTCTTGTATTTCACTAAATTTAATAGCTCTAATTTATTGATCTTTGAAAAATAGTGATTTTAAAAATGATAATAAAATTATGAAAACATTTGTATCTTTAAATAATTCAAATAAATTTTTATTAAATAAATCTGTTTTCATTTTAACAACTTACGACATTATAGTTATTGGTTTAATGATTGGTTTATATTTTGCGTTAGACTATATAACTTATTTGTTTATACCACCAATGCCATTTTGAATTACTGTATCAATAAAATATGTACCTTTATTCTTTTTGGCTTGAATAATGTCATGATTTCATACTTTTATCACTTTATTAATTGTTGTGTGTTTGGAATGATTAATGCCAGGAACATATGTCATTTTTCCTATTCAATATTTATTTGATTATGGTTTTCCGGTTTTATCATTATGTCTAGTTTCAATATTAAGAGATGATTCGTTTAGATTATCATTTTTTCTAAAAACAATAAATTGAATTTTAATAATTTCTGTTGTTGCATTAATTATCTATATTTCAAGAGTGATATCTGGTGTTTTGTTTTATTCTGCAGCAAAATGAAATGGTTTTAATGCATGAACATATTCAATTGTTTTAAATGGTTTTAATTCAATTGTTGATTATTTTTCTTTGCAAATTCTTGTACCAATTGTTTGTACAGCTTTGCAAGTTGTCAAAATAAAATATAAATCATATAGATATGCAAAATTTAGTAAGTATATAAATTTAGAAAAATTGCAAAACGAAAATCTATTATATTATGATGATTCAAAAAAAATATAATTGCTATTTATAGACTAGCGGTTGCATTTTTTTTTTGCTATAATTTCTCTGATAACGAGGAGTTAAAGGGATGAGTCAAAAATACAAAAGAGTTTTATTAAAAATAAGCGGTGAAGCGTTAGGTAGTACACAAATTTATGATCAATCATCAATTACAAATGTTGCCAAACAAATTATCGAACTTGCACAATCGAATATTCAAGTTGCAGTAGTTGTTGGTGGAGGAAATATTTGAAGAGGCAATCTTTCACACACATTAAAAATGGATAATATCAGTGGTGATTATATGGGCATGATGGCGACAATTATGAATGCACTTGCGTTGGAAGCAATAATTAAGTCATTAGGATTTGAAAAAGTTGTGGTTTATTCTTCTTTGGAAATAAAAACAGTAACAACGCCATATAATTACCGTAATGCAAGAGTTCTTCTAGAAGATGGGTATATAGTTTTATTTTCTGGTGGAACTGGATTTAGTTATTTTACAACGGATACTAGTGCTGTAATAAGAGCAATAGAAATAAAAGCTGATGCTTTATTAATGGCTAAAAATGGTGTGAAAGGTGTATATGATTTAGACCCAAAAACCAATTCAAATGCTAAATTTTTACCAAAATTAACACATAAAATGTTAGTTGAAAAAAAATTACGTGTAATGGATTTAACAGCAGCTACATTAGCGTCAGATGCAAATTTGGATATTGTTGTTTTTGATATGAACGGTGAAAATAATATAATCAAAATAGTTAATGATTCGTTAGATGCAACTATAATTTCAAACAGCGAGGATAATTAATATGACAGATAAAATTTTAGAAATTTCAGAGTTAAAAATGAAAAATACTATTGAATCTTGACAACAACAATTAAAAAAAATTCGTACAGGCAGAGCAAACCCTTCAATGTTAGATTCAATTAAAATAGATTATTATGGTGATATGACTCCGTTGAATCAAATAGCGCAAGTCAACACTCCGGAACCTCAACAATTAATTATTAAACCATATGATAGATCTACATTGGGTGTTATACAAGGAACGTTGTCTAAATCTGGATTAAATTTAAATTCTCAAGTAGAAGCAGATTTAATCCGAATTAAAATTCCTCCATTAACAGAAGATATTCGTAAAGATTTAGTAAAGAATATGTTAAAAAATCTTGAATCATTTAAAGTACAAATAAGAAATGAACGTCGTGATGCTTTGGACAATATCAAAAAAACAGATGGTGTTTCAGAAGACTCAGTTAAAATTTTTGAAAAACAAATACAAAATTTGACAGATCAATACATAAATGAATTAGAAGTATTAACAAAATCAAAAGAAGCAGAAATAATGAAAATATAATATGAAAATAAAAAATCTAACAATTTATAAACTGTTAGATTTTTTATTTACTGAAAACATAGTAAAATTAATTAATTTCTATTATACTAATGTTATATAGGGGTGTTATATAAATGATCTATTCAATTGGTGAAGTGATTCAATATAAAGGTGAAAATTATATTATTAATAATATTTCTCAAGAAAAAATTAATGAAAATGCAGTAATTTATTTATTAACAATAAAAAACATCCTAACAAAAGAATTCTTGACTATAGATTCAAGAAATGTTCAAAAAATTGATGTAAATAGGCATAGGTATAATTTAAGAAATGAAAATTCAGAGCAATTAGTAGCAAATTCTAATTCTAATATTTATGATCAATATGATGATGAAACAGTTTTTGATATGAGCGATTTGATTGATGCACAACCCGTTTTTGATTTGAACAAAAATGATAATGTAAATGATGAATCATTAAGACAAAAAAATACTAATGTGAAAATTAATGATTTTCCAATTGAACAGCAAGTTAATAATATTAGTGATTTGAAAAACATCATATCAAAATCATCGCAATTAAAAACTATAGAATTACCTGTTGTTGATGAAACAATTTCAAATTTAAATTTAATAGGTTTTGCATCAGAAGAAAACTCTGAATCTGAAAATATAAATAATCAAAATTTAGCTTTAAGTCAAAAAATAAATGACTATAAAACAACAAATCCAATAGATGAAAAAAATATTTTAAAAAAAGAATCAACTTTAGAAAATTATCAACAAAAACAATATAAAAATTTCAAACCAAGAGAAATAGAGAGAACCACAAACACTTTAAATGATAATTCATTAGAGGTTTTAAAACCACGTATTAATGAAAAAAGAGTGCAAATGAATTATACAAAAGATAATTTTATAACTAGACCAGAAATTAAAATAGAAAATGATAGGCAAACAATTAATAAAAATACATCATTAAAAATTGATGAAACTATTCAACATAATACAAAATCAGAACCGTCAAGTGAAGTAAAATTTTTAAATAATCAAAATAAAAAGCCATTAGAAACACAAAATTTTATTTCGTATGAAGATGATTCATTTGCAATGAACAAAAATAATAAAAAAAATCTTAACACGGGAAATATTTATCTATCAGAGGAAACTAGATCATTTTATGGTGAACAAATATCTGGCGATAATATTTTAAAAAATAGTAAAATATACAAAAAATTTAGAACTATGACCAAATGATTAATTGTACTTTTCTTACTTTTATTGTTTTCAATTTTAATATTTTTTATGTTTAAAATAATAAATTTTGTTTTGCTAAATAAAACATTGACATGAAAATTTTTGGAAAACATTACATTAAACATTAATATAAATAATGCATATTATTATTTAGAAATTATTGCAAATTATTCTTTGTTAATAGTTTCTCCAATTTTAGGATTATTAACATTTTTATATCTTGTGGCTTATATTGTACAAATTAATTTATATCAATTTAAAAGAATTGCCTATTATCAATATAAACTCGCAAAATCTTCTAAACAATTGGATTCAATGCAGACGTTTAATAACGAAATTTCAGAATATATAATTAAAGTGCACATAAATGTTCGTGATTTAAGACGACGTGTTAAAGATTTAGATGAGAAAAAAGCTGATATAAAAAATGAAAATAATTCATTTACCGTTAAAAATCAATATGAAGATTTTAAAAGACCTAATTAAAATCATTTAAAAGAAAAGAGGAAAAAAAGTGAACGAACTAAACAATTTGTTATTTAACAATTTAAAAAAAATCATACAAGAAATATCTTCAGAAAATATAGAAATTATAATAGAGAGACCAAAACAAGAACCTAATGCTCATTTATCAACATCTATTGCTTTGTCATCTGCAAAAAAAATGAATAAAAAGCCAAGAGAAATTGCAGAAATTATTAAACAAAAATTAGAAGAGACAAATAATTATAAAGAAATTACTATTGCTGGTCCGGGTTTTATAAATGTTTTATTTAATGATGATTTAGTACAAAATGTTATAAAAACTGTTATGTTACAAAAAGAAAAATTTGGATCATCACCAAAGAAAAATTTTATTTTCAATTTAGAAGAAGTATCAGCAAATCCAACTGGTTTTTTGCATGTTGGTCATGCACGTAATGCTGCTATTTCAGATTCAACTGCACGTATTTTAAAATTCGCTGGATATGAAGTTCAAACAGAATATTATATAAATGATGCTGGTAATCAAATAAACATTTTAGCTATTACAATTTTATATAACTATCAATTATTATTAAATAAAAAAGTAGAAACTCCAGAAGAAATTTATGGTGGCGATATGTATATTGAAGTTGCTAAAAAATTTGTAGATAAATATGGTGATAAATTTATAGACTGCACATGAAGTGAAAATAAAATAAATAATGAAGAAACCGCCAAAATTTTCAAAGAAGAATCAACAAATTATTTTTTAGCAATTATTAAAGATCAATTAAAATTGTTTAATGTTTCTATTGATTTTTGATCATCTGAAAAAAAATCAATAGAAGAAAATCAAATAGAAAAAATGTTAAAAAAATATGCTGAATTAGGTGCTGCTTACAAAAAAGATGGAGCTGTTTGATTAAAAACAACTGATTTGGGCGATGATAAAGACCGTGTGTTAATAAAATCAAACGGTGATTATACATACATTACACCAGATTTAGCTACTCATCATGAACGAATTCAACGTTCAAAAGCAAACAAACTTGTAAATTTTTGAGGTGGTGATCATCACGGCTATATTGTAAGAATGTGTGCTGGTTTAGCGTTGCTTGGTCATCCACAAGATATTTTAGATATTGATATGATTCAAATGGTTAGATTAGTAAAAGATGGACAAGAATATAAAATGTCAAAACGTAAAGGTACTGCTGTTTGATTAATAGATTTATTGGAAATGGTTGGGCCAGATGCATTAAGATATATGTTGGCTTCAAAAAATCCAGCATCTCATATGGATTTTGATTTAGATTTAGTGACCGCAAAAAATTCATCAAATCCTGTATTTTATGCACAATACGCAACGGCTCGTATTGCAAATATTCTTATTCAAGCTGAAAAAAATAATATAAAACCATCAGCAACTAATCTATCATTACTTACTAATTCAAAAGAATTACAAATGATGATAACTTTAGATTTATTTAATAAAAATGTAGAAAGTGCAGCAAAATCAAGATTACCACATATTATTACAGAATATATACAAACACTTACAAAACAATTTCATTCATATTATGCAGAAAAAGACATTAAAATTGTTGATTTAAATAATATTGAATTATCATCACAACGTATAACTTTAATTAAAGCTTTAGAACAAGTTTTTTCAAATTCATTTAATTTAATAGGAATAAGTGTAGTGGAGCAAATGTAATGATAGATTTGCTGTATGTGTATCCTGTTTTAATTGGTGTAGCATATGTTTCGCAATTTTATTTTTTGCGTCAAGAATCGTTTAATTTAAAATGAAGAATATTTGCTGTTGAATTACTGTGTTTTTGAATTCCGATGGGTTTTGTTACAAAAATGAATATGGATCAATTCAATTTATTTACAGAACAAGTTCCGAATCAAACATCTACATCTATTGAATCTGTCTTGGCTATTTTTGGAGCAACAGGTTTTTTTACAATCATTTTAAAACCATTGGCTACTTTTATTACTGGCAGATTACATCATCGAAGATTTTGAATTTGACCTTCACATTTTTCTTTGTTGTTGACAATTATTTTTACATATTTAAATTTAAATCATCAACACATAGTTTATATTGTTTTTACTGCAATATTTTTTGCGTTTTCACTTTCATCTTCTTCACTATGATATTTAATAATTCAAGAACAACTCTTTCAAAGAACAAATCCATTTACAACAGCAACAATTACAACTGGTTTATATTTATTAGGTAATTTTACAGGTACATATTTTTGAACATTATTGCAACAAGAAATCGCAGTAACAAATTGACGATTGTCAGTTGGAGTAGTTTTACTTGTTTGCATTCTTTCTAATATAACATCATTTTGTTTAGGTTTTTTTAATAAAGAAGAAAGTATTTATGTGAGAGGTTATGGAAACAAAACAATACATTTTGATAAATATAAAAAAATATATTTATTATATGTAATTGTTATGTCATTATTAATATCTTCAATTTTTAATTTTATGAATTGTCAACTAATGCAATTTTATTTACTGGCGTTCAACAATATTGATATACAGTGATTTTTTAGACTACAGGATGCAGCTGGATTTATTCCAGAAATTTTAGTTGGTTTTTTAATTTATCATTTTATAAAACGGAAAATATCACAAACAGTTTGATTAACTATTTGTTCTTCTTTAGTTACAATAAGTGTTGTTTTGATTTTTATAATACATAATATATATTTTTTAGCAGCAATTTATATAATTTTAGGTTTAATGTATACGCAAATAACTTATTCATTATTTTCTATGGCTATATATTGAAATTATAGAACAAAAGGTACACCGGTAACCGGTTATGCAGCAAGTGCAACTACAGCAGGAAATTATTTAAGTATATTTTTTATAAGAGTGATGCAAATTAATTCAATTGGTGCATTTCGTTATTTAAATGGTAAAACTTTATCAACTCTTACAAATGATGATTTAATTATCTTACAAAATAATTATTGAACATATGGGTCTATTTTGATTGGTACTTGTATTGCGTTTAGTTTTATTTTAGTTTTAATGATTGTATTTTTATTAAAAGAATTTACTCAAATGGCACACAATATAGATGATGCAATAAAACATGATACAAAAATATTGTATGTACCAGTTAAAGGAATTGTAAATAATTATTTAACCCCATCATCACATATTTATAAAAATAATTTGAAAAAAACAAACAAGCATTTATAATATTAATAGGAGAAAATAGTATGAGAATATTTAAAAATAGAAAAATAGACTTTGTATTTAAAGAATCCTATAAAATTATATCCGCAGCATTAATTTTATTTGCGATTATTTGGGGTTATATTATTGGATTTAAACAAACAGCTCAGAATGATGTTTTTTTAAATAATCAAAATGGTGGGGTAATATTTGGTGGCGATACTTTTTTGTACACTGTCAATTTTTTCACTTATTTTACAATTCAATCTAATATTTTTGTAATGATTTTTTTTATAATCGTTTTAATTTTATATAAATATGAAGGAAAACATAAATGATTATCATTTCCGGTTGTTTGCATGGTAACTGTTTATATAACTATAACTGGTTTGATATACAATTGCTTGTTGCTTCCAACTGAAGGGGCACCAACAACAACTTCTGGTTGAGTTACATCAATGATTGAACATGTTTTTGCACCGATTGCAATGATTATTTATCTATTATTCATTATGGAAAATAAAAAATTTTATACTATTAGAGAAATGATTACGCGTCATTTATGAAGATTTATGTCTTTTCCAATTTTATATTTATTTATAGATATGATTGGTTGATACACTAAAAAAAGTTCTTCAAGTAATTCACTTTGAAATTTAGATCATCAATTGGTACAATCTTGAGTTTCGAATCCAACAGATGGTAATTTACAATTACTACAAAATTATGGATTTGGAAATGATATAACATCTGTTCAAAATTGATTGAATAATAATCCAAGTTGAACAAATAATGGAGCTTGTGCTCATTATAATTTTTTATATTTTTCTTCACCAAATGGTCTTTTTGGAATTTATGGTTGAATTGGAGCAGTAATAACAATTCTGATAATATTTGGTATAATTTTAGGTTTTATGAGTTTGTATACTTTAGAAAACAAATGAGAAATTGCACAAAAAAATTATGTAGTTAATGATTATTCTTTAGATGGAGAAAATATGGCTGAAAATATGAATGATTTATATACTGAAAAAGAATCGTTGAAAAAAACAGAAAAAGATAATAAAAATAGAAAATCAACTAAAAAGAAAGAATAACATGAAAAATTTTTTGACAAGTATTTATTTATTGACAGAAGAATTACAGAAAAAATATATTGTTGCATTAAAACCTTTTTCTTTTTTAGAAGTGGATGAAAAATATAATGCAATTAATAATGAAAAAATTGATAAAATTATTGATATTCTTTTTAAAAAATCTTTGATTTCAAAATTAAACAAGCAAAAAATAATGAATGCAATTAAATTATCATGTGTAATTAATTATAGAAATGTACCTAATGTAAGTGATTTGTTTATATTATATTTTGTTAAAATAAGTAATTCAAAAAAAAGATTATGAATTTCTGAACTAAATAATTTTCTTGATGAAGTTTTATTTAAAAAAATAAATAATTATATAAATGAATATGTAGAAATGAAAGTAAACTTAGAAGAACAACTAACTAGTAGAAAACTTACCAATAATGAAATTACATATATCAAAAAAATATTATTATGAATTGAAGAAAAAGTTATCTTTTTTAAAAATACGGATAATTATTTTTCAGAAAATAAAAATTATTTTGAAAATATTCTTTTTGAAAATGAGTTAAAAGAATGGGTTATTAAAAATATCAATTCGAAACTTTCAATTTTGGATTTTCATAAACGAGCGTTCAATATTATGTTAAATAAAACAATGCGCATTAAATAATGCGCGTTTTTCATTTTTTATAATATTCATCTATTAGTATTTTTAATTCACTTACTAAATTTTCTTGTTTAACTGATTTCAATATTTTTCCGTCTTTGAAAATTATTCCTCCATCATGACCACCAGCTATGCCAATATCCGCGTGTCCGGCTTCACCCAAACCATTGACTACACATCCTAAAATAGCAATTTTTAATGGAAAGTTCAGTTTCTCAGTATATTTTTCAATTTCACTTACAATAGGTAACATATTGTATTCTAATCTACCACAAGTTGGACATGCAATTACTTCAACTATATTATTGTATAATCCTAAATTATTCAAAATTTTTTTGGCAACTTTAATTTCTTCAATTGGATTTGTTGATAAACTTACTCTTATTGTATTACCAATACCTAAATAAGTAAGAATACCTAAACCAACAGATGATTTAATTGCTCCACTAAACAATGAACCGGCTTCAGTAATACCAATATGTGCTGGATAATTTCATCTTTCAGCTGCTAATTTATATGCATCAATAGTCATAATAGGATTTGTTGCTTTCAAAGAATAAATTATATCTTTGAAATTTAATTCCTCTAAAATTTGTATATGCTCTGCTAATGATTCAATCATACATTTTGCAGTTCATCCAAATTTTTCCACTAGTTTTTTCGGTAGTGATCCAGAATTTATTCCAATTCTTATTGGTATTTTTTTTTCTTTACACTTTTTAACAACTTCTATTGTATGTTCTTTAATGCCTATATTTCCTGGATTTATACGTATCTTTGCAACACCAGCATCTGCAGCTATTAGCGCAAATTTATAGTTAAAATGAATATCGGCAACTATTGGTAATGGTGATTGTAAAACAATTTCTTTTAATGCATCAGCATCATCATTACCCAAAACAGCAACTCTTACAATTTGACAACCTACTTTTTTTAATTTATTAATTTGTTTAATTGTTTCTTTTACATTATGTGTTTTTGTTGTAGTCATTGATTGAATTACAATTTCGTTATTTCCACCAATTTGATATGAACCAACTTTGATTGGTTTTGTCTTGTTTCTTGTGTACATAATAAAATCGCCTCTTAAAATAGAATATCACTAATATTTATAATTGGTCAGCAAAAACACTCATTTTTTTGGTAAAATATATATAGGAGGATTTAGAAATGGCTAAGAATCTTAATATAGTTTGTCTGATTTTACTATTAATATTAGGAATCATTCCGGGTATTGTTTATGCAATCTTGGGACAACATATTGCTACCTTAATTGTAGGATTGATTTGCGGAATCATTCCAGGATTAGTGTATTTAATTTTTTATCACTAATTATTTGTATAATTTATATTTTAAACATTTTCAAATTTATTTGGAAATGTTTTTTTGTTTTATGTTTAGACTTTATAAATGTTATATTAATGATAGGTGAAAAGTATGATAAGAGAAGAATTCGAAGATGCATTAAAACTACTTAAAAATAAATCTGCTAAAATTGTTAAAAACAATTTTAATAGCATAGATTTAATCGAATTAAAGAACGCTTCTCGTGATATCATAGATTTTTTAATATTGGATAATGACGATATTATATATTATGTTTTTAAAAATATTAAATATGATATATCAATAAGAATAGAACCAACTAAATTACTTTTTTCAAATGAAGAAATAGATAATTTATTTCATGTAATCAAAAGGGCGCTTGAAAAATTTTTATTTCAATATGCAAATTCTTTCAATTTTTATATTTTTACAGAAATAAAACATATGGTTAGATTTTTTATTGCAAAAAACCATAATGATATAACTTTTAGAAATTCAGAAAAATTATATAGTATGGATATGCTTGAATTTCATGAACAAAATTCTATGTTTAAATATCTTTTTTCAATTTTTGATAAATTTGCATATATTGCAAGACACTTGAGCAAAAAATATAATCCAAATTATGAAGAAAAAACAGATGTCAGATTTTCATCAACTTTTGTTAACGATGTATCTTTTTTATTAAAGTCAAATGAAGCAATACTTAATTTAGATACAACTTTAAACAAATTATTTAAATCAAATTCTTGACATTTTGTTAGAAAAATGAGAAACATTATTGAACATAATTTTGCAGATCCATCTTTAAAATATAATATCCAATGAATAATTGATATACTATTTATTTTAGTGGCTAGATTGATGATGCAAATAATAGAAGATTTTAAAGAAAATGACATGATAATCCAGCAATTGCAAAAATCTAAAACCAACAATAAAGAAGAGGAACAAAATAATGGAAAGATGACAAACGGTTAATTTAGCGAATTTTAATGGTCCATTAGACTTGTTGTTGCATATGATTAAAGAAAAAGAAGTAGCAATTGAGGATGTAAATCTAACAGAACTTTCAAATCAATATATTGATTATATATATTCTTTTTCTGAATTAAATTTAGAAGTTGCTAGTGAATATTTGACAATGGCAGCTTATTTGATTGAAATAAAAACTAAATTTTTAATTCCCAAAATGGATAATGAAATTTTAGATGAATATGAAAATCTGGAAAAAGACGAGCTTGTTAGAAAACTTTTGGAATATCATAAAATAAAAGAAGTAACTTCTTTTTTTAAAGATCAACAAACAGAATTTTTAAAAACATTTTCAAAAGATAAATCAGAAATTAAAGTAGCAAAAATAAATGAAGATAGTTTGCCACTAGCATTTCCAAATATAGATTTGGATAAATTTTCTAAAATTTTTCTTAAAATTCTAGAAAAAAATAAATTACAACAACCGAAAATAACTATTTTAGAAACAAAACATATTTCAACAGAAATGATTAAAACTACATTACTGGAAATGTTTCAATCTAATATTAATAATGTCTGAAATTTAGAAGAATTGCTGTTATCTTTTAAACCAACAATATCAACTCTAATTGCCATTTTTATTACACTTCTTGATCTTGCAAAAAAACAAATTGTAGTTTTAAGTCAAAAAGAAGATGATATTATTGTAAAATACATTAGTGACAATGAAATGATTGGTGAAATAAATGAGTAAAGAAAAAATGCTGTCAATATTAGAGGGACTATTATTTATGGCTGGAGATGAAGGCATAGTTTTAAACGATGCTACAGAAATCTTTGAAAATATTACAATAATTAAATTAGAAGAATTAATTGGAGAGTTATCAGCTAAATATTATAATGATATAACATCTGGCTTAACTATTTCAAAGTTTGCGGGCAATAGATATAGAATGTCTACTAAAAAAGAAAATTATGAGTGATATTTAAAACTTGTTGATGTAAAAACAGAAGCTAAATTATCTAATGCCGCAATTGAAGTATTAGCAATTATAGCTTATAAACAACCAATATCTAGACCAGAAATAGAAGAAATTCGTGGCGTAAATTGTGATTCAATAATTTATAAACTTAAATTTAGAGAATTGATTGAAGAAGCAGGAAAATCAGAATTACCAGGAAAACCAATTAATTATAAAGTAACAGATAAATTTATGAAATTATTTGAAATTAATAGCCTAAATGAACTGCCTCAAATAGATTTTGAAAATAATGATACTATAAGGACTTTATTTAGTTAATATGCAAGAAAGATTACAAAAAATTATAGCAGCAAGAGGTTATACATCTAGACGTAAAGCCGAAGAATTAATTTTGGCAGGTAGAGTAAAAGTTAATGGTATAGTAATTAATAAATTAGGTGAAAAAATAAATGATGATGCAAAAATTGAAATTAATAATCGTGAATTAATTAAATCTGAAAAAAAATACTATTTTTTATTTAACAAACCAAGATTAGTATTGACAACTTTAAAAGATCCAAAACAAAGACCAACAGTTGCGGATTATTTTAAAAATGAAAAAGTTCGTTTATTCCCTGTTGGTAGGTTAGATTATGATGTTTCTGGGGCTTTATTAATGACAAATGATGGCGAATTTGCAAATTTTGTAATGCATCCAAAGTATGAAATTCAAAAAACCTATTTAGCATTATGCAACGGAAATGTTTCAAAACATCAAATTAATAATTTGATGAAAGGCGTAGTAATAGATGATGATTATAAAACAAAAGCAATAAATGCAAAACTTGTTAAATATAATGTGGAAGATGATGAATCCATAATTGAATTAACAATTGCAGAAGGCAGAAAACACCACGTAAAAAAAATGCTTATCGCTGCCGATATATATTTAAAAAAATTAAAAAGAACAACCATTGAACATCTGCAAATTGCAGATGTACCATTAGGCAAATATAGGTCATTGACTGCACATGAAGTTAAACAGTTATACGGTCTTTTTGCGCAATATAAAAGTAAAAAGTAATGATAAAATGAGAATTGCAATATTTGGAACTGTAGGAGCTGGCAAATCAACAATTGCAGAAAAAATAGCAGAAAAAATAGACCATGAAATTTTTTCAGAACCCATTGAAGATAATCCTTATTTTGATTCATATTATGATGATATTAAAAATAATGTTTTTAAAACACAAATTTATTTCTTGGCTGCAAGGTCAAAACAATTAAAACAAGCTCGTTCTTTAAAAAATATTATTTTCGATCGAACTATTTTAGAAGACCCTATTTTTACACAAGTGAATCATGATTTAGGAAATATTTCAGATGTTGATTTTAAAACATATAACGATTTTTATGAAAATGTAATTTTACAAACACTATCAATTCCAGACGAACGAGTTAAATTTGACATAATAATTTATTTAAAAATTTCAACTAAAAAGGCAATCGATCGCATTAAAACTAGAGGTAGAATTCAAGAACAAAATATGGATAATACATATTGAGAACAATTAAATAAAAGATATAATGACTTTTATGAAAAATATAAAGATAAATTCAATTTTCTCGTTGTTGATGCAAATACAGATGATTTTGAAGCAAAAATAGATATAATAATGAATAATTTATATAAATTGAATAAAAATAACACATTAAAAAAATAATTTTTCGGGTATTTTTTATATAATTATTTAAATAAACAAGGAGATAAATTTATGGGAAGAGCTCATGAAGTTAGAAAAGCATCGATGGCTAAATCAGCCGCAGCTAAATCAGCATTAAATGGAAGAGCAGCCAAAGAAATATATATGGCAGCAAAAAATGGGGTAGCTGACCCAAATGCAAATTTGGCATTAAGATCAGCAATAGATAAAGCAAAATCAAAGCAAATTCCAAGTGATGTTATCAAAAGAGCAATTGATAGAGCAGCTGGTGGCGACGCAGAGGCTTATGTTTCAAACAGATATGAAGGATATGGTCCTGGATCAACTGCAATTATTGTTGATTCATTAACTTCAAATGTTAATAGAGCAATTGCAGAAATTAGGGATGCTTTTAATAAAAATGGCGGTAAATTGGGTCAAAATGGCTCTGTTTCGCATATGTTTAATGCTACTTCTATATTTGAATTTGAGGGTAAAACTTTAGAAGAAACGCTTGAATATTTAATGGAAAAAGAAGTTGAAGTAAACGATGTAATAGAAGATAATGGCAACATTATAGTTTATGCACCATTCTCATCATTTAGTGAAGTGAAACAAGCATTAGATGAATTTGGTATTAAAAATTATAAAACAGCTGAAACAATTATGACTTCTGAAAATAAAATAATTGTTAACGATACTGAAGAATTATCAAAATTTGAAAAACTTTTAAATAAATTAAATGAATTAGAAGATGTACAAGCTGTATATCACAATGCGGATTTGTATGAATAAATTCGGTTAATTTGCAATAGTAATGAAATTATTTGGAGGTGATTAATATGAATTATCAAGTAATAATAGGATTTGGATTAGTTTTTGTTGCTTGATTTTTTATAATTACTCTTTTTGTAAGAAACACATTACTAATTAGAAGAACTAATGTATTACCAATAAATTCGGCAGATGATAATATTTCAACAAGCCGAATTCAAGAAATAATTTCAAAAGCAAAAATGTATTTTAATATTAGTCATGTAAATGTTATTTATGCAGAATCAAATAATATATCATTAATGCATTCATATGATAGAAAAAATAATAAATTATTAATTCCAAAAATATTATTTAGTTCTGTTGGGTATGAAATAGATTGAATTTTAGGTTATATGTGATATGCATCAAAAATAATTCACAAAAACAAACAATTCATACTTTATAATTCAATTTATAAATTTATAATTCCGATATTATTTAGTTTATTGTTAATTGTAAGTGGTATTGCAATAATTATTGTAGGATTTTATATTTCAAATCCTAGTTTTTATGCTGACAGTGATGAATTACAATTTTTATTTAAATATCAAGTATTTTCAATTATTTCATTAATCTTATGTATGATTTATTTTTTACTTGTAGTTGCTCCGGTCAATTGAAAAGAGAATATGGAATTTAATTTTGAATCAGAAATCAGAACCTTTATAAATAATGTTTTATCTGATTTTAAAACAGATTTCATTGCTGCAAGGCAATTTGCACACGAAATAAAGCAATTTTATTTGCCATCATTTATAAAAACAAACAAAGTTAGTGATTATAAATATTTAGGTGTTTTTTCTTTTCATTAATTAAACAAAAAAATTGATATAAAAATATCAATTTTTTTGTTTAATTAAGCTTGTCCAAGTCCTTTATTTTTTCATTCTGCTAAAATTTCTTCTTTACCATTTGCTTGCAAATATCTATCTTTATATTCTTGATATCTTTCTTTACATTCTTCTAATTCTTTAAAAGCTTCGGTTTCATCACCTCAACCATTAATTTGCACTTTTTTATTTTGTAATGCTTTATATTGTAAAAAGAAATTTTCAATTTCATCTTTTAAATGTTTTGGTACATCTTCTATTTTTTTGTATGAATCAAATCTTGGATCATCTGCAAATACACCAAATAATTTAGTATCAATTTCATTATTATCTATCATTCTAATTGAACCTAAAATTCTTACATTAACAGCTATACCCGGTAATGTGGGGTAGGTAACTAATGAAATAACATCTAATGGGTCACCATCTCAGTCTAATGTTTCAGGGACAAAACCATATTCTCCTGGATAAAAATTTGCCCCATATAAAACTCTATCAAGTGATATTTTTCCTGTAATTATATCGTATTCATATTTATTGCTACTTCCTTTTGGAATTTCCACAATCATTTGAATTTTATTATTTTTCATATTCATTTTGTTTCCTCTCTGTACTATTGTATATTAAACTTTTTAATAGTGTATAATAAAGTGGAAGATGGGGTGTTTTTATGAAAAAAAACAATGAAAATATTGTTTCTGAAAATACCAACACCGATGAATTATTGATAATAAAACATAATGAACAAAGAAAAAAAATAACTAAATATTTTAAAATTACTACACCACGTGTTACATTTATAGGATTAATTTTAGGAATAAACATTATTTTTGCATTTATTGGAAAATATATAATGGGAATGATTCCGTTTCCTATGGGAGGTGGATTTTTAGTTATTGAATTGACATTTTTTACTTATTTAGTTTCTAATTATATTCTCAATTTGTTTTATACGATTATTTTGCTTACAGCCGCAACTTGATTAAGATTGGGATTAGTTGGTGATGAACCAATTGGATTACTTGCATTATATTTGGGTGATTTAGGTGGCTTGCTAATTTTTGCTTTATTAGTTTTTATTATAAAAATTTTTTTTTATGTAAAAAAACAAAATAAACTTAATGAAATTAAATGACAATATATTATTTTTACAATTGCAGGAATATTTTCAATTCTTTTAATTTCTGGATTAGAAGTGCTTTTTAATTGAAGTTTTATGTTGAGATTATACGGAATAAACGGAAAGGCTGCCGATATTTTTTTAATACCTATTTTTGCGTTTAATATAACAAAATATACCATTAATTTTGTAATATTTTTATCTATTTTGTATGTTTTAAATAGTTTAAAAACTAAATTTAACTTTTAATAGTAATTGCGCCAGTTGGACATACCATTTGTGCTTCTACAAGCTCCAAATCATTATCGTACGCATTAGCTAAGCCATCTTCATCAAGATATAGTGTATTTGTTTCATCAATTTCTATACAAGCAAGACATCCGATGCATAATTCCTTGTTAACAAATGTTTTTTTCATATAGACCTCCATAGTTATGAATATTTTAGCATAAGATGGAAAAATAATTTATAATTATAAAGTTGAGGCTTAGGTGATTTTTATGTCAAGTTATATTTCAAGAATGGAACGCAATAAAGGCAAACATAATGAAATAAATAAAATGATTGCAATCGAAAAACAAAAAATGATTCATGAAAATCATGAAGCTGGTTTTTTAAAATCATTAAGTGAAATAGATGAAGCGTATTTTATGAACTGTATTAAAGAATTTGATGCTAAACATGAATTGGAAAAACCATATTTAGATATAGATCGGTCAAAAAAATTAGTCCCAGATGATTTAAGATATAATTTACGTGTCTTGATAAATGAACTTGAAATTACAAGAGATTCTGATTTTCGAGTTAAAAATCAATTTGAAGCTCAAAAAATGAAAGAAAATGATGATAATGCTTTAGTATTAACAAGTGAGAGATTTATCAATTATATGAATTCTTTAAATTTAATTGAAAAAAATTTTGAAAATAAAATTAAAAAATTGAGAGAAAAAACGTTAAATAAAGCGCCAATTCAAAATGAAATATCTGCAAGTACAGTTATGACAATCAGAAATAAAGATAATCGTTCAATGAGACTGATGTTGAAAGAAGTAGATGATAAAACAAATGAGTCGTTAAAAACAGTGACCACAACTTATTCAAGATATAAATGAAAATTGAAATTTACAAAATGATTATTTCCAATATTAATTTCAATTTTATTAATTTGTTTAATTATTCCAATTTTTATATAGGAGGAAATATGGCAATAACAATAGCAGTAGATGGACCAGCAGGTTCTGGCAAATCATCAATTTTTAGTAAAGTTGCAGAAGTTTTAGGTTATGTATTCTTGGATACTGGTTTAATTTATCGTGCATTAACATGATATGGACTCCAACAAAAAATAAATTTTGAAAATGAAAAAGAAATCATAAAGTTACTTTCTAAATTTGATTTTAAAATTGAAAATGGTGAAATAATTATTAATAATGAAAATATAAATAATTATTTGATGTCTCATGATATTTTGGGTAATATAAATAAAATTACTTCAATACCAGAAGTGAGATCGTGAATTGTAGAAAAAGTCAGAATGATGGTTAAACAAAGTGGTTATGTAGTTTTGGGGAGAGATGTCACATCAGTAATTTTACCAAATGCTGATTTAAAAATTTATTTAGATTCATCTGTTTATACAAGAGCAGAGAGAAGACTAAAACAAAATATTGAAAAAAATGTGCAACCAAAAGATTTGCATAAAATAGAAGAAATGATAATTACGCGCGATTATAATGATACAAATAGAGCTATTGGCCCGCTTGTTAAAGTGAAAGATGCTTGAGTAATTGATAATAGCAATAAAAATATAGATGAAATTGTTAAAGAAGTTATTGATAAAGTAAATAACATGATTAATTAAAAAGGAGTATTACATGAAAAAAGGAGTTGTCGCAATTGTTGGTAGACCAAATGTTGGTAAGTCAACATTGTTTAATAGAATTATCAGAGAGCGAAAATCTATTGTTGAAGATACTCCTGGAGTAACAAGGGATCGTATCTACGGACAAGCAGAGTGGCTTAATTTGCCTTTTTTAGTAATCGACACAGGTGGATTGACAATTAAAGATGTGCCTTTTTCAAAAGAAATTGCCACACAGGTTAAAATTGCAATTGATGAAGCAGATGTAATTATTTTTGTTTTAGATTATAAAAATGGTTTAACAGCAGAAGATGAAAGCGTTGCCAAAATTCTTTATAAAACAAACAAACCAGTTATTGTTGCGGTAAATAAATATGATAATAAGGTTAGCGACGAATTCGGTTATGAATATTTAGCATTAGGATTCAATGAACCGGTATTGATTTCTTCAACTCATGGAATTGGAATTGGAGATTTGCTAGATAAAATTATAGCGTTTATGTCAAAAGACGATAATAAAATAGAAACTTATGCAATCAATATTGCAATAATAGGTAGACCAAATGTTGGGAAATCAAGTTTAATAAATTCAATAATCGGTGAGCAACGCATGATTGTATCTGATGTTGAAGGAACAACAACAGATTCGGTTGATACTCCGATTTTTAGAAACAAAAAAAAGTATGTTCTGGTTGATACTGCAGGAATTAGAAAACGAAGTAAAATTTATGAAAATGTTGATAAATATTCTCATATCAGAACTTTGTCAAGTATTAATAAAGCAGATATTGTGTTATTGGTTGTGGATTCGTCTCAAAAAATAAATGATTTGGATACAAATATTGGTGGTATTGCTTTTGAAGAAGGAAAACCAATAATAATAGTTGGAAATAAGTGAGATGCAGTAAAAGAAAAAAATGATAAAACAATGATCGAAAAAGAAGAGGAAATAAAATCTTATTTTAAATATTTACAATATGCTAAAATAGTGTTCTTATCTGCATTGAATAATAAACGGATTGATAAATTATTTGATATAATTAATTTAGTTAATGAAAATAGAACTAAGCATATCGCTACTAGTTTATTTAATGAAATACTAAATAGAGCACAGCTTTTAAATCCTGCTCCAAATTTTAATGGAGGAAGACTAAAAATTTATTATGGTACTCAAGTTGAAGCGTATTTACCAACTTTTGTAATGTATGTTAATAATTCTTCTTACCTGCATTTTTCATATAAAAGATTTATTGAAAATCAAATTAGATCACAATTTAACTTTGATGGCGTTCCATTAACTTTAATTTTTAGAGAAAGGAAATAAAAAAATGATAAAAAAAGTAACAATTATTGGAACTGGAGCATATGGTACAGTTTTAGCAAATGTTTTAACAGACAATGGTATAGATGTAATAATGTATGGAATTGAACAATCGCAAGTTGATGATATAAATGAAAATCATAAAAATAGTGCATTTTTTAATAATAAAAATATTAATTCAACAATAAAAGCAACAACAGATTTAGCGGCTGCATTAGAAAATACTGAATTATTGATTTTAAGTGTTCCAACATTTGCTATATCAACAACATTAGATAAAGTTATTAAAATAGCTAAAAATAAAATGATTATATTAAATGTTGCAAAAGGATTAGATGGCGAACATTTGGATGTTTTATCAAAATACATAATTGCTAAATTTAGTAAGCATGAAAATATTTTTATGGGCTATGCTGGTTTGTATGGCCCATCTGTTGCAATTGAAGTATTAGAAAGAAAACCAACTTGTATTAATGCTGCTTCAAATGACATAAATATTGCAAAACAAGTTGCTGCTGTATTTTCAAATGAATATTTTGGCGTTTTTCCAACAACAAATTTAATTGGAACAGAAATTGCAGCAGCAGTAAAAAATACTATTGCAATTGCATCAGGATTAATTCATGGTTTGAATAATGGTTCAGATAACACAAAAGCATCACTTATTACAATGGGTTTAATTGAAATGATGAATCTAGCAGTTGCGTACGGTGCATCAGAAAAAGATTTAGTTAATTATGCCTCTGTGGGTGATTTAATATTAACAGCAACCTCTCCAAAAACTCGTAACTTCCGTCTCGGTATGAAAATTGCAGCTGCAGATGATGCAAAATCTGTTTTGGAAGGATATAAAATAACAGTTGAAGGTGTCTTAACTTGTAAAATTGCATATGAAATGGTTAAAAAAGTTAAAATTTCTGCTCCTTTGATTGAAATAATGTTTAAAGTGCTTTATAATAACGATAAGCCTAGTAATTCAATGAACAATTTGTTTAGATCACTGGGTATATAGAACAATAGAAAGAAAAAGCGGGTGTATTAAAATGACAAAAAAAGAATTAGCAGAAAAAATTGCTACTGGATATGATTTATCTAAAGCAAAAGCTGAAGAATTATTAACAACTGTTTTTGACAACATTACTAATTGTTTAGTAAAAAAAGAGGAAGTTTCTATTACTGGATTTGGTAAATTTGTGACTGCAGATCGTGCAGCACGTGAAGGTGTCAATCCAGCTACTGGTGCTAAAATTAAAATTGCCGCAACTACTGTTGCAAAATTTAAAGCTGCAAAACAATTAAAAGAAGCAGTTGCTAAATAGTTTTAGTTAACATAGTATAAAAAATAACGAAATAATTATTGCGATATAGCAACAATTATTTTGCTATTAATCGTAAAATGCTAGTTTATATAGTTGTTCTTTGTAGTCTAAAATTAACGATTCATTAATTGTTAATTGTAAATGATTGCTTTCGAATCATTTGTAAGGTATTTTTTGATAATTTTCAAATACATATCTTTTAATACTCAAATAATTCACTATAAAAAATGTTTCATATTTATGAAAATATATTATTAAAAAACTTAGGCTATTTGTACTACTTACAAGGTCTAATTTTTTTTGTTGATTTTTTGTTATATTATTTCAATTAAAAAAATCTTTACTTGTTTCTTTTACTTCAAATTAAAAATATGTACCATTTAAGCAGCCAATATAATCGCAATTCTTATTAGTTGTAAAATTTCCTTTGATTATTGTTTTTTTATTAGTATTTATTATGTTGATAGGGACTGGTATTTTTGTGACTATAAGTTTATTTGTATCTCAATATTTCTGGTTTGTTATATCTATTATTTCCTCTAAAAATTTTCCCTTATTTTTAATATTATTTAGTTCCATATTTAACCTTCAACCCTTAATATAAAATAATTTTTTATATGAATGATTATTTAGTGAATTTGTTCGCATAACACTTTCAATACTACAATTTTCAAAAAAAATTAGTTCTAAAAAATATTGCATTTTTGATTGTTATTTTTAAAAGAATGATTAATTTAATAAAATTGATATTTTAAAAATTCCCTTATTTTTTATTATTTTAATTTTTATTGTAATAGAATAGTCAAAAAGGATTTCTATGTATTCAATTCAACTCGTACAAAAACTAAATTTAACTCTACTTGAAGCTATGAAAATCGATTTCATTGCGATAACTATTTTAGAAAAGGCAACAAACAAGCAAATATCTATAACATTAGATAAATTATTATTATCAATGTCTTTTATTGAATTAAAATGCCACGAGTATGAAGCTCAATCATCTTGTAAATTAAAGTTTTATCAATATAAAAATAAAATAGTCCCATTTGATTATCAATATTTTCTTGCACATTTTAATTTTATGAATTTAGCTTTTTATATCGATAACGAGACAAAATTATGCCGTCTAAATAGTAGATTTGGAATTACACCCTTAAAACGAGAATTAATTAATTTCAATTCTATTTATTTTGATGAATTAATTATGATGTTAGAAAATAATAACGATTTAAATAGTTATTTAATTGAAAATATTAGTGATAAATCAATCAAAACAATATCTCATAAATTATCACCAATGAAAAGAATTAACTTTAATTTAGACGATAATAAATATCTAGATAAAAATACAACTTTTGTTGAAGAAGATATTTTATGACAACAAGCATTTGAAGCATTTAAAAAGCATGATTTAATGAAAGAAAATAAAAATTCATCATTTAGTGATGAAGATTCAAATCAAAAACATGGATGAACATGAATAAATAAATGATAAGTATAAATACTATAAACATCGTTTTTAATGTTAAAATAAAATAGTAAATAAAGGAGGAAATCATATGAAAACAATAAAATTCACATCTTTAGATGTCAATAAAAAGGAATTTCCAGTTGAATATAAAGGATATAAAGTCGAAGAAGTAGATAGTTTTTTAGATGATATTGTTAATGATTATCAAAAATATGAAAAATTAATTGAAGAAAAAACACAAAGAATTAATAAATTAGAAGAAGAATTATCATCTGCATCAGAACAATATGATCATATGGTTTCAACTTTAAAATTAACAGAACAACAAATGGATACCCTAGTTAAATCAGGTTCAAATTCATCCGCAGTTATAAAACGTATTGCTGATTTAGAAAGAAAAGTTAGTGATAAAAATCGTTAATTAATTTCAAAATAACTTTTTTTTAAAAAATTCATGTGATTTCATGAATTTTTATTTTTTATTAAAAGAAATAAAAAATAAAAAAATTACTGGAAATATATTTGTTCTGCATGCAGAATATATTTATTTTATAGTAAGGAAAAATTTTGAAAGCAAGAATACAATTTTTTATAATTGAAAGATTAAAATTTTGGAAACTATGAATTGTTTACATATTTCTCTTAATTTTTGGGCTAGTCTATTCTTCTATAGAAACTATTAACAATTCATCAAATTTGAATATTTCAAATTTGGGCGAAGCATTAATGAATTATTGACAATTTTTTGGACCAATAATGATTTTTGGTTTACTTACGCAGAGGAATACTTTGTTGAGTGAGAGAAAAGAAGTGATTATAATGAAAAAAGAAAAATTAATCAAAAAAATTAATGCTGAAATTTCTTTAATGGATAATTCTGAGTATGAAATAGAAAACGATGTTTTGTTGGCGTTTTATATAATAAAATTTTATAATGAAAAAAATATTTTTACTTTTTTAAATAATAACTTAAGAATTCAAAAACTTGTTTATTTTGCTTATTGCATGTATTATGCAATTAACAAAAAGGAATTAATGCGAAGATCAAAAGTTTAAACATTGACGTTTGGGACCTGTAAATGAATCTCTTTATTATGATTTAAAAGAGCTTTATTTTGGCGATGGTTTTGCTGATGTAGAATCAGAAAAACTAGAGCAGTATCTTAAAAATAAATATAAAAAAGATAATTTGTCATTAAAATATGATATTAATTATAGTATTTTAGAAGAAATTTTAATGGAATTAGATAAATATGGAACTTTTGATTTAGTTGAAAAATCACATAGGACTAAACCATGATTAGATTCAAAAGATTCTGAAGAAATAGATAATGACTTAATTAAAGATTACTTTAAAGATTTTAGTTTTGATAAATTAAAAGAATTATAATTTTAGTTGTATAATATTACTAGTTTTAGAGACAGGAATTCTGTCTTTTTTTATTTGCTCAGAATTCTTGTTTTTCTAAACATTTTAGAAAGAGAGAAAAAATAAAAAACCCAATTATTCCAGAAAATATACAAAAACGTAGATTTTTAATTATTCCTAAATTTAATATAAATTTGAGTGATTTAGTAATGATGTTTATTGTTTTAATACCTGCAATTATCATTATTGCAATGTTTTATAAGACCACAAAAATTAGTTTTTTAGCATTATTACCATTTGGTGGAATGACATTTATATTAAATAAATTCAATAAAAAATATGGATATAAGAATTATGAAGTAATACTAAGAGCTTTTTTATTTTTATTTATTAATAAAAAATATGTTATAAAATCAAAAAATTATTCAACATTAAATTTAATACCATATAGTAAAATTGAAAATAATTATATTAAATTAAAAAACGGACAATATTTAAGCTTTATTAAAGTAAATGGTAATAACTTTTTTGATTTAGAAAAATTAAAACAAGAATATGTATTAGAACAATTGTGAAATGCATATCAAAAATTATCATTAGGTGGATGTATTATTAAAATTAATGAATTTAAAAATGCAAAAGAAACTATTATGTATGTTGATGAATTAAAACATAAATTAAAAATAAGTAAGATGCAAAACAAAATTAATGAATTAGAGTATTTTTCAAGACTATATGTTATGGATCAAAAGCAAACAGAGTTAATTGAAAAAAATGGCTTTAAAGATGACACAAATTTAACTATTGCATTGTATATCGGTTTTTGTGCACCAACAATTGATGAAATTGTAAAATATGAAGAAATTTTATTAAATAATCTAAAGTCAATTTATTTAAAACCAAGTAAACTAGATGCATATGAAAAAGTTAATGTGATAAATAAATTAATTGATATTGATTTGGAAGATGATTCTGAAAAAAATATTGCAGAATTTTCAGATAATCTTGATAAATATTTTGGCTTTGATTCATTGGAACATAAACCAAATAATTTAAAAATTGATAATAATCGATTATTAAAAATTCAATCAATAACTTCCTATCCTTATGAACCGCCAATTGCATGAATGACCAACTTATTTGAAATTCCAACAAATATTGTCTTAAATTTTCAAAAAGCAAGAGCTAATAGTTTTAAAAAGATTTAGCAAAGGCGCAACGAATTGCTCAAGCAGATGCTGATGGAACGTCTAAAAAAGAAGTATTTTCAAAAAGAAAGAAAGAAAAAGAAGTTGCCAAATTTGATGAATTTGCAGATACTATCGATTATGGTCATGATGAATTATACAGATTCTCAACATATATAATTCATACTGGTTTTTCATTACAAGAATTAAAACAATCAGAAAAGAAGTAAATGACATCTTAGCAAATTTGCATATGCAATCAAATTATTTAATTTTTAATCAATTTGAAGCATTTTCTGTCATATTACCAAAAACATATGATATTCACAAATTTTAATTAATAAAATAGGTTTAAAAAAACAAAACACTCTCTAGTAAAACTAGAAAAATATAAATAATACCATTTTTTGTTTTATAATAATAGTGTATTTAATAATACAAAAAATAATTAATTAATACTATTTCAACAATTTTAGCAAAATGAATATTAATAATTTTTTCATAAATTTAATAAATTAATAACAATATTAAATTGTGTTTTGTATTTAACATGTAAATAAATAATTCATTATTAATTATGTAAAGAAATATTAGGGTAGAAATAGATTGTAATTTTAAAGGAGGAAATATTTATGAAAATATTATGTTATGGTATTCAAGAAAGTGAAAAAGCAATTTTTTTGACTGAAAATAAAAAATATAATAATGAATTAATTTTTACAAATGAATTGTTAAATCATGAAAATATTAAAAACTTGCCAGCAAATACAGATGCAGTTATTTTATTTGTAAATTGTTTGGCTGACAAAAAAAATCTAGAATATTTTAAAACAAAAGGTGTTAAATATGTTGTAACAAGAACAGTCGGTTTGGATCACATTGATTTAAAAGCTGCAACAGATTTGAAATATAAAATTGGTCGTGTGCCGTCTTATTCACCAACAGCAGTTGCGTCATTGGCCTTTTCATTTGGAACTGAATTATTGAGAAGAACTGGTTGAATGACTTATCAATTAAAACAATTAAATTTTAAAATAGATGAAAACATGTTTGCCAAAGAATTTAAAAATTCTACAATTGGTATTATAGGTACCGGCAGAATAGGTTATGAAACAGCAAAATATTGACATGGAACTGGTGCTAAAGTTTTAGGATACGATCCTTATGAAAATGAACAGGCAAAACAAATTTTAGAATATACAAGTGTTGATAAAATTTTAAAAGAAGCTGATTTAATTTCGTTACACATTCCATATATTAAAGGTGAAAACGATAATTATGTTAATGATGAATTTATCAGTAAAATGAATAATTTTTCATCATTAGTTAATGTTTCAAGAGCAGCACTTGTTGATCATGATGCAATCAGAAGAGCCATTAAAAGTAATAAATTATATGGTTATGCTGCAGATGTGTTTATTGATGAATCAAAATTTATAAATAATAAATTTAGTGAAATGGATGCAAAAAAAATTAATGCAAATGCAGTTGATTTGATTAATTTATATCCACGTGTTTTACTTTCACCACATGTAGGTTATTTTACAGATGAAGCCGTAAAAAACATGGCAGAAATTTCTTTTTTAAATTTAAGTGAACTTGAAAAAACTGGAACATGTCAAACAGCTGCAAATTAAAAATAATTCTTAATATTTTATTTTGATAAATGATAAAATATTTCTGATTATTTAATTTATCTAAAATTAAATAATTATAGATAATGAAAAAGAATATAGAAATGAAAAAATTATTAATTTTATTAACTTCTTTTAGTATTGCAACAGGCGGAGTTTCTAATGTTGTTTCGTGTGCTGCAATAAATGAAAATATGGAAGAAATCAATTTATATTTTTCAGCAGAACCAACTTGAGAAAATTTTGCCTTAGAATTTGATAAAGTATTAGAAAATAGTGATGTGCCATTAGACGAAATCCAAAATTGAAATAGTGATGCTGGACTTGTATATGCAGATACTGATTTATCACAGTTTCAATTGAGAATTACATATAGTAATGCATTAGAACTTTTAGATCAACATACACCAATAGATTTTTCTGGTTGAGAAAATGGACTACATTGAATTTTGATTTTTACAAATTGAACAGATATAGATGATGATTCAATACCAAATGATGATTCTAAACTGATAGATTTATTAGAATACAAATTAAATGTATTAAAAGATTAATCTATAGATGATTTAAACAAAAAACTGGAATTCAATTCCAGTTTTTTGTTTAAATTTAAGTTGAGATATCTTTCTCAAAATGCAAATATTTGCATTTTTATTTTTTATTTAAAAAAGAAGTTTGTTTGCTATAATATACGAGAGATTTTGTTCTAGTCAATCGCTGCATTTGCAAAAAAATGTAGAGGAAACTCCACGCTTACACAATCTGCGATGATTGTAGTGTTTATGCTAGGGGAAAAAATAACCCTAGGCAACTAGTAATGGTTGACGGCTTGACAATACCTAAAGTTTTATGCAATGGTAAAGTCATTAATGTGCCACAGAGACGAGTAAAGGGAAACCTGGAAATGGAACGTTGGTAAACCCCATAAGTAAGAAACTCAAATTTTGGTAGAGGAATTCGAGTAACAGAATTGAATGGAACTTGAAACACTTTGATAGTGTAGATAGATGATTGACACTTTGAAAAAAAGAACAAAACGTGGGTTATGTGCAAAATCTCTTATTTGTTGAAGGAATCGATTTTATGGATGTAAAAAAATTTATATATAAATTAACAGAATTAAATTTTACTATTTCATCTTGTGAATCATTCACTGGTGGTTTTTTTTGTTCGTCATTAACTAATATTCCAGGTTCATCTAGCGTTGTTGCTGGTGCACTTGTGACTTATATGACAAGAACAAAAATTGAAATTGCCGAAATTAGTAATCAATTAATTCAACAAGTAGGTGTTGTATCAAAAGAAGTTGCCATTGAAATGGCTAAATTTTCAGCGAGAAAATTTAAAACAAATATTGGCATAGGTTTTACTGGGGTTGCTGGGCCAACAGTTTTAGATGAAAAACAAGTTGGTGAATTTTATATTGGTTATTGAATTAACGGAAAAATGTTTTCAACGCATAAAATCGCAAAAGATTTATCTAGAGAAGAATTAAAAAGTTTTGCGATAAATACTGCTTTAAATGAAATTTATGCAAAAATATAGGATTAACGCTTAAACTTTTTATATTTAAAGTTGGAGGTATTAATATGTCACATACAGATAAAACATATGATTCAAACAAAATTAACGAAGGTGCAGAATATATTATGGCAGGTAAAAATATCTATGATGATCCTAATTTAGTTGCAGTTATTAAAAGCGTTGAAAGAAGTTTTGGCAAAGGAGCAATTATTGCGCTTGGTGATAAGCCAATGATGAATATAGAAGTTATTTCATCTGGTAGTTTTTTAATAGACCAAGCAATAGGTATTGGTGGTTATCCAAAAGGAAGAATTATTGAAATTTTTGGACCAGAATCATCTGGTAAAACCACATTAGCGCTACACGCTATAGCAGAAGCACAAAAAAATAATGGAAGAGCTGCTTTTATTGATGCAGAACATGCTTTAGATCCAAAATATGCAAGACATATTGGTGTCGATTTGAATAATTTATTGGTTTCGCAACCCGATTCTGGAGAACAAGCTTTGGATATTTTAGAGGCATTAGTCAAATCAGATTTATTAGACATTGTTGTTGTTGATTCTGTTGCGGCTTTAGTTCCAAAAGCTGAATTGGAAGGTGAAATGTCAGATCAACAAATTGGAATGCAAGCACGTTTAATGTCTAAAGCATTACGTAAGTTATCTGGTGTTATATCAAAAACTAATACAGTTGTCATTTTTATAAATCAATTAAGAGAAAAAGTCGGTGTAATTTTTGGTTCACCAGAAATTACACCTGGTGGTAGAGCATTACGTTTTTACGCATCTGTTAGAATGGAAATTAGACGTATTGAAACAATTACATATAATGGTGAAGCTACAGCAAATAAAGTAAAAGTTAAAATTGTGAAAAATAAAATGGCGCCTCCATTCAAAACCGTTAATATTATGATTAATTTTAATAGAGGCATAGATAGATTATCTGAAATTCTTGATTTAGGTGTTCTTTATGGAATTATTGCAAAAGCCGGAGTTTGATATTCATTTGAAGAAACAAAAATTGGCCAAGGAAGAGAAACTGCATTAAAATGATTATCAGAAAATGATGATGTCATAAAAATGATAGAAAATGAAATAAAATCAAAATTAACTGAATAAATAAAATAAAGAAACATTATTATTAATGTTTCTTTATTTTAATTTGTTTTTTAGTAATTATTGTTTGCGCAATTGATTTTATTGTTAACGTTCTATTTTGAATAAGCCAATAACAAATTAGTTGAATAATTAAAGGGAAGACTATAAAAATATTATTAAATGCACTAAAGATTATCATAATTGATAAAATTTCTTTTGCGAATTTTATGTTATATCAATACAAAATAGTTAACGTAAAAATAGCTACAAAATTAATTAAATTTATAATATAAACAGATAATTTTGCGAGATAACCAAATATTTTTGCAGGATCATTAACAGTATTTGTATCATTGAAATCAAATTTAATCATTAGAAAAATAGATCAAAAAAACATTATCACAGAAATGAGCAAATTCAAATTAGAAATTAAAAAGGAAATCAAATCTATTTTAATAATAATGCGATACTTCTTTTGTAGCGACATCGGTCTTTTTATTTTTTCAGTAATATTTTCATTTTGCTCTGTTCTTTTTTTCAAAAATGCATTGTTTATGCATATTATAATGAAAGAAAGCAATCATAAAATACCGAATATCAATATACACATAATGCTAATTATAAAAACAGAATTATAAGCATTTATAGCTAAGAAAAAATATGGTGAAATTGCTGCACTGAATAAATTTTCAATATTATTTAATTGTTCTTCTGGAACATTTTCTTTTGATAACAATTCAAAATGATTTCTGTTTTTTAATAAAATTAATTCCCTTATTATAACAAAAGTCATGTATAAAAGCATTAATAAAATATTTAATCAAGCATCAAATTTTCAATAGGTTTTTCTAAATGAATAATATTCTTTACCTATAGCAAATATTGTTATAACTATGAAACTTAATGGAAAAAATAAATGCAGCATAAGTGAAGAAGTTAAGCGATACATATCAGAATAATCGTTTTTAAACAATAGTAAATACGTATTTCCACTTGCGGAAATACCAGCTATTCCTATTCAAAATAATAAAAATGTTATGCACATTTGTGATGCCATAAATATTCATCCTTTTTGTTGTGGTTTTCAAATCTTTTTTTTGCCATTAATAACTACGAAAATTAAAAAGAAAAATAATGCATAATTTGATCACGTTGTTCAAAAACTGTAATAGGCAAGAACTTGCATGTCTTTATGAAAAAATCATGTAAATCTAGGTGCTGTATGTGTTCATGCAATGAGGAAATCTAATGGTAAATAAATAAACATAATTGTAAGCAAAATGATTGAAAGTATTATTTTAATTTCATGTTTTTTTGGAGACAAAGTAATACAGCAACCTATCTAATTTATACAATATTTAATGTAAAAAAATATTGCTTGTTTCTTTTCATTAAATATTGTATACTAAAACACGTGAGTTTATCACACCTTCGCTTGTTTGATTTATAAAATCAAAGGAGACCTAAAATGACAACAAACATATTCGTTGGGATTTTAGTTGCACTTGTATTATGCTGTGTTGTTTTAGCAGCATACATTTTATACAGTCACTTTAGTCAACGTCGCCAACGTCTAATCAAAAATGCAAATGACGAAGTTAAAAGAATTATATTAAGAGGTGTTGCAGATGCCAAAGTTGAATCTGAACATTTTCGTGTAAATCAAGAAATGGAAGTTATTAGACAAAAAAAAGAATGAGAAAAAAATAATGAAGAATTATTTATGAGATCTGAGGTTATTAGAACTCAACAAGAAGAATTATTTTATAAAGAAGAAAAATTATTAAATCGAAATAAATTATTAGAATTTGAACGTGAAAAATATCAAAAAAAATTTGATGAGCTATTAGATTATCAATCTGAAATGGTAAATTTACCAATTCAAGAAGTTCGTGATGATTTAAAAAAATCAATAGAACAAAAATATCAACTAGAAATGAATTCAATTATAAAAAATATAGAAAATCAAACAAATTTAAAAGCGAAGGAAGTAGCAACAAATATTATTTTGGCAGCTATGAATAAATATAAGACAGATATTGTCGTTGAAAAAACAGTTTCTTATGTTCATTTAGAAAACGATGATGTCAAAGGTAGAGTAATTGGAAAAGAAGGCAGAAATATTAAAGCTTTTGAACAATATGGTGGTGTTGATGTTATTATTGATGATACACCAAACATAATAACGATCTCATCGTTTAGTCCAATTAGACGAGAAATTGCCAAAAAAGCTCTAGAAACATTGATTGAAGATGGCAGAATTCAACCAATTAGAATTGAAGAAGAATTAATTCACCAAGAATTAATTTTGGACACAACTATTTTTGAACAAGGTAAAACAGTCATTGAAGAATTAGGAATTACAGATATGGATTTTGAGCTTATTAAAATGATAGGTAAATTAAAATATCGAACATCATATGGACAACCAGTGTTAAATCATGTTATAGAAGTTGCAAAAATAGCTTCAACAATTGCTGGTGAATTGGGACTTGATCGTCAATTAGCCACAAGGGCGGGCTTGCTTCATGATGTAGGTAAAGCTACAGATTTTGAAATTGAGGGAACACATGTTTCAATAGGTGTTGAAGCTGCAAGAAAAGCTGGTGAATCATCAATAGTCGTTAATGCAATTGCAGCTCATCATGGTGAAGTTGCAAAAGAATCAATTTATGCTGAAATAGTAATAATTGCAGATTCTTTATCGGCAGCTAGACCTGGTGCTAGAAATAATTTAGCAGAAGCATTTTTTGTACGAATGAGTGAAATTGAAAGAATTATTAAGGAAATAGATGGCGTTTTAAATGTATATGTTCTTCAATCAGGAAGACAAATTAGAGTAATTGTTAATCCGTATATAATATCTGATGAAGATATAATTTCTTTGCCACCGACAATTGAAAAAATTATTCGTGAAAATGTAGTTGTTCCGGGCGATATAACTATAACTGTTATTCGAGAAATGCGTACAGCTTATACAGCAAAACAGGCAACTGTCAGATATTAAAAAAATAATTAAAATTATAAATATTTAAATAAAATATATTTATAATTTTAAAAAGCAAAAAAACAAATTGAAAGGAAATATATAAATATGGGATTTGGTGATTTTTTAGCAAATAGAATGAAAAAATCTATTGAAAAAAACATGAAAAAATCTACACTTAATGAAGACAATATTAAAGAAACTTTAAGAGAAATTAGACTTGCATTACTTGAAGCTGATGTTAACGTTAATGTAGTAAAAGATTTTATAAATTCAATAGAAAAAAAATCAACTGGTGAATATATCACGGATGGTGTTAGAGCTGATCAACAAATGGTTAAAATTGTTCATGAAGAATTAATATCAATTCTTGGAAAAATAAATAAACCATTAAGTCTTGGTGCAAGACCATCAATAATTATGATGGTAGGGTTGCAAGGCGCAGGTAAAACAACAACTGTAGGGAAATTAGCAAATTTAATTCGAGAAAAAGAACATAAAAAAACTTTATTAGTAGGTTTAGATATTTATCGTCCTGGTGCTATTGATCAATTAGTTGAACTTGGGCAAAAAAATAATCTTGATACTTTTGAAAAAGGAAAACAAAATCCTGTTTTAACCGCAAAACAAGCAATAGATTATGCAGATAAAAATGATTATGATGTAGTAATTTTAGACACGGCTGGTCGTTTACAAATTGATGAAAATTTAATGCAAGAATTAAATGACATTAGAAAAGCCGTTTCTCCACAAGAAATTTTGCTCGTTGTAGATGGTATGACAGGACAAGACATAATTAATGTTGCAGAAGAATTTAATAATTTATTAAAATTATCAGGAGTTGTTATTACTAAACTAGATGGTGATACAAGAGGTGGAGCTACTTTATCAATTTCACACGTTACTCATTTACCTATTAAATTTATAGGTGAGGGTGAAGGAATAACCGCTTTAGATGCATTCCATCCTAAACGTATGGCTGACCGAATTTTAGGTATGGGTGATGTAGAGACACTTTTTGAAAAAGCTGCATCTGTTGTTGATCAAAGAACTATGGAGAAAACCATGAAACGTATGTTTATGGGGCAATTTGATTTAGAAGATTTACACAATAATTTAAAACAAGTAGCAAAAATGGGTTCAATGGGAACTTTATTAAAAATGATTCCAGGCGCAAATAAATTATCAGATAACAAAATAGCTGATGCACAAAATAAATTAAATATTGCTGAAATTTTAATGTCATCAATGACAAAAAAAGAAAGACGAGAACCAAGACTTTTGAAAGGTTTGTCTAGAAAAAACAGAATATTAAAGGGTTCTGGAAGAAGTGAAAAAGAATTCAATGATTTAATGCAGCAATTTGATAAAGGTAAAAAGCAAGTACTTGAAGTTATGAAAAAAGTAAAACAAGGTAATTTTGGTGCCCTAAAAGGAATGATGGGCGGAAATAACAGCTTTGGTTTCTAAAAATTAATTAATTTAAATAAAAAAAGTTTAGTACTTAATAATGTACTAAACTTTTTATTTCGTTTTTGTAGTTTTACTTGGCGCAGCTATTTTTTTCAATGTAGCTTCTGCTTCTGCAATTGCGAGATGTGCTTCTCTTCTTTTTGCTTCTTTTGTTTCTTCTTCTTTTAATCTAGCAAAAGCTCCAGATTTTATTGCAGGAGCTAATAAAATCATAATCATTTCACCAATTTCAAATAATTCATCTATATTTTTAGCTACTACATTTTTTTGTTCTTCTGTTAGTGTTGTTGATTTAAATTTATTCATTTCATCTATTTTTTTGTAATAATCATCTGAAAATTGTTTACCAAAACGTTTCTCAACAAATGGTCTTCCATCAAAAACAAAAAATATCATATTTTTAAATAAATTTAATTTTTGTTCAACGTCATTTTTTAATGAGGAATTAAATCCATCAATAATATTGTTTATTCTATCGTCATAATATTCTAATTTTATAATTTCTGATATAGCTCTTAATTTAGTTGATACTAGTTTTCAAACAGCTTTTCTGTCTGCAGTTTCTGATTCAACAAATTTATAACCTAATGCATTTACATATTTTTTAATTCTTATTGGTGCTATGTAAACATCGTAGGCTATGTATTCTGAATATCTTCATTTTCTTTCAGTAACTTGCAGTAATATATTATAAACAACTTCTAAAATTGTTAAATTTAACAATTTTTCTCCTAGTTTAAATTTTAAATCGTGTAATCTTAATAGTTGATAATATTCATAGCCATAATATTCCATACTTAAAATGTTAAAATAGGTTTGCATTGTTACATTATTGATAATTGCTGAATATGAAAATTGAATATCAGGAGCTAAAGCAGCAATAATATCTTCATATTGAGGTTTAAAATCTAATATAGATCCAAATGTAATTTTTTTTTCTGACATATAGTAATTCCCTCTCATTTTTATAAAATACACATATATTATAACACAATTTTAAGTGGGATAAAATGCCAGTTCTGAGGTAATCATATTAAATAATTTAAAAAAATTTCTTTTTTTCACATAATAAGTTATTATCTATTATGTTTGAGAATTTAATTCTAGCAGACAATAATTTATTAGGCAGAAGGAATTATATGGAACTAGTAATAATAGCATATGGTAAATTGGCTAATCCAGCGTTCAGAACTATTTTTGATGATTATGCAAATAGAATTAGAAAATTTTCAAAATTTGAAATAGTTGAATTAAAAGAGTCAATTACAAATGATATTAAAAAAAATCATGCGGATAATGAAGAAGCCTTATTTTCATTATTAGATAAAAAATATAAAGATTATCAAAAAATATTAATGGATTCTGAAGGAAACTTATTAACTTCAGAAAAAATTGCAGAAGCTCTAATTGAAATTGAACAATATGATAAGGGAAAAGCAGTTTGAATTATTGGACCATCAAATGGTTTTTTACCACACGTGAGAAAAAAACTTACAACAATTTGATCTTTTGGTTATATTACATATCCACATCAAATCTTTAGAATATTACTTTGTGAACAAATTTATAGGGGTTTTAAAATAAAAAGTGGTCAAAAATATCATAAATAATAGTTTATAAAATTTGGTTGTTAAGTAAAACTACTTGACAACCAAATTTTATTTATGTTATTATTCAATAGGAATAATAAGGAGGAAAAAATGGTTAAATTACGTTTAAAACGTTCTGGTAAAAAACGCGCTGCATTTTATCGAATTGTAGCTGCTGATTCAAGAGTACAACGAGACGGACAATATATTGAATTAATTGGTACGTATAATCCAATTAATAATGAAGTTAAATTGGACAATGAAATTGCCTTAAAATGATTACAACAAGGTGCACAACCAACTGATTCTGTGCGTACAATTTTATCAAAAAATGGAGTTATGACAACTTTACATGATATTAAATTAAAAAATACTCCAACTAAAGAAAAAAAACCTAAAACAGTTGTTAAAAAAACAACAACTAAAAAAGCTGCTGTAGCAGAATAAAGGGTTGATTTAATGGATATTAAATATGTTGAAATGCTAGTTAAATCTATTATTAATGATGAAACTGATTTTATTGAAGTTCGAGAACTAGCATCTACAAATGAGGCGGAATTTGTGATTTTAATACTTGCAACAACAGCTACTAAAATTAAATTACTAAAACAACAACCTAAATTTATAGAAAATTTAGAAACAGTTATCTCTTTTTCACTAAGACACGAAAAACCAATTAAAAATTTAAAATTAATTATGGATGTTTTTGATGAATTTTAATGAATTAAATTTAATTAAAATAGGTAAATTAGTTTCAACATTTGGAATTAAAGGACAAATAAAATTTAAATTAAATAGTGATTTACAATTAATTAATAATTTAGTTGGAAATACATTATTTTTGGCTAAAGATGAAAATGAGATCATTCCAGTTGTAGTTAAAAATGAAAAAGAACAAGGTAATTTAATAGTCTTAAATTTTGATAATTTTAATAATATAAATGATATTGAAAAATTTATAAATTCAGCTGTTTATGTTAAAAAAGATACTTCATTAGTTGAAGAAATAGGCAAAAATTATATTGATTATGAAGTAATTTATAATCGACAAATATTAGGAAAAGTAACTGGTTTTTTAGATAATGGTCATTATATTACAGTTCAAATTTTTATTAAAGAAAAACAATTGTATATTCCAATTGTGGATGAATATGTTAAAAGTATTAACAATGAACAACATCTAATAAATGCCATAAATTTGGATAGATTAATGTTTTAATGAAAATTTCAGTACTTACTTTATTTCCAAAAATAATTGAGTCATATTTAAATGAATCAATCATGAAAAAGGCTACAGAAAAAACTCAATTAGAATTTGAAATTGTAGATATTAGATTATATTCACCGTACAGACATAATCAAGTAGATGAATATCAGTTTGGTGGGGGTAAAGGAATGGTTTTAATGCCAGAGCCTATAATTCTTGCATTAGAATCTATAAAAACAGATAAGTCAATTGTCTGTATGACAACTCCGCAAGGTAAGGTATGAACACAAACAAAAGCAAAAATATTTGCCAATAAATATGAACATATAATTTTATTGTGTGGTCACTACGAAGGTTTTGATGAAAGAATAAGAAAATATGTTGATGTTGAATTATCAATTGGAGATTTTGTGCTTACTGGTGGTGAATTAGCTTCACTTGTTATCGTAGATTCAATTGTTAGATTATTACCGGGAGTAATAGCTGTTGATTCTCATATGCAAGAATCTTTTGAAAATAATTTGCTTGATTATCCAGTCTATACAAAACCAATTGATTTTAGAGGAGATTTGGTTCCAGAAGTTCTATTATCTGGACACCATGCAAATATTCTAAAATTTAGAGAAGAACAAGCATTAATTAATACTATAAAAAAAAGACCTGATTTAATTAATGAGGTAACTTTAACAGAAAGTCAATTAAAATTATTAAAACAAATCAAAAAATAATTAGAAAGGAACGAAAAATATGAATACATTAACAAAAAATACTGCAGAATTATTAGCAGATCAATTACGTGATGATTTACCAAGATTTGATTCTGGAGATACAATAAGAGTGAATGTTAAAATTCAAGAGGGTACAAAATTTAGAATTCAAGCATTTGAAGGATTGGTAATTAAAACTCAAGGTTCAGGAATTTCATATTCTGTAATTGTTAGAAAAATTTCTAATGGTGTTGGCGTTGAAAGAACATTCCCATTACATTCTCCAATTGTAGATTCAGTTGAAGTAATAAAACGTGGACGTGTACGTAGAGCAAGAATTTATTACATTAGAAAATTATCTGGTAAAGCAGCTCGTATTAAAGAAATTTTACCAACTAAAAATTCTAAGAAAAATACCGATGCAACAGAAAGTAATACTAAAAAAATTAATGTTGTTGCACCAAAAACTAAAAATAATACAAAAGCAGCTCAAATAGAAGATTAAAAACCATTATTTGTTTTTTATTTCTAAAATAAATAATTTAAACTAAAAATGATAAAGTAGTAATTTAATGTTGAAATTATAAATGCCTATTTTAATGGGCATTTTTATTTTAATTGAAGTGTAATTTTATATGATTTTCATCTATTTAGTTGTTTTATTTAAATTAGATTGAATGATAAAATATCCAAGGAGGAAAATTTAAAATGGAAATTTCAAAATCACAATTCAATTGATTTCCAGGCCATATGAACAAGGCATTAAAAGAAATTGAAAAACAATTACCAATTGTTGATTTAGTTATTCAAGTTGTAGATTCAAGAGCGCCATTTTCAACACAAAATACTATTTTGCAAAAATTATTGTATAAAAAACCTATGTTATTTATTTTTACAAAAACAGATTTGTCCGATATAGAAGTGACAAAAAAATGAATCATTTTTTTAAATTCACTTGGTCATACTGTTTTTAAAGTTGATAACAGTGGGAAATCACTATACACTGAGTTTAAAAATTTTGTCTATAAATTATTATCAAAAAATTTCGAATTACAAAAAAAACGTGGTATAGAAATTCCTCAATTGAATGCTTTAATTTGCGGAGTTCCAAACGTTGGCAAATCAACTTTTTTAAATCGGATATCAAAATTTAAAAGAGTTAAAGTTGCAAATACACCAGGTGTAACACGAGGTTTACAAAGAATTAGAATAGATGACAATATAGTTTTGATTGATTCACCCGGAATATTACCCGCAAGAATTGATACACAAGCTCAGGGATTTATTTTAATAGCATGTAATGCAATTAAAATTCAACCGCAAATAACAGAAGATTTTGTTTTATCTGCCTTACATTATTTTTTAAATAATTATCCAAAATTGATAGAGTTAAATTACAAAATTAGTTTAGAAAATATTGAATCTTTAGAATATGATTCATTAGAAGTAAATGTTCTTTCAAAAATTGCAAAACAATTTAATTTTGTTTACTCAAATACACTAAATTTTGAAAAAACAATTGATAAAATTATTGTAGATTTTTCAATGAATAAATTCAAATTAGTATCATTTGAAAAACCAGATAAAATTACGGGAAGCGATCGTGATATACAATGAAATTTAAATCCATAAGGGCAGAATTTGATGCAGATATTCGCAATAAATATAATGTTTCAGTGATTGCGGGTTCTGACGAGGCTGGAAGAGGTTCTCTTGCAGGACCATTAGTAGTTGCATCTGTCATTTTGCCAGTAGATTATGATAATGATGAAATTAATGATTCAAAAAAAATTTCAATTAGCAAAAGATTATCATTATTTTTTGAAATAAAAAAAATTGCCCTAGCATATTGTATTAAAATTTATGATAATTTCTTTGTAGAAGAGCACAATCCAAAATTAACAAGTATAATAGGTATGAAAGAGTCATTGAATGAATTAAAAGTTTTCCCTCAAATAGCATTAATTGATGGGGAAAAAATAGAATTAGATGAAATTGAATGCGTACAATTAATAAAAGGCGATGCAAGATCGCAAACGATAGGTGCAGCATCAATTTTAGCTAAAGTTACTCGTGATCAATTAATGGATGAATATGCAATAGTTTATCCAGGTTACTATTTCGAAAGTAATAAGGGATATGGAACAAAGCTTCATTTAAATGCTATAAAAGAACTTGGAATTTTGCCAATACATAGAAAAACTTATGAGCCAATAAAATCAATGCTCAAGAAAAGGAAAGACTAACTTATGGATAAATTTGATAGAACAAATGAAATTTACTTGGAATGATTAAATAATGAATATTTAGATGAAAATGATCGTAATGAATTAAAAAAATTTTCAGATGAAGAATTATTATCTGCATTTGCAAGTGAATTAGAATTCGGTACAGCAGGTATTAGAGGAATTATGGGCGTAGGGCCAAGTAAATTTAATCAATACACAATAAAAAAAGTAACTATGGCTTATGCAAGATTGCTTTTAAAAAAATACCCAAATGATATTTTAAGGGGAGTAGTTATTGGTCATGACAATAGATATAATTCAAAAGAATTTGCAAAATTGGCAGCTGAAGTTTTAACTTCATTTGGAATCAAAGCTTATTTGTTTAAAGATAATGCAATGAAACCAACACCAGTTGTTTCATTTGCAACAAAATTTTTAAATTGTATTGGTGGTGTTGTTATTACAGCATCACATAATCCTGCACAATATAATGGTTATAAAATTTATGATGAATTTGGTTGCCAATTATTGACAAATGATACAGATAAAATTGCAAAAAATATGCAATCAATTAGCGATATTATTTCTTGAACTTATAAACCTATTGATGATTTATTAACATTTGTACCAACAGAGGTTATTAAAGCATACACTAGAATGATTGAAGATTTACAATTTTATGCAGATGAAAATAAAACCAATTTTAAAATTATCTATTCAAACATTCATGGAACTGGTATTGAATTTGTACCAAAAATTTTACAAAATAATGGTTTTGAAGTAATTACAGTTAAGGAACATTTAGATGAAGATCCATCATTTAAAGATGTTGATAATCCAAATCCAGAATTTGAATCAGCCTGAAAAATTCCTTTTCAATATGCAAAAACTTATGATGCAGATTTAATTATTTTGACAGATCCAGATGCAGATAGATTAGCAATTGCAATTAAACATAATGATGAATATATTAGATTAACAGGCAATGAAACAGGGACATTATTAATAGATTGAAAATTATCAAAGCAAAAAGAATTCAATAAATTACCACAAAATCCAGCACTTTATTCATCTTTTGTAACATCAGATTTGGGAGATAGAATTGCAAAAGAAAAATTTGACGCAACTATAGTTAAAACATTGACAGGTTTTAAATGAATGGGTGCTGAAATTGCAAAAGAAAAAGAACGAAATTTGAATTTTGTTTTTGCATACGAAGAATCTATCGGTTATGTTTTAGACGATTCAACACGAGACAAAGATGGTATTCAAGCAGCAATAGTAGCAGCTGAGATGACATGATATTATCTAAAAAATGAAAATAAAAATTTGATACAAAAATTAGATAATATTTATGCTGAATTTGATTATTACTATACAGATACAATTAATTTAAATTTTGCCCCAGAAGAAATTAAATCAAAAGTAGAACCAATAATGAAAAAATTGAGAACTCGAAATATTGATCAAATTGCAAAACATAACGTTATAAATGTAGAAGATTATGCAGATGGATTATATAACATGCCAGGACAAAATTTATTGAAATTTTATTTGGATAATAAATCATGATTTGCGATTAGACCATCTGGAACAGAGCCGAAAATCAAAATATATTTTGTAATCGTGGAAAATTCTATAAAAAACGCAAAAGAATTATTTAAAAAAATTAAGTCAGAACTTATGAACTTAATAAATATTTAAAAAAAATAATTTTAATAGTCATTTTTTTACGTATCTAGTTGGAGGCAATAAAAAATGAATCATGTATCAATTATAGGTCAAATAGATGGCCAACCAACTTTAGTATACGAATCACCAAATGGTGGTGAAAAAAAATTATATCGTATTACATTAAAAACTGAAAAATTTAATCCAAAATCACCGGATCGAAATGGCTTTGATTTTATAAATGTGAAAATATGAAATTCATTAATTCAGGACGTTGAAACATTTCAAGACGGAGTGATTGTAGCACTTGAAGGTAGAATTCAATCATTTGGTGATGGTCAACATAATCAAATGCTAAATGAAGTTTTGGCAAATCGCTTTAATTATTTATATTAGTATGAATTTAGTTTTATTGTATTTTGCAGTTAAATATCATGGGGAATGAAAATCAATTTATGATGCGTTAATTAAAAAAGAACAAATTAGCCCAGGAGATTTATATGATTTAGAAAAATCATTGCAGTGTAAGTATACTACAATATTAAATAACGATTATCCAGAAGAACTAAAAAGTGTAGATCATCCACCTTTTGTTATATTTTATGTGGGAAATTTAAATCTAATAAGTCATAATCAAAACAAACTTATATTTATCAGTAATAGTAATAGAATTTATACTGATAATTATTTAATTAAATTATATAATGATTTAAATTCAGCAAATTTTATTCCAGTTATTTCTACAAATTTAAATATTGATGTTGAAAAAAATTTTGAGCATAAAATGTTTATCTGTGAAAAACCTATTTTAAATTATTTATATAAAGAGAGTATTAAAAAATCACTTTATTTATCGTTAATTTATAATAAAAATACAAAAAAAGATAATTTTCTGGAATGTCAAATAAATTTAATGCATGGTTTGTTAAAAAGAGTTTTAATCCTACCATCTGAAAATGAATCGCTAATACATAGAAAAATTGAATGTTTATCAAATAGAGGCAGCGAATTAATGGCTATTCCAGATAATGCAAATAATAATTCAATGTCAAATTTGTGAATAAAAAATGGTGCAAAATTGGTAGATAGAGCATCAGATATTATAAATAGAATGTAAACAATAAATATTTGCATTTTTTTTGCATAAATTGCAATAAAATGATTAACTTTCACAAAAATATATAAATTTATGCAAAAAAAATGCATAAATTGTTGACATATAAATAAAAGCATGTATAATTTTTATTGGGGGTGGGGTAGTTATGTTAGTAAATTTTAAAGTTAAAAATTTTATGGCTTTTAGTGATTGGGAAGATATAAGTTTTCTCGCCAATAATAGAGTAAAAGATCATGAAAAATCACTCATAAGTATAAATAATTTAAATCTATTACCTGTAAAAGGTATTGCTGGTATGAACGGCGCTGGTAAATCTTCATTAATTCGTGCAATTTTTTGTTATTATACTTTGCAAAAATTTGGGAGTTTAGCGCTATTCAATGATACATCAATGAATGTAATTAATTATTTTATGGGAGAACATGAGGATTCTCAGAATTGATGAGAAGGAAGTAATATGTTGTTTACTTCAAATATGTTTAATGATGCAGCAAAAAATATTTTATTTGAAGTAACTTTTGCGATTGAGGATTTCTTCTTTGTTCATTTTTTAGAACTAGATGCAGATTTAAATATAATTAATGAAAAAATAACAATTAAAAAAGATATTAAAGATGATGGTAATTGATTGACTTCATTATTATCAAATAAAGGAACTATTTTCATGTTCTTAAAAAAAATTTCAACTACAAATATTGAAAATTTTATAAGTAAAAGTGTGGATATTTTCAAAGTTTCTTCAGTAAAAGTGTATGAAAAAATACCTGCAATTTGCAAATTTTTAGACAATTTTATTGAACAAAAAATGGTATTTGGACAAATAATGAATTCTCCAAATCATTTTGATAGAGCTAAAGCTCAGTTAAAAAAATATTTTTCAAATTCGGAAATGGAAAAATTAATAACGATGATAGCCAAAACAGCTGATAGCAAAATTTTAAGTGCTCATAAAAATTTGACGCCATCTTTTCGTGGCAAAGATAATTATGAAATTACATTAAAATTAAATAATGGTGAAAAAACTATTGCTTATAAAGATTTATCGGTCGGTACAAAAAAATTTGTAAAAATTGTAATGTTTGCAATTTATACAGTTTTAGAGGGGGGCTTATTTATAGGCGATGAGTTAGACATGAATTTACATCCATCGCTTTCTAAATTTATAATTGATTTGTTTATGAATTCTGAAATTAATAAAAAGTACGGTCAATTCTTGTTTACATCGCATGTTCCTTATTCATTTGATGAGTTGAGAATAGATCAAATTGCCTTGCTTTATAATGATGATTTGAAAAAAAATAAATTAAGAGAATTATTAGAATTAAAAAAAGATCTTGATGTCAATTTGAGATCGTCAATAGTATTTTCAAAAAATTATTTATCAGAAGTTTTAGGTGAACACCCAAAAACAGCGGATTTATCTGCAATTCAAGAAGTTTTAAAAAACATAGAAAGAAGATAACGAGTATGATTAAAATTATTTCTTTGTTTGTTCTTTTTTGGAACATTATAAAACAAAATTTTCAATTAAAATTAAAAGAAAATTATAATATAGAAAAAGGTAATTAGTGTGAAACGAAATACAAAAAAAGAAGCCAATAATTCTGTAGAGTTAAATAACGCAGAAGATTTATTGGCAAAAAATAGAAAAGATTTGACTCCTTTTGAAAAGGAACAGTTAAAATTATTTCTAAAAGCAAATAAAAAAGGTTTTTTTGGTTTAGTTTGAGATTATATCAAAATTCACTGATTAATGTCTTTGTTGATTTTGCTTGTTACAGCAATTTCTGCTTTTGCAACAGTTGTAGGCCCTAAAATAACAGAAAGATTAATGGGAACTTTAATGGCTGCGCAAATGGAGCACGAATTTTCAAATTCATTAATTCAAATTTTATTGGATAATGACGTGAATGCACCCGCATTCACGGGTGGTAATTTTGGCGAATGAATTAATGCTGTTCAAGATGCTGTAAATGCTCAGCAACCAGGATTAAATTTAAATATTAATAATATGTATAATGAGGCATTGCATAATGGATATTCATTTGTAAATTTCGATGCAAACAGTAATAATTATTTTGCATATTTATTTAATATGCATTTAAATTGAACAGGTTGAATTTATGTTCAATTATGTATGTTTGGTTTAATAGCAATTTGTACATTTGTATCAAATTATTTTGCAGGAATGTTAGGTAGAAGAATGGAAATTGATCTACGTAATAAAACCTTAGAAAGATTAGTAAAACAAGATATAAGTTATTATTCAGATAAAAAAATTGGTGAAATATTAACAAAAATTGTGTCTGATACTCAAATAATTGGAGAGCAAGCATCGCAAGTTCCAATAGCAGTTGTGTCTGCGTTCTTGACCTTCTTTGGTTCATTAGGTGTAATGGCTACAATTAACGGTAAATTAACAATTGTTGTAGTTGTTGCCATGGTTCTTTTGTTGGCGATAATGATGTCTATGTTTATGATTGTTCGTAGAGTTATGTTTAAAGTGCGTAAATCAATTACAAGCATTAATGGTGATGTTACAGACAGAATAAACACTGTAAGACTTATCAAAGCCTCTGGAACAGAAGAATATGAAACAAATCGTTTTAAAGAAGAACATAAAGACTATTATAAAAAATCAAAAACTTTAATTTCAATGCAATCAATTATAATTACAGTAATGGTAGCTGGAATATCATCTATTCAAGTTGTGATTATTATTGCTGGTGCAATAATGTATCATGATGATATTGCAACTTTATCTGTTGTATTAACTTCATTTATTTCTGGTGTTGGAACAATGATATCGCCAATTATGCAAATGGTGCGTATTATTAGTGGACTTGTTCAAGCATCAACAGCATCTCAACGTGTCTTCACAATTATGAATTCTAAATCTAGATTAGACCCACATTATGCTGAAAATGACGGAATTATGATTGATAATATTAGTGGTGATATTATCTTTAAAGATATTACTTTTGCATATCCTGAAAAACCAGAGCAATTAATTTTACCAAAATTCAATTTTACATTTGAAAATGGTAAATCATATGCATTTGTGGGTGAAACAGGAGTTGGTAAATCAACTATTTCAAAATTATTATTACGTTTTTACGACCCTACAACAGGTGAAGTATTAATAAATAACAAAATTGATCTAAAAGATATTCATTTATCATCATATTTGGATAAAGTAGGATATGTTGAACAGGAACCACAAATTTTATTTGGTAATGTTTATGATAATATTCGTTATGCACGCTTTGATGCATCAGATGAAGAAGTAATGGAAGCTGCAAAAAAAGCAGAATTACATGAATTGATTCAATCATGGCCTCAAGGTTACGATACAATACTTGGTGAAAGAGGATTTATGTTGTCTGGTGGTCAAAAACAACGTCTTGTTATTGCCAGAATGTTTTTAAAAAATCCACAATTGTTAATTTTAGATGAAGCCACTTCCGCTTTAGATAATATTGTTGAAAAAGAAATTCAAGGTAATTTAGAAGAACTGATGAAAGGGCGAACAACAATTTCGATTGCGCACCGTTTATCAACAATAAAAAATTCAGATCAAATTATTGTATTAGCTAAAGGTGTTGGTGTTGCCCAAGTTGGAACTTTTAATGAATTGAGAAAAGTTTCTGGCCATTTTAAAGATCTTTATGAAGCTGGATTAATGGATTAAAAAAGTCGTGAGACTTTTTTTATTTTTTCCAATTTCGCTTTATTTTAAAATAATTTTTAAGGTAGAATTATTTTTGAAATAAGAGGGATTTATAATGGAAATAAATTGAAATGTATTAAATGACATTAACGGAATAAATAAGACCGAATATTTAGGTTATCACCAAAATAATTTAGTTCAACCAGTAAAATATTTATTCAATTTAAAAGGAGAGAAAGTTGATCATTCAACAAGCCTAACTTTCATTGTTTTTGATAAAACTGTATTTTATGCAACTGGTGGTGCCCAACCATTTGATACAGGATACTTAATTAAAGATAATAAAAATTATGAAGTGTTAGATGTTGAAAAAAAATTTATTAAAAACGTTTATGTACATTTAGTAGATTTCAAAAATGAAGAAATAAAAATTGGTGATGTGGTTACACAAAAATATGATGAAAAAAGAAGACACAATCATTCAATACATCATACAGCTTCACATATGTTGTACACTATGTCTGTTAAAAAAATCTTAAATTTAGAAGAAATATCACAAGGTTTAGATGAAGAAAAAACCTGATCACAATTTACAGGTGACAATGTTACTTGAGATAAAATTCAAGAAATTGTTGATGAAGTAAATAAAGATGTTGAGAAAAATATTATTCAAAATGAAATGTTTATGTCAAAAGAAGAAGCATTTAATAATGGTTACATTGCTTATGATAAATTTATAGATAGATATGATAACATTGTGAGAGCAGTTGAATTTAAAGATTCCACGACAGATTTATGCGGAGGAACACATGTACAATCAACAGGTGAAATAAAACATTTGTATTTGGTTGATGTTGAATCTGCAAAAAAAGGTTTTTTAGTTACGGTATCTGCTTTTCAAAATACAATAAATAAACATTTTATAATTAAAATTAAAAATATCTTAAATCAAATTAAAGATATTAAAGCAAAAATTTTGAAATTGAATAATTCGTATTCTCTTGATATTCCATACGATGTTGAATTATCGCAAGCAAATAGAAATTATTTTGAATATTTAAATAATTTATTGATTAAAATTCAAGGAGATTTCAAAATAGAAAATAAACTTGCACAAATTAAACAACAAGAACAATTAGAAAAATTAACTTTTAATTCTGATGTTAAAAAAATAAATGAAATCAATGTATCAATCAATAATTTTTCAAATCAATTAATAGACAATAAAATTTTAATGCCAAAGACCTTAAAATCTATTCAAGTTAAAAAAGCAAGTATAGAATTGTATTTTAATAATATTGATAATACAAATATTCTACTTTTGGTATCTGCTGATTTAAAAAACAAATTAAATTTAAATAAATTTTTGGATATTTTAAAAAAATATAATGTAAATTATGTTGGTGGCGGTTCTAATTTAATTTGTCAATTATCAATTAATAAAATAGATAAAAATAATTTTGAAAATATATTTTTTGAGTGACTAAAAAATATTTACTAATTTAATAATTTTTTTAAAACTAAATATAAACAAAAAACTTTTTTATTTCTAAAAAAGCTTTTTGTTTATATGGTTTAAAATTTTATAAAGAAACTTTAAATATTTTTAACCAACATATTAAATGTTCCATCTGTATCTAATGATGTAATTGATACATAAAAATATTCATCAGTTACAAGATCATTATTTAAAATAATATCACCTGTTGTGAATGTGTTGTCATCATTTTTTAAAGCAGTTAAAACATTAATATTTTGAATATTACTTAAATTAATAGTTGTAGTAGTTTTTACATAATCAATAATTGCATGGTAGTATATACCTGATTCAAAATTGAATGCATCAATAATTTGACTTGCTAAATATGTAAATCCTTCGTTGTTTAATTTGATATTTGATTTAAAAATATTGTCTGTATGATTTATGTTATTGTTTATTTCGTAATTAATTGTTAATTTATTTTTAAAAGTACTTAAAATTTGGAACCCCGCAAATTCTTGAGATGATTGATAATTACATAATTTAAAATCATTATCTAATCCGTTAAAGAATATAACTGCATTTAAATCTCATGTGTATTCATCTGAAACACTACCTTTAATAACTGATGCAGTTACACTTTTTACTTCGAAATCATCATATGTAATTGAAGCATGTAGAATTTCTTCGTATGTTTGTGCTAGTTCTTCTAAATTTCCTTCAAACGCTGTTGCTGAAAATTGTGATTTTGCATCTGTTACTGTAAAATTTGAGACAGAATTATTTTGAATGAATCCAATTTTGAAATCTTGTTCGATAAAGTTTATCAAATTTTGCGTTGCATCATACTCACCTGCAATTGGTTCATGATTTTCATCAACACTAATTGATGGAACAAATTCATTTATAAGTTGTGTTTCTATTACATCATTTTGTGATGTCATTTTATCTAAATTAATTATAGTTGGTGTAACACTTACAACTGGTGCTACAACTGATAATAAGGATAATAAAATTTTCATATATTTTCTCCTTTTTGCAATATTTAATTGCTAATTTCATTATATGCGAAAATATTTAACAATCAATATTATTTTAATGATTAATAGACATTGATGATTATTATGTTTATTTTTTGATAATGAATGTAGAATATTATCGTTAAATCAGTATCACATAAAAACATTATTAATTAATAAGCAGAATTAATTAATTTGTATTTGTAATTTAGCATTAGATTGATATTTTTTCCTGTAAATGAAACACTAAAATATCTCATTTTTTGGTATTTTAGTAATTTTTTTATAAATATTTTAAAAAACTGTTTATAATAAATGTTGTATGCCCATGTAGCTCAGTAGGATAGAGCACGCGCCTTCTAAGCGTGTTGTCGGAGGTTCGAATCCTCTCGTGGGCGCCATTTAGATAACTCAAAACATGAATATTATATTCATGTTTTTTTATTTTTTATATATAATTTAGAATATTGGAGGAATAATAATTTTGAATAATTTTTATGATGAAAAACTTAACGAATTAAACGAACTATTTAAAGAAAATAAATTTGATCAATTATTAGTTGAAATTCAACAAGAAATTAATATGCCATATGTTCCTTCTGATTTTGAAAAAGAATTATTAGAATTACTAAAAAAAGTACAATCAATTAATAAAAATGTAAATTTAAATAATGATGAAAAATCGCTTTGAAGTTTAGAATGAATAGAAAAAATTCTTTTGGATGAAAAGCAAAAAAATATCCACATTATAGCAATTAATCAATTAAAAAAAATGAATGCACGTTCGTTAAATAAAACATTAAAGAAATTTTTGACAAATGAAAATTTATCTGATTTAAATAAATCAATGCTATTGTTTATTTTAATGGATCAAAAAATTGATGAAGAATATACAATCATTAAAAAAAATGGTCTTTTTAAAATAAATCCAACAAAGAACAATTTTGATGAATTATTTGTTGTCATAAATAATGTTTTTAAATTACTAGATGAAACGATAGGTCAAAAAGACATATCGTTGGTTAAAATTTCTAAACAAATTACAAATGAATATTTTCTTTTAAATTTTCCTATTTTTTTGGATAAAAATGTCAGCTATTATGAATTTACAGCGGCAATTATTATGCTCAGTTTTAATATGTTAGGAATTGAAGAATCATTTTTGAATATTAGAAATAATTATTTTAACTTTGAAGATAGCATTGCATCAAAAGTGTATGATAAAATAAGAACGTGATATACAGATAAGGAAAAATAATTTATGAGTGAATTTATTTTTAATACATCAGATTATAAAACATTTGATGATTCAAATAATGTGATGATAGAAATGTTTGATACAACTTGTTCTGTTTGTGGTCTTGAACAAATAGACTGAGTTAGAAAAGATGCACCAAGAACAATCGGAAATATTGCACATGATATTTTAGATGAAAACACAAATGTTTCAGATGAATTTCTAGATGATGCGTTGAATGAACCGATTAATGAATGACAAAAATTTGATGATTTAAATGCAGACAATGGTATACCAACTTTTTTATGTTCAACTTGTTTTGAACAATTAAAAAATAACGAAATTAAAATATCAGATGGACAAATTTTAGAATTAGTAAATGATTCTGAAGAATAATTCAAAATTATTTTTGAATTATTTATTTTTTTTCATTATATTTTAAATGACATAAAATAGAAAATATTTAAGGAGATTGACAAATGAAATTTATTGATATTGCCAATTTTAATATAAAAGCAGGTAAAGGTGGCGATGGAGCAGTTTCATTTCGTCATGAACTTTATGTACCAAACGGGGGACCTAATGGCGGTGACGGCGGTGACGGCGGTGACGTTATTTTTGTGGGTGATGAAGGTAAATCATCTTTACTTGATTTAAAAATTCAAAAAAATTATGTTGCACAAGACGGGCTAAAAGGTGATATCAAAAATATGCATGGTAAAAGTGCATCTGATTTAATTATTAATGTTCCCTTAGGAACATTAATAATTAATGTAAAAACAGGTGACATAATTGCTGATGTTGTAGAAAACAATAAACATTATTTGGTGGCCAAAGGTGGTAAAGGTGGAAGAGGAAATGCAAGATTTGCAACTTCAAGAAACAAAGCACCAACTATTTTTGAAGCTGGTGAACCTGGACAATATTTTGAAATAAGAGCAGAATTAAAAGTTTTAGCAGATGTTGGTTTTGTTGGATTACCTAATGCTGGTAAATCAACATTATTGAGAGCTATATCAAATTCTAAACCGGAAATAGGTGACTATCCTTTTACAACAATTAGCCCACAACTTGGAGTATGTCGTGATAAAAAAGGACGAACTTTTACAGTTGCAGATCTTCCGGGTTTAATTGAGGGAGCTTCACAAGGAAAAGGTTTAGGTGATGAATTTCTAAAACATATTGAAAGATGTCGAATTATTTGCCATGTTATTGATATGTCTGGAAATTATGCAACAGAGGATGTTTTTAAAAATTATCAAATTATAAGGCAAGAATTAATAAATTATAATTATAAATTAGAAAACAGATTAGAAATAATTGTGGCAAATAAAATTGATTTAGAAGAGGCTCAAATCAATTTACTTTATTTTAATGAACAAATTAAAGATAAAAAAATCATTAAAATATCTGGTTTGAAAAAAACAGGTCTAGATGAATTATTATTAGCAATTGGTGATGCGCTAGAAAATATACCAACACAGGCGTTATGAAATATGCAAGATGAAAATACAAATGATAATTCACCAAAAATTTATACATTAGAATCTAAAAAAGATGATACTGTTATTGAAAATTTAGGAAACGGACATTGGAAAATTTCTGGAGAAGCTATCAAAAAAATTTATAATAAGTTTCCAATATCAACACATGATAATTTACTAGTTTTTAATGAAAACATGTGTCGTTTGGGTATTTATGATCAATTGCGTAAACGTGGAGCAAAAAATGGTGATTATGTAAGAATTTATGATATTGAATTGGAATGGATGGGTTAATTTGTGAAACTGGAAATATATTTAAAAGAAATAGTAGACTGAATTAGAGAAAAAGTAAAAGCTGCAAATGCCGTTGGTGTTATAGTTGGAATTTCTGGTGGAATAGATTCCGCATTAGTTGCAAATTTGGCAAAACAAGCATTTCCGAATGATTATTTAACTGTTTGAATGCCATTACATTCTTCGTTAGAAGATGAAGAATGTAAAAATGCATTAGTAAATGAAAATAATTTAAAATTCAAAACTGTAAATTTATTATCAACATTTAATGAAATTAAAACAGAATTGAATTTGCCAAACGAAACAGCAAAATCAACTCAATTAGCTTTGGCAAATACAAAAGCAAGATTAAGAATGACAACTCTATATTCTCTCGCACAATCACATAATTATCTTGTTTTGGGTACAGATAATGCAGATGAATGACATATTGGTTATTTTACTAAATTTGGTGATGGTGGATGTGATTTATTGCCAATAGTTCATTTATTAAAACAAGAAGTAAAAGAAGCTGCGAAATTTTATAATGTTCCAAACATTATTATTGATAGAAAACCAACAGCAGGTTTATGAGAAAATCAAACAGATGAAGCTGAAATAGGTTTTTCATATGAAATTATTGATCGTTACTTAATAGGTGAAAATGTTTCAACTGATGCAAAAGAAAGAATTGAATACTTACATTTTATATCAGAGCATAAAAGAAACGGTGCTTTGCAACCCAAAAAAATTATTAGATAATTAAAAAAGGTGAGATAATAAAATTAATAGAGTTAAAGGATAAGATAATGACAAAATATAGTTTAGAACAAGTAGATAATTATTTGAACAATTTACCAGAAACAGTTGCAAATGAAATAGTAGATGAAGTTATGATTAATATAGATATGGCTTTTGGTATGCAATTATTTGAACCAGCAGTTGAAGAAATTGTAAGTCAAATGAAAGGCGTAGATATCGCTGAAATTATTAAAGAAGCACAATCGATAGAATTTTCAGATGAAGAAATTTTAGCAGAATTGGAAAATAGATTAGGAACAGAAGAATCAGCTAAGTATTTCGCGGATGATGCTGTAGATTCAGTTTTATTTAATGTTGAAGGAACTGTTGAATTTAAACATTTTATAGAATTAAATAGTATTGATGAACCTGAATTTTTTAAAACTTTAATTGTATTATTGATTGATGAATTTATTGAGTCATTTAAAAGTGAAGAAAATAACATTAAGGAATGAAAGCATGATGTTATTGCAGATATTGTTGAATTATTAACAAATGAGGAAAAATAAATTTCCTTTTTTTATTTTCAAAATATTTACCCAAAAAGAGAAAATGATGTATAATAACTGTGTAGTGTTTGATAGGGCTTAAACATTTTACGCAAATATAAGGAGAAAATAATAAAAGTGATTTTATTGGTTAATGATAAAGGGTCAAATAGATTATTTTATTTATTAGATTGAAGCATTCCTTTGGAAATCATTTTGATTGTTTTTTTTGTTATAGCTTTACTTGCTTTGATTTTGTTTTTTTTAGCAATGTTTAAAAAACCAAAATCTTTAGTTTTAAACCGTAAGAATTTGTCAAGAGAAGATTTTAAAAAAGTAGAAAAATTTAATGATTTAAAAAACGATTTTGAACTTGAACTCGCACAAATTAAAAAGGCTATTAGAAATAAAAAATAATTTAAATTATTTTTCTTTTATATTTGCAATTTAAATTCAAAGGGGTAATAAGCATGGGTATAATTGCAAATGTCAAATCTTATATAAATGAACCATATACAAATGCGCAAAATTCACAACAAGATAATAATGGACAAATAATTCCGAATTATTCTAAATATCAAGTAGAAAATTTTGCACAATACAACAATATTCCATTAGATGAAGATAAAATTATTAGACCAAGAAATTATAATAATATGCAACCATCACAACAAGTTTATAATAATTCTGTCATGCCAAATCAAAACTTTAATTCAAATAACTATCCAAATTATAATTATGTTCAACCGCAAACTGAATTAGCAAATTCTTCTGATGTTGCAAGATACCAAAATGATTTAACAGAAAATATTCGTCAAGGGCGTTATGCAGAACGAATGGCTAATATAAAAATGCAAAATAATTACCCTATTTATAATGAAGAAATGATGAATGTTAATGTAGACAATCATTATTCTCAACCATATTTACATGATAATAGAAAAATACAATATCAACAACCAATGCAGAATCAATCTCGTTATAATCCTTACCAAAATATAAGCTTTGATGCAGGGTATGCAAGTAATTATAATAATGCAAATTATGCTTATGTCAATAATGGTTTTTATGAAAATTATAATAACGGACATAATTTCAATGCCACTCAACCACAAGTTGTCTATCAACCACAAATGTATCAACCTGTAAATTACAACAATTTTAATGAATTACAATATCAAAATCATAAAGCAAATAAATATAAAAATACAACAATTATTCCAACACAAATCGCAAAGGAAATTAGAGCTGAAAAATGAAGAATTATTCTATTTTTCTTTTTAGGAATTTTTGGAATAGTTTGCGGTTCTATTTTTGCAACAGCATATTTTGTGGCAACTAAATCACTAAATTTATCTGTAAATGATGAAAACGCACTTATTTGGGGAATGAAATTATCATCAATTCCACAACCATTTTTTACAATTACATCTGGAATAGTGGCATTGATTTTATTTATAGTTTCAATAATGGATTATACTTTCATTAAAGCATCCGTTATTAAATATGAAGCACAATTGTTTGCAGGTAGAGAACAAATACCATATTTTATTACAAAAAATTATCGTAATATGATATCTAGAACAATAATTTTGAATTGAATAGCATTCCCAACATATATTTTTGGTGCAATTACTTTAGGTATTTTATATGGATTACAATCAATTCACGAATCTGATCATAATGTATTTTATTTTGGTTTTTGAAAAATTGGTGAAATACCTGATATGACTTCTAACATAACTATTACAACTATTGTTCTATTTGTTGTTTTGGGGATTCAAATTTTTAATATAATAACAACACGTTCTAGAAAAAATAATATTATTTCTTATTATGGTTATGAAATTTTACCAGACAGTGAAATAAGGAGCATTAAAAAAAGAACAAATAGAATTTGTATGGTAATATTTTTAACAATTGTTGCTATTTTATTAATCGCAATTATAATTACAGTATTATTGTTTAGAAGAAAAAATAAAAACGCTACTTGAAGATGGCCATGACAAAAAGCAGCAGTGAATGTTTAATAACAAAAGATCAAATTAAAAATGTTTATGTTCATATTCCTTTTTGTGAACATATATGTTTTTATTGTGATTTTGTTAAAACTAAAGTTATTTCTGATAAATTAATTGATGATTATTTGGATAAATTAATTAATGAATGAAAAACAAAAAACTGTGATTATATGTTAGATACAATTTATATTGGTGGTGGAACTCCATCTGTTTTAAATGTAAATCAAATTAATAAATTAATGTCTTGCTTTCAAAACAATATTTGTAAAGATACAGAAATTACAATAGAATTAAATCCAGAATCAACAAGAAAAGATAAATTGATAGCATACAAAAATAACGGAATAAATCGTATTTCATTGGGTGTTCAAACATTCTCTGATGATTTGCTTAAAAAAATAGGTAGAAAACACACATTAGAAACAATTAAATCTGCTTTTTATTCAATTAAAGAAGTAGGGTTTGAAAATATTTCAATTGACTTAATGTATAACTTGTTTGATCAAACAAAAAAAGATATCTATTTTGATTTTAAAATGATTAAAAAATTAAGACCAAATCACATTTCTTGATATTCATTAATTCTAAAGGAAGACTCAATATGAGGTAAAATGCAAAAAAAATTACCATTGAATGATTATAATTTTGATTTGCTAATAAATAAAAAAATGGCTAAATCAAATTTTGAGAGATATGAAATATCAAATTATGCTTTAGATGGCAAAAAATCAAAGCATAATTTATGCTATTGAACCAATAAATTATTTTATGGTATAGGTGTTGGAGCATCGGGTTTTGAGTCTTTAGATAATGAATTATCACTAACAAATAATGTTGGTAATGTTACTAGTTATAAACAAAAAAAAGAAATTTTAACCATTGATGATTATTATTTTCAAATATTAATGATGGGTTTGCGATTAATAGATGGTATTAATTTAAATATTGAAAATGATACCTATTTTGCTTTTAAAAGATATGAAATATCAATTCAACGATTAATTTCAAAGAATTTACTTGAAATTAAAAATAATCATTTAAAAACAACAGAGCTTGGATATATTAATTTAAATGATGTTTTAATTGAAATATTAGAATAAATGACGTATTTACGTCATTTTTTTACGTAATAATGTGAGAGGTGAGTCAATGCATGAACTAATTATAAATAAAAATAGACACACAAAAATTATCAAGAATATACAATATAAAGTGGATTTGATTACTAAAATAATAAAAATGAATCAATTTCATTTGAAAGAATCATCTATTTTTTATTATCCATCTTACATAGAACAAAAATGAAGAAATTTGATATTAATGTTTAGCTTAAATAAAATTTCAAAGGAAATATTATTAGATAATTTAAATAGAGATTTTAAAAATAACTATTATATCTCTATGTTGATTAATTATTATGTAAAACTAAAAACAGAGTGAATTCATGATTTTACAAGTGATGACTTACAGAAAATGAAGTCAGATATTACTTATTTGATTACTATTTATATTCAATATTATGGGCATATAATTTTTGGTAAAGAGTTGATGAAAAAAATTTAAACAAAAGTATATATACCAATCTTACCTAAAATTTTAAATCATTTCAAATTTTCCAAACCATTAAATTTTATTTTAACTTTAGATGAAAAAAAACTACTCAATGATATTGCAAGTATGAATTACAATGCCACTATTGATGAGTGTTTTACTAAAATTAATATTAAAAAATGAAATTCCTATGACGAACTTAAATATTTTAATTTAGAAAGAGCTGCAATAGCTACAATGAAAAAGAAAACAAAAAGAGAGCAATATTTTAGTGAATTAAAACAAACTGTTATTAATAGATTGTTATTATATTTTTCAAATTATCATATTAATGATTTAACTGCAGATAGTTCAGCAAAAAATTTATAAAATTATCATTAGCACTTGACATAATAGAGTGCTAAATGGTACGATACTTATGAATAGTGATAAATAAATGAATTGCTATTAGGAGGTATTTTTATGGAATTTAATCAAAAGCAAGATCCGCAAACAGATCCAGATATTTTAAAAAAATATACAAGAGATTTAACGCAAGATGCAAAAGACGGGAAAATTGATCCAGTAATTGGGCGCGATGATGAAATAGCTCGTTTAATAAGAATTTTATCTAGAAAAACAAAAAATAACCCAGTACTAATTGGTGAACCTGGAGTTGGTAAAACAGCAATTGTTGAAGGGTTAGCACAACGTATAAATAATGGAGATATTCCTGGTAACTTAAAGGATAAACGTGTTTTAGAATTAGATATGGGAGCTTTAATGGCTGGTGCTATGTTTCTTGGTGATTATGAATCTCGTGTAAAGGGAATTGTTAATAAAATAAAAGAATCATCTGGTCAAATAATTTTATTTATAGATGAATTACATTTAATTGTTGGTGCTGGTAAAACAGCAGGTGGTTCAGGAATGGATGTTTCTAATTTATTGAAACCTGCATTAGCTAGAGGCGAATTAAAAGCCATTGGTGCTACAACATTAGATGAATATAGGGAATATATCGAAAAAGATGCTGCATTAGAAAGACGTTTTCAAAGAGTAATGGTAAATGAGCCAACAATAGATGAAACAATATCTATTCTACGTGGTTTAAAAGAGCGATTTGAAAATTTTCATGGTGTTAGAATTCATGATAATGCAATTGTGAGTGCTGCACAATTATCAAGCAGATATATCACGGATAGGTTTTTGCCAGATAAAGCAATTGATTTAATAGATGAAGCTTCAGCTAATATAAAAACTGAACTTGCATCTGTTCCAGCAGAATTAGATCAAGTAAATAGAAAAGTTATACAATTAGAAATTGAAAGAGCCGCCTTATCAAAAGAAACAGATGATAAATCAAAAGAACGTTTATCTGAAAATGAAAAAGAATTAATTAAACAAAAACAAATTCAAAGTAGATTAAATACTCAATGAGAAACTGAAAAACAAGAAATAAATAAAGTTAATGCACTAAAATCTACAAAAGAACAATTAAAAAAAGAATTAGAACAAGCACGTAATGAAGGCAATTTTAATAGAGCTGGTGAATTACAATATTCATTAATTCCTGCTGTTGAAAAACAATTGCAAAAAGCAATTACAAATAATAAAGATACCTTATTATCTGAAGAAGTTACAGAACGAGATATTGCGGTTATTATTGGTAAATGAACTGGAATACCTGTTGAGGCTTTAGTTGAATCTGAAAAAACTAAATTATTGTCACTAGAGGCTCAATTAAATAAAATGGTTAGAGGCCAAAATCAAGCTGTGCCAGCAGTAGCTCAAGCTATTTTAAGATCTAGAGCAGGTATTAAGGATGCAAATAAACCAATAGGATCATTTTTATTCTTAGGCCCAACTGGTGTTGGCAAAACAGAAGTTGCAAAGTCACTTGCGAAATTATTATTTAGTGATCCAAAAAAAATGGTTAGATTTGATATGTCAGAATTTATGGAAAAACAATCAGTTTCCAAATTAATTGGAGCTCCTCCAGGTTATGTTGGTTACAATGAAGGTGGACGTTTAACAGAAGCAGTTAGAAGATCTCCATATTCAATTGTGCTATTTGATGAAGTTGAAAAAGCTCATCCTGATGTATTTAATATTATGTTACAAATACTTGATGATGGAATGATTACAGATTCACTTGGAAAAAATGTTAATTTTAAAAACACAATAATTATTATGACTTCAAATATTGCATCAGAATATTTATTAACAGTAGAAAACACGGAAATGATAGACCAAACTGTAATAGATAAAGAACTTGCAAAATATTTCAGACCAGAATTTTTGAATCGTATAGATAATGTAATTGTCTTTAATCCATTATCAAAAGAAGTTATTTTTGAAATTATTAACAAAAAACTAGACGAATTACACACCAGAATAGCTGACGAACGTGACTATTATGTAAATTTTTCAGATAAAACTAAACAAAAAATTTTGAATGAAGGTTATGATCGACAATTTGGTGCAAGACCAATTCAAAGATATATTGAAAGAAATATAGAAAATGTTTTGGCTAAAGCTATTGTTTCTGATGAATTAGAAGAAAAAAGAAATTATGTTGTAGATGTTAACTCAAGTAATGAATTTGAAGTTGTATCTGCTAAAAAACTTAATTAGCACTTGAAATATTACAATGCTAATTGTATAATTCTGTTTAGGAGAACAAAATATGCTTTCTGAAAGACAAAATAAAGTTTTAAAAGCAATAATTTCTGAACATATTAAAACTGCTCAACCTGTTGGTTCAAAAACTATTCAAGAATTATTAGACATAGAAGTTTCATCTGCAACGATTAGAAATGATGCTGCTTTATTAGAAGAACATGGTTATTTAGAAAAATCTCATACTTCATCTGGACGTATACCGTCAACAAAAGGTTATCGTTATTATGTGGAAAATCTAATGGATAAAGATGATGTAAATGATTTAAAAGCAAAAATAAATATTGTTTTTGAAGATCGCAGTAAAACTATTGATGAAGTTTTAGATAGTGCATCAGATATTATTTCAGAAATGACTCAATTAGCCACTTATGTTATTACGGGGCTTTCGCAAAATGTTGTGAGTGTTAAAAAAATAGAAGTTATTTCAATAACAGAAAAAACAGCCGCGGTAATTATTGTATTATCGAATGGTAAAGTTGAAAATAAAATATTCGAATTAGAAAATATTTTATTTAGTGATTTAAAAGTAGCAATTAATTTTTTTGATAAAAATTTAGTTAATATACCATTATCAGAAATAGAAGCAAAAGCTAAAGAATTATTACCACGTTTTTCTGAATTAATTAATCAATCAGATTTAGTTTTTCAAAATTTTTTACAAGTAATTGCTGGATTTGATAATTCAAAATCACATGCAAAAGGATTACAATACATGTTAACAAATCCAGAATTTAATGACCCAGAAAAAATAAAATCGGTTCTTACTTTATTGGAGGGTGTTTCACCATTTGAATGATTTGATTTACAAATCAAGAAATACAATATCACAAATAAATTTTCTAAAAAAACAAATATGTTAATTGGATTAGAAACTGGTACTGGTAGTGATGATTTAGCTGTTGTCGAAAAAACAATTATTACAAAGGCTGGTGAAACGGCATCAATAGCATTAGTAGGTCCTAAAAGAATGAAATATGATAAAATAACAGAGCTTTTGGAGTGAGTTGCTAAAAAAATCGTTAATGAATTTGATAACAAAAAAGGGGGTGAGTAGAATGCCAAACGACATTAATTATATTAAATCAACTATTGCAAATTTACGTACTACAATTGAAAAAACAATTGAAATAGAACCAATAGATTTGAATAGAAAATCAAAAAAGGAAAATGAAACAGAAATAAAACAAAATGATGTAGATAATCCATTAACAAACTTAGCAGATTTAGAAGCTTATTTAGATCAGTTATTATTTGAAAACAATCGTTTGAAAGAAGAAAAATTGATGGCTGTTGCTGAATCACAGAATACCGTGCGTAGAATGAAAGAAAAGGAAATTTCAATTAAAAAATACGCAGCTGAGAAATTAGCAGCATCTATTCTACCTGCGATTGATATGTTTAGAGTTGTCTTATTAACACCAAATGATAATCCAGAAATTATAAATTATTTAAAAGGTTTTGAAATGATAATTAAGCAAATGGACAATGCACTTTTAGAAACTGGCATTAATCAAATACAAACAAAAGTAGGGGATGAATTTAATCCAGAAATTCATCAAGCAATAGAACAAATAGAAACAGATGTAGCAGCACCAGAACATATTGCAACTGTTGTTTCTAATGGATACATGTTACATGATCGTGTTATAAAACATGTTTTAGTAAAAGTAGCAAAATAAAATAAAATAGAATGAGGTAAATTATTATGGCAAAAGAAAAAATTATCGGAATAGATTTAGGAACTACTAATTCAGTTGTTGCGATTATGGAAGGTGGTCAACCTATCGTGTTGGAAAACCCAGAAGGACAAAGAACAACGCCATCAGTTGTAGCTTTTAAAAATTCAAATATTATTGTAGGTGGAGCTGCAAAACGTCAAGCAGTTACAAATATTAATACAGCAATTTCAATTAAACGTAAAATGGGAACATCAGAAAAAGTTGAATTGGAAAATAAATTGTATACTCCAGAACAAATATCTGCAGAAATTCTTCGTTATATGAAAGATTATGCAGAGAAAAAAATTGGTCAAAAAATAACTAAAGCAGTTATTACTGTACCAGCATACTTTAACGATGCACAACGTAAAGCAACTAAAGATGCAGGTACAATTGCCGGATTAGAAGTTGAACGTATTATTAACGAACCAACTGCTGCAGCATTATCTTACGGATTAGACAAACAAGGTAAGGAGCAAAAAGTGTTAGTTTATGATTTAGGTGGAGGTACATTTGATGTATCTGTGCTTGAATTGGCAGATGGAACTTATGAAGTTTTATCAACTTCTGGAGATAATCACTTAGGTGGCGATGATTTTGATGAAAAAATTATTGAATTTATAGTTGATGGAATTAAAAAAGAATTTGGTTTAGATTTATCAAAAGATAAAATGGCTTTACAACGTTGTAAAGATGAAGCTGAAAAAGCTAAAATTAATTTATCATCACAATTGGAAGCGGAAATTAGTTTACCATTTATAGCTATGAATGATAGTGGACCTGTTTCATTTTCAACCAAAATCTCACGTGCAGAGTTTGATAAAATGACAAAAGATTTAGTTGATAGAACTGTTAAACCAGTACGTGATGCGTTGACTGAGGCTAAATTGAAATCATCTGATATTGATCAAGTACTATTGGTTGGTGGGTCAACACGTATTCCTGCCGTACAAGAAATTGTTAAAAAAGAATTAGGTAAAGAACCAAATAGAACTATTAATCCAGATGAAGTTGTTGCCATGGGAGCAGCAATTCAAGCTGGTGTTTTGGCTGGCGATGTTACTGATGTGTTATTGCTTGATGTAACCCCATTATCTTTAGGAATCGAAACATTAGGTGGAGTTTCAACCAAATTAATTGAACGTAATACAACAATTCCAACAGAAAAATCACAAATTTTTTCAACAGCAGTTGACAATCAACCAGCAGTTGATATTAACGTTTTGCAAGGTGAAAGACCAATGGCTGCAGACAATAAATCACTTGGACAATTTCAATTAACAGGAATTAAAGCAGCACCACGTGGGGTACCACAAATTGAAGTTACATTTAAAATAGATGTTAATGGTATTGTTTCTGTTACTGCAAAAGATAAAGAAACAAATGAAGAAAAGTCTATAACAATTTCAAATTCAGGAACTTTATCTGAAGAAGAAATTAAACGTATGGTTGAAGATGCAGAAAAAAATGCAGCTTCAGATGCAGAGAAAAAAAATAATATTGAATTAAGAAATAAAGCAGAAAGTTATTTAAATATTATGGAAGCTTCTATGAAAGAAACTTCAAATAACGCAACAGATGAACAAAAAAAAGAATCTGAAGAATTTATAAAATCAATTCGTGAATTAATAGAAAAAGAAAATTGAAAAGAACTTGAAGCAAAAATGTCTGAATTAGAACAAGCGATGAAAATGGCTGCAGAGTATGCACAGGCACAAGAAACTGCAAAAGTTGACGCTAAAGAAGAAGACAAAAAAGATAATGATAAAAAAGATAATGATAAAAAAGATAATGATAAAAAAGATAATGATAAAAAAGAATAAATATTTTAAACAATCACATCAAATGTGATTGTTTATTTGTAGGTTGGTAGGTTAATTATGGCAGATAAACAAAAAAGAGATTATTATGAAGTATTAGGTGTTTCAAAAGATGCAAACACAGATGAAATAAAAAAAGCTTATCGTAAATTAGCTAAGCAATATCATCCTGATATGAACCAATCAGCAGATGCTGAAGAAAAATTTAAGGAAGCTTCAGAAGCTGCTGAAATACTGTTAGACAGTAAAAAAAGAAGCATGTATGATCAATTCGGGCATTCTGGTGTTAATGGTCAATATGCTAATGCAGGTTTTGGTGGCTTTGAAGATATTTTCAAAAATATGCGTCAAGGTACTTCATCGGATTTCTTCGAAGATATTTTATCTGATATTTTTGGTAATACAGGTTTTGGTGGATTTGGCGGTTTCGGACAAAGAACGAGTTCAAAGCGTAGATCATCAATAAATAAAGATGTCATAATTAATGCAACTTTTAATTGAAAAGAAATTTTATTTGGAACAACAAAAAACACTGAACTTCAATTAAATAAAGAATGTGATTCGTGTCATGGTACTGGAGCTGAAAAATCCAGTGATATTGTTACATGTGATTCATGTAATGGGCGTGGAACTGTGATAGTTATTCAAGATTTAGGAATTGCAAAATTTCAAACACAACAAACTTGTCCAAAATGTAAAGGTCAAGGAAAAATTATTAAAAACAAATGTAAATCATGTAATGGCGATGGTACTAAAAGTTATACAAAAACAATTGAACTTAAATTACCACAAGGAATTCATCCTGGTGAACAAGTTCTTTTTAAAGGTTTTGGTAATTATGATGCAGAGACTAAAATAACAGGTAATTTATATGTAAATATAGATGTAAAAGAGTCAAATAAAATTTCAATGGCAAGAAATGGCGAAGACATGATAATGCTTTTAAATATTTCATTTGTAGATGCCATTTTAGGAAATAAAATTGATGTAGAATCTTTGGATGGAATTGTATCAATAACTTTACCACAGGGATTAAAAAATGAATCAAAAATTGTAGTTAAAAACAAAGGTTTTTATAGAGACCAAAAATCTACCAGACGAGGTGATTTGATAATTATTGCAAATATTGTTGTACCTAAAAAAGATGATATGTCGACAGCTGAACAGCAAATGTTAGATATTTTGTCAAAATCACAGGAATGAAAACCTGATAATTCGTTAGATTTTTAGTAAATAATTAAATTTTTACATAATTATAAATTACCCTATACAAAGTATAGGGTTTTTTTATTTATGAATGATTTAAATATATTAAAATATTAATTTTTCTGAATTTATTTAAAATTAATATTTTAATTATGTAGAGTATAATAATAAAGTTAGGGTGAAAATATGAAGAAAGATAATGTAAAAATTGTAAAAATTATTCGCGATAATAATAAAACAGTTGACTCAAATTATTTGAAACAATATTTTAACCCAATAGACAATGTATGATATGATGAAACAACAGATACCTTAACGGGAAACTTTGGAGAAACAATAGATGATATAAAAATTAAAAATGGTAAAATATCTTTAATAAAAAATGCAAATGCTCATTTTTTATCACCTAACCCAAGTGCAGTAAATCATACAATTTTAAATAATTCTTCATTACAAATTGATAATGTTAAAACAAATAATGCAAATACATTGAATATAATAGGTGCGGACACAATAGACTCAAATTCAAATATTTCTCAATTACCAAAAGAAATAATTAAATTGAGAGAAGAAGACTATGTAAAAGAACAAAAGTATAAAAAAAATTTGTTAGAAAAAATTAATACTTCGTTTGATCAAATTTCAAATTTAAAACAAAGCAACACAGATGATAATTATAAAAATAAACCAGCAAACTTTTCATATGATGAAATAGCAAATACTTCTACAATTGAAAATGTGGAAACGTCAAACACTATTGAAAATAGAGGTTATGATTTCCCAACAATTGATGATTTATCAAATACTGATGATCTCAATAAGGAAATAAAAGAAAAGCAAAATCTTAGAGGGTTAAATAGAACATTAGATTTTTTAAATAATAATACAAAATCTACAACACAATTAGTTGGTGATTTATTGCAAAACCAAGCAAATTATGATCGTTTAAAAAATGATTTTGAAACAAGTGAATTTAATGATTTTGAAAGTTGATTTAAATCTTCGAAAGAAGTTAAAAGATTGCAAAAATTGGCATTGAAAGAGCAGAAAAAAATGTTAAAAATGAAAAATAAATAATTGAAAGGAGAGAATTTGATGAAAAAAAAAGTTATTGTTGGTTTATCTGGTGGCGTTGATTCATCGGTAGTTGCATATCTTCTGAAAAAAGAAGGATATGATGTAGAAGGATTATTTATGCGAAATTGAGACAGTAGCACAAATGGTGATATTGAAGGTAACCCAAATAATAATGCAGAGATATGTCCTCAAGAACAAGATTATATAGATGCGAAACTTGTTGCTGATAAATTAAACATAAAATTACATCGTATAGATTTTGTTAAAGAATATTGAAACTATGTTTTTACTTATTTTTTAGAGGAATATCAAAATGGTAGAACACCAAATCCAGATATTCTATGTAATAAATATATTAAATTTGATAAATTTTTAAATTTCGCAATTAATGAGTTAAATGCAGATAAAATTGCAATGGGTCATTATGCTGGGGTTCGTTTTAATGATAATAATGATGAATATGAAATGATGAAAGCAGTTGATGAAAATAAAGATCAAACTTATTTTTTAAGCAAATTAAATCAACATCAATTATCTAAAACTTTATTTCCACTACAAAAATATACAAAAGCAGAAGTCAGAAAAATAGCATCAGAACAAGGACTGATTACTGCAAATAAAAAAGATTCAACAGGTATTTGTTTCATAGGCGAAAGAAATTTTACAAAATTTTTACAAAATTATATACCAAATATTCCTGGAGATATTGTAGATATTGACACAAATGAAATTATAGGAAAACATATAGGTGTTATGTATTATACTATCGGGCAACGAAAAGGATTGAATTTAGGTGGAAATTCAGAACCATATTATGTTGCAAAAAAAGATATTGAAAAAAGAATTATTTTTGTGGCTAAATTATCAAATGATAAATACTTATTTTCAAAAAGTTGTGAAGTTGTTAATTTAAATTTAATTGGTACACTAACAAATTATGTAGATAATAACGATAGTTTTGAATGCACAGCAAAATTTAGATATCGTCAACCAGATGTAAAAGTATACGTTAAAAGAAATAGCAAAAATTCACTATCAGTTATTTTTGAAAATCCAATGCGTGCAATTACAGAAGGACAAGAAGCGGTTTTTTATTTAAATAATCTTTGCTTGGGCGGAGGTACCATTGTAAATGTTTATAGATAAAATTGCATAAATATTTATATTTAATATAAAATAATTTAGAAATAGGGGGATAAATATGTCAAATTATACAATGCCGATTGTTATTGCTTTAGTTATAGTTGTTGTTTTGGTGTTTATGATAGTTTCAACAATTACTAGAAAAAAAGCAGATAAAAAAGAAAGAAAAGAAAGAAAAAGAATTGTTAAAAACGAAATTAAACGTTATATTGCTCAAACAGAATTAAAGAAAAATATATCGGTAGATTTTGAGAAGGTTTTTGCAAGAAAAGGTGAAGCATATAAATACAGAGATGTTTTTGATGTTGTAGTTTCTATTAGAAATCCAAAAAGCAACGAAGTTTTAGAACAAAGAGCATATGAAGTAGAAGGTGTCACAAGAAAAATTGACAAGAAAAATTATAAAACAGATTGAAAAGTAAACGGAAGAGTTAATTTAGAAGAGACAAATAAAAAAATTGCAATTGCTGAAAAAAGAATTAAACTATCAAAAGATGAGAAGAAAAAACTTCGTGAAGATGAAAAATTAATTGTGAAACAAGAACGTGAAAAACAAAAAGCAGAATACAAAGCAATGAAAGAAAAACGTTTGGCAGACGCTAAAGCCGGAATTAAACCTGTCAAAAATAATAATGAAATAAGTGATGAAATTAAGAGAACAACAACGAAATATATTCCTCAAAGAAAAAAATAATAATTTTGTGATATAGAATATTAGAAGAGAATTTTCAATATGTTAAAGAATAAAATTTCAAAAGAAAATTTCAAAAGAGCTTATGCAAGTTGTTTTAAACTTGCATTTTTAATGAATTCCGAAGAAAATTTTAACAAAGTGATTAAATGAACAATAGATAAACAAATAACAACAATTGACAAAAAAATAGAGCATGATATTAAATCTGAAAATTTTAATAGTAATGAACCATCTATTGATTTATTTAACACTTATTTAAATATTGAATTGCAAAAGCATAAAGAATTATTAGACGAAGATCAATATATGTCTGATGAGGAAATTGAAAATTTTACAAATGATTTTAAAAAAAATTGATTTGATACAGATATAGATTTTGATGTAGAGAATTCAACAGCAGAATCAATAATAGATGGAAATGCAGTTGGTGCAAAAGCAAGAGAATATTTCGATTTAATTTCTTTTAGAAATAAAACAAAGACAAAAACTTTAGAAAATTTTTCTTTTAAAAAAGCTTTAAGTGAGACTAATAAATTAATTTATTCTAAAGAAATTTTTAATTACGAGTTTTTATATGAGGCAGCTTTTATGTGAGATGCTGAAAATTTAAGAACACAATGTGATATTTTGAAAATCAAAAAAAATTTTCATGTTGAATTATACGAAGTGAAAGCAACTACAACAGCAAAAACTGAACATTTATTTGATATTTTATATCAAAAATATATTTTAGAGAAAAATGGATTCATTGTTGATAATGTTTTTCTGTTGAATATAAATTCAAAATATGAATTAGGTAATAATGTTTTAGTTGATAAATCTTTCGGGGATATTGCAAAAGATGAGTACAATTATTTTTTGCAATCAAAAAATAATTGTATAGAATATAATTCTTTCAAAAATAATTTGGATGAAATATTAGAAAAAACAGATAATCTTGTTAAAAGTGACCTTAATTTAGAATTATTTTTTAAATTTGATGATTTTTCAAGTAAAAGTAAAGCAAAAAATAAAACTACATTAGTTTTTGAAAAATTGACAACTTTTTTTGATTTTGAATGTACAGTTGAGGAGTTACTTATTGAACTTGATAATTATTTGTCACTTAGTGATGAAAAAATATTGACAGATTTCAAATTTGGATATTGTAAATGTAAAAAAAATTTAAATTCAATTAAAAAAATAAATGTAACAAGAGATAAATTTGATAAAGACAATAATCAAATAGTTTGTACCCATTTTGTTGAATGATTTGATAAAAACGAATTTTCAGTTTTTGATATTGGATTAAAAAAAACTAATGCTTTAAATTTAGCAAAAAATGTCAGTTCTTTCTATTTGAAAAAAATTAATGAAAATAATATCATGCTACCATTGAACAAAAATGGTAAAACAATTTATGATTATCCTGATTCATATCACGCTTTATCGGTTACATTAAAATATATTATGCAAAATAATATTTCGTCAATTGAAATTATTAATAAAAAAATGCTAAAAAATTTGAATTCATTTTCTGAATTATTTTTGAAATATCCAGTTTATCACTATGATTTTGAAACAATGAAAACGGCAATACCTATTTTTGAAAATACATGTTCATATCAACAAATACCATTTCAATATTCATTAGATGTAATGACAGATGAATCATGAATTGAAAAAATTAATAATAATAATAATTTAGATTTTATGCCACATTATGAACATATAAGTGAAATTGATATAGAAAAAAATAATTTTGATCCTCGCTTTTCATTTGTGAAAAATTTTATAAAGAATTGTTTTAGACATGGACCTGGAACTTATGTTTCATATAATGAAAGTTTTGAAAAAAGTGTTTTAAAAAGATTGGCAATTACATATCCGAGTTTAAAAGAACCTATTTATTTTATAATTCAAAATACAATAGATTTAATGAAATTTTTTTCTGGTATTACTTTAAAAAATCCTTTGATATTATCAAACAAAGATTCAATAACATTGAATAAATATTCAATATACCATCCGAATTTTAGGGGTAGTTATTCAATTAAAACAACTCAACCTGTTTTGTATCCCAAATTATCTTATAGTGATTTGATTATAAATAAAGGTGATAAAACAAGTTATATATACAGAATGATTGCTACGAAAACATCACCATTTTTCGAACAATACAAAGATAAGTTTAGATATGATATGTTAGTATATTGTAATCGTGATACAATGGCAATGGTTGTTCTTTTGTATGAAATATTAAAAATAATTAGGGAGGCTAACGATGAATCAAAAAATTAGAGTAGTTTTTTTTGGAACTTCAGAAATTGCAGCAGAAATACTAGAAAGCATGTTAGATATTAACATAGAAGTTGTTGCAGTTGTAAGTCAACCAGATAAATCAGTTGGAAGAAAACAAGTAATTACAATGACACCTGTAAAAACTGTTGCATTAAAACACAATTTATTAATTTTTCAACCAAATAAAGTTATAGAAATACAAGAAAAATTAAAAAAATTAACACCAGATACGATTGTTACTTGTGCTTACGGTCAAAAACTACCACAAGAAATTTTATCTATTTGCCCGAATAAATGTTTTAACTTTCATGCGAGTTTATTACCAAAATATAGAGGTGGTGCACCTATTCAATATTCAATATGAAAAGGTGAAAATGAAACTGGTATTTCTATTATGCAAATGATCCAGGAAATGGACGCAGGAGAATATTATATTCAAAGAAAAATTATTATAAATGATAATGAAACGTATGCAACTTTATTAAAAAAATTAATTGAGTTGGGTAAAAAAATGGTTAAAGAAGATTTATTGAAAGTAATTAACAATGAATATACACCAATAAAACAAGATTATGCAAATGTTACTTTTGCGTCAATTATTTCAAAGGATGATGAACATATCAAAGTTACAGATTCTGCAATTGAAATTGAAAGACAAATTAGAGCATTTACTCCATCTCCTGGCTGTTATTTAATTTTAAATGATATTCGCTACAAAATTATAGAGGCTAGGTTATTAACAGTTAATGATCACTTTCCTGTAACTTTAATTATACATCCACCAGGTCATATTGTTCATGTCGGAAATGAAGGAATTACATTTCAAACAGGTTCTAAATTTTTGGTAATAACAAAAATTCAAAAAGAAGGTAAAAAACCAATTGACGCTTCTCTATATTTTAAAAATAAATTACCAGATATTAAAACGGGAATGCTTTTTAAATAATGTATAGATTTAAATCTTTGAAATATTTATTAACAGCAATATTAATAATTAGTGTCTTAATTGCAATCGGTTATGTTAGTTCTTTTATAAAAATATCAATCAATAGCAATTTTCAAATTTCAGATGGTATATTTTTCAGCTTAACAGCATTTATACCTGGACCAATGATGCTAATAGTAGGTATTATTTATTCTCCTCTCTTGGATTTATTGATGGGTTCAATTATTTATATGCCATTCACATTATTGATACATATTTTAATGTGATCAGTAATTTATTTTTTTAAAAAATTTTTAACAGTTTATGTGGCTTTCTTAATTTCATCTATTTTAACTTTATTATATGTGCTAATAGCATTTATAATATATGATAAAACTGTTGCAATTTTAGAATTAATAACAGATTCTATTCAACTTTCAATTTCATTTGTAATAAGTAGTATTATATTTTTTTCTTTGAATAGATTAAATAAAAAATCTAAAAATAAAATTTGAAATGACAATTTATTTGAAATATACAAAGTAAAAAAAAATACAATCAAATGATGATTTACAGATTATGATGGAACTTTTGATAGATCAAATAATGATGAAATAGATCAAGCTGATTTAGAATTTGCAAAGGAATGAATTGATGGTGGAAACCAATTTATTATTGCATCAGGTAGAATGTATAATGAAATTAAAGAAAGAATTGAAAAACATTCAATTCCATATGATTACATAATATCTCAAAATGGAGCTTCGCTATATGCAAATAACGGCAAATTAATTTCATCTCATACATTTTCTAATCAACAAAAGTTAAAACTTTATAATTATTTAAAAAATATTCCAGAAATTGCTTTAGCATTTTGCGAAAATGATCAAAGAATAGAATGAAAATATGAATTATTCGATTTTTTAAAAAATGATAAATATATGGGTAAAACATATATTCCAGAGGAAGTTAGTTTTGAACAGAAAACAAAAAGATTCATGAATTCCAAAAATATTACTGTTGTATTTGTTTTTATGAAACCTGATTTAATGAAATCATTTGTTGAAGAGTTCAACAGTAAAAATAATGATATGCGAGCAGTTATTACATATGATATTCTTGTTGAAATAATCTTATCAAAAGTTTCAAAAGCAACAGCTATTAAAGATTTAATGAGCTTAAATAGAATTGATATCAATGATATATATACTTCTGGTGATTCATATAATGATGTTGAAATGTTAAATATGACAAAAAACTCATTTGTAATGGACAGTGCACCAACTAATGTTAAATGTTATGGGGAACATGAAATTTCTAAAGTTTCAGATATCAAAAAATATATTTTATTTTTATAAATTAAATAAACTAAATGAATTATTTTGTAGTATTAATACCTAAATATTGCTAAAATTATAATGATAGGAGTAATATTAATATGCAGGTAAACGATTTAAGACGTGGAATGGCATTTGTGTATGAAAATAATTTATTTGTTGTTTTAGACCAGACATTTACAAAAACTGGTCGTGCACAAGGACATGTAAAATTAAAAGTTAAAAATATGAAAACCGGTGCAAGGACAGAATTAACATTTACTGGTGGCGACAAAATAGAAAAAGCAATTATAGAAAAAAAAGAAATGCAATATTTATACAACGATGGTATAAATGCAATATTAATGGACACAGAAACTTATGAACAAATAGAATTACCTATTTCAAAATTAGAATGAGAATTAAATTTTTTGATTGATGGTGCAATGATTTCTATGACAGAATCAAATGGAGAATTTTTAGGAATAGAATTACCAGATAAAGTAGAATTAACCATTGCAGAAACAGAACTAGCAGTTGCTGGAAACACAAATTCTGGAGCACAAAAAAAAGCAATATTGATAACTGGATTGGAAATACAAGTGCCACAATTCATTAAATCAGGAGAGAAAGTTTTAATTTCAACGATTGATGGTAAATACACAGGCAGATCAAATTAATTTGTAATTTAAAGGAGTAAAAGTTTATGTATGTCGTTATTCAAAAGAACACTAGAGGAGTTTTAGAAATTGAAGAAAAAGCTTTGATTGATTTAATTACTTATCTCGTAAGAACAAACAGTAAAAATTTAGATTCGGATGATATTAAAGTTCACATTTTTGTTAAACACGAAGTTGTTTTATTTGTAAATATTGAATTATTTATATCTAATATAGACGAACAAATTCAGGATGAAAATAATATAACATCAGTTATTGAAGAGGCGATTGTTCAAACTTTGCAAATAAAACCTAAAAATGTTTCATATGTATATACACATAAATAATAAGGGGATATAATTTTAATGATTGAGGCAATTATATTAATAACAATTTTATTGATTGTCATTGTTGTTGTGACAATATTATTAGTTTTGTTTATGAAAAAACATCCAGGTAATAAAGATGTAGATAAATTAACAACAGCAACACAAACTATAGGTTATGATGTTGATCAAATTCGATCAAATTCAATTACCAAAGTTGCGAATGAAATATATCATGAAAAAGATGAAAAAATTAGTGAAAACTAATTTTTTTATTTAAATAATTTCAATCATTAAAATGAAATAATGTAAATGCAATTTTGATATTAAAATTAACGACTTAAAGTGAAAATATATAAAACACATAAATATTTTTTTCATAAATATTTAGATATATCTTGCATTTGTATTGTCTTTCTTGTATTATATATAGCATTTTGGCATAAAATAGTGTATAATCTAGGTGTAACTTATAAACGGCAGTGATAGGGGAAAATACTATGGCAGAAACAAAAAAAATATCACAGAATCATTCTTCAGTAATTAAAAAACAAGTTAAATCAAAAGAAGTTTACGAACCATTATATTTTAATGACGCAACAATAGAAATTATAAAGGCATATAATCTTCAAGGTGAAGAAAATTATAAATCTTTAATGGTTCAATTTGAACGTATTAATTTATTAAGCGATGAAGATACAAGAAAAGTAAATTTAATTCAAATGTGGGAAGAAGAATTTAACCGTATTTTCAAAGATTTTTGAGAGCAAAACATTTCAATGTCAAGAGTGAGAAAAACAAATAAATCTCAAATTGATGGTTGAAAAGATAGATTGAATATTAAAGAAGTAGCTACAAATCCTGATGATTTGAGAAAAACTTTAATAGGTAAATTAAATTCAGTCAATGCCTTTGGACAAAAAAGAAATAATAAAGAAGATATCATGAAACGCGCTGGCTATAGAAATATTGCAGATAATCGTGATTTTAATTATCAAGTTCCAGGTAAATCTGGTACATCTGCTAAAATTGAATCAATGTTAGATGCTGCTGAAACATCAGGAGTTGGTCCACTTAATTCAATGCTTTCTAATACTTTAGAAGAAACTCGTGATTATAAAAATACACCAGGATTTTCTTTTGGATCTGGTATAGAAGGTGTTGTTAATTTGGATGGTTCACTTTATAGAGATGAAACATTATCAGATTTTACTTTTGCAAAACAAGACTCTACATTTGATGAAATAGATGGCGATAACATTTATGATGACATTAATGAAAATGATGAAAAACAAGAATTATCAGACGAAGATATTGATCAACTTGCAAATGATAAACAATTTAATTACAACGAATCTGTTCAAGGATTCGCAGCAGAACCATCATCATTTGATATAAATTCACCAGTATTTGGTAATACAATGAATGCTATGTCTAATGGTTCAAATCCAAATTATATGGCTCTATCCATGCCAGCAGATACGGCTATTGATCCAAATAAACGTAATATTTTAGAAAAAAATGGTTTTCATTATTTTGACCGCGAAAAAGATTACAGTAGAGGTGGATACAGTCCGTTTGAAACAACAGAAGAACCGTCAAAACCATATCATGAAATTAAACCAGTCGGTAATTATGGTATGACTTTTGAATATTCGAAACGTCCTTCGATGGAAGATTTGCTTGAATCTGAAAAAAATAAAACTGAATTAATAGACGAAATGACTGAAAAAATGGAATTTCTACGTGATTTGCGTAATGAAAGACGTCATAGAATTTCATTGATGAAAATTGAAAGAGCAAATTCATTTATTGTTACTCGTTCACGTAGATTAACTGAAATACGCCAACAACGTCGCCAAAAACATGTTGGTAATGATCAATTAAAATTAATTGAACGTAACGAGAGAATACGAAGATTAAATGAACGTCAAAAATTAATTCAATTAATGAAAGAACGTCAGATTAAAAAAGCCGAAGAAAGACGCGTGGCTTCTTTATTGCGTATTGAACGCGAAAGAAGACTACAACGTGAGGCAAAATACAGAAACCAAGTTTCATCATTGGATGCACAAATTCGTCATGAACAAGAAGTTATTAAACGTGCAGAATTGAAAATGAAAACTTATTTCACAAAAAATTGAGATGCAAAATATTTTGATGAATCATTAAAATTAGCTCGTCAGACATCAAAATATGTTGTAACAAATAGTAGAATTAAACGTATGCAAGATTTAGAAGATGTAAAAAGAGCCAACAGAATTGAAAAATTATCTCGTAAATTTATAAAAAATCAAAAATAATTGCAAATTATTTTTTGTATTTAATTTGAAAAAATAAAATATTATTAGCCAAAATTTGTTAAATTTTTTAGTACAATTAAGTAAATGGAATTAATGATAAGATTTTTGCAACTTTAATTTGCAAGATCTTATTTTATTAATAATTCTATGTCTTATAAAATTATTAGATGAATTATAGATAGATTGAGGTTAGAAGGCTTATTATGGCGACAAAAAATAAAAAAGGTGACACGTTTGATTTATTAAGTACTAAAACGAAAATTAGAATACGTGATTTAATTGAAAAAAGATTAACTCCACAAACAATAGTTTTATTTGCACAAGAATATGAAAGTTATGATTTATCAATTCGTGTACAAATAAATCAATATATCAGATATTTAATGGAATTAGAATATGAAGAATTTTTATCATCAACAAAAGCATTATCAAAAGGTGAAATAACTTTTGGACAAAAACAAGTTTTTGAAGAAAGACAACGTTCTTTGAAAACATTACAAAATTTATTGAAATCTAAAGAAACAAATATTTTGCATAGTACCAAAAATGATAAAACATTAATTGATTCAAAACAAGCAATTGCAGAGCAAAAAAAATTCAATTTTGGATATAAAGAATCAGCAAAAGAAGCAAAAAAAACTGAAGATTTAATGAGAAAACGTTTAGACGAAATGGAAAAACGTGAACGAGATGAAGCTTCAGGGATGTATTCAATAAGTAAGAAACCATTACTTGTAAATCCAAAACAAGAAACAGCGAAAATTGCTAGATCTGTTATAAATGATGATTTTGAAACTAATATTGCAAAAACTTCAACAGAGAAAATTGTAAAAAATATAGATTCAAATAATTATAATTCATCAATTGTGAATAAAAATAAATTCAAAGATTTTGATCAAGTAAGAACAAGAATTACAGATGATAAAGAATATAAAAAAGAACAATTGGAAAAAGAACGTTTGTGAAAACAATTGTATGGTAATTTGAAAAAAAATAACGATGAAAATGAATTTGCTAATTCTACACCTGAAATTTCTGAAAAAGACAAACAATTTAATATTAATGTTTTTGATGATAAAAGAAATTATTTTTTTGTAGGCAATGTTAAAATTACGTATTTTGAAGTTGCTGATCCAAAATCAAGAAATTTTATTTTTTGGCAAAAATGAAGACGAAAAAAAAGTATGTTTACTGTAGAAAGTTATTTTCAACAAACTGCAACTGAAAAATTTAGATTGAAAATTTTAAAATTACGTAATAAATTTATGTCTAAAAATGGAATTAATGAAGAATCAGTAATCCAACCAATATCGGCGAAAAAAATTAAACCTGCAGAACCAAAAAAAGAAAATAAAGTAAATAGTAATCCAGAACCAACTAAAGATGAGGCTTAGAATCATACTATGATATGAGGTGATACTATGGAATATATATTTTCACAATTATTTTGATGAGAATATTTATTGATAGGTATTGTCTCATTTTTTATTGTTTTTTTAATTTTTTTACTATTAATAGTTGCAAGAAAACATAAAAATTTCTGATATTCGAAAATTCCACTTATTGAAAATAAAAATTTAATTCCAAAATTTAATATTACAAAAAGAATGTCTAAAAATAAGTGAGGAATTTCAAATAGAAATCTTGAAAAATATTGATATAGGTCGTTAGTTAAAAAGTATAAAATATGCGTGTTTAAAATTAGTGAATTTTTTGACAAAGGACTATTTAGCTCTAAATTTCTAAATGTAAAATTACTTGTTCATTCATTAAGCGATTTGTCAACGGCGAATAGAGTGTTAAATCATGTAAATTATTTATCTGCATATTTTGAATCATTATGATATACAAAATATAGAGTACAATTAATAAATTTTAAAAAATATGTAGCAAAAACAAATAACATACCTGTTTATTATTTTTATAAATATTACTTCACTTTTTTAGAAGATTTCAGACTTCTGATAATTGGTCAATTAATAAATTTTATAATACCAAATATAATTTTTTTGTGATTGCCAAATAAAACACTAGAAGAACATAATTTTGCAGTACCAATTACTTCACCAGAAAAAATAATTGAAGATCAAATTAAAAATACTGAAGTCGCAGCTGAAGAATTATATGATAATGTTTTCAATTTATATATGAATGATATAAAAACATCAACTAATAAGTTTAAAAATATCAATAATGATTTAATTATAACATCAACAAAATATTTAAATCCTTCATTAGTAATTTCCACAATGTATGCAAAACATAAATACAAAGTCAATTTAAAAATTTTGAATTTACCATTAACTTTCAATTTGCATCAAATTTTTAGTAAATATAATAAGATACGAAAATCTTTCAAAGATAATCAAAAAAACGAATTATTAAAATATAATAATGCTATAAATTATATAATTAGTTATTTAGATTTAACAAAAGAAGAAATTAATTATTTTATTAATTAGTTTTTTATTATTTTTATAATCTCTGCAGATAATTTATGTTTATTATTTTATCTTATTATATTTTTTTGTTATAATCTTAGCGTTTATGAAAGGAAATAATATGAAATTTAAGGAAGAAAAACTTGTAAAATTGGGTCAAGGTAAATGAATAGTATCCATAGTTGGTGAGGAATGAACTAAATTTTATAATAGAGGCAAAGCACAAGCTATATCTAATTTAGAGATAAAAGGTTTTAGAAAAGGCAAAGTACCAAAAGAATTGCAAGAAAAATCATTGAGTTCTACAAAAATATTGACTAATGCATATGCAGCAGCAGTTGAAAGTGCATGAAATTTTGCAAAAGAACAGAAACACGGAATTGAACCTTGATCATCTCCAGCTTCAATGCCAAAAAAATTATCAGAAAGTGAAATGGAAGTTGAATTTGTATTTGATTTGCGCCCTGAAATCAAAATTGGTAATTATAAAGATATAACAGGTCCCAAAAAAGAAAAATTAACAGCATCTGCGCAAGAAATAAATGATGAAATTAAACAATATCAAAAACGTTTTGCAATGGAAAAAACAAAAGATGATAAGGATGCATTAATTGAAAAAGGTAATGTAGTAGTATTTGATTTTGAAGGATTTAAAGATGATAAACCTTTTAATGGTGGTAAAGGTGAAAATTATTTATTAGAAATAGGTTCAAATCAATTCATACCTGGTTTTGAAGATGGAATGATTGGTATGAAATTAGGAAAAAATAAATTAAATATATCATTTCCTGAGGATTATCAAGTTAAAGAATTGGCTGGAATGCCTACTGTTTTTAAATTGGATATTAAAGAAATTAAAGAACGTACACTTCCAGAATTAGATGATACTTTGATGAAAGATTTAAACATTAAATCGGTTTCAACAGTAGCTGATCTTAAAAAATATGTGAAAAAATTAATTGAAGACAAAAAAAGTACAGAATTAAAAAATATTTTTGTTAATCAAGTAATAGATGAAATAATCAAAAATTCTACAATTGAAATACCAAAAGGGGCAATTGACAGAGAAACTGCCAATATGAGACAGGATTTTGAAAACCAAGTAATTGCACAAAAATTAACAATAAAAGATTATAAGAAAAAAACTGGTTTGACAGATGAAGATATCAATAAAGAAATATTTGGTGATGCAAAACGCCGCTTAGAATCATATTTAATTACAGATGAAGTTCGTAAGCAAGAAAAACTAGAAGCAACAGATGATGAAATAAAAACAAAATATGATGAATTATCTAAACAATTTGGTATGGATGTAGAACAAATTACTGAATTATTGCCACATGAAAAAATTGCACAAGAAATTATTTCAAACAAAATTATTAATTTTTTATATGAAAATAATGGCTAGGCCATTTTTTTATTATAAAACTAATTTCATAAGCTAATTTATTTTTATAAATTAGCACTTACCTATTGTAAGTGCTAAAAAATATGGTATTATATATTTGTACCTAGGAAAGGAAACAAATTATGAGTGAAAAAATGAAATTACCAGTTTTGGTAACCCGTGGATCTTTTATTTATCCAACATTTACACAAGTTTTGGAAATAGGGAGAGATAAATCTACTTTAGCAGTTAGAGCAGCTTTAAAAGATAATAATGGTCAAATTCTTGTTGTATCACAAATTAAACCATTAGAAGATGAACCAAACTTAGAAGATATTTATAAATTTGGTGTTTTAGCTAATGTTTCTATTAAACGTGAATGAAAAGATGGCACTATAACTGTTGAAATTAAAGCAACAGAAAGAGCAACTGTTGAAAACATCAGTTTAGACAAATTTTATACAGCTGAAACTAAATTAATTAAAGCAACTAAAAATACAGAAAATTTAGATAAAATTGTTAATACTTTAAAAGTGATGATTAGTAATCAAGGTGATTTACCAAGTGAAGTTGGTGATATGATTAATGATAAAATTGGTACACCAGATGAAATCGTTGATACTGTAGCTCATTTCATGCCATATATGCCTGTAGAAAAAAAACAACAATTATTGGAAGAAACAAATCCAGTAAAACGTTTAGATATGATTTCAGACTATTTGGATGAGAAAAAACAATCAGCAGACATAGAATCAACAATCTCAAAAAAAATAAAAAATAGAGTTGATGAACAACAACGAGAATATTATTTAAGAGAAAAATTGAAAGCCATTAAAGAAGAACTAGGCGAAATAGATGGTGATACAAACGAAATGAAGAAATATCGCACTCGCTTGGAAAATGAACCATTCCCAGCTAATGTTAAGGAAAGAGTTTTACAAGAAATAGATCATTACGAAGGATTACCAGCTTCATCATCAGAGGCAAATATAATTAGAACCTATATTGATTGAATGATGCAAATTCCATGATGAGAATCATCAGATGATAAAACAGATTTAAAATTCTCACAAGAAATTCTAGATAAATATCATTATGGATTAAAAAAAGTTAAAGAAAGAATTATTGAGTATCTTGCAGTAAAACAAAGGACAAATTCCGTTAAAGGACAAATTATTACGTTAGTAGGTCCTCCGGGTGTTGGAAAGACTTCACTTGCAAAATCCATTGCAGAAGCAATGGGAAGAAATTTTGTTAAAGTTTCATTAGGTGGAGTTAAAGATGAATCAGAAATTCGTGGTCATCGTAAAACATATATCGGTGCAATGCCAGGAAGAATTATTCAAGGTATGAAACGTGCAAAAACGAAAAATCCAGTATTTTTACTAGATGAAATAGATAAAATGGCTTCAGATTATAGAGGGGATCCATCTTCTGCAATGCTTGAGGTTTTAGACCCAGAACAAAATAACGCTTTTTCAGATCATTATATTGAAGAAAGTTATGATTTGTCAGATGTAGTATTTATTGCAACAGCAAATTATCCAGAAAATATTCCAGAAGCATTATACGATCGTATGGAAATAATAGAATTATCATCATATACTGAAATTGAAAAATTAAAAATAGCAAAAGATTATCTGATTAAAAAAGTTTTGGAAGCAAATGCTGTTTCACCAGAAGAAGTTAAATTTACAGATGATGGCTTATCAGAAATAATTAAATTTTATACAAGAGAAGCTGGTGTTCGTCAATTAGAACGCATGATAGCATCTATTACTAGAAAATTTGTAGTTAAATTATTGAATAATGAAATTACAACATTAGAAGTAACACCTGAAGTTGTTAATGCATATTTAGGAAAAAGAATCTTTGATTTCACAAGTAAAGAACGCAAACCTCAAGTAGGTGTTGTAACAGGACTTGCATATACACAATTTGGTGGAGATATTTTGCCAATAGAAGTAAATCACTTTCCAGGTAAAGGTCAATTAATTTTGACAGGTAAATTAGGTGATGTTATGAAAGAATCAGCATCAACAGCATTTGATTATATAAAATCAAATTATAAACAATTTGGCATTCCAAAAGAAGTCTTTGAAGAAAATGATATACACGTTCACGTGCCAGAGGGTGCAGTGCCAAAAGATGGTCCATCAGCAGGGGTCACATTAACTACTGCAATTATTTCTACATTGACAAATAAACCAGTATCACAAGATATAGGAATGACTGGAGAAATTACATTGCGTGGTGTTATTTTACCAATTGGTGGATTAAGAGAAAAATCAATTTCAGCACATCGTTCTGGATTGAAAAAAATTTTAGTCCCAATTAAAAATTTAAAAGATTTAGACGATATTCCAGAAGAAGTTAAATCAGAATTAGAAATTAAAGGTATGGAAAGATATGAACAAGTTTTTGAAGAAGTTTTTGGTGAAAAACCTTCAGAACCAATTCGTGAATTACCATTATCAAGTAAAAAAAATATAGAATCATCAATTACAAGCGCAAATTAACAAAAACTACCTAAATATTTAGGTAGTTTTTGTTTTTAAATTATAATAATTATTGAGGTGTTGATATGCAAAGATTATTGAGCAATGTTTTAAGACCAAAATCAATTTGTGATATAATAGGTCAAAAGCAAATTTTGGATGATGACAACGGTATTATCAAAAAAATGATAAAAAATAATTTTGCTTCATCGTTATTATTTTTTGGTCCTCCAGGAACAGGTAAAACAACAATTGCTTTGGCGTTAGCTCATGATTTAAATATAGAATATGCAGAATTTAATGCAGCAATTGATAAAAAAGAAAAATTAACAAAAATTTTAACTAATGCTGTTGATTTCGATCGTTATATAATTATTGTTGATGAAATTCACAGAATGAACAAAGATAAACAAAATATACTTTTAAAATATTTAGAATTAGATAATATATTTATGTTTGCAACCACAACGGAAAATCCTTTTTTTACTGTAAATCCTGCAATCAGATCTCGTTGCACTATTCTTGAACTTTTACCTTTAAAAACTCAAGATATTAAAGAACTAATTACTAAATTGACAATTAAATATCATAATGAATTAAATGTCGATTTAGAAACAATAAACTACTTAGCTGAAATTTCAAATGGTGATTTAAGAAGCGCGATTAAAAAAATAGAACTACTTCTAAATTTGTATTCAAACCAAAAAATAGATTTAAATTTTATGAAAAAAACATTTCCTTTTGCAATGGTTTCTGGAACAGTAAATTCTGACGAATTTCATGACCTTAAATCAGCATTGCAAAAATCTGTACGTGGTTCTGATGTCAATGCAAGTTTGCATTATTTTTCTAGATTACTCGTAATTGGAGATTATGAAACATTAATGCGAAGAATGCTAATAATGGCATATGAAGATATAGGCATGGCAAATCCAGCAATTCCTGCTAGAGTTGTTCAAGCTACAAACGCTTTTAGAGTAATTGGTATGCCAGAAGGAATAATTCCACTTGGTTTAGCAATAGTTGAAATGGCAACATCTCCTAAATCAAATTCAGCTGTACTCGCCACAGAAAGAGCATACAATGACGTAATGACTGGTGATGTTTATAAAATGCCAAAATATCTTCAAGATAATCATTATAAATCTGCAGTTAAAATTAATCGAGGAATAAATTACAAATACCCACATGATTTTAATGGTTGAGTAGATCAGCAATATTTACCAGATGAAATAAAAAATGTTCAATATTATAAAAATAAATCTAATCAATATGAATTAAAAGTAAAAGAGATTTTTGAAAAATTTAAGCAAAATGCTATAGAACAAAATATGAAAATAAAATAACGTCTATTAATTTCATACGGAGGCAAAATGAAAACATTATATAAAATTAAAGAAGAATTAGGAAACAACGGCTGAAACTGACCACCAAAAGATGAACAAATATCTAATAATGTTTGACATAAAATGGAACAGTATTTTAATGATAATGAAGAAGTTAAATCATTGATGTGAGCTTGATTTTCAAGAGAAGAAATTCCATTAATTGGTATTGTTGCAATAACTAATTTGAGAACTTTCACAATTGAAATCAGATCAGATAATGATAAGGCTAATTTGCGTTATGTTCCAGTAGACAACTATAAAGTTGATAAAGTGCAATTTCAAGCACCAAAATCTGAGAATGGTTTTACTTATGTGCAAATTTTAAACGATACATTTGGTAATGGAATAACTTTTAAAACGACATCTTTAGCTATGGCTAGGCATTTCGTTAATACACTAAAAGGCGTGATTTCGGGTGATATTGAAGAATTAGAACCAAGCGATGAACCAATATTATCAGAAAATGAAAAAAAATTTGATTCAAAAACAAAACCTTTAGAAAACAAAATTAAACAAAAACCAAAATCTTTAAATGAAGATGACAAAAAACTTTTAGATCAATCAAATTGAAAAAAAGTTAGTGACAATCCAAAAAATCAAATTGTTAAAATTAAAAAAGTAGAATTTAATAAGTCAAGTAAAAAAGAAAAAATTAACAAATATGGATCAAAAGCAAAATCATTTGTTTGATTATTATGATTCCTGATTCCTATTTTTTTAATAACTGGTTCAATATTGATAATGTATTTTTTATTTTAAGATTTAATAATCTTATTTTGTTCTTATGATATCACCAATTCTTAAATCGAATCTTTTTAGTATGCCCGTAGGAAAAATATAGAAAAAATTAAAACCAGTATAATGTTTTGTAAATTTTTGTGGAAGAAATTTTGTATATGTTGAGACAATTTCGTTTTTTTGGTTGCAAACAATTACATCTATTGGTTCAATAAAGCCCAAAGTATTAAAACCATTAATATTTCTAATTACATATGCAATATTTTCCTTTGAAATATGTTTAAAAATTAAATTCTCATATTTTTGCTTAAAAGTCTTTAAATGATATATTGTAAAATCTTTTGGTGAATCATTGATAAATAATTGCTTTTCAATGTAATTTTTATCTTGATTATTTAATTTTTCTTTCTTTTTAGTAATTAACTTATTTAATTGAAATATTCTTTTGATAAAAGACATAAATAAAACCCTCTTTTTTTGATAATACCATTATTTAAATGATAAAATAAACATTAGGATGTGATTATATGAGTAAAACAAAAATTGCTATTTTCTTAGCAACAGGATTTGAAGAAATAGAGGCAATATCATCAATAGATGTTCTACGTAGAGCAGAATTTGATGTACAAATTATATCTGTGACTGATAATTTGACTGTTAAAGGAAATCATAATATTCAAGTTGTTGCCGATAAACTAATAAATGAAGTAGACTTAAGTAGTTTTGATGGCTTGGTTTTACCCGGAGGTCAACCTGGAGTGTCAAATTTAATGGAAGTTTCATTACTTCGTGATGCATTGATAAAACAAGCTGGTGAAAATAAATTAATAGCTGCAATATGTGCAGCTCCACAAATGCTTGGAATGCTAGGCTTGGCTGATGGTAAAGAAGTGACTCATTATCCTGGTGCAATTGAATATTTAGATAAAGCAATAAAAAAACCACAAATGGCAGCAGTTGAAGATGGTAAAATTATTACTGGTTCATCTCCTGGAGGAGCAATTCAATTTGCTTTACAAATTGTAGATCACTTTACAGATACACAAAATATGTTGAGAATTCATGAATTACTTGTTATGAATTATTAGTTATCTTTAATTTGAAATATGTCATTTGGGCATATTTTTTATTTGGAGATTAATTATGAAAACTAATTTTAAACAAACTTCTGATTCTAATTGTGGAATTTCTGTTATTACAACAGCTATAAATCATTTAACATCAAGAAATTTTTCACTTAATGATATTATTATAGATAATGAATTAAGTGATCATTGATTTTCTTTTGAAGAAATAAAAGAAATAGTTGAAAGATATGATATCTATACTGTGGGTTATAAATCAAATTTTAGAGAAATAATAGATTGGAATAAAAATAATGGCTACATTTTGCTACCACAAATGAAGTCGGTCAATCCCATTATGTATATATATTTGAAAAAAATAAATTTACAAAAGAATTTGAAGTTGCAGATCCGGCAAATAAATTCATTGTTTGAATGCTAGAAAACAAATTAGAAGCTATGTATGCTGGAAGAGTGTTAATTTTGAAGAAAAAACACAAGGTATATACAAGAAAATCTCCAAGAGATTATTTTAAAAAATATAAACCATGAGGCAGTTTGTTAAAGACAAAAAAGTTTTATCTTTTAATTACATTCATATTGCAAATTATGCTTAATGTTACATTATTATTTTTAAATGATTTTGTAAGATGCTTCATGAATAATGTATCTATATTATTTATGGATAATTTGAAGTCAATTTTTATTGGTTTTTCGATAATATATTTCATTCACATTATTTTAAACGGTATAATACAATTGATTTTGAAAAGTATTTCTAATGTAATTTATAGAGATGCAATAAAAATTTTTTTAAATTGATTTACAAATATTTCAAATGAGGAATACGATAAAATTTCTTATGACTTATGACTTATGACTTATGACTTATGACTTATGACTTATGAATTCAAAAAATTGCGCAAATCAAAAAAATTATTTCATTTGAAATATTTGTAATAATAAAAATTCCAAATGATTTTATATTTTCCATTTTAACATTTGTTGTATTTGCAAAATTAAAAATGGAAATCGCGCTATTTGCATTTTGTGAAATATTTTTAATATCATTATTATTTGAAATTAAAATAAAAAATAATATAAAATTGCTAGAATATGATCAAAAAAAAATTTAATATAAAAATGCAAGATTTAGTATATGGGCAAAAATTTGTGAGAGCAAAAAAACATCAACAAATTATGAATAAACAAATTATGAGAGAATTTGATTCAATAGAATCTGGTAATTTAAATATTTCAAAAAAATATTATTTCGAAATGTTATAAGTTCTATTATTCACAGAATAATGTTTTTGGTTGTTTTTATAATGTCATCATTATGAATTGCAAAAAATGAAATATTGATTTCTGACTTAATTTATTTTTCATTATTGGGAAATTATATTGTTAATTTAAGTGATGACATTAAAGAAATTATTATGTCAAAAATAGAAATTAATATATATTTAAATGAATTAACAATTATGTTTAATCAAAAAAAAGAAATTATAAAGAATAATGATAAAAAATTTTCAGTCTCAGAATTTTAAATGTTCGTAAATGAATTAATAACGTTGAAATATTAAAAATGAATTCAAAAAATATAACAAAAAATACATTTGTCTTTGGTATGAATGTAATTGGAAAATCTACAATGTTACAAATTATTGCAGGTCTATATAATAACTATGAGGGTAATATTGCTATTAATAATGACTTAGTCACAAATTTATCAAATGAAAGCATAATTTATTTAGATCAATTTGATTATTTGTATGCAGGTAAAGTTATTGATAATTTTATGGATGCAAATTCAACTTTTAATTATAATTATTTTTATGAACACAAACTTGATGAGTTAATGAATATGTATAAATTATCTTTGGAAAGCCCTATAATAAATAATGGATCAAATTTGAGCAAAGGTCAAAGACAAATAATTTCTTTTTTATCACTCTTATTCATTGAAAGAGATATTTATATTATCGATGAATCGTTATCTAATGTTGAAGGCAAATTAAAAACAATGTTATTAAAAATATTACTTGTTGAAAAGAAAAATAAATTGATAATATATTGTGATCATGACATGGAAAATATTAATTTATTTGATGATGTGTGAGAAATTAAATAATGAAAATAAAAAATTGATTTTTATTAATATTTTCATTATTCATTTTATTATTATCTGTTATCGTGTTATTTTTTATTAATGTAGAAAATAATTTATCTGGAGTTATTATTCATATTAATTTAGAAAATCAAGATGTATTATCATTCAAATTTTTAGAGAAAAAAGACATCCATTCTATTAATTTTATTAAACAAATTGTAACTAAATATAATGATAAAACATATATATTTTCAAATGAATTTGAAATTTATGATGAAACTATAGTTATTCGAAAATTCAATCACGAATTAGAAGATGCAACGATGCTATCTGCATTAGCAAATGTAGGAGAAGAAAATATATTACAATATTTGCTTAAAGTTGTTTTTTAATTGTATAATTAACTGCGGAGGAATATATGGGTAATATAAATTTCATTAATAAAACACATAAAAATATGAATATATGAAAAGAAAAATATCGTAGATATTTCAATTTTGCGTGTGAATATTTAAAATTAAAAAATGAAATTACAATATCCATATTATTCGTTACACAAAAATACGCTAAAAAAATAAATGAAAAATATAGAAACAAAGATTATATACCTGATGTTATTTCTTTTCCAACAAATATTCCAGAAGAAATAATGAAAGATATTGCTGAATATGATATTGGTGATATTATGATTTGCAAAGAAGTGGCTGAAGATAAATCAAAAAGATACGGAACAACGCTTGATGACGAAATGGCTTTTTTAATTATTCATGGTCTTTTACATTTACTAGGATATGATCATGAAAATGATTTAGAAGAACAAGAAAAAATGTTTAAATTGCAAAATGAAATATTAAAAAAATGTGGTATAAATTATGAAATAAAATTTGATGAAAAGGATTACTTGATGCATTATGGAGAATAAAAGAGTTAAAAAACTAAAAGGTATCTCTAAAACAAAAAACAAATTTTTAAATGCGTCAAGAGGTATTTATATAGCTTTTAAAGAGGAATCGTCTTTAATTGTCTATTTGATTGCGATTATTTTGGTTATTGCACTTGGTATTTGACTGGTGCTAAGTTATGATCAGTGAGCGCTTTTACTTTTAACTATTGGTGTTGTAATTGGTTTTGAATTTGTCAATACATCAATAGAAAATTTTGTTGATTTATTATCATTTGAATATAATATTAAAGCAAAAAAAATTAAAGATATTGGAGCTGCTGCAAGTATAATAAATGCATTAATATCGGTGGCAATTGGTTTTTTAATTTTGTTGCCACATTTAGTTGAAAAAATACAAGGTTATTTTTAAGGGGAATTATGAAAGAATATTTTGTTAAATTAAATAAATTAAAAGATAATGCGTATTGCCCATATTCAAAATTTAATGTTTCTTGTATAGTTGTTTTACAGGATGGTCAAGAAATAAGTGGCGTAAACGTAGAAAATGCGGCTTTTCCTTCTGGAATGTGTGCAGAACGTACTGCGGTATCGCAAGTTATAACCAAAGGATACAATCCAGATAAAATAAAAGAAATACATTTGTATACAATTTCAGAAAATATCGGTGCACCTTGTGGTCAATGTCGTCAGTTTTTGGTGGAATTTTTGAATCCAAATATACCAATTTACATATATAATAAATATGATTTTAAAATAAAAACAAATATTTCAGAATTATTGCCATTAAGTTTTACTAATTTGAATTAATTTTGTCAAATACAATCAATTAAATGGGGGTTTATATGTCAGTGGGTTTTTCAATCAATACGTTAGTTACTGACGTTCTATCTATATTTGGATTGTTTCTATTGTGATTTGCACCAGCTATTTTTTCGGTTATACATAAAAAAGTTTTACGTCAGCGTTTATTTACAAAAGTTGATGGCAAAAAATTATTTGAGAAATTGAAATTTGATATTAGAATTAATGGCAAATTGGAAGGTATTAACAGAAAACGTCTATTTAGAGATCCGAATTATGCCTTAACAATTTTTAATAAAGCCATGGATTATAATAAGCGCGATTTAATTTGATATTTTAATGAAAATACAGCCAAATATCAAATTGCCAGAAGTATTTCTAACAAATCTGGATTAAACTTTCTTGTGTGATTTATTTTTATTTCTGTTTCTATAATTTCATCGCTTTTAGATGTACCCAGATTTTTCTTTCACGGGAAAATGGAAAGTGATAATGGATTAGGAGCTATAATTTTATTGTTAATTGTTGTAATTTTTTTCACAGTACTTTTAAAATATTTTCAATGATTTAGTGTTAAAAAAACATTAAACGATGATGTTAGGCAAATAAATTTAGCAAAAAAACAATTAGTTTGAAATGATTTCAGATTGATTTATTGATCAGAAATCTCTATTTTAGGTTTCGGTTTCTTTTTAATAATATTAAATCAATTTTTTTAAAAAAGAGGTGTAATAATGGACAATAAAATGTTTGCAAATAGATTAGTTAATTCTTTTATAGGAGACATGTATACGAAAAGATTCATTAAATCTCAAAATGTAAAAATAGTTTCAGAAGGAGACTATATTTATAGAATTAGAACTTTGTGTTATGCAACAATTTTAGTGCCTCTATATTTAATTTTTATTGGCTTATTTATTTATTATAGAGTCGCTTTAAATTTTGATGCTGATTCACTATATAATACAAATCCAACACAAGAAACACTAGATGCAATTGAGATGCAAAAACAGGTAATTTTATTATTTGCCTCTTTTGCTTGTTATCATTTGTTTCTCATTATTTATGTAATGATTGTAATGCTAAATCAAACTATGGGTAAATCTGTAACAATTTTTACAACAATCTTTAATATTTTATTTATTGGTGAATTATTTGAAATTTCTTGTACATTATTTATTCTTGAAAGAATGGGATTGGTTGGTCGAGTAGGCGATATTGATTTTTTACAAGTTTTGCAAAAACAATGAATATGAATATTCGCCTTTTTGATTTCAAATATTTCTTTCATTCCAATATCTGGAATATTTAAAGGTATAAATCAATGACATCGTGAATGAATCCGTATAGATAATTATCGTAAAACAAATGATAAAGAAAATGGTTTCATTTTTAAAACGTGAGTTTCAAAAGGTGAAATTAAAGCAAGAATCACTATTATAACGGTTTCAGTTTTTTCTATAATGTTTTCATCGGGTCTTGAAATTTGTAAATATTTTTTTACATTTAATTTTGATCCTATGATTTATACAATGTTAATTTTTGGAATGTTAATGTATGTAGGCTCATATGTTATTCCATTTAATTTCTTTTCATTAATTTTTTTTGGTGTGATATTTTTATTTTTTACAGCTCTATCTTTTTATGTATTTTATATTTTACAAAATGAAGCATGAAAATCAAATAATTGATTTTATTATTTATATGCAGTAGTTATTTTCTTATGATTTGGTAGTTTTGATGCTACAATTAGATTTTGATGGTCATTGCGAAATAAAAATGAAATTAAAGCAATTGTAATTGACCCATTTAATCAAGAAAATCAATTTGAGGATTATTTAAATAATCAAGAACAGGCAAAAGCAAATTATGAAAATTCAATTTAGAGAGGTAAATTTAAGATGGAAAAAATTAAATCAGGTTTTATTGCGATAATCGGTAGACCAAATGTTGGCAAATCAACGTTATTAAATCAATTATTACAAAAAAAAATATCAATTGTAACACAAAAAGCTCAAACGACAAGAAATAAAATTTTAGGAATATTATCAAATGATGATTATCAAATGATTTTTATGGATACGCCAGGAATTCATACTCCTTTTACTAATTTGGGAAGTTATATGAATAAAATTGCTTACAGTTCTATTTCAAGTGCAGATATTATATTATTTGTTGTTCCTGCAAATGAAAATATTGGTAAAAACGATTTGGCAATTGTTGAGAAGTTAAAAAAAATTAATAAGCCAATAATTTTAGTTATTTCAAAAATTGATGTAGTTAGTTTAGAAAAATTGGAAACAAAAAAACAACAATGATTAGATTTGAATATGAATGTGAAAGATATTGTTGTTATATCTGCTCTAGAAAATTATAATTTGCCTATGTTAAAAAATGTTATTTACAAAAATTTACCTGTAGAAAATAATGGTATAAAATTTTATCCAGATGATATGCTAACAGACCAGCCAGAAAAATTTCTGATTAAAGAAATTGTAAGAGAGCAAATTTTATTGTTGACAGAAGATGAGGTTCCATTTTCAACAGCAGTTTTGGTAGAAGAGTTTGAAGAGACTTCAAAAGAGATGAAAATAAGAGTTTCAATAATTGTTGAACGTAATTCTCAAAAAGCTATTTTAATAGGCAAACACGGCAGTATGATTAGAGAAATAGGGATAAAATCCCGTATGGAAATGGAGAGATTATTTAATACAAAAGTTCATTTGAATACATTTGTTACTTTTGAACCAAAATGAAGACAAAGCCCCAGTTTGATAAAAAAATTGGGTTATGGTAAAGACAGTTATTAATGTCTATCGTTAAAATTTTTGGAATCGTAGTAAATACTCAAAATTTTGATGATCAAGATAAAGTGATAACAATTTACTCTGATAAATATGGCAAAATGGGATTATTAGCAAAAGGAGTTAACAAAATTACAAGTAAAAACAGATTTTCAATTCAATTATTTGCATTTTCTGAATTTGAAATTTTTAAAACAAATCATGTTAATAAATTAAGCAAATTAAAGACAGGCTATTTAATTAAAAACAATTTTGATATTTCTTTAAATTATAATAGTTACGTTTATGCATCAAGTATAATAGGCATAATTTATTATAATTTTAGTCCAGGTGAAAAAAATAAATTGCTTTTTGAACAAACAGTTTTAAGTATTGAAAAATTAGCTGACAGATATTATTCTATATATGTTTATTGTTGATGATTACATAAATGTTTATTTAATTTTGGTATTAATCTAGATTTAAGCTTTTGCCAGAATTGTGGTTTTAAAAAAAATCAATTTAGAAAATTCGATTTTAAAACGAATGGATTACTTTGTATAAATTGTGTAGATAATTATACAAATATAGATTTGGATTTTGTTGCTTTAATTTTAAGTTTGCAAAATAATAAGCATTTGGATCAAGATATAAATTTTTTAATAGATAATATTCTTAAGCTATTGTTATTTCTTTTTAATTTTATAGATGCAAATGTAGGTTTGAAAATAGTGGGTAAAAAAGAAATTTTAAAACAATCTATTTTCTATGACTTAATAAACGAAAACGATCATAAAAAATAACACTTATAATGGGTTGACAATATCGACTCATTCAAATAAATTATAGAATGTGTCGATTAATATCGACCTATTTTTTTGGAGGTAGTATGTCTATAGAAAATATGGATGAATTAATTAATCATTTAAAGAGTCAAGGATTTGTTTTTCAAGGTTCTGAAATTTATGGTGGTCTTGCAAATAGCTGAGATTATGGACCACTTGGTGTTGAAATAAAATCTAAATTGAAATCATTATGATGAAAATATTTTGTTAAAAAAAATGAATTTAATGTAGGATTAGATAGTTCTATTATATTAAATGACAATGTATGAAAATCATCTGGTCACATCGGTAATTTTAATGACCCTTTAATAGACTGTAAAAATTGTAAGGCTAGATACAGAGCAGATAAATTAATCGAAGAAAATCTGCCAAATATCGTCATTAGTGGTTGCACTTTAGAACAATTAAAAGCAATTATTTTGGAAAATAAGATAAATTGTCCAAAATGTGGAAAACTAGATTATACAGATATAAGAAAATTTGAATTAATGTTTAAAACATATCAAGGTGTTATTGCAGATGATAGCAGTGTTGTTCATTTAAGGCCAGAAACTGCTCAAGGAATTTTTATTAATTTTAAAAATGTACAAAGAACAACTAGGAAAAAAATTCCTTTCGGAATTGGCCAAATGGGTAAATCTTTTAGAAATGAAATTACACCAGGTAATTTTATTTTTAGAACAAGAGAATTTGAGCAAATGGAATTAGAATTCTTTTTTAATCCAAATGATAGTAAAGATTGATTTGAATACTGATTAAATAAAGTTATTATTTTTTTAAATGAAGAAATCAACCTCGATTCAAAAAAATATCATATAAGGCATCACGAACGTGAAGAATTATCACATTATTCAAAAAAAACAGTAGATATAGAATTTGATTTTCCATTTGGTAGAGGTGAACTTTGAGGAATTTCTCATCGTGGTGATTTTGATTTAAAAGCCCATCAAAATGGATCTAAACAAAATCTAATGTATTTGGACACAGATACAAATGAAAAATACCTACCGAATGTTATAGAACCATCTGTTGGTGTTGAGAGATTATTATTAGCAATTTTTTCACAATCTTATGTTGAAGAATTATTAGATGATGGAACAAAACGAATTGTATTTAAATTACCAAAAAAATTAGCACCATATCAAATCGCAATCATTCCATTACAAAAACAGCAAAATGATAAGGCATATGAATTATTTAATGAATTATTAACTGATTTTGATGCTGTCTACGACATTACAGGTAACATCGGGAAAAGATACAGAAGACAAGATGCAATTGGAACTCTTTATTGTATTACAATTGATTTTGATTCAGAAGCAGATAAAAAAGTTACCGTTCGTGAAAGAGATACAATGCAGCAAGAAAGAATTTTAATAAGTGAATTAAAAAATTATTTGGAACAGAAATTAAAATAGGATGGTGTTTGAATGGCTAAAATTTCTCAGCAATTAATCGATAAAATTATTAACAGAGCAAATATAGCTGAAGTAATATCTAAATTTATTACAATACAAAAACAGGGATCTAACTATCTTTCTGTTTGCCCATTTCATAGTGATACCAATCCCTCCATGCACATTTCACCAGTAAAAAAGATATATAAATGTTTTGTTTGCGGAAGTGGCGGTAATTCAATTACTTTTATACAGGAATTTAAAAATATGTCATTTTATGATGCCTTAAAATTTTTGACTGAAATGTATAAAATTGAGACAACCGAATTTAACAATATTAGTGTAATTAAAAAATATTCTAATTCAGAAATTGAATATTTCAAAATAAATGAAGATGCGAGTTTATTTTTTAGAGTTATGCTAGACAGTAAAATTGGCGAAGAGGCAAAAAAATATTTATTTGCAAGAGGATTTTCAAATGAACAAATTAATAAATGAAATGTAGGATTTTCATATAAAAATGCTCAAATTTTAGAAAACTTAATTTCCAAAAATCATTTGCAAAAAGATATTGTAGATGTTGGTATAGTTACACTTAAAGATTCAAATATTTATAATTATTTTATGGATAGAATTATATTTCCTATAAAAGATATTGATGAAAATATAATTGGTTTTTCAGGAAGAATTTATAAAGAGCAAAATGATAATTCGCCTAAATATTTAAATACAAGAGAAACGTTAATATTTAAAAAATCAAATTATTTATTTAACGCAAATAATGCAAAACGTTATGCAAAAATAGATAAGTATATTCTTTTGCTCGAAGGGTACATGGATGTAATTGCATTAGATAAGATTGGAATTCATAATGTTGTTGCTTTAATGGGCACTAATTTATCTCAAACTCAATTAAAAATTATAAAATCAATGACAAATGAAGTAAGAATTTTTTTAGATGGTGATAAACCGGGAGTAAAAGCTGCGATAGAAATTGCAAAAAAACTATTACAAGCAAATATAAGTGTCAGCATTGTCAATAATTTAACAGAAAATGATCCAGATGAACTTGTTAGCTTAAATAAGCATGAAGAATTAAAAGAAATAATTAATGATGCTGAACATCCAATAAATTACGCAATGAATTATTATGAAAAAAATATTGATATTAGTGATTTTAAACATCGTGATGAGTATTTAAATAAAATAATTGATATTATCAAATATATTCAGGATGATTTAATTATTGACAGTGTCGTCAATAAATTATCATCTAAACTTACTGTTTCGGCAAATTTAATTTTAAAAAAAATTCAAGAATATAAAATACCATTTGATGCAGATAAAAAAATTACTCCATCTAAAAATGATTATCCAAAAATAATAGACAATAATATTGAAAATAAAAGCAATAATTCAATTGAACAACAGTTTTATAAAACTGTTGAAAATAAAATTTGAATAAATATACCTGCCCATGTATATAGAAAAGCAGAAAATGATGTTGTGTGAAATTTAATTAACAATTCTGATTTTAGTGAATATGTAAATAAAAATCTAGAGAATTTCATTTCCCCAATAAAAAAAAATATATCAAAAATTATTATAGATGCTTACATTAATGGCGAATTAAAATCAAATGATTATGCATCAATATACAAAATAATTGAAAATAATAGCGAAAAATATAAAGAAAATTTGCAAGAAATTCAAAATATACCACTACCAAAAAAATATTCTTCTGAAAAAGGAATGAAAGACGCCTTTTTAAAATTAGAGGAGTATGTTATCAAAAGAGAACGAAATGATTTGGCAAAAAAATTCATTGATTCAAATTCAAATGATAAAAAGAAATCTGTCTTTAGAAGAATTATTTCAAAAGATGAAGAATTTAGAAATCTAAAAAGAAAGTATGAGGATACAAAAAATGGCAATAAATATTAAGAACTACGAAACGTGAGACGAATTTAAAGAAAAATTATTAGCGTATATTATTAAAAATGATAATGAAATATCTCAAGAAGATATAATAGAAGTTGCACAAAAATCTTTTTCAGATATCGAAGAAGATGAACTTGATTCATTAATGCAAGAATTAGTGGCGAATAACGTTATTTTCACTGATGAAGAAATAGAAGAATCAGATTTAGAACAATTAACAGAAGAAGTTGAAGAAGAAACTTTGGCTGATGATTTTAAAGAACGTTCATTAGCGTTGGATTCAGCAAAAAAAAATCAAGTACCAAATTCACAAACTAAATATCGTGTTGGTGGAATTTCAAATGACACTAAAATTCAAGATATTATTAAAGCATACTTTAATCAAATAGGTTCTTCAAAAATTTTAACAAAAGAAGAAGAAGTAATTTATGCAAAAATGATTGAAACTGGTGATGAAGAAGAAAAAAGAGCTGGCCGTGACAAATTAATCACATCAAATTTAAAATTGGTTATTTCTGTTGCGAGAAAACATTTAAATCGTGGTTTAGATTTTGCAGATTTAATTGAAGAGGGAAATATTGGGTTGATTAAAGCAGTTGATAAATTTGATTATAAAAAAGGATTTAAATTTTCAACATATGCAACTTGATGAATACGACAAGCAATAACAAGAGCGATTGCAGATCAAGCAAGAACAATAAGAATACCAGTTCATATGGTTGAAACTATTAATAAATTGACAAGAATAGAAAGACAACTAACGCAAGAATTAGGACGAGAACCATCTCCAAAGGAAATTGCAAAACGTTATGGAGACGGTATTACAACAGCTAAAGTTGTTGAAATTAAAAAACTTTCTGTAGAACCTGTATCTCTTGAAAAACCATTTGGTGATGAAGATGATACACATTTTGGAGATTTTGTGGAAGATAAAGATATTTCATCACCAGATGATTATGCTGAAAAAGAATCATTAAGAGAAGTTATTGATGATTTATTTGCAGAAATTCTTGCACCACGTGAAGAAAAAGTTGTTCGCATGAGATTCGGTATTTTACCCACAAAAATTAGAACTCTTGCAAGATTGGCAGATGAGTGTGATGATGATTTGGCAGATGATTTGCATGATGCAATCTATGAACTTGGACTTCATTTGGATACTCCAATTGAATCTGTTCAATCATTACGTAATGAATCTATTCAATTTCAAATTTCAAAATATGACACACCAAAAACTTTAGAGGATGTTGGGCATGAACTAAAAGTAACACGTGAACGCATTAGACAAATCGAAGCAAAAACAATTAGAAAATTTAAACCAACAGCTGCCAATCCAAAAGCAAAAATATTAAAGGATTTCTTTAAGGGATAATTATTTTGAATATTGTATCATCAAGATTGATTGCAATTGCAAATATGGTAAGTGATGGCGAAAATATTATTGCAGATATTGGATCTGACCACGCTTATCTTGCAATTTATTTGGCAAAGTCAGCTAAAGTTAAAAAAATATTTGCAACAGAATTAAACGATGGGCCATATGAAATAACAAAAACAAATATCAGAAATTTTGGAGTTGCACATATTGTAGAGGCTATAAAAGCAGATGGATTAAAATGAATTGAAGATAAAAAAATTTCCATTTCGAGCGTTATTATTGCTGGAATGGGTACAACAACTATATTAAAAATATTAGAAAATGATAGTAAATTTATTGACTGTTTCATTCTATCGCCTAATACAGATGCTTTTAAAATAAGAAAATGAGTAAAAAATAAAAAATATTTTATAGAAGATGAGAAATTAATTTTAGACAACGAAATTATTTATGAATTAATCAAAGTAAATAAATATGCAGGAAAAAAAATAAAAAATTACAAGGATTTATTTTTTGGGCCAATATTAAGAAAAACAAGTAAAGATAATCGCTTATTTACACAAAAATGAATTCTTGAGGAAGAAAAATATACAAAATTATTAACAACTATTCCAAATGATAATTTGAATTTTAAAAAATATACAAAATTAAAAAAAATAATTGGAAAATATATAAATAAGGAGCTTAAATATGGTAAAGCAAAATAAATTAATTGCGTTTCTAAACGAATTATTTCCACAAAATACAGCAGCGAAATGAGACCAAGTTGGTTTTCAAATTGCCGAATCCTTTAATAATGTTGATATTGATGAAATAAAAAAAATATTAGTAGTTTTGGATTTTAACAGAGAAGCTATGGACTATGCAATTGCAAATGATATAAACTTTATTATTTCGAGACACCCATTTATTTTTAATGATATGAAAACTGAAATGGAATCTCCGGCTAAAAAAACAATTTATTCAATTGCGGCTGAGGCAGGTTTACAAGTTTTTTCTATTCATACAAATTATGATGCATCCTCAAATCAATTTTTAGCTCATTTTATTAAAAACGATTTTGGTGAACTAGAGACATATGAAAAATTTGGTGAAAATAACGAAGGTTCTAAAATCAAATTTAAATCTAATACCAAACTTGTAACGATTATTAATAAATTTTTAGAAAAATTAAAATTAAGCAATTTTCAAACTTCTAAAAATACAGATTTAAATACAGAAGTTAATGAAATTTATTTTTTATCCGGTTCTGGATCATCTGAAATGAGTGGATTGAGTTTAAAAAATACTACATTTGTAACAGGCGAAGCCAAATGAAATGATTTTGTTTACGCTCAAGATAATTTTATTAATTTGATTACACTCGGTCATTACATGGAAAATTATTTTATTTATGATATTAAAAATAAATTACAAAAAGAATTTAAAGATGATTTAATTGTTGAAACATTTGATATTGGTAATCAAGTTATTTATTATTAAAAAATAATTTCAGGTTTTTTTGGAATTTGACAATTTGGATATTGTTCTAAAAAATCAATAACTTGTTTTTGAACTTGGCTTGGAGTTGAAGTTCCGGCCGTTACTGCAACGTTATTAATATTTTCCAAAATACTTAAATTTAATTCGTATAAATCATTTATCCTTATTGTTGGAATATTTTTTGAAATACTTATTTCTTTCAATTTTTTTGTATTATTTGAAATTGAATCACCAATAACAATCATTAAATCAATTTTATTGCTATCTAAATTTAAGATAGCTTGTTGTCTTGTTTCGGCCGCATCACATATATCATTTTTAATTTCTATATTTGGAAATTTCAATTTTAGTAATTTATATAAGTTTTTTGTTTCTAAAATTGATAATGTCGTTTGGTTTGTAGCAAATATTTTTTTGGTCTGATCAATTTTTAAATTCATAATGTCATATGAATTTTGTATTAAGTGCACTGGCTTTTTCTCTTTTGCCATTTCTGCTCTTACTTGTCTTTTTAATTGATTAAAAAATGCTGAATCTATTTTTTGTTTTTGATTACTAACTTTGAAATTTATATTTTCACATCCAAGTGAAGTTAATGCAATAGTTTCTGGGTGATTTTTTACACCAATAAAAATAACTTCATAATTTTGGTTGAGTTTTTCCAAAATAAGCTTTTCTGTTATAGTTACAAATTCACACACTGTATTAACGACTGTGATATTTTTGTTCTCACATATTTTTATAACTTCTGGTGCAGTTCCGTGTGCAGAAAAAATGACAACAGAATTATTTGGTAACATTGAAACAATTTCATTTCTAGATTTATTAAATTCCTCAATTATAGTTACGTTTAATTTTTTAAAAGCATTTACAATATATTTATTATGAACTAAATTTCCAATCATATAGACATCTTTATTTTCATAATTGAATTTCTTGATTGCTGTTTTGGCCATTTGTATTGCTTTTATTACACCAATACAGTATCCACGTGGAACAATTTTTATCACATTCATATTTATCACACCTATATTCAAATATATTTTACATCGCAATAAAATGTTTTATAATAAAATAAGTAATTAGTTAGGAGATTTTTATGAGTTTAATGAATAAATTTTTTGCTAATTTAAAATTAAATAGACAACTTTGAAAAATCTTTTGAATTGGTTTTACAATGATTTGCATGTTTATTTTTATGACAATTGCTTATCTTGCTGCTGGTTTAGTACCAAATAATGCATTATCCGGATTTCAAGTCTTTGTAAAAGGTGTTCAAAATCTTTATGTACCGAATAATGCCGGCACTGCAGCAACAGCTTTAATAAGAGCAGGAAGTATTTTGGGATATACGCCAATGTGTATTTTGATAACTCCATTTGTGATATTGATAATTTATTATATAATTGATGAAAAAATAATTAATAAATTTCCAAATGTCGTAAGATGAAAATTTTGATCAAGATATTTTTCATTCATGTTTATTGCCGCTGTGTTATTAATAATTGGGTTTATTTTGTACGCATTTTCTTTTAATGGAATGAATTGATTAAATATTATAGTAAATGCATCCTCAATTACAAATGATAATTTTTCAAATCATGTATCAGGAACTGGCAGTATTTGTATTATTATTGCAACTTTCATAGGTTTGATTTGGTTTATTTGAACGTTAGGTATCTTGATGATTTGAATTATTGAACAAATATCAAAATTATTAGCAAATTGAAGAGAAAAACGCCTTGTTAAAAAAATGCAAAAAAAAGAAATGAGATTAAATAAGAAAGCCTTAATGTATGAAGAAAAACAAAAAAAGATAAAGAATAATAAATAGTTAACTATTTTTTGGAGAGTTGACAGAGTGGCCGAATGTGGCGGTCTCGAAAACCGTTGTCTGTAACAGGACCCAGGGTTCGAATCCCTGATTCTCCGCCAGAATAAAAATAACCTTGTATTTATTGCAAGGTTTTATTGTTACAATTAGACAGTTAGATAAAATGAAGGGATGAATAGATATTATGGAATTTAAGGATTTTGGCTTTAAAAAGTTTATAAACGATGCGTTAAATGATTTAAATTTTGTAACACCTACAAATATTCAAAAAGAAGTTATTCCATTAATTAAAAAACATCATCCTGTAATAGGATTGGCAAATACAGGTACTGGTAAAAGTCATTCATTTATTTTACCAATAATTAACAATTTAGAATTTGATTTGAAAGATAAAATTCAATTTATAATTATGTCACCAACTAGAGAATTAGCGCAACAACTCTATGGAAACATTATGCAAATTAAAAAATTTAATGCGGCTTTAACATGTAGTTTAATAATTTCAGGCAGTATGGACGATAATAAAATAAAAGCATTAGAAAAAAATCAATCACAAATTATTATCGGAACACCTAAAAGTTTAAAAGAAATGTATGATCAAAAAATTTTAAAATTAACAACTGCTAAATATATTGTAATTGATGAATGTGATATGATTTTCAATTTAGATTTTATAGATGATGTTGATTATTTGCTTTCAAAAATGAATTTAAATAATTTAGAAATATCGATGTTTTCAGCTACAATTTCAAATAAGATAAAAAGTTTTATAAATAAATATATAAAAAATGCACTACTTATAGATTTAGTTAAAAACGAAAAAATTAATCAAAAAATATCGCATAATTTAATTTGGACAAAAAATAAGTCTAATTTAGAAACATTAGATAAATTATTAGTTAACTTAAACCCTTATATTGCAATGATTTTTGTAAATAAGAAAGAAGAAATCGCACAAGTATTAGAACTACTACATAAAAATGGTATTAATCAAGTAGGCGAACTTCATGGCAATTTATCAAATCGTCAAAGAGATATGATGATTAAAAGAATTAAAAATAATGATTTTAAATATATTGTGGTTTCCGATCTTGCAGCAAGAGGTATAGACATTAAAGGCGTTAGCCATGTCATATCTTTGGATTTACCAAAAAATTTAGAATTTTATATTCATCGTTCAGGAAGAACCGGAAGAGAAGGATCAAATGAAGGTTATTCTTATATATTTTCAAATTATAAAAATGAACATTTAATAAAAAAAATAAAAGATTTTGGAATTAAATTTAATGAATTTGATTTGAATAATAACAAAATCATTAAAAAGAATTTAACAAAAAACAATAAAAACATTAATTCAAAAACAAGTGTACAAGAGCAAAAAATTATTGGTAAATTTAAAGGAAAAAAAATAAAACCAGGATATAAAAAGAAAAGAAAATCAGAAATTGATGAATTACATCGAAAAGTTCGCAGAGATCATATAAAAGAATCAATTAAAAAAATTAAAGAAGAAAAATATAAAGAACGTCGTAAAAAAATTTTTCTTGAATAAGGGAAATGTTGTAAAATAATTAAGAATGCTTAAAAGAGGTAAAATATGGAAATTACAAATAGAATAGAAAAATTAACAAATGCAATTTCATATAAAATTTATGAAAAAGAAGAAATATTTAAATTAGCGATGCTTGCTTTGTTAAGTGATGAATCTATTTTTCTTTTAGGAAAACCAGGAATTGCAAAATCTCTTATATCAAGACGTATGAAATTCGCTTTAAAAAAGGCAAATATATTTGAATATTTGATGAATAAATTTTCAACGCCAGAAGAAATTTATGGTCCAATTGATATTAAAGGTTTGCAAAACGGCGTTTATGAAAGAATTATTACTGGATATTTACCAACGGCAGAAATAGGTTTTTTAGATGAAATTTGAAAAGCAGGGCCTTCTATTCAAAATACACTTCTTACAGTTATTAATGAAAAAATTTTTAGAAATGGAGGTAGAGATATTAAAGTGCCACTTCATTTATTGATTTCAGCATCTAATGAATTACCAGCAGAAGGAGAAGGGCTTGAGGCTCTATTTGATCGTTTTATCATCAGATATGTTGTTGAAGGTTTAAAAGATAAAGAAAATTTTGAACAACTTATTAATGGAGATTCACCTTTGGATGTTTCTGTTGATTCAAATTTGCAAATATCTGCAGAAGAACTTGATGATTGAAGAAAAAAACGCCAGCAAGTGAATTTATCACGTGATGTAATTGATTTTATTCATTACTTTAGAAATAAATTGCAACTTGCGACTAACGGTGAAGCCTATATTTCAGATCGTAGATGAAAAAAAATATCTGAATTAATTAAAACATCCGCATTTTTTAACGGAAGAATGACAGCAGATATACCTGATATATTTATAATTCCTCACTGTATTTGAAATAATGAAATGGAATATCAAGATTATACAAAATTATTTGAACAAGCATTTTTAGAAAAATTCGGTTCTGAGTGACGTAATCAAAAGCAAACATTATTAAATAAAGTTGAAGAACTTGCAGTACAAATTGATCAAGTAGAAACTCAATATTTACGTTTAACACCATTTATGGATCCGTTTAGAGGTAAACTTCAAGGCACATATTACAGGATTCAAATCCAAAACGTGCCACAGGAAAAACAAATTGCGCTGATTTTAGCATCTGATTGAAATAAATTGGTTTCAGTTCCAGATAGTTCTTTAAAAATAAATATTTATTTTGGTGCTAATTTAAATAGATATTCAGGTGCAGAAACTTTTGATGCACAATTTCATAAAGGAGATCAAATTAATTTAATCTCAATAAACCAAAAAGCTGTTTTAACAAATGAAAATCCAGTTGAATATAATAAAAAAATTGAACAATTAAATGTACAGATGGAAAGTTTAGAAAAAGAAGTTAAAGAAATTTCTGCAAAAATGTATAAAGCATATAAAAAATATACTTCTGAGGATTGTATTTTCTTTGATCATACCTATAAAGAACAAATTGCAAAAGCATTTGATATTTCTTTAAATTCATCAAGTCGTAAGGTAACATCAAATTCAAACATCAACGAAGAGGAATTTTAATTTAGAGTATTGACATTTCAAAAGGAGGCAGTTTTATTATGGCATTTGATGATAAAGTTGTTATGAATGAATATAAACGTGAAATTTTGAAATTACGTCAAAAAGATTTGCATAATACTGCTTTTGAAGAGTTCAGAAAAAATCATGAATGAGTTGCCCAACAATTTGATAATAAAATAAATTCATTTTATGATGATAGAGTGGAATCTGTAAATAGAGAAATAAAATTACCAAAAGCAATTAACGATGAAATAATTTATTTTAATTTTTTATCAGAAAAATTTACAGAAACAGATTTAGTTAACGGTATTAATAATGTTTATCAAAAATTCATTTCTTTTGATTCGCCATTTCAAACTTATGTTGAAAATTTTAGATGAAAATTAAAAGAAGCATCAGATTTACTTGAAAATAATTGATTTACAGAATTTTTTAAAAATTGAAATTTTATGTTAACAAAAAGAATAATAGATTATCGTTTAAAAACTGTTGAGGATTTACGTTATAACTATTTAGTAGAAGTTTATTCTTTAATCAAAAACTACAGTAGATACACAAAAATTTATAAAACTATGTATGATGTATTTGGCTATGTTGCCAATGTAAAAGATGAACTAAAAAATTTAAATATAGATGCGATTATTAGATTTTCCGAATTTATGTATAAAGATCCTTCAATTTTAAAAATTGCGGAATTATTAGGCCGTTTAAATGGTGAAGATGATAAAATGGAAATTAATATCACAGAAGAAATTACACATTACGAAACAGAAGTTATGTTACCCTATAACCCAGAAGAAATTGTAGGTATTACAGAATCAAAAAATTTAGAACGTGTCTTACCGTTTGAAATGGCGTATTTATTTAATCAAAAGTTACAACCTATTTTTTATAAGAAATTTGCAGAAAGTAAATTACAGTCATTTTTATTTAATTCAAAAGAAAAAATAATAGAACCAACAGTAGAAGAAGTTGAATATGAAGCCCCAATTCCATTAGAAAGAGGTCCATTTTTATTGTGTATTGACACATCATCTTCAATGGAAGGTTCTGGTGAATACATTGCAAAAGCACTAGCAATAGCGATTATAAAAATTTCTTTAAAAGAACACAGAAGAGTAATTGTGATTAATTTTGCTTCATCTGATGTAGAAGAATACGAAATTAAATCAGAAGATTTTTCAATTATTAATTTCACTAAATTCTTAGCTAAATCATTTTACGGTACAACAAATGCTAAACCAGCTTTTGTAAGAGCAATTGAAAAAATGAAAAAGGAAGAATATAAAAGGGCAGATTTGATGATGATTTCCGATTTCATGATGAGTGATTGGTCAAATGATTTATTGAAATCAGTGCAAGAATTAAAACAAAATTATAATAGATTTCACTCTCTAATAGTTGGTACAATGCCAAATATTATTACACAACAACTTTTTGATAATGTAATGTATTATGACCCAAATGATCCTAATGCAACACAACAAATAATTAAATCATTAAATGAAACTTTAAGAAACTTACATCAATTAACAGATGAAGAACTTTCGCATCAAAATAAAGAAACAGAAAAATTAAATGTCATTAGAAATAAAAAAAGAACAAGAGCTCATGTTGATTCGAATAAATTATCAAAAAAAGAATTATCTCGTATATTAAAAACCGAAGAAGCTAAATTGAAAAAGGATAATGAATAATATGGAAATAAAAAAACAAGGAAGTTATTTAGTAGTCACAATCAATAATGGTGACAGTATTACAGAATCTTTAGAAAAAACCATTCGTACATATGGAATCATTGATGGTATCGTTTCTGGCTTTGGTTATTCTAGTATGTTACAACTGGGTGCAATGGAAAAAGTTGACCCATTATTTTACAATAAACAAGTTTATGAAGAGTTAATTACAATAAACAATATTACTGGATTTGTTTCTAATAGATCATGACATATTCATATGCAAATTACTGATAAAGAATTTAATCAATCAGGTGGTCATTTCATTGCAGGAGTTGCTTGAATGGATACTTACATAACAATTAATGTTTTGAAGACAGAATAGAATTTATTTTCTCTTTTTTATTTATTTTATAGAAAAATATGATATTTCTAAAAATAAAGATTAACACTTATAAGTTACTAAAATTAAAACAACTTATAAGTGTTAATCTTTATTATTTTTAAAAACATTGTTTATTAAAAAGAATTCATAGTATAATAATTATAGCATTGCAATTCGCATAAAACGTTTTGCGAGAGCCAAAGATAGGAAAAATGAGGTGAACAGATAATGATAGGAATTATCTCAACTGCATATTTTACTGTTAGAGATCGTAAAGATGTTAGAACAGTTAAAAAATATTGATGACGTAATATGGTTATTCAACATTTAAAATTCCACGGAAAAATATTTGTAATTGCAACAATCGGGTATGGTAAAGCTAATGCTGCGATGGCAATCACTTATTTAATGGAAGAATATCCAGGATTAGAAACTATTATTAATGTTGATTTAGCATTATCTACAAATGATAAATTTGATACAACAGATACTGTAATTTCAACAAAATTTATTTATCGCGATGCAGATTTAACTGTATTCAAAGATATTAAATATGGACAAATTATTCACGAACCAGAAGCATTTCAATTCGATACTGAATTTGTAAGCACTATTAAAAACTTTAAATTAGGTGTTTCAGATGGTATTGTAGGTACTGCTGATATGTTAATTTATAACTCAAAACAATTTAAAGAAATGGTTGATAAATATGGTCAAACTATTGATGTAATTGATACAGAAGCAGGAGCACTTGCACAAGTTGCTAAAAAATCTTCAGTTAATTTCTTGGCATTGAAAATTATGTATAATAATGCATTATCTCCATGAGATAATGATCCATTGCATAAATTTAAAATTTATGAAACAACTAATACTTTAAAATACTTACTTGCACGTTTATTTAATTTATTATCTTCAAAATTAATTTTGGACTTTAATAAATCAACTGCAGAAGAATTAGATGTTATTAATGAATTGTTCGAAGTAGAACATGATTCATGAGTAACTCGCTTTAAACCAAACGCTGCACAATTGATTTCAGGTTTAGGCCCATCGTTAATGATGCTAGACAAAAAAGGTGGTACACCAGAAGGTTTAGATATTGTTGAAGTTATGAGACAAAAAATTGATGATGAGGGACCATCAAAAGTTATTTTAGGTGAAGATGAATGAAAACATGCACCAAAAAAATGATTGAAAAAAATAATGTTCCTTGAAAATATTCATGTTAATGATGATGAATTATTATGAAATAAATCAGCTAAATATGATATTAAAGCAGAAAGAGTTTTCGCAATTGAAGAAGTTGCAAAACAATTAGCAAAAACTATAGCTGATCGTTCTCAAGATAAATCGTTATATGCTTACGATGGAGCAACAACTTCTAAAAAACATTTACTTGTAACTTGTGATGCACAAATTTCATTCTATATTACACATAATACTTCACATGAATTTGTTGAATCACGTAAATTTGGTAGTGATTTAGTAGTTAATGAATTTGCAAAATTCTTAAATAAAGAATTAGAAAATATTGAATCTCCATTTGCAAAAATAATAGTTTATCTAAAAATTCCAGCATTGCAAAATCGCAAAATTCCGGTATTTATTGAAACTAAATCAGGTTCAAATAAAAATATTATCTTTGCAAACTACAAAAAATCATGACAAGACACTTATACAGTTGTTGATATTACAAGAAATGATTATGACCCAATTAAAGTTGGTTCATTCAAAGTTACTGTTCGTTTGAAAAACGAATAATAATCTTAAAAAACGATTTTGAATCGTTTTTTTTATTTAAAATATTGTAGACTTTATAATTAATTTTGTTATTATATTAGGGAATTTTAGATAAGGATTGACAGTTTTATGGATGAAAATAAAGAACAAAACGACATTAAAACTTATGATCAATCCTTGAGCAATGTAGAAATAGATAATTTAGCTATAAAAGAAGAAAAACCAAGCAAAACAAAAAAAAAATTAAATAAAAATCAATCGTTGTTGGTTTCAAGAAAACAACAACAAATTATTATTTCTAATTATTTTAAATTTTCATTTGCAAAAGAACTTCTTTCTATTTCAATTGGTGTTTTAATTGTTACTGTTGCTTTTGATTATTTTATTTCGTCAACAGGTTCATCTGGTTTATTTCCATCAGGAATGGGTGCTATTGCTCGTTTTTTTGCTGTTTTAACTTTCCAAAATAGTATTCAAATGCAAGGAACTTTTTATTTTGTTTATTATTTTGTATTAAATATTCCATTAATTATTTTTGGTGCTGTTAAATTAGGTTGAAAATTAACTTTAACAACTATTTTGTATATGGTTGAATCAATTGCCTTTGATCAAATTTTAACAAGAATTCCTTTTGTTAATCCACAAGAATTCCATTTTATTTTTAATTATAAATTAATAAATAATTTATCAATGTCTTGAAGTAGTTCCATTTGATTATTCATTTTTGGTGCAATAGGTGGTGCATTACTTGGTTATGGTTATGGTTTTATTTATCGAGTAGGTTCATCAACAGGTGGAACAGATTTTGTCACTATGTATTTTTCAAGAAAAAAAGATATTTCAATCGGAACAATTAATAGAGATGTTAATTTTGGTATTTTGGCAATAGTAATTATCTCTAATACAGCTGTTTTACCAACAAATCAAATACCATCTGATATAAAATTAAGTGCTATTTGAGATTTGAATCGAAATGATTTAAATTCGCTGATTTTCTATAATGGTGAACAAATGTCATTTGCAAAAGCTTTATTATTAGATGCTATTTTGCATTCCACATACATTGGTGAAAATGGCGTAGTTTTTAATTCTGAATTAATTAACACATTTAAAAGTAGTGGTTTATCGAATGATAGTATAATATTTCATTTAAGTAATATATACAATAATATCAATTTAGATAATAGCTTAAATTTTTTACTTGATTCTGCAAATACATCATCTGATTCATGACATTCTGTTTGACATTATGCAAGTACAACTTCATTGGCAATGGGATTTGATTCATTTCCAACCACACTTTTATTAAAAATTAAATTTATATTTATTTTTGGTCCATCTTTTTTCGCATCATTAGTTTTAGTAATTGTAAATGCTCTAATAACAAATTTGGTATATCCAAAATATAAAATTAGAACCATAATAATTGCCACCAAAATGCAAGATGAGATTGTACATTTATTAAATAAAGATGGTGTGCAAAATGATATTATGTCTTGAAATGTCGTAAATAATACTTCTGGTAATTATCTACATCGATCAATAATTATGGTAAGTATGTCAGTGATGAATTGAGAACCAATTGAAAAAGAAATTTTTCATATTGATCCACAAGCAAGAATTACACAATTGAGAACCAAATCAATTAAAGGATTTTTTAAATACGATGTTAAAAAAAATGATGAGTTTGAAATTCCAAAAACTAAAACCGAAAAAGAAAATAATGAAATTGAAAAAATTAGGCAAGTTGCTTTAGTTAGAGCAAATAAACATAATCAAAAAATGAGCAAATTAATAAGAGCATTACGCAAAAAAACATTATGACAACAAGAACATAAAGACCAAAAAGAATTAAAAAAATCATCAAATAAAAATAAAAAGAATTCTAAAAAATATAAATAAAAATGACATAAATAATGTCATTTTTATTTATAATTTGTGTTATTTTTTAAAATTTATTGTTTTTAATATAAAATATAATTTGTGTCTAAAAGGAAGTAATTTAATGAAAGTTGTAATAATTGGTGGGTCTACATCAGGAATGGGTGTAGCTGCAAAATTAAAAAGAAATGATTCAACAATTGAAATTGTTGTAATTCAAAAAGAGGACTATGTATCATTATCTGCTTGTGGATTACCATATTTTGTTGGTGGAATTTTTGAAGATATAAACAATTTATATGCAAGAACTATTGTTGAATTTCAAAAACAAGATATAAAAGTAATTAATAATTCACAAGCTACTGCAATAAATTTTGAAAACAAAATTGTTAAATATAAAAAAATACATTCAAGTGATGAATTTGAAATAAACTATGATCAATTAGTAATTGCAACGGGTGCAAAACCTAAAATATTTGAACCATTGAGCTTTAACTATACGAACATTTTAAGTCTAACATCAATTCAAGATGCAAAAGTTTTAAAAAATATTTTGACTAAATCAAAAAATATTGTTGTAGTTGGTGCTGGATTTATAGGCCTTGAAATTACAGAACAATTATCAAAATTAAATAAAAAAGTTTATTTAATAGAAGCGGCAAATCAACTTCTATTAAATAGAATTAATAAAGATTTTAGTGAAGAATTAGAAAATAATTTAAAAGAAAAAAATGTAGAAATAAGGCTTTCAACATCTATTTTAAATGTAAGTGTAAATGATAACGAAATTAATAAAATTAAATTATCTGATGCTTCTGTGATAAATACAGACCTTATTATTAATGCAACTGGTTTTATACCTAATGTTGATTGAATTAATGATGAAAAATTAATCAAAGATCAAAAAACTGGAGCAATTGTAGTTGATGAATATGGTAAAACCTCAATCGCTGATGTTTGATCACTTGGCGATTGTGTTGTTTTAAAAAATAAAATTACAGACAATTACGAATATTTACCATTAGCAACAGTTGCAAATAAATTTGCAAAAATAGTTGCAGACAATATTTGTGGTAAAAATCTTAAATTTCCAGGCCAAATTGGTTCTGCTTTGATTAGAGTAAATCAATTGGAAATTTACAGAACAGGTTTAACAGAAGAACATGCCATTTCTTTAGGAATTAAGATAAAAAAAGTTTTAGTAAAAGATTTTGATCATACAAATTTTGTTGAAGAAAAACAAACTCCATTGTGATTGGAAGTAATTATAGACAATAATAATAAACAAATAATTGGAGCTTCAATGCTAGGTCAAAACAAATCTGTCTTAAGACTTAACGGATTAGTTTCGATGATTTGAAATAGGCAAACAATTATTGATAATAATAATATTGATTTTGCTTATGCACCACCATTTACAAGAAGTGTTGATATAATTAATATTGCATTTTCGTTATTATTAAAATAGAAGAGGATTATATGGTTTTTTTAGCAAGTACAAATGAAATACTTAAAAACTTTTTGGCCATTTCAACTTGACAATCTCTAGTTGCGATAGTCTTATTTTTAGGAATAACAGTAGGTTTTTGATATTTTTTGAAATATATTAAAATTAAATTTATTTATCGAGTATTAATAGGATTTGTAATAGGATTAGTTTTTGGCGTAGTTGTGCAAGCAATTATAGATTTTCCAAGCGGAAATTTCTTTGACCCAACAATTGCAGACCCAGATAATCTTGGTGAATTTATTGATAATCCAAATTATCTTTTATGAGTTGGTGAATTTTCAACTTGAGCACAATTATTAAAACAAGTATTTATTAACGGTATTATGTTGATTACAATACCAGTAGTCTTTCTTTCAATAACTAGAATTGTGGCAAAACCAAGTAAAAGTAATTTGGGACGAATCACTGCAAAAGGAGTCTCAATGATGCTATTTAATGTCGCAATAGCATTTATAATTACTTTTTGAATAGGTTATTCTATTTTAAAAAATAATTCTTTTATGTTAGATCTTTCAACTGCAAGTGGAGATACTAATGCAGCGCATGAAACACAACCACTACCAGAAATTATTTTTTCTTATGTACCATCAAACTATGTTGGTGTTTTTACAGCTACAGCTATTATTCCTGCAATGGTGCTTGGTTTATTAACGGGAACAGGAATCAAACTTGGCTTGAAAAAAAGACATGAAGAGGCATACCAAAAAACAATTGCAGGTTTAGACCGTGCGTGAGATGTTGTTTTATCAATTTTGATGGTATTTACTCGCATAATGCCGTTGGCAATTATGTCTATGATTACTGTTGCGATAACTACTAGACCAATTGGGGCATTATCATCTATTGGTATAATTCTTGGTATTGGTTATTTATGTATTTTAATTATGTTTGTTATTTTAACTGTTATTTTAATAATTTATGGTGTAAATCCAAAAGTGTGATGAAAACAAACTTGAAGGGCATTAATACAAGGTTTTGCAACACAATCATCAAATGCCACTTTGCCTACAACAATGGAGGTTTTAAAAGATGAACTTCATGTTAAAGAATCGGTAGTTTCTGTTGTTACGCCATTATCAACTTCGATGGGACTTATGGGTTGTGCTGGTGTCCAATCTGGTTTGATTACTTCATTTTTGTTTACAGCACATGATATTAATGAAAATCCTATAGTTTCAATGGCATTGATTCCTTTTTTTATTTTGGCTTTGTTTGTTACAATTGTAGCTTCATTAGGTATTGCTGGAATTCCGGGAACAGCAACAGTTGTAACTTCTGGTGTTTTAGGTGGATTAGGTTATGGTACTTTATTTGGTCCAGTTTATGCAATCATTGGTGCTTTAGATGGCTTATTTGATATGGGAAGAACCGGTTTAAATGTAATTGCCGGAGCTGCTGTTACAACACAAGTTGCTAAAATCGAGGGGCAAATAGATAATAATCAACTAATTTTAGGTAAAATTTCTTTATTAAATGGTGATCAAAAAAATGATATTGAAAAATATTTACAAAATTTAAATTTAAATGCACAAAAAGAGACAAAACTAAATTATGCAGATAGAACAAAAATTAAAATTGAATTAAAAAACAAAATTAAAGCAACAAAATTAAATATCAAAAATGCCATTGTAGAATATGATGAGAAATACAAAATAGTTATTAAAGATAATAAATTAGTGCAACAAAAATATAATCAATCATTAAAAGAACTAAAGAAATCAATTACAGATAAAACAGAGTTAAAAATGAATAAAATAAAATTGTCACAAGATGTTTCTTTAGAATATAGTAAAAATATTGAAACATTACGAAACAAAATTTCTGCAAAAATAGAAGCATTACAATAACTTTATTTAGTTTAGAAAATCATTATTTTTTGTGTTTTTTTATATAAATACTATAAAATAATTAATGAGTTTAAAGTGGCAAAGAAATTGTTTAATGTGTAAATTTCAAGTTTGAACATTAAATTACAAAAATAATAGAATTAATATTATTAAGTGAGGTTATCATGGAAGATAGAGATTTTATGAAAATTGTAAAGTATGCGCAAGTGATGTTAGAAATAAAAACTATTGAATTGCGAATTAAAATTCCAAATATAAAAATATTGGATGTGACTGATTATTTGTTTAATATTTTATTGAAAAATAAAAAAATTAAAGATGTCAATGATTTAGCATATTATATTTACAATATTAAGATTAATAAATTAATTGAATATATAAATGTTAATACAATTATTGCTAGTGATTCAAATTTAGAAAAAGATATAGAAGCATTATTAAAATAAAAAATAGATTATTAGAAGGGTTCGTTTTAATATGGAAAAAATTGATATAAATAAAAATAATAAGCTGAAAAAAAATAATATTAGAATCAAATCTAAAATGAGCCCTAAAAATATCATTCGTATTCTTGCAATAACTTTGATGATTTTATCTATGCTTATTGGTTTATTTTTTACCTCAACAAATATTAATGATAATTATAATTTAGGATCTGAATTTGGTGGGACGTTTTCTGCAACAGTTGGTGTATATGATACTTCATCTGATGAAACAACATCAGACGATACGCTACCAAATGGCGATGCTGCATCAGCTACAAGAATACTAAATGATAAAATTAATCCAATGGGTAATTTACCAATTACTATTACTCAAACCGGGCAACATTATTTAACTGTAGAAGCACCATCATCAATTTATAATGATAATTCTTCAGAATTTAGAACAGTTTTACAACGTTCTGGTGGAATTTTTATTTTGAATGAATCATATGAGGATGCATTATTTACAGCGGGTAGTTATGGTGGTTCTGTAGAAACAACCATTGCAAGAACTAAAATGTCTGACATGTTTGATGACGTTAAAGCAACAACAGTATCTTTAGGATCGACAAATGCACCTTTTCTACAATTAGCAGTTGCTGCAGATAAAGCATCAGATTTTACAAATATTATTCAAACCGAACAATCTTCTTCTATAAGAGCAGATAATACAACACAGAATAAAATTTCTGTTATGGTTGATGTCGATTCTTATTTTGATGAGTTAAGAAATTATTATACAAATGGCAATTCAGCATATGAAAAATGAAAAAATGATATCATATATTCTTTACAAAAAATTTATGATGACCAAAATACATCTACTCTTGTTAAAGATACCCTGTATGACTTTTTTTACGGTTCATATCAAAGATGAAACGATGACCAACACACTTCTTTTGAAATGATGTATGGCTCACTTGTTGATAAAAATTTCCAATTCCAAGAAACTGCCAATTCATCACCAACTGCAAATTTTAGCAGAATTCAAAATTCATGAACATTTGCAAATGATACAAATAAATATATTTATGATCCAAATGCAACAGATAAAGATTTTATATCAGGTGGTAAATATTTTGATTCGGTAACAATGGCAAATTCAGGTACTGCAGGAACACCAATAGGTGGTGTTGAAATACCAAATATTCAATTAGTTTTTAAAGCATTAGCATCTAACTTGTTACCAATTGCAGATAAAATAAGTGCTGATAATTTTAAGGATTACTTTTTATATAATAATAATACAGTTGAAACTCAACAATCGCAATCTTCTGCATATTTTACAGATAATAAATTCATGATTCCAACTGAAACTTATACTTTGGCTAAAAATTCAGAAGTTATTTATAAAACTGCATCTCAAGGATTTTCATTTCATGTTTTTCTAATTTCAAAATTGGATGCAGTAATTACAAATGTTATGTTTACAATTTCTTTAATAACTTTAGCAATAATAGCTTTGGCAACTATGATCTTTTTGTTAATTTTTTATCGAATTTTAGGTTTATTTACAATTGTGATAATTGCCATTACTTTAGGCTTGACATTGTTAGCCTCTGTTTGATTTAATTTTGCAATAGGTCCAGATACATTTATGGCATTATTTATTATTGCTGGATTATCAATTGATGTCTCCATTTCACTTTTTGAACGAATAAAGCAAGGTTTCTATAAAAAAAATAGACCTTTAAAACAAGCTTTTTCAATTGCAAATAGAGATACTATTGGCGTTGCAATAGATTCATTAATAGTTATGATTATTCCAAATATGGCTTTATTTTGAATAGGTCAGTCAGTACTGAAATCATTTGCAACTTTAGTAACTTTAGGTTGTTTCTTTGCAATTTTGTTTGTAATTATTTTAGGTAGAATTTTATTTTCATTGACAATTAATTCACCATTATATAACAAGACACCAAGTGCTTTTGCGTTGAATATAGAATTAAGTCTAAATTTATTTATAAAAAATGAGCAAAAAATTATTGAATTAACTCAAATTAGAGATACTTTACTACAGTCAGATAATGAAAAAAATAAATTAAAAGCTAATAAATTAACTTCAAAAATTTCGATTATACAAAATAAATTAACGATAAAAGAAGAAAAATTAAAAAACAAATTTGACTCAAAAATTAAAATTATAGAAACTAAAATTAGTAAACTAGACACACAAAACCAAGCAAATAGAATTTCAAAATTAAAAGCAAAAATTGAAGATTATAGGTATTTAGTTGGTACTGGTAAACAAAATTTATTTGAACAAAACCAAGCAGATTTAAATTCTACAAGTATTGTTGATGAAGTACCGCAAACAATTAACACAAGATTACAACTTTACAGAAATGAAAAGGGTATTTTTAATGTTTCAAAAATTGTTGCAATAGCTTATATAATAATAATTGCTATTGGTGCAATTCTTGGTTTCTTTATTGGTGCAAATTATGATGCATCATTTGGTGCTGGATCAAAATTCTTGGTCTGAGGAGATTATGTAAGTAGTATTTATCATACTTCAATGCAAGATGTTAAAAATGGCTATTTTGAATCACCAACTTCTGGTAGTGGTGAATCATCAGAGAGAAATTTATCAAGTGAATTTGTAAATTATACTTCAAATTTATTACAACAATATGAAGGTCATGATGAAATGACAGATGATGTAGTTGTTGAGATGATTTCAACTTGAGTACAATATATTATTAATAATGATATTTCATATCAATTAATTGACAAACACATTTCTTTACCAAAAACCAAGATTTATTTTGGAACTGATTATCATCCAAATACTGTATCAAATGATACTGATGCAAAATTATGATTCTCATTTCAAACATCAATGACAAATAAAAACGATTATAATGCTGTTAGAAACTTATTAATCGCTTTATCACAAGCAACAGGACCAAATGGTTCTGTTAATTCAACAGATCAAGGTGTTGAAAGATTTGTTTCAATTCCATATTCATCTTTGGAAAATTTAAAGCAATTGGCTTGATCATTATTAGCACTTATTTTGGTATTGATTATTTATATTATCATTCGCTTTAAATGAACATATTATGTTGCATTGGCGATAGGAATAATTGTTTCTTTAGCTGTAACTGCAGCTTTAATCATTATTCTTCGTATCCCAGTTACTTTCTCTGTTTTTGCAGCTTTTGCAGCCACAATAGGTTTAGTATCAACGTTTATGATTACAATATTGGCAAAAGGAAAAAATATTATTCAAGAGCGTGATCAAAAATCACTTGAAAAGCATTTTAATTCTGAAATTGAATTTGCAACATCTATTAGAGAAGCCAGAAAAGCAATGTCAAATAAAATATTTGAAAGAAAAAAAATGTTGTCTGAAAATATACCAGTCAAAATTAGTAAATCAACAAAAGAGCAACAAAATGAAAGAAAACAAGCAGTTAATTTATATAAAAAAGAATTAAAACTTTTTAAAGCTGAACAAAAACTTAATTTTAAAGCATATAAAAAAGAACAAACACAAAAAATGAATGTGGCTGCAAAACAAAATAACTATTTAAAAGAAACCTTAGTTAAAGTAGTTAAATATGCTGTTTGAAAAGCTTGCTTTATTATGCCGTTTTATATTATTTTTGCGATAGTATTTACTGTTACATTGCCAACATTAGTTGGTTTTGGTCTTACAATTATTATTGGTTTATTATCTGCATTTATTACCACATTATTTATTTTAATACCGATATGAATTACAATGGAACAAGGTCGTATTAGAAACAAAATGGCTATAAGACGTTTTGTAAAACGTATTTATATTCATAATGAAGAACAAATTGTTTCAGGAATTAATGATTAATTATTTTGGAGAAAATGAAAATGGATTTATCTAAATTTATTATTGATGTACCGAACTTTCCAAGTTCAGGAGTTATATTTAAAGATATTACTCCATTATTGGAAGATGCTCAGGCATTTAAATACACAATTGAACAAATGGTTCAATTCGCAAAAGAAGTTGGCGCAACTGTTGTTGTTGCACCAGAAGCAAGAGGTTTTCTATTTGCATCAGCAGTTTGTTTTGCAGCAGGATTGCGTTTTGTTATAGCTAGAAAACCGAATAAATTGCCAAGAGAAACATTTAAAGCCGTATACGAATTAGAATACGGTGAAAATGCTTTGGAAATAAATAGAGATGCAATTAAACAAAATGATAGAGTATTAATTGTAGATGACATTTTAGCAACTGGTGGAACTGCAAAAGCAATTGTTGAACTTGTTGAAAAATCAAATGCAACTGTTGTTGGGGCTGTCTTCTTAGGAGAACTAAAAGAAATATATAAAAACGATGTTTTAAAAGATATTAAAATAAAATCTTTATTAACATTTTAAGAAAATAAATAAAGCATATGTTTAATTTTAAATGTATGTTTTTTTATTTTTTAATATTTTATTTTTAATTAAAAATAAAATATAATATTCTAGTAAAGTAGGTGCTATGTATGGCTGATAATAAATCAATAAATAATGCTAGTGAATTTGTATTAGAAGAATGTCGAGATTTTAGTATTGTTTTGGCAGAAATTGAAAAATACATTAAAAATCAAGAACAAATTAATTCAATAATTGAAGCATATAATTTTTCAGAAGAAAAACACAAACTACAAAAAAGACATAATGGAGATCCATACATTATTCATTTAATTTCAACAGCATATTTTCTTGCACAATGAAGAATGGCACCAAAAACAATTATTGCTGGACTTTTACATGACATAATTGAAGATACGCCAGTATCATTTGATGATATAGAAGATGAATTTGGTTTAGAAGTTGCAAACTTAGTAGAATCAATTACAAAAGTATCTTTTTTTGCAAAAGAAAATAGAAAAGCAATTAAATCAACTTATTTACGTAAATTATATTTATCAATGGTTAGAGATATTCGAGTTATTATTATTAAAATAGCAGATAGAATGCATAATATGTTAACAATTCAATATCTGCGACCAGAAAAACAACGTGTAATCGCAAAAGAAACCTTAGATATTTATTCTGCTATTGCTCACCGTATTGGGATGAAAACTGCTAAATCTCATTTAGAAGATTTATCATTTAAAGTTTTGGAACCAGAAGAATACGCAGATATAGAGGAATTATTAAAAAGAGATCGTGATGAACGATTTGAAATTATTGAATCTGTTATTAATAATTTAAAAACAGAACTAAAACAAAAAAATGGATTAGAAAATGTAATTATTTTTGGTCGAAGTAAAACAATTTATTCAATTTATCGTAAGATGAAAGTTTTTGGGAAACCATTTTCTGATATTAATGATATTTTAGCAGTTAGAATTATTACAGACACAGTTGATAATTGTTATCGTATATTAGGTTATATTCATCAAGCATATACACCGTTATCTAGTAGATTTAAAGATTATATTGCAACTCCAAAGAATAATTTATATCAATCATTACATACAACAGTTTCAGATAATCATGGAGTTATTTTTGAAGTTCAAATTAGAACAGAGGAAATGGATATAATAGCAGAAACTGGAGCTGCTGCCCATTGACGTTATAAAGAGGGCGAATCTGTTGATGTTAAACAAAAACAAAAAGAATTAGATGAAAAAATTGATATTTTTACAAGAATATTAGAACTTGAAAAATTAACAATTGAAAAACAGGATTTTTCAACTATTAATTCAGATGAATATTCATCTGAAAATTTAATTGAAAAAACTTTACAAAATGATTTATTTACAGCATCAATATATGTTTTGACGCCAAAAGGTAAAGTAGTTACTTTGCCTTTCGGATCTACAGTATTAGATTTTGCCTATCATATTCATTCGGATACCGGAGATCATGCAACTGGTGCGAAAATTAATGGAGTTTTTTCTGCCATCAACACAATGTTAAATTCTGGTGAGATGGTTGAAATTATTACATCAGCAAAACAAGAACCTAAAATTTCATGATTAAACATTGCAAAAACAAATTCAGCAAAAAGTAGAATTAAAAAATATTTACAATCTTTAGAAGAAAGTCAAGCAGAAAGCAAAAAACAAGAGAAAAATAAATTAATTTTAAAAACTAGAGAAAAAATAAATAAATATATCCAACAACATGGTTTAAAATGAAAAATAAGCAACGATACAGAAATAATTAAAAAAGTTGATTTGTTAGATTATAATTCTTTTGATGACTTTTTGTTAGATATTCATTCTGGTGAAATTCCGTTAAAAGAAGCTGTAGAAATGGTTTTTTTGGATTCTGCATTAACTAATGATTATAGTAAAATAAATAAATTGCGATCAAAAAAATTCATCAAAAATACATCTGAGACAGATATTTTAGTTGATGGTATGGATAGAATAAAAACAACCATTGCTAATTGTTGTTTACCAATACCTGGTGATGAGATAGAAGGTTTTGTATCTAGAACAGAGGGCATTAAAATTCATCGCAAAGACTGCGATAATATAAAATCAGAGAAAGCTAAAAAAAGATTAGTTTCAGTAACTTGAAATTTAGTGCTTACTGGAATAGAACAATATAATGTAAGATTAAATATTGTGGCTTTTGATAGACCAGCATTAATTTTTGATATCTCAAATGTATTATCTAATTTACACTCGTCTGTAAATAATATGAGTTTTAATGTTGATCAGTCAAACAATCGTTTTTCTGGAAGTATAATTTCTGTTGTCAACAATCAACAAATGTTGAGTCAAATTATTTCAGCTATTAAAGCAATTCCAAATGTAGAAGATGTTGAAAGATATTAATTGTATAAAATTAATAAATAAAATTTTTAAAATTAATTTTTAGTATTAAAATTTCTATATCAAATAAAATTATTTGATATAGAAAGTGAGATGTTTATGAAAAAATTATTGAGTTTTATTTTAGCATTCACATTTAGTTTATCTGGTTTTATGCCTGTTTTAAATCAAATAAGAAATAACCAAATTAATCAGAATAATTATCATGAAGAATTTATCATAAAAGGAACTTCAGAGCCAATTAAATTAAGTGATGAATGAAATATATTTGGTCTGGTATCAATTTGTTTAGCAGATTATAGTGTTTGAAAAGATATTTCTTATCCAAATTCTGAAAACTATAATTTTTCAGTTTCAAATATAAATTGGTGAAGTGATTTTGAAGGTGAAAACAATTTTTTTGGTGAATGAACAGATTGATGAACATTTTTTAATGACTGAGATCAAAATCTTATCAAAACTGTATATGAAGATGATTATAAAACAGAATTAATAGAATCTATTAACGGAATAAATTATTATAATTTAGTTTTAAAAACATCGTACTCTATGAATAATGATTTACCAAATAAAACTTTTATTTTTAGAAGTAATTTAATTTCCGAAGATATTTTAGTTAATTATTCTTCTCATTTTGAATATACAATTTTTGTAGATGGAAAAGAATAATATTAAATCAATTAAAATAAACAAAACTTTGAAAAATATTTTTTGGTTTTGTTTTTTTAATGTTAATTTATAAATAAAAAAATAAATTTTATTTTAATTTCTATTTTTGTAAATATATAAAATTTCCAATATTAAAATCCATAATCATCGTGTGTGATTGGTTAGTAAATTAGCGTAAAATGTGGTATAATATAGAGGAAAATGTTAGGGATTTGTTTATATGAAAAAAGAAATGATATACTTGCCGATAAAAGAATTTATAAATATAGATTTGAATTTTAGTATTGCAGAAAATAGAAAAAGTTCAGAATTTGATTTTAATTTTACGAGATGAAAAACATTAATTTTTTCATCGACAAAATTAAAATTTATTTTAAGATACGCGCAATCAGTTTTACAATGATTGTCAAAAATTATAGATGTTTCAAATTTTTCAGTTTCAATAGATACTACTACTATTGATAGATTCAATTTAAGTTTGTATGAGTTTGATAATCATATTTTCAATTGTACTTTATTTACAAATTTTTATTTAATTTCAGAAGAAGAATGAGCAACAAAAATTTATGAAATGCATTTTTCAAAATATGATGTTGTAAATGGCGAACCAATTGAAAAAGATCAAACTATGTTTTGAAAAGGTGAAGTAGGATTTGAAAAATTTGTTAATTTATTATACATTTTAATAAAAGAACCATATAAATTTGAAAGTTTACTTCCAATACAATGACAAATTGATTTTAAAGACAAAAAAGTTTCCTCATCACAAATTCGTATGCAATTGGCAACCTTAACACAAACAGGTACTAGACCAGAAGATCCATTCTTAACTCTTGAACAAGCCGTAAAAATTGAACAAGGTGTAGATATAGATAAAATTTTAACAGAACGTGAACAAGAAGTTAAAAGACAAGAAGTTATCAATCCAATTTGAGATGAAGGCATTGAACAAGAAAATAGATTCCGTGATATAAATACTGCAATGAGAAAAACTAGAGGCTTAGAGGCCAATAAAAAACGCAAAAAAAATAGATAATTAAATGGATTGTATATTCATTTTTTTATTTATGTTAGTATTAAAATATGAGTAAAGATAGTGTAAAAAAACAAAATTATGAATTACCGTGAAATCAAAATGTACATCGTTTTACATTTAAAAAAATGAGTGGATTCATGAAGCCCATATCAGAAATTATGAAAAGTAATCCTTTTTTATTTTGATCAATGATATTTGTTACTATTTTAGATGCATTTTTTGTAGCAATTATTCCTAAAATGACAATGTTATTTTTAGATTCTTTATTTGCAGAGACAAAAACATCTACAATATTTAACATAACAATAAATTATTGACAATGAATTATTATATTAATTGCAATATTTATATTAATTGCAATATTTGAATTTTTTTCAAATTATCTTGTAATGATTCTGTCACTTAAAATAGAAGTAGCGTTAAGATTAAAAACACTAAAATCGTTAGTAGAGCAAGATATATCTTTTTATCATGATCATCAAATAGGCATGATATTGACAAGACTATTATCTGATGCAGAGGGTACTAGCATGGGATTACAAAATTTTTTATCAAATGCTGTTTATTGCGTAGCTACATTGATAATATCGTTGGCCGTTCTTTTTTATATTGATGTTTTAATGGCACTTATTATTTTTGGTTACATGTTAATTGTTGTTTTATTAAGTATCGTTATGTTTATTTTTTATCGCAGAGCAATTATGCGTTCAATGGATATAAAAAGAGAAATAGATACAGACCTTACAGATCGTATTTTAAACGTTAGACTTATAAAATCTGCTGGTACTGAAAATTACGAAAGTAAAAGAATTGAAAATATCCAGCAAAAATACAATAAAGCATTAGGTGTGAAAGTTAAATGATCTACATGATTATCATTTTTTTCATTAACAGTAACTTCTGTTGTTGGTGTTTTTGCAATTATTTTAGCCATTTTACTTTATCACAATGAACCAGATAAAGCTCTTAAACTAGGAATCTCTTTTTCAACAGTATCTCTTGCTTTGATTACTCCCGTGGCAATGATCAACGTTACTTTAAGAGGAGCTACAAAAGCTTCAAATTCGGCTATGCGCTTAAATCAACTAATTGATCCTCAACCGCTATTTAATAGAAATATAGATTCAACAAATACTATCTCTGAAATCAATGAGATTAGTTTTAATAATGTAGCTTTTGCATATCCAGACGATATTGAAACAGAAATTATTAATAATCTCAACATGAAATTAGAAAAGGGTAAATCATATGCACTAGTTGGAACATCAGGAAGTGGGAAAACTACAATTATTAAATTATTGTTGCGACTTTATGAACCAATTCGTGGTGAAATTTTGATTAATAATATTAATTTAAATACAATTAATTTACCATCATATTTAGCACATGTGGGTTATGTAGAACAAGATCCACAAATATTGTATGGTACAGTTATGGAAAATTTAAAATATGCAACCAAAAATGTTAGTGATGAAGAAGTTTATAATGCAACAAAAAAAGCACAATTACACGATTTTATTTTATCATTACCGGAACAATACAATACAATATTGGGTGAACGTGGTTTTATATTATCTGGTGGACAAAAACAACGTCTTATAATAGCTAGAATGATTTTAAAAAACCCATTATTTGTAATTTTTGATGAAGCTACTTCTGCTTTAGATAATATTGTTGAAAAAAATTTGCAAAAAGAAATAGACAAATTAATAAAATCAAAAATTAGTGTTTTCATTGCGCACAGATTATCTACAATTAAAAATGCTGATGAAATAATGGTTATTTCAAAAAATGGTGTTATTCAAAGCGGTACATACGACCAATTAAAAAATATCCCTGGTCATTTTCAAAATCTATATAAATCTGGTAAATTAAACTAATAGTATTTATAAATGCATTACTTTTTGTTAAAATAAATGAGCAGAAAAAAAGAGGTAGTTTATGGACTGAACAAATGAACAAATTCAAGCAATCTGAGAAAAAGCTATTCCAATTCCCGGACATTCAAAAAATGAAGTTAGAATGGATGCTTGTGGAGCAATAATCATATTTAAAGAATTTACAAAAGATAAAGTATCATTTTCACAATATTCGTGAACTTTTGATATTATAAAACCAATTGAAAAAGGTGGCGAATTTGAATTAATTAATTTAAGACCTTTACATACACAAAACGCTGCATCAAAAGGAGATAATTATCCTATTTGAAAAGGAATAAAAACTCATATGACTTCAGATGATGGTGAAATCATGATTTTAAATATAAATCAAGATGTTAATATGAATGAAACACCAGACGTTTGAAGCGAAGATGATGTTTATTTTTAAATAAAAAAGAGGTAAGTAACAATATGATTCAAAAACCAAGAGGGACAGAAGATTTATATGCTAAAAAAGCAGCTGCTTTTTTAGCATTACAAATAATTATTCAGAATCATATGTATCTTTATAATTTTGAAAAAATAGAAACACCAATCTTTGAATTTAAAGAACTTTTTTCTATGTCTGTTGGTGAAAATACAGACATTGTAAATAAAGAAATGTTTATTTTTAATGATAAAAAAGGTCGTGAATTTGTTTTGCGACCAGAAGCAACAGCAGCAACAGCAAGAGCTGTTATTGAACATAAATTATATGTTCAAGAAAATTTACCATTAAAGTTATTTTATTATGGTCCAATGTTTAGATATGAACGTCCACAAGCTGGCAGACAAAGACAATTTACACAATTTGGTATTGAAGTTTTTGGTGCAAAAGATATCAATTTGGACGCAGAAGTTGTTATTTTAGCGACTAGTTTATTAGAAACATTAGGTTTAAAAAAATATGAAGTTCATTTAAATTATTTAGTATCTGGACATGATAAAGAAAAATATTTAGTTAAATTAAATAAATATTTAAAAGATTTATCACTATGTGATGATTGCCAAATTAGAATTAAAAAAAATCCACTAAGAATTTTGGATTGTAAAATTGATAATATTAAATTTGAAAATGCACCAAAAATGCTAGACTTTTTATCAAATGTGGAATTGGCATATTATGATCAATTAAAAAAAATTTTAACAAAGTTAGGAATTAAAATAGTTCAAAATGATTTATTAGTTAGAGGATTAGATTATTATACAGGTTATGTTTTTGAAATTATTTCAACAGATGAAAAAACAGCTGCTCAATCAACTTTATTTGGTGGAGGGAGATATGATAAACTTGTTAACAATATAGGCGGTGTAAATTTGCCTGCTGTTGGTTTTGGTATGGGTGTTGAAAGATTATTGATAGCTTTAGATAACGCCAAAATAGATATCGTTAATGAAAAACAATTAGATGTATATTATGTTGCCTTATCTGAAAAAGCACGTTTTTTTGGTAATTCAATTTTATTAATGATGAGATCATCAAACATAACTTGTGATATGGATTATTTGAATAAATCATTTAAATCTCAATTAAAATTAGCTGAAAGAAATAAGGCAAAATTTATTATTATTGTTGGTGACAAAGAATTACAAAAAAATAAAGTCATTCTTAAAAATCAACAAACAAGAGAAGAATTAGAACTAGAATTTGATCAAATAATTTCTTATTTGAAGGAGGAATATGTTTAATGATTAGAACACACAATTGTGGGGAATTAACTTTAAAAAATATTTCTCAAACAGTAATTTTGCAAGGTTGAGTTAAGAAAATTCGTAAATTAGGTAGTTTAACATTTATTGATATACGTGATCAATATGGTATTACACAATTAAATATTAGTGAGTCTTTTTTAAATGGTAAAAATATTAAAACTGAATTTGTTATTCAAGTTGAAGGAAAAATTATTGAAAGAAAATCAAAAAATTTAAAAATTTCAACAGGAGAAATAGAAGTTGAAGTTACAAAATTACAAATAATAAATGAATCCGAAGTTACACCATTTATGATAGAAGATGATATAACAGCTCTAGAAGATACTAGAATGAAATATCGTTATTTGGATTTACGACGTAGTGAAATTCAAAACAAGTTATTGTTACGTTCAAAAATGAATTGGACAATAAGAAATTTTTTTGTAAAGCAAAATTTTATTGAAATTGAAACTCCAGTTTTAGGAAAATCCACACCAGAAGGTGCAAGAGATTTTTTAGTACCATCACGTGTGAATAAACATGAATTTTACGCACTTCCACAATCTCCTCAATTATATAAACAATTATTGATGGTAGCTGGATTTGATCGTTATTTTCAAATTGCTAAATGTTTTCGTGATGAAGATTTAAGAATTGATAGACAACCAGAATTTACTCAATTAGATATGGAAATGTCTTTTGCAAACGCATCAGATGTTCAAAATGAAATTGAAAACTTGATGGTAGAAATATTTGAAAATACATTAAACAAAAAAATAGCTACTCCATTTTTAAAAATGACATATAAAGATGCGATAGACAAGTACGGCAGTGATAAACCCGATTTAAGATTTGGATACGAAATCAAAACATTTAATGAATTTAATTTGACAACGCAAATTGAATTATTTTTAAATGTTTTAAATAAGCAAAATGTTATAAGAGGAATTATTATCGATAAATTATTATCTAAAACAGAAATTGAAAAATTAACAGAAACTGCAAAACAAAATAAGGCAAACTGATTAACTTTCATTAAATACGATAATGATTTATGATCAGGCCCAATTGCATCAAAAATTGCAGATCAAGAAAAACAACAACTGAAAAAAAGATTTTTAGAATTTAAGTCAAATCAATTTACTGTCTTATTTGTGGGAGATGAATTTACTAAAGCATCAATGATTTTGGGAGCAATAAGAAATACACTAGGAACAATTTTGAATATTAAAGCAGCAAACGAATTTAAATTTTTATGAGTTATTGATTTTCCACTGTTTGAATGATCAGATGAAGAAGAAAAATTTGTGGCGGCTCACCATCCATTTACGCAACCAGCAGAAATATCAATTGATACATTTGACATTGATAAAGCTAATGCTTTAGCAAAAGCATATGATATAGTACTGAATGGTTTTGAAATTGGTGGAGGATCTGAAAGAATCAATGATAAAAAAATTCAAGAACGTATGTTTTCTGCAATTGGTTTAACACAAGATTTAATAGACAAAAAATTTGGTTGATTTGTAAATGCATACAAATACGGTGCGCCATATCATTCTGGTTGTGCTCTAGGTTTGGATAGAATAGCTATGTTATTAACTAACGCAAATAATATTAGAGAAATAATAGCCTTTCCAAAAAATTCTTCTGGAATAGATATGATGATGAAAGCCCCATCAGAAGTTAGTGAATTTCAATTAAAAGAATTGCACATTAAATTGGATGATTAAAATAAAAGACCACTATATTTAGTGGTCTTTATACTAGAGAATTAATAAATCTTGGAGCCATGTAATTAATCACATTAATAATGGAATTGTAAACAATTCCATATGTAATAAATTCTAATAAATCACTTTCATTAATCTTTTTGTATTTAAATAATTTATTTATGTATTTAAACATCATTATGATATTTGGTATTGTGTTTGAAATAGTAAGTTGTTCGTATTTTATATTTTCTTTTATCATCGTAATATATTCATCATCACTTAGTTTTTTGTTGATAATTTTGAACAATCTATTTGTTTCATCTTTTATTATTTCATTAATTTTTTGTATTGCATATAATTGTTTATTTTTTATTTCTGTTTTGTCTATATCTTTTAAAACATCAATGAAGTATTCAACCACAACACAAAATCCGATTAAGTTTCCATAATAAATTAAAGGTGCTTCAAATTTTTTTAATATTTTCAAATTAGTTGCAAAAATTGCTCTTTTTTTATTTAAAAAATTTTTATAGTTTTCAATTTGTGGAATAAGTTTTGCATAATTATCTATAGTGTAATTATTTTCAGCAAAATAATTAAAGCCATCTGAAAATTTAAGTGTGAATTTTTTTAGTTTAACTATTCACTTATTCATTTGTTTTGTTCAAAAAGGATTAATGCGTTTTAAATAATTTGTGTCGTCTTGATTTAATTTTTTAAAATGATGAAAAATATCCATAATTGTCCCCTTTATATATGTCAATATAGTAACATATTTTAAAAATAGATATAATAAAATTAGAAAAAAGAGGTAAAAATGAAGTATTTCAGTTCAAGCCAATTGATAAAAATCGCTGAATATTTTGACGCCGCAAAAGATCAAATTTTTTTATATATAAAAAATTTAGATGAAGAACTTGCAGAATTCAATTTAAATACAAGACCGACTAGATTTTTATTAAATCAATTATCTAATATGCAATTTGTAGAAGAGTGATTAGATTTTTCAAATAATTATGATGAGTTGAAAAAAGATTTTCCTAAAATTATTAATTTGATTTTTTCTATAATTGATATTGAGCAAGATATTAATTTATATAGAATTTATAGTAATTATTATCATGTTGATGTTTTGATTACTATGTTGGATTTATGAAATAAAATCGCTTTTGATAATTTGAAAATAAATAAAGATCCATTAACTTTAAATGAAATATCCAAAATGATTAGAAAAAATATTTGAATAGATTTATCTGAATTTCAACAATTAGCTGCCAATTTCAATTTTCAAAATAAAAAAGAAAATAAATTGATAAAACAAATTATAAAAATTTATAATTTACAATCAATAGAAAATGCAATGTTAGTTTTAATTCAACTATTTGAACAAAATCATCCAATGACTTTTAAGAATTTATATTCAAGAGAAGAGCAATCAATGATTTTGGCTGCATATTATTTATTGATAAAACAATTTACTTTAATTTCATTTGTAAATTATTGAGCCAATAAAAAGCCATTGAATATAAATTATTCATCGTATATTAACGATTTAATAAGAGATGATGAACTACACGGTTTAAATGTTGTTTTATCAACTGATGATTTGAATTCTTTAAAACGATATTTGGAATTATATAAAAATAAAACTATTGTATAATATTCAAGATCAAAATTTATATATAATCTACAATTTTATAATAATTTTGTCATTAAAAAACAATTAGAAATTGATATAAATTTTTCTAAAAAAGTTAAAATTTAAAATGCAAGATTAAAAAATAAAATTATAAAAACATCTAAATTTAAAATGATAATTTTAAAAAAATTATTGTAATTTGATTCATAAGTTGGCGGAAATTATAATTTTAGTATTAAAATAATTGTTTCAGAATTATATTATCTGACATAGAAAGAAATAAAACTATATGAAAACTTTATTAAACTTGTTATCTATATCGGCAATTTCTCTTGGAGCTGTTTCTCCAATAATTAATAATTCAACTACTCAATCAGACAAAAATTTAAGCAACTATATAACCCAGACAGCTTTTTTAATGATATGATAGAATGAGATGTTAGTAAAGATGTTTATAATAATGAAGTTACATTAGATAACATGCAAAATCAGTTCAATTCCTTAATCGCAACTTCTCATTCGCTAGAGCAACATAATTTTAAACTGGTCGATGGAGACTTAAATACGACACAACGCGACAATCCATACGGTCAAGGAGATCCTGGTACTGCTACACTTCATCCATTTATAGATTCATTCATAAATAATTTTTGAGACATTCAGTCCCGCAACTCCGGCCGTTATGCAAAGGTGTGGGGTTTTTAAAAAGAAAATTATATATATCAAAACTACCTTAATTGGTAGTTTTTTATATTTTCAGATATTTATAAAGAAATGGAGGTTTAATTTTTTAAAAATTTAATATTATTTGTCTATTAAAATGCTTAAAACTTATCTAAAAATAGGAGTGTGAAATGTTTAAACAACAAAAATTTAAAGTTGATCAAGATTTAGAATATAAAAAATTTGATCAAATTAATTTAGATTCAAAAATAACAAAAAATATAGGTCTTTATATATGAGGAAAACCAGGAGTTGGGAAAACTACTTTTTTAAATAAATTCAAGAAAGACATTCATAGTAGGAATAATTCGTTAAATAAAGATTATGAATTAAATCCTAATAAATATGTAATTGAAAGTAATGGAATTAAATATTCATATATGCCAAAAATGTTAAATGTTCATTTTTGCAATATGCAACAATTGGTTTCTGATTTTAAATGAAATTGAAATAGAGATAAAGATGAATCTAAAAAAACAAATAAGATACCAAATTTTGTTAAAGCAGATGTTCTATTAATTGATGATTTGGGCGCTGAACACGCGCATTCATCAACTTATGAATATATTTATGAATTATTCAATAAACGTTTTGACTATATACAAAAAAATAAAGATAAAAAAATGTATACATTAATTTCATCCAATTTTTCAATCCAAGAGTTAACTGAAAAATACATTAGATGTTTTGATGACATTAATGCTGAAAGATTAATATCTAGAATTTCTGGATTAATTAATTATGAAATCAATTTTATTGGTATAGATAAAAGATGAAATGAAATCAAAACAGATAAAGAAATAGATACAGAAGAATTGGAATTTGATTAAAAATATAGAAGGATTCTGATAATGAATAAATCAATTATTAAGGCACAAACTAATGAAGATATTAGAATTAAAGACAAAATTGCTCATCAGATTACTTTAGATGAATATGATGAATTAAATAGTAAGAATGAACTGGAGTTTGAATAATGGTAAAAAATGAGCATTATCTTTGATTGAAGAATTCTATTTGTAAAAATTATAGTTTTGAAGTTATTTTAAATGCAATAAATTATTTAAAAAATGACATTCAAGCAAAAATCAATATTAATGAAAATAAAAAAATTGATATAAAAGAATTTCATAATATTGAAAATAAAACTGATTTAAGTAGGAATCATTTTCATATTTTAATAACAATTTTTTTAGATAATACAATTATTGATATTAAATATGTGATAAACAATTATTTTAAAAAATAAAGGAGTATTTATATGACTAAAAATGAATTAGAAAGTATTTGTAAAATTAAAGTTAATATTTCTAAAGCAATAAAAGATGTAGAAGCAAAACAAGAAGAAAAATATTCAGATTGACTGATATCTAACTTAAATAATGCATAAAACAATTTCACCTTTAACATGACCTGGTGGTAAATCTAAGCAATGAAATTTGATTAAGAGTTATTTTCCAGAAAATGTTAAAAATTTAACATATGTTGAAGTATTTTTTGGTGGAGGTAGTGTAGGTTTAAATTGCTTAAAAAATAATTTATTTGATAAATATATATTCAATGATATAGATTCAGATTTAATTAGTTTCTGAATTTCTATGTGCGATTTAGTACCTCTAAATCCAAAAAAATATTTTCCAGAAAATATTTTTTATCCATTAGCGAATTTATCTTGTTTGAAAAATATAATTAATGATAATTCAATAAAATTTGCAGCTAAGTATGTTATGAATAACAATTTAACTTTTAATGGAAATTCATGAGGAACTTGAACTCAAAAAAGATTAGAACAAAATTGGAATTTAAATAAAAAGAACAAAATTATTGAATGCTCTAATTTACTTTCTGAAAATAAAGAGAAAATAGATTTTTGATCTAGTCATTATGTAGACGTATTTTCAGATACAATTACATGAAAATGTTTTTATTATTTGGATCCTCCATATTTTGCTAATAACGGTAAGCCCTATAAATATAGATTTAAAAGTGATGATTGAATAGATTTCATTTCTTGATTGCAAAAAATAACAGAAGTGGGTAATAAGTTTTTACTTAGTATTGATGATTGTGAAGAAACAAGAAAAATGTTTAAAAATTTTAACATTTATGAGCAACAATGATTTTATTCAAGTTCAAGCTCAAGAAAAAGTGATAATAAATCTTGCAAAATAGGCAAGGAATTATTAATTGCAAATTATGAAGTTAATTCTTAATGATAGAAAGAAAGAATTATGGCAAGAGAAATAATAGAAACAAAATATTTATGTGAACATAAATATTCATATAATTTTTGTGATAAACCAGTAGTAAAATCAGAAAATTACAAAATAGAAAATGAAAACATAGATAAATATTGTATAAAACATTTGCAAGAATTGTGTAAAGAACACAAATGAGAATTTTCACATAAAAGCGTTTGCATTGATTGAGGCGGTGACGATTATTCTGACAGCTATGATTTAACAGAGATTTATAAATGTATTAAATGTGATAAAAGAGATGGACGATATTTGATTGGTATAGATTTAACAATGTTGGAAGAATATTTTGATGATAATCCAGAGGAATTTATTAATTTAGTAAATAAAATAAACGGTGACAGAGATGAGTAAACAATTAAAAATTAAACAAGAATTTTTGGACTATATAAAAAACGGTATCAAAGATTTTGAAATTAGAAAAGAAGGTTACTATGATGGAGAAATTGATTTAGTAGTTTTTGAAAAAAGTAAATATTGTTTAGAGATGGAAAGTCACATGTTTGCAATGACTGTGGAAAATGATTCAGAAATTAATAACTATAAAACATGATTAAAATTTTAGAATTATTCGGTGGCATCGGTTCACCTAGAAAAGCTTTAGAAAATTTAGGTATTAATGTTAAAACTATTGACTATGTTGAATGATGAGATCACGCTGTAAAAACTTATAATTTATTATTTGATAATAATTATAATTCTCAAGATGTAAAAACGTGAAATATGTTTGTAGATATTTGTATTCATGGTTCACCGTGTCAGGATTTTTCTGTTGCAGGTAAAAATGATTTATCAAGTGGTAGATCTATACTTTACAAAAGAACATTAGAAATTATTAAAAAAGAATTGCATCCAAAACCTAAATTTGTAATTTGAGAAAACGTTAAGGGATTACTATCTAAGAAAAATTATCCCCATTTTCAACATTACTTAAATACAATGGAAGAAATTGGTTATAGAAATTATTATAAAATTCTAAATTCTAAAGATTTTGGTATTCCGCAATCTAGAAATAGAGTATTTGTTGTCTCTGTTAGAAGTGATTTAAATTTTCAATTTGATTTTGATAATTTAAAAACAACAGAAATGTTAGCATTAAAAAATTTTTTAGATAAAGATGTTGACATTTCTTATTACATAACTCAAAAATCAATGACAAAGGCAATTGAAAATGGCAGAATAAAAATAATTGATAATATTGTTGAGACAATTACTACAAAACAAATGCGTTGAAATAATTCAGGTGCAGTTAAAATCCCATTAAGAAATTATCTAAGTTATCAAAATATTCTTAATCCTGAAAACGGTGTAGCTCCAACTTTGACTTCTAATCACGGCGAAACACCATTCAAGGTGGCAATTAAATTAAAAAGTAATTTTGAATTTAATGAGAGTGGTTATGCAAAAATTTCATTGGGATCAAAAGAATTTAATTCAACTGATTTTATTCATAATATCGAAAATGAAATGCACACTATTGGCTCAAATTCGGCAAATAATAGAGTAGCTATACCGATTAAGAATACAAGAACTGGAAAATATGAAATAAATACAAATGACTTTAAACAAGAAAGCAATGTTTTCATGACAAATAATAAAAATACATATATTGATACCTTAACTACAAATAAAAAAAGTTGCAAAATAGCAACTCCTATATTAATGGTTAATGAAAATTATGATTACAGAATGTCAGATGGTTCAAAAAGGCCAATAGGCAAAATTAATAAGGAAGGTAATATCACTATTCCGTTATCAAATAATCACACAGCAAACAAAATTGGTGTGAATGTTGTTACAACTTTAACTACACAAAATTCATCTGCAAAAATTGCCGAGTTAATACTAGAAAAACCAATTCCTGGCGTACCAATTTTTATAATAGATGGAAAACCATATCATTTAAGAATTTTAACACAACGTGAGTGTTGAAGATTAATGGGTTGAAAAGATATAGATATTGATAAAATTATACATTTACCAAAAACACATTTATATCACATGGCCGGTAATGCAATTGTAATACCTGTTTTAGAAGTAATTTTTAAATCAATAGTGGAATATTTAGAAAACAAACAAAATTATGAGCAAAACTAATGAATTTAGAATAATATCTCAAGAAGAAAAACTGCGAGATAAAGATCATGTAGAAACTCCTAAATGAGTGGTGCAAGACATGTATAAAAGAATTAATATTAATAAATATAAAAATATTTGATTACCATTTAATCATTTAGAATCAGAGTTTCGACAAGAGGCATTAGCTAATAAATTGCATTATGATGCAACACATATTTTTGATGATTTACAAAATGATTTTTTTAGAATTAATCCGCCAGATAATTGTGACTTGATTATTTCAAACCCACCGTTTTCGATTCAAAATAAAATATTAGAACGTTTATTTAATTTAAATATACCATTTGCTATGTTACTTCCTTTAAGAAGTTTAGAGACCGCACCACGTGGTGAGTTATTTGAAAAACATAGAAATAAAATTCAAGTCTTAATATTTAAAAAACGTATTAAATTCAAAGGCTGCACAACTTCTTTTAATCAAGGATGTATTTGATTAACTTATAAATTAAATTTACCAGGCGGTGATATTCAATGGATATAGAAAATAATATATGTCAATTATGCAATCAACTAAAAATATTTAGATTTTTTAAAGAAGCAAATTTATTTTTATGTGATGAATGTTATTTGTATTTATTAAATTCACCAATGAATTCAATAATTTATAAATGCGAAATATGCAAAGTATGTATTGAATCACCTAATTTTTATATTAAAAATGAATATATATGTTGTTATGAATGCAGTATAGAAAGTAGTCAATAATGAAAAAGAATAAGGCAATATCGATTATAGTTATTTGTGCATTTTTAATGTTATTATGCATAATTGGAATAACATTAATATGAGTTTTTTTAGAATTGAAAGATAAATTTTGAACTATAATTTTAAATATTTTTATAACATTATTTTTTTTGGAAATATTATCAATATCGTTTACCATAATGATGCATAAAATAAATGTTATTTATTAAGATATTTAATATAATTTACAATAATTTTACTAATTTTAATCACTTTTTTATTATATAAATTTTCAGTTCCATTTTTTGTAAGAGCATTATTAATATTTGTATATATTTCAAATTGTCTATAATAAATAATTTCACAATCATATGTAATCCATATTTTATCTGCGATTTTTAAACCAAAGTTTGTATTCAAAAGTGGATATCTAAATATTAAAAATGCGGAAAATATTGATGTGAAAAAGAAAACTCACATATCATCAAAATTTGCAATTTTCAATAGTAATAAAAATTTATTGAATATTGCAATAAAGGTTAATATTAGAGCAATTGAAATTGTAGCCGATAAAATTAGAATACCAAAAATTGATATTAGGCATAGTACAAAATATTTCATTTTTAGAATATTGTAATTAATCTTTTCTTTAGTTTTCTCTTTTTTATCATTATTTTTCTTCTTTTCTTGTTTAACCATAGTTACTCCTAACTAAAATTTATTATACAACCAAATATAAAAAGAATAGAAAGAAGGTATTTCATGAATAAACTAGTTATTCTAGAATCATCAAACAAAATAAAAAAAGTATCAACTTATTTAAATAAATTAAATGATGGTAATCAATATATTGTTAAAGCTTCCGTTGGACATGTTCGTGAATTAGCACAAAGTGGAATTTATAATATAGGTATTGATTTTAATACCGTTGAACCAAATTTCATAATTTCAAAAGATAAAAATAGTGTTGTAAATGAATTAAAAACACTAGCAAAACAAGTTGATTAAATTATTTTAGCAACTGATCCAGATCGAGAAGGAGAAGTTATTGCTTGACACTTAAATCAAATTCTAAAATCATATTGTAATAATTTTGCAAGATTAAAATTGAATGCAATCAAGCAAGAAGAAATAAAAAAACAAGTTAATAAATTAACAGAAATTGATAGCAACTATGTCAATGCAGGATTATCTAGAAGTTATTTAGACAAAACAACAGGTTTTATTCTGTCAAAAATTTTACAAGATCAAACTGTGGGAATTTCTGCTGGTCGTGTGCAATCATCTGTTTTGAAACTATTGTGTGATAGAGAAAAAGATATTAAAAATTTTGTTAAAGAAGAGTGATATATTTTAAAATCAAATCTTGGTGATGTTGATTTCAAAAATGTTGAATATATAGATGAAAAATATGAGGTCAAAAAATATAAATCATTAAATGATGCACTGCAAATCAAAAATCAATTAGGTGCAAATTATATTGTCAAAGACATAGTTAAAAAAGAATTTAAAGATAAGGCATTTATAAATTTTACAACTTCAGACTATTTGCAAAGTGCTAAAACTAAATTGAAATTAAAAGTAAAACAAGCAACTGAAATTGCACAATCATTATTCGAAAAAGGTTTGATAACATACATTAGAACTGATTCAACAAAATTGGATGAAGAAACTGAGAGACAATTATTAAATTATGTCTCTCTTAAATTTGGTCAAGAAAATGTAACTGACAAGATATCTACAAGAAAAGAAAAAGATACAGATCAAGAGGGGCACCCCCCAATTACACCGACTCATTTTGAATGAGAACCTTACAATATTCAAAATCATGTTACTGATGTTTTAACAAGTAATGAAATTTCAGTATATAAAATGATTTGACAAAACACAATAAATTCAGCAATTAAAGTACCAAATGGTTTTAAAACAAATTATGTATTAGAAAACAACAGTTACCTATTTAATGGTGAAACTAAAGAGTATGAATACTTAGGCTATTTCTTATTTGATAAAACCTTAGATGTAAATGTAAAACAAATTATGAATTGAAATTTGCATGATAATGTTCAATTACCATCAGTTCAAGCAATACTGCAAAATACTAATCCGAAATCTAGATTTAACGAAGCTACTTTAATTAAAGAGTTAGAAAGATTAGGTATTGGTAGACCTTCAACGTATAAAACCTCGGTTGAAGTTAACTTAAAAAGAAATTATGTTGAAATTGATAAAAAAGATGCAATGTATGTAACAGCATTAGGATTTAAAGTATCTAATTTTTTGGAACAAAATTTTAGTGATTTTATAAATTTAGAATTTACAAAACATATGGAAGAAACTTTAGATGATATAGCTAAAGACAAAATTGATCATAAAGTTTATATAAAAAACTATTTTAATAGTTTAAAAAATAAGGGAGAAAAATATATGGTAGATCAAATTAAATGTCCAAAATGTCAAACTGGATATATAAGACAAGTAAAAAATAAGGAAGGAAAGGATTTAGGCTTTAAATCTTGCAGTAACTGACCAAATTGTGATTATAATGATAAGCCACAAGTTGACATAAATACCTTACCAAAATGTGAAAATTGTGATGGCAGAATTCAAACTATCGAATATACAAATAAAGATGGAATTAAAGTTTCATTTAAAAAATGTACAACAGAAAACTGTAAATGAGTACCTGGTGCAATTCAAAAATGTACTTTATGTAATGAAGGTTGATTAATAAATCGTACTGGTAAAAAAGGTGCTTTTATAGCATGTAATAATTATCCTAAATGTAAATTTGTAGGTTAGAAATATGGCAAATAAAATTTATTATGGAATAACTAATTGTGGTCATGCAAAATTTGATATTGCAAAGAAGATGCGTGAATTAAATTATAAACAATACAGTAAGTTTGAAAATTCAATGATACATTGCTATTTTTGTGGAGTATATGTAAATTGAAAACCGATTGAGGAGTAAAAGTATGCTACCTGTACAATTAACATCAACTAAGGTTGAGAAATTTAAAAGACCAAAAATTAGTAAATGTACAAAATTTGAAAAAGAAATAAAAACTAAAATGAATAAATTATCTAAGTATATGATTAATGATGATTATTTTAAAATTAAATATTTCAGTTTTAGTTTGAAAAGTTCGCCGTTTGAAAATGATAATTCCATTTTATATATTGGATTTACTATAAGCGTTCCGAATTTAAATAAAATACTTGAGTCTTGACAAACAATGCATTTAAAGGAATTACCAGCAGGATTTAAAAACGATTCAACAGCTTGAACCATTTTTACATTAAATGAAATGTTAAATCCAAAATTAAAAGAAAATTTGAATGAAGAAATTCCAATGTTATAAATTAAATTTAAAGGAGAATACTATGGAAAAATACAAGATTTATAAACGTTTATGCAAACCGTTTAATCAAAAATTTGATAATTCTAATCAAAGTATTTTTGTGTTACCAAAATCAATTATTAAATATGATAAATATGGTAAAAAATCAGTAATTATAAAATTAAATGATAAAACATATATTTCAATGCCAAAAACATTTATAGATCAATCTAAATTTGACAATAATGATTTCTTATTAAAATTATCACAAACATATACTTTTCATAGCTATAATATGACTCCTTCAAAAGAAAATAAAAAACAAAGAAAAGTTAAATTAACAGATAAACTGGGCGTTACTTTTCAATTGGAATTTCAACGTTTACATGAAATATATCAAAAAATTAAATATGAAACATTAAATGCAGATAATGAGAAATATTTAGATTATATGAAATTTTTAATTGAACAAAAAACTAAATTTAGTTTATCAGTAATGAAATTCATTGAAAAAAATTATATTAATCTAGGTTCTGAATTAGAATCAGAACTTTTATCAAATAATCATGAACATTATATATTCAAAGATGATCCACCAAATATTATAGATAATAATTGAGATTGAGAATTCTAATAATTAAATAGAAAGTAAAAATGTTCAAACTATATATTTAAAACCGTAATTTAATGTGATTACGGATTTTTTGCGTTAAATTGAAAAATAATAAACGTTTTTCAGTTACCTAATAGTAATTCAAAAGATTTCAAAAGATTTCAAAAGAGATTAAAAGAACCGTGGTATAATTTTCGTGTTTATATTACATAGAAAGTATTTTAATTGTGAAGAAGAAAAGTAAAAGTCAAAAACTAAGAAAAAAGAAAAAGAAATTAAACAGTTTAATCAATAATGAAAATAATTTGATTAAAAAATATACTATTGATTCTTTAGATGAATTATTTAATATCATAATTTCAAAAATAAAAGAATATGATGTTCTTGCTAAAATGCCGGAAATTGCAAATAATTTATATGATAATTTAATGGAAATGTTAAATGAAGATGAAATGATTTATGACGATTTTATAAAAAGTGAAATTTGAAATTCTAAAAATGCAGTTGGTATACCAAATCCAGAAAAAAATTCTAGACAAGAAATTGATCAATACATAAAAGTGAATAATGCTAATATTAATTCAGAAAAATCAAAAGCAAAGAAAATAACTGATGTTTTTTCAAAAGAAATTATTGAATTTGATGATATTTCTAAATTATTTGTAACAAATTATCTATATTATGGTGATATTTTTTACCTTGATGATGAATTAACAATGAATAATTTTGAGAAAGAATTCCTTATAAAAAATGATATTTATAAAGAGCTAGATTTAATTAAAAAATATGTAGAATGAGCAAAAATAACGAATAATTAATTGTTTTACTATGTTATACTATTTTCAGATAAGCAAAGCATTTAAACAGACAAGGTCTCTGTTTTGGCTTTGTTTTTTTGTGTTTAAATGTTTTTTGCAGAAAGGAAGATAAATTGCCTAGAAATAAACAAAATTCAAATGTCATTTTTAAAATTAAGTTTAATGATTATCATCAAGATGATAAATCAAAACGTGCAAGAGATAAATTTTATAAAAAAGGTGGTAAATTAGATTACATCTTAAGATCTGATGCAGTTTTTAATTTAGATTTATCTAAAGAACAATTATCAGAATTACAATTATTGCAATTAAAAGATAAAGAATTATATTTGCAAAGAATTGAAGAATTAAAAAATGATACTTCAATTAAAAGAAATACGGGTTTATATGGGAAAAATGGTGTTTATTCACAAGTTGAACTAGCTAAATTATATGAAACTCATAAAAATTTAAATGATGATCAATTATTATGAGATGGTGTCATTTCTTTTTCCAAAAATTTTGCAAAAGAAAACAACATTTTTCATCCAGAAGATATGCAAAAATTGATTAATAAAAATATTAAAAAAATGTTAATTGCAAACGATATGGATCCAAATAAATTTGAGTGATTTTATTCTATGCACACAGATACTAAAAATCCGCATTTTCATGTTGGTATAGTTGAAAAAGAACCCTCAAAGGTTGTTATAGATTTAGATAAAGATGGTAAACCAATCAGAAATAAATATCAAAAGATAAAAACTCATTTAGAATGAACAAGAAAAGGTAAATTTTCAGATGAATCAATGAAAGATTTAAGACTTAATATTCAAAGAAATGTTGTTGAAAGAAATTATGATTATGAACCATATAATTTTGCAAGAAAAGAATTACGTGATAAATTAAATGAATTTAATATCAATGAACAATGAAATAGTTTTAAACAGGTTGTTTTAGATTTAAAAGAAGCAACCACAAGTACGTCTGTTAAATTTGAAAATATCATTATGTATTTTGCAGATAAATTTAAAAATATAACACGCAATGGTGAACAAAATTTGACTAAAAAAGATTTTAGTTATGGTTCAAAGCATGTAACAGATGCAGAAAGAGAAATGTTAGATGATTTAGCAATGTCTTTTATTAAATCAAATAACGAATTAAATGAAAAATGAATTAATTTCAGCAAATTAAATAATGCAAGAGCAGTTATGTCATTTAAATCCACAGTAGAAAAAGAAGATGCAGATTTAATAGATATTACATCGTTAACAAATGATGATATTTTTAGAGGAAAAAATAATTTTGATGTAAATAATCCAATTGATAAATTAAAACTAGAATTATTAAATTATAAAAATGAGCATATTAAATCAAAAAATGCAGATAATAAATGACAAGGTGTATTACCTGCATTTGCAAATAAAATTATTGCAGCAATAATTAGACAAATTAATTCAAAAAATTTTAATGATAGAAAAGGTGAATCTAGTTCAACTTGAAATCCAACTAAGACAGATGGTAAATCAGGCATTACTAAAAAAAATGATAAATTTGTTTTTTTAATGAATAAAATTATTGATAAAGAAAAATATCAAGCAAATAAAAGATTTAAAAAGATACTACAAACAAAACAAAAATTGGAAGATGAATTTAATCAAAAATTAAAACATAACAAGGAGAGAGAAATCTAAATGAATACACAAAATTTAATTACCATATTTGGCACGATATTATTAATTATCATAATTGTATTTTCAACTTATGCTTTTAGAATTAAAAGAAATTTCAAGAGAAATGATATTTTAGAAGATACTATAAATAAAAAATTAAAAAGAAAATGATTAGTATATACAATTATTTCTTGTTCTAGTTCGGTAATATTGATAATTTTAATGTTAGTTTTATATTTAGTTTAAAATGAAATTATTTAAAAAGCCATTCTGAACTAAAGAACGAAAAATTTGATTAAAAATATTTTTATGAATATCTGTGATTGTAATACCTATATGCTCATTTATTCTGTATTTTCTTTTAGCTTTTATCTTTGATTGAAAAATACTTGTTAATAATTTTAAATTAGTTTTTAAAAATGATATTAGATATTTATTTATATCAATTGCAATTATTATTATTTCATGAATATTGTTTTGTGGTTACTGAATAATTTTCAAAACCAAAAAACACGATCAATACATTAAAAAAACAGATAGAGATGATTATGGTGGTGCCAAATGATTAAAAAATGATTTAAATACAGATGAGCAAGAACCAATTGATAAATATTTAAAGCATTTTATTGTTAAACCAGTAAAACCATTTTGACTAACAGCTACAGAAGGTACAAAAGATAAAAAACTAGTTATGCATGGAGCTGATGTTAGAGATGCTGTACATAATTTAGTATTAGGTGCGACGGGTTCTGGTAAGGGGCAAAAACTAGTTATGCCAAATGCTGTTGGCAATGCCAGAATTAAAGAAGTTTATGATGATAAAGGCAATTTAACAAATTGTAAACCGGCAATGCTATTTACAGATCCAAAAGGTGAACTAAAAGCTAATTTAGCTGGTGAACTTGTAAGAAATGGCTATGAAGTTTTAACTTTAAATTTACGTGATACAGATGAATCATCATATTGAAATCCACTAAAAAATACTTATGATTACTGAATAAAAGGATTGGACTGAGAAAAAGATAATATTGATTCAGAGAAATTTATAGCTTATGATTTATTAGAAAAATATGTCATTGAACATAAAATGTTATGCAATATTCATAAAGAAACTCATTGTTTTGAATGTTTAAACGGATTTAAAGAATTTAGACAAGAAGAATTACAAGTTTTAATTAATAAATTAGATAACATTAATGATGATATGGAAATTGAAAATGATGAAAGAGATAAAAAAACTGCAGAAATTCAAGAGCAGATTAATAAATTTAATGACTGAATTATTTTATATTTTTCTAAAATTGAAAATATTTGATTTGTTTCAACAGAACAAAAAGATATAACCATTTTTAATAAAATAGAAAAATATAAAAATGAAGCATATGAAGAAATTACAGATATTACTGATACTATCTTGGATTGTGGTGAGGATACCAAAAACAAGAATTTTTATGAAACGGCAAAAGGTTTAATGTCTGGAATGATCAAAGTCATGCTAGATATTATTGAAGTTAATCGAGATATTTTGCCTTTAGAAAAATTTAATTTACCAACAATTACCAAATTAATGGCCAATGAAAAAATGTTAAAAATATGATGAAAAAATTATGCAAAAAACGGTCGTGAACTAAATGATGCATGAACATCAGCATCTAAAGTTATTGATCAAAGTGAAAAGCAAGCACCAATGTATTTTTCAATAATATCAACTGCGTTACAGATATTTGAGTCAAGACCGTTAAGAAAAGTTTTATGTACACCAAAAAAAAGAGCAAATATTTTAGATTTATTTAATTTTGTAACAAAAGAGAAACCAAAAGCTATTTTTATTATCTTACCTGATGAGAAAAAAGATAAACATCCATTAGCGGCGTTATTTGTTGCTCAACTTTATAAAGCCAATGCATTTATAGCTTCACAAAATGTTAAAACCAAAGGAAGAGATGAACTAGACAGAGATATGCTGTGATTTTTAGATGAATTTGGTAATATGCCAGCAATCCCTAATTTTGACACTTATTTAACGGTTTCACATTCTAGAAGGATGTTTTTTATGTTATTTTTACAAGATTTATCACAATTAAATCTTAAATATGATAAAGCACAAACAGCAATTAAATCTAACTGTCTTTTATGAACTTATTTAAAGTCAAACTCAAGAGAAGATTTAAAAACAGTGTCTGATTTAATTGGTGATGAAACGATATTAACCGCATCACATAATACCAATGCTAAGATGAATGAAAATAAAGCTTGAACTTTAACTTCAAAAAAATTAATTAATGAAACTAACTTAAAATTATTGCCATTATCATATAGTGTTATTTTGTATTATGTTTCAAATCCATCGATTTGTAAAATGGAGTATGCTTATAATTTTGAAAAATTCTTAAATTTAAAAGCTAATTTTAGAGAAGAAAATAGACTACAGCGATTTGATTATGAACAAGATCATTATTTTAATTTATTTAGTATTGATTTTGATAAGCTAATTGAAAATAAGGCAAATGAAAACGATAATTTAGAATCAAGTAATGATGTTGAATTAGAAACATTAGATGATAATGACTTTGATATTCTAGAATTTGATGATATTGATTCAGAGGAAAAACAATTAGAAACTGAAATAGACATCGCAAAAAAAGAGTTAGAGTTAAGAAATAAAATTATCGAAATATCTAAATCTGAATCAAGAATGACAACTTTAGAAAAAGAAAGATATCGTGATTTAGTGCACCAGTTAGTAGAAATTACAACTAAAAAAACAAAACTGACATTTTTAACAAAGTATAAAAAAGAAAAATAGAAAGAAAGATTATATGCGTAGTATTAATTTAAAATATAACGGTAAATCAACTGAATTAAATATCAAAATTATTGCAAAAGAACTAGATGATGGTATATATTTTGATTTTGAAAATGAAGAAAAATTGATAGAATTTAAATCCAAATTAATTGATAATCTTGTAAAGTGTGATTACAAAATTTATAATAAAAATATTAGAGAACTAGCTAAGAAATTGGAGTTGGAAATTGTGACTAAAAAATGTGAAGAGCGTATTGAAGAAGCAGTTAAAGAATTTAAGCAAAAATTAGATTTATATGAAAAAGCACTTGAAAAACTTGGTGTGAATATAAATGATTTAGCTAAAGAACACAGTAATGATTTAAATACAGAAATGGAATTTGACTAATGGCTAAAATAGAAATAGAAATTAATATTCCATTAAATGGTAAAATTTTTAATTTTGTAGATAAACAATCCAGAGAAAATTTAATGAAAGAAATAGAAAAATTTGATGGTGATTCAAGAATTAAAATAATGAAAGATATAACTAATTTATTGCAAAATTCATTTAAACAAATTAATGTTGATTTAGAAAAAATAAAGTAATTCGATTTTTAAATGTTATACTAATTGTAGATAAGCAAAGCATTTAAACAGACAAAGTCTCTGTTTTGGCTTTGTTTTTTTGTGTTTAAATGCTACTTATCATGTATAGATAAGGAGAAATAAAAATTTTGAATTCATATAATAAAAAGATGATTAATTCTGCAAATGGTAAACTTAGTGAATTAAGTGATTTAATAGAAGGATCATTTGCTGTAAAAGTTAGTATAACCAAAAAAGATAAATATGATTGCAAAATTGCCAAATATTGAAATAGCAAAAATTATGAAGAATTTACTGTAGATAATTTTCTTTTAAAAGAAAATTTTGATGCAAAATTGCCAAAATATATTGTTTATTCTAACGATGATAGTATTTTTGGTAAATTTTATTCGGATGATGAAATTAGTTTGGCATTAAAAAAGGAATATGAACAAGTGCAAGAAATGGAGATGGATTAATTGTGGCAGAATTAAAACTAAATTATAATTTAAAATTTATAAACCAAAATATTAAACCATTTGACAGTTCAGATGGTGAAGTTGATTTTTCACCGATGGTTACTTTAATTAAAGGAATAGGTTTATCAGTTTTAAGTGCTGTATTATCTGTTGCCTTATTATATTTAATCTTTTTAATAGTTAGAGTTGGTTTTCGAATAGCTCATGCAGCAGCAGAAGGTGACACGGAAGGTAAAGCAAAAGCAGTTAAAGATTTATTGTGAATCATTTTTGGTTTTGTGATTATTATGACAGCAACTGTCGTTGCCGGTGTTTTTGGAGGTATTTTTATTAATGACTACAATTCAAATTCTTAAAAAGGAGATGCTTTAGATGGGTGCAATTATAGGTGTATTTTATGATATTATTTGGGGTGTTCTAATTAAAGGCCCATTATTGATTATTTCTATTGCAGATAATATTGTTAAATACTTAAGTAGCGGTATTACATTTGATTTACTCTTTGGTGGTAAAGAAAATGTGTCAATTGATCATATACCATTTCAATTTTGATTATTTGCTTTATTGGCACTATTTTTTGGTGTGTTATTATTTGTGATAAATTATTTAGTTCTATTATTTAAAGATGAATTAGCTGTCAAAGAAAGAATTATTAAATCCTTAAAATCAACGGTAATGGCTATTTCATTTACTTTTATTATTCCATTTGCTTTTATATTAGGTATGTATTTAGTAGAATTTTTTCAAAAGGGAATTGATTTGGCATTAGGTGGTCATAGTGCTAATTTGGCGGATACTTTATATAATTTAGGTAATCCCAATTGAGATGGAACATCAGATAACATTCCATCAGATTATAGTGCACCAGGAAACATCAAAGATTATAATATGTTTATTCAAATTTTGGGTGTTGCATTTATGATTTATATAATTGTGATGTTATTACTTGGTTTAGTCAAAATGGTTTGTGATTTGTTTTTCTTATTTATTATTTCACCATTGATTTGTGTTACTATGATTTCAGATAATGGTCAACGTTTAAAAACTTGAAATGACATGGTAATTTCTAAAATGGCAGCTAATTTAGGTGCATTATTGGGGTATGGATGTTTTGCTATTTTTATTATTAAATTTAATGGTGTAGCACAAGAAAAATTTAATTGAGCAGAAAGAACTTTATTAATGTTAGCATTTATTGCTGGTGGTGGTATGTTTGCTTTAAATGCACCACAAATGATGGCTTCATTTATTGGTGAAGCTGTTGGAACTAATGAAGGTAGAGCAATGTTAGCATCATTTGGTCATGTCAAAGGCATGGCATTTACCGGGTTAGGTTTTATGGCAACCGCATTAGGTTTAAAGAAAAAAGCAATGGGTGGAGGATTAGCAAACGCCAAACGTGGTGGTATGTTTTCTAAATTTAGAGGTAATTCAGCAGGTGGACAAAATCAAGTTTACGATGATCAAATTCAACCTAATTCAACGCCAGTTACAGCACCAGATAAAGGTTTATCTGAAAGTATGGCAAGAGCTAAAAACGCTCGTATGAGAAGAACTGGTATACCAGGATACATTGGCAAATTAACTCGTGCTGGTGTGATTGGTGGTCATGCAGTTAAATCGATATTTTCTAAACGTTCGTGATCAAATGCAGGAACTGTTATTAAAAATGCAGCATCAACTGCAGCAAGTGTGATAGTTGGCAATACAGCAGGTATTGTGAAAGAACGAAAATTGAGAAGTGATGAGATGTCTAAATATACATTTACCACACATAATGAAAATTATAAGGAGAAAACAAATTATTTAGAAAAACAAATTATTTTAAATAGAAATACAGGTAATACTTACAAAGCTATTAAACTTGAACAGAAATTAAATAAAATGAATAATATTGAAAATAACAATTATTTAAAACGTGATATAAAAAATCAGATAATATCTGAAAAATTAACAAGAAAAAATAATGAGAGAATAGATAAAAACCATAAAAAAACAAAAGCAAAATAGATAGAAATATCTATTTTTTTGTTTTATAATGTACATGTACGTAAAATACAATGGGATGGTATATTTATGGGAATAGCAGATTCATCAATAGGAAGACTCCTAGGATTATTAACACCAGAAGAAAAAGAATACAACAAAAAAATAGACGAAGCACAAAAAAAAATAAATAAGGCGAAAAAAATGTTTTCAAATGAGCGAAATGATTATGATGCATTAGTTAAATATGATCAATGATTATCCTCATTTGATCCAGAAATAATTTCTGAACATTTAAAAAACGAAATGAGTAATGATAAATTTGTAGCTGATTCAATAATGAACAGTGCTATGTCAAGAATGAAAAATTTAAGAAATAGACAACTAAATATAAAAAGTGATGAAATTAATTTGAATAATGATAATGAAAATCAATTAAATCTTGAAATTCAAATTAAAGAAAAAGAACTTGAATTATTAAAATTAAAAGCACAACTTAATAGAAATATTGAGAAATAATGTGGTAAATTTTCCCTAGGGAAATTATTCACTTGGTTTAAACATTAAATGATATGTGTAGAATGGAATTAGAGATTATGAATTTAAATCAATTAAGTATAGACGTGTGAAATAAAGCAGTAAATTGTGACTGTGGTGATGAACCTCAAGATAGTAGTTGAGATCATAAACTATGTGGTATTTGTGAGAAAATTATGGTTTGAAATGCGCATGAAAGCGAAAAAACACAAAAAAATTCAAAGTATAGATGAAATATTGATCATATAAGACCGTTGTCTAAAGGTGGAAAAAATAATATTGGTAATTTACATGCTGTTCATGTAGAATGTAATCAAAATAAGGCAGATAAATAGAAAAATATTATGAGGATAATATGTATGATAATTGATACAAGTAAGATTAGACTTTGAGGAAAAAATCCAAGATACACTAATTTTGAAAATATAAATTTTAAAGAAATTGGAAAGGAAGATTTTTCTATTGATTCTTTAAAAAAAACGTTTACTGATAATTATGAAAATAATAAATTTAATTATTTTAAAAATTTATTTAAAAATTCAAAGTCAATAGACAGAATGCTAGAATTAATTGAAAGTATTTCAGAAGGGTTTAATCCAAATATAGATGAAATATTAGTTACGAGAAGCAAATTTTTGACTGATAATGGAATATCTAAAAATATAATGTACGTATTGGAAGGAAATAGAAGGATAACTTGCATAAACCTATTGCTGAATTATGATAATGCAAGAAATTGACTTAAAGAAAATATAACTGAAAGAGAATATAATAAATTTAAAATTGTATTTGATAAATTTGATAATTCTATTAATTCAAATTTAGAAGAAATAGAAGTTAAATATTATGACACTATAAACAATTTGAATGATGAAATATGAAAAACTTTAAATACAAGACACTTTGGAAATAGAAAAGGTAAAATGAATTGACCGCGAGGTTTAGTTTTAGAGTCAATTTACAAAAAAGTATGCGAAATAAGAAAAGATATAAATCTTCAAAATAATTCAGAAATGAGTGATGAAGATTTTTTATATATGAAAAAGAAGTTAGAAAACTTTACAGGCAAAACTATTAATACTTTTGATTGAAAAGCATCATTGTTCATAAATAAAGTGATAGCAATTTATAATAAAAAGAATCCAAATAATATAATCATATTTTCAGAAACAAATGAGGAGGGGGCAGAAAAAGATGATAACGTAATAGATGAGAAGAATTCGTTAAATAATGACAATTTAGATTCTTTTTTTTCTGTATCATCTTTAGAATTATCAATGGATACTATTAAAATTTTAGATAGCTTTGGCAATAATATTTCATTATCAAAATATATTGATTTAAATATTGATATCAAAAGGTGGACTATAACATCAAATTTAGAGAATCAAATTTTTGAAGAATTATTGTCTTATATAGTTGAGTTAATAAAATTAAAAAAATTAAATACTAGAAGATTAGATTTAGACTATGTAAATGAAATCATGGCCTTAGTTAGTGTCGTTAAGGTTAGCGATATACCAGCGGTAATAGGCTCTAATCGTAAATATGTGAAGTACGAAAATATTAGTTTTAATCTTTTGAGTAAACCTTATGACGAAATGATAAAAAAAATAGAATTCAGTAATGATTCAAGAATTTGTGAAATTCAAAAAAATGTTTTAAGAAAAATATACGATGGTGTTATTCCTACTTATCAAAAAATATTGCAGAGACATCAACATGGCTTACTTTTTTTAAAAGAAGCTAAAAATCAATTTGAATACGCATTAGTTAATTTATGAGAAATTGAAATTACTTCCTTAATAAAAAATAATGCAAATAATAAAATTGAAGAAATACCAATAATATTTTTTTCTGCTTTATTAAGAATGACCTCTGAAATTTTATTTGCCTGAATCATAGCTAATAATTATTCCGATAGAAGCGAAATTTTAGAGTCAATAAGAGAAGAAATAAAAAAATTAAACGCAAGAAATGCTACTTATTTTAAAAATAAAATTATAAATCATTTAGATGAAACAGGTGAAAGTTGAAAAGAGCATTTGACAAACTTATTGTTATTTGAGAAAAAAACTTGTGAATCTAAAGCAACATATGATTCAATTTTATTAGTTCATAAACAAAAAAATATTGTTAAAGAATTTATAAATGATATCGCAATTATAGATATTGATAATAATTATGAAAATTTTATTAATGATGTAGATGAATTTTTAACTTGAGTAAATAAAAATTCTAATATTGGTGGTAAAAGAGATATAATGAATGAAATTATACATAAACCTCATTTAATTAAAAAAATTCATGATAATAATAATACTGAATTTGATGATTTTTCAGAAGAATTGCTTTTCTGATCCGAAAAAATTCTGAATTTTGTTGATATGATTATGAATTACCGAGGATAATACATGTTTTTTATTATTTGCTGGCTAATTATATTTAATTAAATATCGTAATATCAGTAATTTTTTTTATTTATACTAAATATTAGCTATAATAAAAATGAGGTGATAAAATGAATAATTCAATTAATGAAACTGTAATTTTAGAAAAATTCGATTCTAATCAAAAAATAAGTGAGCAAACATTGAAATCAACAGATACTTGAAAAAAACATTCTCGTATGTGAGGTGATAAAATGCACAGAATTTGCTCTTATGTTGCAATGTTTCCGCCAACATTGGCAAATTACTTTATTGATAAATATTCAAATGAAGGCGATGTCGTGTTGGATACATTCTCAGGTAGAGGTACAACTTTATTAGAATCAAGAATTTTAAACAGAATTACTTATGCAATTGATTTAAATCCTTTTGCATATATTCTTTCAAAATCAAAAGCTCAAAGTTATCAATTACAGGATGTTGTTAATAGAATTAACACATGGGAATATTCATTTTATCAAAATGACAAAAAAATAAAAATAGATCAATCTATGCGAGTATTTTATAGTAAAAGGAATTTAATTCAGCTTTCATTCATTAAAAATAATTATGGTGATAAATGGCGAGAATTAGATGAAATTGATAATTTCATTTTATCTATAACATTAGGATTAATGCACGGACCAGCAAGAAAAAATCAGGATACAATGTATTTTTCATTAAGTATGAGCAATTGTATTTCAATGTCTAGTAATTATGTAAAAAATTATGCTAGAAATAAAAAATTAAAATATCCAAAGGATAATATTTTTCAAAAAATACGTAATCGAGCTATTGAAATTTTACAAAAATCAGATAGTAATAAAAATGATAATTTCGCTCATGTATATTTTGGAAATTCGCTTGAAATAGAAAATTATATGGATAATGTAAAACCTAATTTAATTTTTACATCTCCGCCATATTTGAATATCGTAAATTATACTAAACAAAATTGAATTAAAATGTGATTATTAGGATTTGATACAAATAAAAAAAATAAGAGTTTAAAATTAGATGATTATCACAATATAAATGAATACATTAATTTTATGCATAATTATTTAAATGCTGTTTTAAATATTATGAATGAAAATACAACATTAGCCTTAGTTATAGGAGACGTTCAAAAAAATGACAAAATATATTCTTTTAGTCAAATGTGAGATGAAAATCTTAAATATAGACTGAATGATTTGATTTTAAATGAAATATATACTGATGAAATAAATCAAAATAAAAAAGCAACCAATTCTATGGGTAAAAAGGCAGGCAAAGCAACTAGAATTGATAAAATATACATATTTAAAAAAATAAATTTATAAAAAATGTTATACTATTTTTAGATAAGCAAAGCATTTAAACGGACAAAGTCTGTTTTGGCTTTGTTTTTTTGTGTTTAAATGCTTTCTTGTCAATTTATAGATAAGGAGAAATATAACTATGAGTAGTGAAACTCAATATAAAGCAAAATTAAAAGAATTAATAGAAAAGTATAAAAACTTAGTCTTTCAATTTTCGATACATGAAAATTGATATGAAATTAAAAATATTCATTTAGTTTTTTTGACAAATTTAGAAAAACTAAATTCAAGTAATGAAAATGATAAATTATCTATTACTGATTTGATGAGAATTAATGAATATAATTCAAGACAAACACAAAATAATAAGGACTCATTTTCAAAAATTTATACTGATTTAGTACAGTTAAAAAATTTGTGCCCATTTACTATTAAAAACACAATTTTAAAAGAAAATTATGAAAATAAAATTGATTATAAATGAGATGAAAAATTAAGACCAAAGAATCCATCTGATTTTGATGTGTTTTTAAATCAGAAAAGGCAAATTGAAAATGTACATATTAAATATAGACATGAAAATTTTGATAATATACATAATTTTAAATTGAAATGAGATAAGGAATTTAAGGATCAAGAAGACTTTAAATTCAAAGTAATTTTATATGATAATGAAAATATAATAGATGTAGACGCCGGAAAAATAGCGATTCCTTATGAAATCGTTGATAATGAAAATTACTGAAAAGAAAATAAAGAATTATATATGCAAGAAATTAAAGAACAAATAAAGAGTTTTTATGATAGAGAAAAAGATTTTCTATTGGAGTTTTAAAATGAGTAAATTTGTGAAAATTAAAAATCAGCAAAAATATTCATTATGCGAGCATTTAACTATAAATAATGTCAAAAATAACAGTATACATGAAATAAAAATAACTAATATAAATGTTTTGTTGAAGACTTGTGATAATTGCTATTTTGAATATTTTCATGATAATAAAATAAAAATAAAAAAACCCTTCAAGATATTAGGAGGATTCTAATGTGAATGATATTAAAAATAAATACTCTTTAATAGAAATTTTACAAAAATTAGAAAATGAATATAATATTAATTTCTGATTAAATCAATCATATTCAATTATAAATAAACAAGTTTATTTTATAAAAAATAATAAAGTAATTTTGAATCCAAAACCAATATATGTTGGTGAATCATTTACAGAATTAGAAAAATGAATACCTTCAGATGATGAAGTTTATAAGTATAGATATAGTAATTTTACTTTGGAAATGACATCAATTAAATTAAAGAAAATAAAACAAAAATTTTGAACAATTAATGTTTTAATTTATGTTTAGTGATAATTCATTTATATATTTAATTAAATTTTCTTTATTGCCTAAAATTATATTTTCATTTCTATAATAAACTGCTGACTCTCTATTTGTTGGATTATTATCAACATAATTTATTGTTTTTATGTAACCAAATTTTAAATTATAATTTTTATTTAGACCATCATTAAAATTTAATACATTAATTAATTGTTTACAACTTGATTGATCATATTTTCTAGTAAATGTAGGATGATCAACTCTTAATGAATGAAATTCTTTGCCATCAATTTTTCTGTCTCTTGCAAATTCATATTTATGTAATTTTCCACTTTTTAGTACAACATAAAAAATTAATGATTTAGAATTTATTTTAATTGAAAAAATTAAATCTATTAATGGATAATATTTATCGTATATATCATCATTTCTTTGTCAAATTATTGCAAAATCTAATTTCGTAAATAATTCTGATAATTCGATGACGGATTCTTTTAGAAATTCTTTTTGATTTTCTTGATATTCATTATTATTCTCTATTATTTCAATCTTTGTTCTTTTTGGCATTTTTTCACCTCCAATCATAAATTAATTATATTACTCTTATTTATTAACTACAGAAAGGAATGATTATATGGGAATATCAATAATCCCACCAAATTCAAATAAACATAAACTAAAAATTAAAGGTAATTTAACCTTAATAGATTTTATTGCATTATTTTTAATATGTGGTTTGTCTGCATTAATTGGTTGATCTATTTATGAAGTTACCAATTTAATTGGATCAATTATAATTTCAATTTTAATTGCTATGTTAATGTCAAGTTTTTTATTGCCAAGTAAAAAATATAAAAAACGTATTTATCAGTTATGTTGAGAATTTTTAAAATGATTAAGTTCAAATCGCAAAATGACTGTAAAAAATAAAAATTCAAATAATGATACGGTTAATTTATTTGCGTATAAAAAAATACATGATAATTTTATTGAAACAGATATTAAATTGAAAAATAAATCAACATTTATTGGCGGTTTAAAATTAGATGGATTTAATTTAAATAATTTATCTATAGATGAGCAAGACATAAAAATTAATCAATTTAAAAATGTATTAGATTTAATTGATGTAAATTTATCAATTATTAAAATAAATAATTGTGTAGATATGTTAGATAATAAAATGTATATAAATAATAAATTAAGAGAATTAGAAGATGAAAATAATTTATCTGTAAATCAAATAAAAGCTAAAAAAGAACAATTAAAAGGTTATTTGGAGTTACATAATGAATATAAACAATCACTTGATTCTGTAATTACAATTAGAAATGAATATTACATATTGTTTTATGCAATAGGTGTAGAAAGCGCAAATATAATATATTCAAATTTAAGTTATAAATTAGATGCAATTGGCTTAAAAACAAAGCAATTAAATGGTTTTGAATTGGTTGGATTAGTTAAAAATTTATTTGATCCATATTCAGAAAAATTAAATGATAAAGAAATAACTAAATTTAAGCATAATTTAAAAGAATTATTTTCATTTGAAAATGTTGAATTTAAAAAAGAAAGTGTAGTTGTTAAAAATGATAATGATGAGCTACATATTAATTTTACAGCTGTAGATGAATATCCAAAATATCCAAATCGAACATGACTGTTACCCTTAATGCAAACTGATTCAACAGTTATTTTAAATATTGAAAATGTGACAAGAGAATCATTTACTAAAGAGATTGATAAATTGGTTTCTAATGTTGAATCAAATATTTATAATACAGATAGAAGAAAAATTACAAATTCTAGAGAACAGCAAAATGACTTAAGCATGTACAATGCTTTGATTGATGAATTCTCGGCTGATGAAGAACAAATTAAAAAAATCAATTTGTTATTTATAACTTGTGCAAATTCTAAACAAGAATTAAAAATGTCTTTAAATTCATTAAGAAATAATTTAAAAGAAAATCATTTTGAAGAAAATAGACTATTATTTATGCAATTAGAAGGTTTTTCTGCTTGCTTGCCCAAAATAACTGATCCATTATCAATTAATTTAGGTCGTGCAGTACCGACAACAGTTGTTGCAGAATCATTTCCATTTGTAACTTCAGATGTAAAGGATGTATATGGTGCGTATATTGGAACTGATGAATTGGGTAATCCATTAATATTGGATCTTTTTTTAAGAACAAAAACTAGAAAAAATCATAATATGGTAATAATGGGAATTGCTGGTTCTGGCAAATCAACTTTACTTAAGAAAATATTAAATTGACATGTTTCAGTAAATAGAAAAGTAATAATTATTGATCCAGAACGTGAATATAAAGATTTATGTACGTATCATAACGGTTCATGAATTAATGCTGGAGATGGCTCAAAAAATAGAATTAATCCGTTACAGGTAATGTTGCCATTCCAAGATGAAGATAGTGTCGAAATCTTAAGTAAAGAAACTAGAGAAGAAATTATTTCATCACATTTATCAAGATTAGAAGAGTGAATTAAAATACTATACCCAGAATTAGAAGAAAATATAATTCGTTATTTTTCTAAATTAGTTGGTGAACTATATAATATTGATAAATTTAAAAAAGTAAATTATGATTCAAAATCTAATGATTTTCCGATTTTTGATGATTTAGTTAGATACATGGAAAATAAAATTGAACTAAATCAATTAGACAAATTGACAACCGAATCAAAAATAATCCATATTAATTTATTAGAATTAATCAAAAATGAATTTACCAATTTTGGCAAATACAAAGTTTTATATAATGGTTATTCATCTGTAGATATTGCAAATAATAATTTTATTGTATTTGATATTAATTCATTAGTTGATAATAACAAAAAAATTCAAGCACAATTATATTTAATAACTGCCTTTATTCAAAATGAAGTTAGAAAAGTTGGTTTTAGAGCTAAAAATGAAATAGTTATTGCAATAGATGAAGCACATTTATTAATTGACAAAGATAATCCAATTGCCTTAAATTTCATTTATCAAACAACTAAACGAATTAGAAAATATCGAGGTTCAATGATTTTAGCTACACAAAATCCAGAAGACTTCAATTCTGAACCAGAAATTGCTAAAAAAACTAAAGCTATGATGAACAATGTTCAATATTCAGTAATTATGAATTTATCTCCAGAAAACACAAAAGCAATTGTTGAAATGTATAGAGGTTATGGTAATGGATTGAGTTCAAATGAAATAGATATAATTTCACACGCACAAACCGGTGAAGGTTTATTGTTTGTAAGTGGTTTTGATCGTCATAAAGTTAATGTTAGATTATTAGATTCAGAGAAAAAAGCTATTGGTAGAATGGGTGGAGTAAGTGAACAAAACTAAAAAGACGGATAACAAAATGAGAATTCAATTTAGAATAACTAAAACCGAAAGTCTAGAAAAATGACAAATGGCACAGGAATGATTTAATGCAGTTGGTTATAATAAAGTTGCAAAAACTAAAAACGCTTGATTAGAGGATTTATTTATTAGAGCTATTGATGATCAAGTACTAGATAATATTTATGCATCAAGAGTTGAAGAAGTTATTGAAGATAAAATGGATAAATTAAGTAATAAAAGTTTTAATCGATTATCTGGCTACACAGACAGAAGAATGCTACCTATGTATAAAACTCTTATTATATTGCAAAAACAAATGAATTTCTTAGTATCATCACTTGTTTCATCTGGAATTGTTGATGAAGATACTTTTGTTGAGCCACATGAACAGCAAATCGCAGATCCACCATTTGTTAAAGCTTGAAAAGATGAGTTAGATTCAAAATTTTCCAATTATAAAAGTGAAGAAATTGTTAAGCAATATTTTGGTGCATATGAAGAAACGGAAGATAATCAAATATCTCGTGAATTACTAAAAAAATTTATTAAATACAGTACTGAATTAGGTATTAAAAGTAAAACAAATAATCTATATAAACCAACTAATGATGAATTTAATTTAATTGGTAAACAATTAATTAATGAATTTGAAAAATATAAAGCGAAAGAAGGTGCAAAGTAAATGAGTAGTAGAGTTCACAATGCCATAAATGTGTATAGTGAGATAAAAAGAGATTTTCTTTTGTCGCTTTTGCAAAATAATTATGACTTTATAAAAAATGATAATGAAAAGTATGAAGCATTATTTTTGTTTCAAAATCAAGAGTTTTTAACATCAATTAAATTTGAAGGCATTTTTAAAAAATATGCCGTTTTATATTGCATTCCTAAAAAGGAAAAAGAAATTTTGAATATTCTTATTGATGATGAAAATTATGATGTATTTTTAAATGAATACAAAATGATAAAAAATAATGTTAGCAGTTTAATTAGTCATTCTGGTAATAATTTTGTGAATAATAAATTTTATTTAAGATACAATAAATTTATAGATAACGAATTAAATAAGAGGTAGGTAATAATTATGAAAAAAATATTAAGTTTATTATCAATTTTTTCTTTATTTAGTAGTACATCAACTTTTACCGTTTCATGTAGTGGTAGTTCATTAAGTGGAAATGGCAATAACAATTCTGATGACCCAAATAAGCCAGGTGAAGAAGAACCATGACCTATAGTTACTGAAAAATCAAATGATTATAAGGTTTATGGCGAATCATTAAATGATTGAAATAAAATTCAAAAATCATATAGCAATGAATATGAGATAAACAAGCAAGTATATGATGATCTAAAGAATTTTAATAACCCATTAGATGAATTAATGTTTTATATTGCGGCAGAATATATGTCATGATATAGTGCGATAGTTTATGATTCAAATATTTACATTTATTTATATCAAAATAAATTAAATATAGAATTATACGAGAGTAATAATTTTGAATCAAATTTTACAAATGAGCAATTAACTTTCTTTGATGATAAATTATTTCGTTTAAATTCAAATTTTGGTTTAGAACAAGCTTCAATTAATTATTTTATTGACTTATATAAAGATGAAACAGATGAAATTTCAGTTCAGGCATTAGCTGATATGAAGAGATTAAAAGAGTATATGGCAAATTGACAAGATGCAACTGAAGATAAAATTAAAGACATAGAGAATATATTGTAAATAAATAAAATAAAAAATATATTGCATTCTATAAATTTTTATGTATAATATTAATAGTTTTAGAGACAGGAATTCTGTCTCTTTTTTATTTGGTCAGAATTCTTGTTTTTCTAAACAACTTAGAAAGAGAGGAAAAAATATGACATTATCATTTTATATTCATATAATTTGAAACTGAAATTTTATTTTATCAACAGTTTGTCCATTTTTTGGAATAGCTTTACTTATTTGTGCAGTAATGATATTTTCGGTAATAGTATGATTTTGAATTGGTTATGCATTGTCTGATGAAGATGGCAAATCTGAAAAAATGGAAAAATGAAAAAAACAGACGAAAGGCCTAATTATAGCTTTTTTTGTTATTATTTCGATAGGAATAATTCTAACATTGTTGCCAGTAATGTTAGGTTATGATATTAATTTTAGCTAATATTAGTAACATTTTATTTGTAAATGCATAATGTTTATTTTAGAATAATGTATACTATTATCAGATAAGCAAAGCATTTAAACAGGCAAAGTCTGTTTTGGCTTTGTTTTTTGCGTTTAAATGCTTTCTTGTCAATTTATAAATAAGGAGAATTTTATGAAAAAAGAAAAATTAAATTTAGAAGATGAATTATTGAATTTTGCTTTATTTAATAAATTAAATTATAGAACTGTAATTAATAAAAATATATCTTTAGATAATAGAATTTTATTAATATATGCAATGAAAAATAAAATCAATATCTCTTTACTTGAAAATGATGTATTTTTATCAAAATATTCAAATGATCAGTTATTAAAGATTATCAAATTATTATTTGAAAATAAAAATCCAATTTTATTGCAAAACCAAAAATTAAAAGATGAAGATTTACAAACAAGATACGATTTTACAATGAATTTTTATCAAAAAAATATATTAATAAATAAAGAAACAAAAACTAAATATTCATCAATTATAGATGAAGAGATACCATCATTTTATAAATCAAATGATTATGAAATTGATTAGGTAAAATAATCTATGAAAAAATTATTAAGTTTATTAGCTATTGTTTCTTTTGCACTATCAAATCCAATATTTTTAAATGATAACAATAAAATATCAGATATTAATTCAAGCAATTTAAATAAAGTAAATCCCGTAAGTAATCATAATAAATTTTATAACCCTTTATATCCACCAATTAATGCAAATACAATAGATAAGATAAATGTTTCTGATAATGATAATCATGGTGGTGGAAGCTTAGGAAGTAACGCAAATAAAACATTTAAATTAATTAAATGAAATGATTATGCACCAGATTGAAATACTTTTTCAAAGCATTATGAAAAAATCACTTTACAAGATTTATATGGTTCTGTAACGTTGGGCGAAAAAAATACCAGTGATTCATCAAACACACCGATTGATATAGTTACATCAGATACATCTGAACATCAATGATTACATAAATTTGATGGTTCATGAGACGATGCCGAAATGTATGGTTATTATTCTTTAAAACACGATGATCAATATTTGCAAATTAATTTCAAATTTACTCATCCTGCAGATGATACACATACAGACTCATATTCATATAAATTATCAAAAATAAGTTTAACTTCAATTTTTGATGTAAACGACTTTGAGCAAAAAATAATTAATAGTTTATCTAAAAATTTTAATTTTACATCAGATACATCAGATTTAATTGATTCTGAAGATAGATATTCTATAAACGGCGAAGTAACTTCAAATAAAGAAATTATTAAAATTGAAATTGATAAACGTCTAAAAAATTCTTTTGATGTTGATTATGATGCTTGATTTGGTGGAGATAAACCTATTTTAAAAGTTAATTTACAATTTGATAATATTAAAAATATTGTCTATATTACTTTAAAAGATGAAAATACGGGCATCGTTGGTGATAATCAATTTGTAATTTCAAATGTTGCCATGCAAGTTAATTTATCACTTTCAGATGATTATTGACAATTAAATTTGCAACGTAGATTATCTATCTCACCATCAAAAATTGTAGATCCATCAGATTCATACAATAATTTAATTTTAGATAATCCAGAATATTATCCAGATGACAATCATACCTATATTTATCACAACGCAGTAGATATTTCATTTACAGCTCATACAAGTAGTGAAATACTGAATGTTAATGGTACTGCAGTACCGGTTTATAACAATAAATTTTATATTCGTTTAGCTGATAACAAAATGACAAATAATAATTCAGAATCTAATTCCAAATATGAAGTTACTATAACAGATAATGGTGACATCAAAATGACTATAAATATTAAAATAGAGTCTGTTAATTCATTTTTAAATTTTAAATGGTTAGGTTGAAATCCAATTAATGACCCATCGCAATCAGTATATTATGAACAATATTTATTGATTACACCAACTATAAATGGTGAAACTAATCCAAAATATGATTCAACTATTAATGCAGATACTGGTACTCGACAACAGTTTATAGGTATAAATTATAATTTCAAAGATGCTTTTGCATTTGACCCTTTAAACAAATACGGAAATTTAATTAATAATTCTAAAGATTATGAACCTTTTTATATTGCTCAAGGTGTTGTGGTTAACTCGGGTTTTTCTACTTTAATTGAAAATACTGAAAGTATTGATCATATCGAAAGAGTAAAAGTTGAACCATTAACATTAAATGAATTATCACAAAGACAAGTTGTAGATTTAGATAATGAATTGCAATTTTCACAACCGGGATTATGACATTATATAATTTACATGAAAGATTATGTCAAAGAAAAAGTAGATCCTACAAATCCAGGTAATGAAAAAATAGAGGCAATACAAGGTTCAACTTTACATCAATTTGTGTACATTGATAATTCAGCAAATTCATATGCATCATTTTTAAATCAAATAGATATTGCAAAAAATAAGGATATTACTGATTTGTGATCTTCCATTCATGCAAAGCATTTAAAATTCTATTTAGCAAATGATATAGGAATGTCAACAAATGAAATCACTAAGTTGGATTATGCACAAATTATCTCATTCTGAAATCAATATGTATCAGATGCAATTGAGCAATTGGTGGATATTAATCCAGATCCAACAGAATACAAAGATTTGACTAATTTAAATATTGCAAGTTTAAAAATGAATGCTAAGTCTGAAAATGACATTAAAGAAAATATCAAAAATTATGTTAATGAAAAAGTAACTGATTTTGCCTCAAAATCAATTTATAAAAGTGATTATGAAATTGTAGTCAATGGCCAGTTATTAGAAAATGCGGATTTATCACAATATGTATTACCTGAAAGTTCATCAGAAGAAGAAATTAAAAAAGAATTTTCAGTTTCAATTGTAGCTACCGCTGAATCAACAATTTTGGAAAATTCACAATCTTTAAAAATAATTAATGATAGTAAATATGATAAAGATATTGTATTAAATCTAGAAAATGTTTTATTTCAAAATTATGAATATAATTTTTCAAATTGGAATGAGAATGAAAAAAATCAATTCTTACAAAATTACGTTTATGATAATGTAACTAAATATTTAGAAAAATATAAGCCAAATAAATTTGAAGGTGAATATGTTTATGGTGTTGATTATTTAATTTCACTTGAAGGATTAAACGGAATAGATATTAAAACACAAGATGATATTGATCAAATTTTAAATTCATTTTTTATGGCCAAAGAATCAACTACACTAAAATTTACAATTTATGCTTTAGATGATTCAATGGTTTTGGAAGGCTTTAATTCATTTGAAATAACAAATAATCCTGATTCAGATGATATTGCACCGCCAATCCCACCAGATCCTGATACACCAGGACAAAATGATAAAAATAATCATTTTAATAAAAAACATCTATATTGAATAATTCCATTAGTTATAATTGGAGTTAGTTTAATAACGTTAATAGTAATATTAATAATTAGAAGAAAAAGAAAAAAAATTAGATAATCTAAAATAATTAATGATATAATCTTATTAGATAAGCAAGGCATTTTTATGGATTAATTCATATTTTGTCTTGTTTTTTATTTTTAATTTAAATATATAATTGTTTAAATCCTATCATTGAATTATATAATTTTTAACCCTCATTCCCCATTCTTTCTATTAAATAATTAACAAAACATATGATGTATATTAATTCATAATAAAACCTTGTTTATCAACATTAAATTTTATAATTTAAGGAGAAATATATGTCTGGAAATATGAATACTAATTTTATAACTGGCTTTACTTTTAAAAACAATATGTCCGAAGTTAAACAAAATAAAAACGGAAAAGATATTGTTTATGTGACTTTGAACTCGTCTAAACTTGAACAAAATCAAAAATTGACGTTAATCATATCGCCTAAATTGATTTCAGTATATGCTAAAACACCAGTTGAAGGTAAAACTTTTGTAAAAGCTACAGAAGAGCAAATAGCAGAAGGTAAAGGTGGCTTTATAAAAATATCAATGCCACCAGTAAATGATGCCGAGACAATTAAATTGTTAAGAACAACTTCAATCAAAAATGATGATGGTTCTTTTACAAATAAAAAAGAAGTAATTGAAGTTACAGCGCAGCAGTTAGAAAATATTCTTTATGAAACCACACAAAAAACTGTTGATTTTGTTAAAAATACAAATAGCAACGAACTTGGTACTGTTGTTCAATCACTTGATGATGATCAAGAAATGGATTTTGATTAGAATTATTTAGTATAAATGACCAATTTTGTTGGTCATTTTTTTATTTTAACTTTATAATTTTTATGAGGATATTGTTATGATATTAAATACTCTAAATGAACACAGTTTTTTAAAATTAAATTATGAACAAACTATAAATGAAATTAAAATTAAAAACGATAAATCTATTATCTATGATATTAAAGAATACTTTGAAAGTATCGATTTAGAAATTAGAAATTCAAAGTGAAGAAAAGCAAATGGATGAATAATTCACGGAACTAGACAACGACAAATTTTAACAACACATGGTCTTATTATTTTTATGAGAACAGTGTACAAAAATAAATTTACAAAAAAATATGCAATTTTAGCTGATCCATATTTAAAAATTGAAAAATATGAAAAGATCAGTAAAGATTTCAAATTTAAAGTGTTATCTGTTATTGAAGGTGGCGAAAGACAAAAAGATATTATTAAAATGACAAATAATTTTATTAGTCAATCTTCGGTATCAAGAATTATAAATTATTATGATTTAAAAAAAGAATATGAAAATTGTATAAATCTTTCAATAAATAATTTTTCTAATGATAATCAGAATTTTAAATACATATGTGATGTTACAAATCAAAATAATATTTATATTGATATAGATGATACTTTTACTACTTTAAAATGTAATAATAAAAAACTAAATATCGAATTAGAATAGCGATAGCTAGAACTGGCAATGATTATGGTGTTTTAATGAATAAGAGAGTTTTCATTAAGATGTATAAAATTGGAACTATTATTAATACTGAAAAATATTTAAACTGATTAATGTCACAAATTTCAATGACATATGGTGATATTAAATATAAGCAATTATTTGTATGTGGTGATGGAGCAGGTTGGATAAAAAATATTGCAAAGGATTTAAATGCTTTATTTATTTTAGATAAATTTCATTTATTTCAAGTACTTAGAAAGTGTTTTTCATATAGAAAAAAGGGCACTGCAAACTATCACATATATAATTTTTTAACACAAGTTATAAAAAATGATCATGATATAAATTCTGCAATTATTGTGTTGCAAGATTTATTAAAAAATACAACATATTGGCAAAATGAATATGATAAAGAAAATGTTAGAGAAGCATTAAATTATATTAAAAATAATTATAGTGGTATTGATATTTGAAAGAGAAAAGACATTTGTACTGGATGTTATGCAGAATCAAATATTAGTCATTTAATCAAATCTGTTAAAGGATATGGAGCTAAAATTTATAATGTTAAAACATTTACTAATTTGTTATATTTAAAACTAGCTATTGTAAATAAAGTTAGATTAATTGAATTTATAAGATCAGAAACTGAAGAAGAGTTTAATATTTTAATATCAAAAAATAGAGATTTTGAGTTTTTAGATGATAAAAAATATAAACTCAAAAATATTTCCATCCCAATTTTAAATCATAAAGATACAGGTTTGAAAATTAAACTTAAAACAATAATTTATAAATATTAAATTTTAACCCTTTGAATAAAGGGTTTCAGTAAGTCGGTGTCCGACGTTTTTTTGAAAAGTAAAAATTGTATACAATTTTTACTACAAAAAATACTGGTTGTATACACAAAAACACGTTAAGAAAGCCGATGAAGTCGGTCTTTTAGTGTTTTATGTATACGCCCCCTTATCCTGCTAGGTCAAATTTTGCAAATTTTACCGTAGGAAAAAAATATTTTATTAAAGGTATTTACATTTACTAAAAAGGGTTTATACTAAAAATGAATATAAAATTAGTTTTGATTTTATAAATTTCTTTTAATTCTCTTAAAAAATAGAGAAAACCAACAACCATGAATAACGACCTAAATAAACAAGATATTGCAAGAGTAAAAGTGTTATTATAATAATTAAGAGGTGTTCTTTATTGTGATTAAAAAAGTATTAAGTATGTTATCTTTAGTTTCTATTTCAACAGTTTCTTTGTCTTCGATTGTTTCATGTTCAAATGAGGAAAGCCTTAATTTAACAGATAATGATATTCAATTAATTGAAAATATTTCACAAAAAACAAATTCATTAAAATTGAATGATAATGATAATATAAATTCTATTTTTCAAAAATCTATTGAAAGTAAAAGGCAAGATATTTTTGAGGAATTTAAACTTGAAACAAAATATACTGAAAATGAATTATTGCATAAACATGCTGAATTTAATAATTATAAATTATGAATATTATTTTTTTCATATGATTACGACACTAAATTAGTACTTCATGACGAATATGGTTATTTGTATAATATGGAATTACGTGGTTTTGATAATTCTGAAAGTATATCTGTAAATATTAAAGATTATAGTATGTTAATTTCCGATACATTTGAATGAAAAACAGATGGTGAAAATTGAGATTATGTTAAATCGCATATTTTCATAAGCATAGGTGATGTTAGGCAACACTTAGAATTTCCAACGGAAGATGAAAAACCATACTTTTCAGGAATATTATTAAAAACATCATTTGAATAAATAGAGCATTTGCTCTATTTTTTATTTTATAATCAATATATATGGAGAAAATACTATATGTTATTTGATAGAAGATATGAATACATACAAATTTTAAAAGAAAAAAAATTAAAGTTAGAATTAAGAGATTATCAATTATTTAAAAATAGAGATAAAAAAAGATATATCCCCGTTAAGATAAAACCCAGAACAATAACAACAGAGTTTGGAAATTTAGCTTTCGAAAGACATATCTATAAGTATTATAGCAATAAAAAATGAAAATATATTGCTTTACTTGATAAAGAATTGAATTTAAAAAAATATTCAAAATTAGATTTATCTTTAATTGAATTAATAAAAGAGCAATTAGGAACTGGAAAGCGATATCGAGACATTATTGATATGTACCCAGAAGCGAAATTATCACCAATGACAATTTCGCGTATTTTTAAATCAATTAAAAATGATTATAAAAGAAATTCTGTAACTAAAAAAATTATATTAAAAGATAAGCAAATAGTCTATATTTTTACGGATGATTCATTTGTTAATGTTGTTAAATTTAATAGAGAAAAGAGAAGATTGTATAAATCTAAAAAGGATACTCAAATTAGATCTATATCATTTTCTACTGGTTTTGAACCAAAAACTATTAATAAAAAGAGAAGAAAATTACAAAACAAAAGAGTCTCTTTCTTAATTGGTAAAGATGAGAAATTAAATAGAGAAGAATTGGCATTATGAGTCAGAGAACAAGGCAATATTTTTTATGAAAATTTTGATAATGCTCAATTAATTATTGGTGGAGATGGAGCGCAATGAATTAAGAATTTAGCATATGAATTAGGTGGTAAATATATTTTAGATAGATTTCATGCAGTAAGAGAATTAAAACGTGTATTTTATTATAGTAATATAAAAAATGGTAAGCATGTATTTAAAATAACTGTTAATTATTTTTACGCTGGAATGTATGAGGAGTTAATGATTTTATTGAAGGAATTCTCTAAAAATAAACAATTTATAAATTATTTCAAAAACAATAAATTTGGAATTATAAATCAAGGTGAATTTTGAAATATAGGAGTATCAGCTGAATCAGATGTTTCAAGACTTGTAAAATCTGCATTGGGATATGGAAGTAAAGTATACTCATTTGAAGTGTTAAAAAATTCTTTAAATGAAAGAGCCTTTAGAATAAATAATAACTTCTTAGTTTAATAATTATAAAATTTTCTTATTTTTTAAAAAACAAATTTTAATAATTTGTAATTTTTAGCTTGTATTTCAAAAAAATATGTAATAATAAGTGTAACAATTAAATAAGAAATCGTTTTTATTTATTCTACCTTTAAGTTATGCACCCCGCAACTCCTCCAGTCTATTATTTATTACATTTTTTTGGTATAATTAATGGTAAGTATATGAGAGGTGTCTATATATGCATGTCAAAAAAATAATTGTCAAAAATTTTCTAGATCCTGATGTACAAAGATTTGAATTTACAAATAAAGGTATATTAAAAAAGGGATCTTTTTATAGTCAAGATGAAATAAAAATTTTAGAGAATTTATTAAATGGTTCTTGACAAGCACACACTATGTCTTTTGAAAAATATTATCCTAAATTTGAAAAAAGAATTAGTGATATGAATTTAGAAATTGATGCTTTAGTAAAATTAACAGATGAAGAAATTATCTTAATTAACAGGCATTTAGAAAAAATAGAAAAACCATTAATTAAAGCAAACGTTTGATATTATCAAATTAAATGTTTTTGACCATACATATTTCCTGTTGTTAGATTAAAACCGGCAATTAAAGATTATAAAGATAAACCAATAGCTTTAGGCACACATTATGACATGTTTTATAAACCAAATGCAACTAAAGCAGAATTATTAACAGTTACAGGTATTTCGGCTGTCGGTAAGTTTAGAGAAACATACTATAATTATAAAAAACTAAAAATTGATAGAAATGCAAGAATTTTACATGTTGAATATTTAAAAATAATAAAATCAATTTTTAGAAATAGTGAAGCATTTATGCAAAAAATTGCTAATGTCATAGATAAAATTCCAGATGATGATATTTTAAATTATGGTGATCAAAAAGATTTTTTCTTTAGAAATGATAGTATTGAAAAATGAGTTAATTCATTTGAATTATTTTCATCAAATTATGATATCAAATTAGATTTTTTAGAATTATTATGAGATTACTATTTTAGAGATTTGCAATATATTTATAAAATCAGAACTTCAACGGAAGCCGTAGATATTTTGCAACATTTAGCAAAATATGGTTGTGCAAATGCTGTTGATTATCGATCATTTCAAAAAATACTACATACAACAATTAAACGTTCTGAAGATGACTTACGTGAAAAAACAAAAAGAATGAATAGATTATTACATGATCCAAGTGTAGATAAAATTTATAGTAAATATGAAGAAATGCTACAAAAACAAGCAGATTTAATTGATAAACAAGAAGCAGCAATTAAAAAAATTAAACCTGTTTCTGTTATTCCAATTAAACAACGTAAAAGAACACTAAAACTTGAAAAAGAAAATCAAAAAAAATCCAAAAAAGAAACCATTAGAAGAAACAAAGAAGCAGATAAAAACTTCAAAATTTCTCAAAATCGTTTACTTGAAGATAAAACAGAAAATACTAGTGATTATTTCTAATCACTTTTTATTTTGCTAAGATATAATTAAAAAAAGGGTGATTCAAATGGATAAAGAAAAATATCAAGATGATGATTTATTAGAAGTATTTGATATAAAAGATCGTATAGCAATAAATAAAGATAAAATAATTTCACAAGAATCAAATGAAAGATTTTTAAATTCAATAATGGATAATTATTTTTTAGATAATGATAATATCATTTTTTTACAAGAACACGGCTATGCTATTTTTTATTTTGATGATAATGAAAGTTGTATTTGTGGGTCAAATAAAAAATATCAAGATTGTCATAAAAAACTTTTAAAAAGTCAAGGTGAAAATTATATAACATATGCAGAAGCTTTAAATAATGATCAAGATTACAATGAATATTTAAATATAAATAAAATTCTTATTGATAATATTTCACAAGCCTACATAAATACTGCAAAATGTAATTTTCTAGATTGTGATAGAATGGTTATAAAAACTAGTTTGGTTGATGACAAAAAATGATTAACATCAATTAAAGTCAATTATATAGATACAAAATTAACAATTGGCAATGATTTTTTTATAAATAAAGTAGATAAAATTTTAGAATGCAATTCATTTTGTTTGGAGCATAATGATGTATTAAAAAAAATGAATAATTGAAAATCAAGTTTTTTTCTTTCAAGCGCTTTTACTTTACAACGAAATACAATTATTTTTAATTTTGCATTAAGTGAATTTGAGAATAAATTTAATTCAATAAAAAGTGATGGTTACAAAGCATTAATGATTTATCATTTAAGAAAATTAAAACAGGAATTTAAATCATCACTTTTACAAATCGAAAGAATAAGAAACGCTTGAAAAACGAATGATTTTTCTGATTTTAAATTGCATAATTGAAAAATAGATAAAGTTAAAAATCAAAATTTTCAATGTTCAGATTTTTTTTATCCTCAAATAATGCCTGAAAATTTTGAAACTGTTAATTCTGTCAATAATCCATTAACAAATATTTATAATGGTTTCGTTTTTAATGAATTTATTGATCATGAAATTATGTCAACATTTGTTTGACATAAAGATGATGATAAAATAACAAAATTTATGAATCAATGAATTCAAAAGATTAAAACAGATAATGAAGTTCGTCATTTTATTTCAAATGTTTGTTTGATATTATCAAATGTAATTTTATTCGATGAAAATTATTATTCAAAATTAACTAAAGATGAACAAATTTTAAATTCTGCTTTATCAAAATTTAGATTTGAAACTCCAAAAATGGGTCAAGAATATATTAAGATGAAATTTTTTGCAGGTTTTGATAGCGGCAACGATTTATTTTAATTTCTATAAACAATTATTATACCATTTGTAAAGTTGTCTTTATTGAAAAATTTGACTTTTACCAAAATTAATTAATTGATATTAATTATCATTTATATGTTTATATTATTTGTAAAATAATTTACGATAATCATCACTGATGATTATCACAATAAACCTGGCGAGGTTTGACACGCATTTGTTTTTTGCAAACTTTTTTGAGACAACACTTTCCATAAATATAATAATCACATCCTCATGATTATTTTACTCAAATAAATTATAAGATTTATCATCTTAACTCTAATAATATATGTATATCTTTGTTGTCTTGTTTCTAATTAAATTAAATGATAAAAGAACTCGTACCAAAATTTTAATTAGTAAAGAAAAATGCATATCATTCTTGTTTTAATTATTTTATTAAAACAATGTAATGTAATTTATAAAAAATAGTATGTCAAAATTTGACATACTATTTTTCTTTTTTAAAGAATGAGATTATTTTTCTCATTTAAATAATTTTCAGATGATTAGTATATATGAAATAATTAATAATATTTGAATTCCATATTTACAAAAAAATACTCAATTGAAATTTAAATCATCCATTCACGCTTGGGTTAAAGGATCAAATGTGTATTTAAATGGATTAATATATGAAAAAATAGATAATATTTTACTTTCTGAAATAAAATCTGCAGGCATAAATGATCCAGATAAAAAAGCTACCGGAATAAAAATCATCATAGATATTGTTATAAATGCAGATGGTGAAACATTTTTTAAAATTGTCGATAATGTTAAACCAAATAATATACTTGTAATTATTAATAAAATTAAATTTGGAATTAATATTGCAATATTATTTCAGTGAATAATATTTTCTCAACCGTATTTTGAACCAAAAATTGCTCCACCTCAAAGAATTGTTCATAAAAATGTGAATAACATAAATCCAATATTTAGTAAAATTATTGTCAAAATAAATGATCTTATTTTTATCTGACTTGCGCCAATTCTTTTTAACATCACACTATTTTTAAATTCTAAGATAGTTTGAGGAATAACAGATATTCCCACAATAGATACAGCAACTTCTGCAATTGAAATAGTTAGTTTACTTAATAATGAACTTTGTTCACTACCCGGAATATGCATAAATGCTAAACCTTCTAAGAACAATAAACATAACGGAAAGGCAATTAAGAAGAACGGAACTGCTATTCCTTTTAGATAATATTTGATAATTAATTTTAGTAATGAAATATTTTTGCTTTTATTTTTACTTGTTGTTAAAATTTTGTCAAATTTATTTTTTTCTTTGTTAGGTTTCTTCGTTTTTTATGTTTATATTTTTTAAACATCTCTCAAGTATAGTTATGAACAGAACCGTATTTTTCAATTAGATCATTGATTTCACCACATTCTAATATTTTTCCATCATATATGTAGACAAATTTATTACACATATCTTCAATTTCTTGCATCATATGAGTAACTAATATCATTGATTTTCCTTTATCAATAACCATTTCTTTTATAAAATCAAATATGCTTTGCCTAACTTCAATGTCTAGTCCTGTTGAAATTTCATCAAAAATAACAAAATCAGGATTATGTATTAATCCAAGCATAATATTTACACGTTGTTGTTGTCCGCCACTTAATTTTTCAAGTGATTTATTTTTTAAATCAAGTATCTGATAAGTTTGCATTAATGCTTCTAATTCATTTTTTGTCATTTTTATTGAATAAATTTCTAAATAATAAAGAATTAAATCATAAACAGTTATACCAACAGGGTATTTAGATTCTTGAAATTGAATTCCAATTTTAAGATTTTCTTTTTTTACAATGTTACCACTTGATGGTTTTCTAATGCCTGTAATAATTTCACTCAATGTTGATTTACCAGCACCATTTGGTCCAATAACTCCAATGCGATCTCCAGATTTTATTTCTAAATTTATACCTTTTAGTATTTTATTGCTACCGTAATTTTTCTTTACGTTAATAAGTTCGATAATTAAATCATCTTTTATTTTTTCAAGATTCAAATCTTGATTTTCAATTTTTTGCATAATTAAAAAAGCTCCCTAATTTATTAATTTCTATTTGTTTTAAATTATCAATTTGAATAAAACAAAAATTATAGTGATTTTTATTCACATATATTTAATTAAAAAATTAAGCAGCTGGATTTTGTACCTTATGCATTAAAATTAACTGTTGTGTTTTTGCATCTAAAAATATTGAAGTAATTTTTAAATTATTTGTATAGTTATATTCATATACTGTATTTTCTTGATCAATAATAATTTGTTCAATTTTGTCTAATTTGTTTTTGCCAAAATTATTTAATGAAATTATGTATTTAATCAACGATATGATAACTATTAAAATTAACATAATAAACAGAACTAATTTGAAGATAGTTATCATTATTGTAAAAAATACTAGTACGCTTAAAAAAAGTGTTGAATAGAAAAATGAATAGTAAAAAACAATTTCTGTCATTCAACCCACATGTAAATTATGTAACGGATCAATTATTCCAGAAAGTTGTGTAAAAATAGCATTGACAACCAAAGGCATAATAATGTTTTGTGATTGTAAGATGATAATAATTATTTTTATTCAGATTATCATAACATTGTCTAAATAATCATTATTTTGTAATTTGTTTTTTCTTAATTTATCAAATTTGTAAGATATTTTAATAAAAAAGAAAATCACATTAATTGAATAAACAGAATAAATTCAGATTGCACTTTCATAATTTGAAAAGAAAAATAAAAAGGGTATAAAAAATGCTATGAAATCATTTAATAAAGAATAAAATTTAATTAATTTTTTCATGAATTTTTATTTCCTTTCATTATTTTTTTGTGTATAAGTAAAATATAGCATAACGAGAATATAATTTTACATAAAAAATGCTATTAATGTTTTTTCAATTAATGATGATAATAAATGTGGTTATTTAATTCAAAAAATGATAATATTTATATGCCGAGAGGCACCAAGAATATTTGTTTTTATTCTTAAATGTGTGTGGATGTTATAAAAACCGCTATACAAATTAGCGCTTCCTAATTCATACATTGCAATAGCGGGTGGGGGCGTTTTTTTTGTGGTTAGATTTTATAATGTTGTATAGTTTTGGAGAAAAAGATGAATAATAAACCATTTGTAGTTATTGTTGGACCGACAGCATCAGGGAAAACAGATTTATCAATTGAATTGGCCAAAAAATTTAATGGCGAAATTATTAATGCAGATTCAACACAAATATTTAAGGATTTAGATATTGCAACAAATAAAATAACAAAAAAAGATATGCAAGAAATACCGCATTATTTATTATCAACTATTGATGTTACAGATTCATATTCTGTTGCTCAATTTCAACAAGCAGCTAGAGAGTATATGCACTTAATTTGATCAAATAATAAATTGCCTATTATAGTTGGTGGCACAGGATTGTATATAAATGCGCTTTTGAAAAATTATAATTTTTCAAAAGATTACCATATAGATGGTTTTTTGGAAATGTGTGATGCAAAAACTAATGAAGAATTGTGAAATTGATTAAAAGAAGTAGATCCAGATGATGCAAGTTTAATTCCATTAAGTAATAAAAAAAGAATAATTCGTTCATTAGAACTTTATAACATAACAAAACAAACCAAAAAAGAAAGAAATGCAGGTAATGACACTTTTTTTTATGACAATTTTTTTATTGTGGGATTAAACCCCATGAGAGAAGAATTGTATGCAAAAATTAATAATCGTGTTTTAGAGTTGGTTGATAAAAATTTATTTAATGAAATTGAATTGGCATACATAAAAAATAATAAAAATAGGCAAGCTCAAGCCTTAAAAGCTATTGGTGCACCTGAGATTATTAGTTACTTAAATAATGAAATTTCATATGAACAGGCAATAGAAAATATGCAAGCTTCAAATAGAAAATATGCAAGAAGACAAATGACATGGTTTAGGAATCAACTTTCAGAAATTAATTGATACGATTTTAAATTTGAAGATTACAATAAAATAAAAGAAAAAATTATTCAAGATATAAATATTCTTCTTGCAAAATAATTTTTGTTTTTATAAAAACATTTATATTAAAAATATAGATAAAAAGAGGTAAATCGAATGGAAAAATTGAAATACATATCGATTCATGAAAATTATGTACTAGAAGAAACAAGATTTTATATTAAAGTTGCTTTTCCACCAGAACCAGGACATTTAATTGTGTTAACACGTCAGCATTGTAAAAAAAACCCAAATAATGGTAATTTTTATATCGCAGAATTAAATTTAAATAAAATAGACAATCACAAGATTTTGATGTAAATTCAGATGAAGAAGTAGGTGTGACATCTGATATGAATATTTTTGGTGAATTTGAAGAATATAATAATGCTGAAGTTATTAATGAATTATTTAATAATGATATTTCAAAAAATTCAATTAAAAATAAAACTAATAATAATTTAAACAATAACCACAAACAAATTGCAGAAGAATTAGAATTATTAGAAAAACAAGTGGAAATTATTTATTTAAAATTAAAACAATTACGTGATAAATTAAATTAGAAATATTTTATTTCGTAGTTAAAAACATCAGTAATTTTTAAAAAAGAATTTAAATCATTAAAATAACGTTTGAATATTTTTATTGTTGTTTTCACATCTTCAAACGAATCGTGCTGATTAAATTCTATATTATTTAATCTTGCTAAATGATCTAATTTGTATATTTTAAATCCGGTCTTACTTTTTTAACGGTAGATAAGTACATGCATAATTAAAATTAGGTTTTGATATATTATAATAATCAATTGTTTTTTGAATGCAGGTAATATCAAAAGATGCATTATGTGCAAATATTAAATAGTTACTATTAAAAAAAGACTTAATATCATTTCAGATTGCATTAAATTTTCTTTTATGTTTTACGTCATTTCAAGTTATACCATGTATATCGGTAAATTGAAATTCATTTTCATAATAATGTTCAAATGGTTTTATATATTCATTAAATGAAAAAACTTCTTTATGATCATTATTAATGATCATAAAACTTAATTGACATATGGAATTTTGCTTGCTATTTGCAGTTTCAACATCTAAAAACAACGCGCCTTTGTAAGTATTCATTTTATCACCATTAATATTTTAAACATATTTTGTCATTTACTAATTTTAAATTTGAAATTATTTTTATATGACAATTTAAAATTTTGTTTATAAAAAACAACAAAATTACTAAAAAAAAGATATTTTAATTGACATATTCAAATTATATGCTATTATCTTATATGTACATGCGGGTGTAGTTTAATGGTAGAACTTCAGCCTTCCAAGCTGACTGTGAGGGTTCGATTCCCTTCACCCGCTCCAATGTTTATTATGAAATTAAAACGACCATAATCGGTCGTTTTAATTTCATAGTTTTCATTAATTTTCTAGGTGGTGTGTTTTAATGAGCCAAATAAAATATGATAAAGCTACTGAAGATGTAACAAATAGAATAAATTTTATTAAAGAATTCAATGCAGAGAGAACACCATTTTGAATTTCTGTTTTATGAATAATGATTGAATCGTTTATACCGGGTTTAATTATTTTTCTATTGCTTGGTAATGATTTTCCTTCAATTTCTTATTTAACAACTTTACCAACACCAAATAGTGGTTATTTAACTTTAATTTGTACAGGTTATTTATTTTATTCGTTTTTGACTACTTTGGTTATTTTTTATTGTAAAGGGCATAGAGAAGATAACTTTACATTTTCATTAGCATTTACATTGACTTTCATTTCTGTGATTTTAAATAGTCTTTGATTAGGACATAAATCGTGAATGATTATTTTACGTTTCGTTTTAGCTATCGTAGTCTTAATTATTGCCACAATAATAGGAATGTTTTTTACAATGATTTTTAGAAATAATATGTTAAAAATTAGAGAAGAAAATGAAATAATGCTTATAGCATATAGAAATGGTGAAATTATTCCAGAAAGAAAAATAGTCCGAGTAAAAAGATATGAAGTTTATAAACAAAAAATGCTACAAAAAAAACATGAATTAGAAGCTTTTAAAGCTGAACTTTATAGTGATAAAGAAATTGTAAATGATAATCTTAAAATTAATAATGAATTATCAAAAAAAGATATGAAACATCGAAAAAAAATGTTAAAAAAAGAAATTAAAATTAATGAAAAAGCAAAAAAACAAAATCAAGAATTTATGTAAATGAATTTATTTTAGCGATATTTTTTAAATCAGTTATTTTCATAATTTTCCTTTTTATGATTGTAAATTTCTTGATAAATAATTTTATTTGTTAAATTATAAAAATAGTTTGCTCAATTCATTCATAAGTAATCTTGTAAAATGATCAATTCATTTATTTCAATTAATTCATTTTTTGAAAAATTAGCAATTTTTATAAATTTATTAATCAATTTTGGTTTTAAAATAAGTGTCTCAGAAATAAAAGATGCAAAATCAAATAAATAATGATTTAATGCAGACATTTCAAAATCAATTATATATAATTTGTTTTTTGCAACCAAAATATTGCCTGAAACTAAATCGTTTTGGCTTAAAACATTTTCATTGTTATTTTTGTAATATTTGTCAATTAATTGTGTAATTTTACTTGGAAATTTCTTTTTATTTGTAAATTTGATTAACAATTCTTTATATGGAAATTTAATAATATCACCATTTGTTTTAATTTTTTGAATATCTTTTATTGTATCAATTATTTTTTGAAATATTTTTGCAGTAATTTTTATATCTAAAATAGGTTTTGTATTTTTTATATATTTAGTTATTTGTGTGTATTGTTTATTTTTAAAATAAGATCTAAAAGGTAAAACAATATTTTCATGACTTATTTTTCTTAATTCACTTTCAATTAACTCTTGATTTTGTCGATTTAAAATATCAGTATTTGAGAAATTTCTTTTTACAACTATTTTTTTATTTGTATAAACAAAATTAGATAGTGCATTAGGAAAATATGCTAAATTGATTTTCATAAAATTCCTCCATTGATAATTGCTAAAATTATTTTAACATTTATAATAAAAGTATATTGAGGATAAAATTATGAGAAAAATATTGTGATTTGCAACAAATAATGATAATAAAGTCAAAGAAATACAAAGGCTTTTACCTGAATGACAAATAAAATCATTAAAAGATCTTTCTTATAATTTAGATATAGTTGAAGACAAAAAAACATTTGAAGGCAATGCACTTCTGAAAGCAAAAGTACTAGCTAAAATTGTCTTAGAACCAGTCATTGCAGATGATTCTGGATTATGTATTAAAAATATGAATAATTTCCCTGGAGTATTTTCTGCAAGATGAGCATTGCCAGAAACAGATGAAATAAAAATCAATGATTTTTTATTGAATAAAATGTTAGAACAAAATTTAATTGATCCAGAACAAAGAAAGGCTACTTTTAAAACTGTTATTGTTTTTTATGATCCAATTTTTCATTATACAGAATACGCAAAAGGTAAAGTTGATGGAATTATAGCTTTAAAACAGAGTGGTAAAATGGGCTTTAATTATGATAAAATATTTATACCTGATAAACAAAATAGAACTTTTGCAGAAATGACTTTAGATGAAAAAAATCAATTTTCACATAGAGCAAAAGCCGCAAAAAAATTAGAATCTATTTTGCAAAGGTATATTCAGTTTAAAGATGTTGAAATCTTAGAAACTGTTAAATTAGAAGATCTATTTAAAAAGTAGAAAAGACATCTTTTTCCAGAAAGATGGTGATAAGAATGGAACACAAGTTGCAAAACTATAGTGAACATTACTACCATGGTAAAATAGTCTTTCCAGAAATTTATATATGATTAAAATTAAAATTTCAAGAAAGTAAATTTAATAAAAAAGTATTAATTAATGCCAAAATAGCTACAAAAAAAGGTTTAATACCAAGTTCAAAAATAACATGTCAACAAGCTTGAGATTGTATTGATATTATGGAAAGTCATATATTAGAATTAATTTATGATATTGGTTATTTAAAACGTAAAGTGTAAAATAATTGCGAAAGCAATTATTTTTTTATTGAAAGGGGAAGAAATTAAATGAGGAAAATTAATATAGTTCTTTATGAACCTGAAATTGCTGCAAATACTGCAGCAATTATGAGAACAGCAGCAGCTACAAATGCAAAATTACATATCATTGAACCAACAGGGTTTATTATTGATCACAGAACTTTTGGTCGATCATCTGCTGGAAATTGAGAAAATTGCGAATATACTATGTATGATAATTGAAATGATTTTAAATTAAAAAATCCAAATATTATATTATTTTGTATGACGAGATACGGCAAAAAACCATTGTCCGATTTTAATTTTACAGTTATAAATAAAGATGTTTTTGTTATGTTTGGCAAAGAATCAACTGGAATACCAAAAAATATTTTACAAGAAAATATTGAAACATGTTTTAGAATACCGATGGTTGCATCTGCAAGAAGTTTGAATATTGCAAATACAGTTGGAATTGCAATTTATGAAATTTTAAGACAGTGAAATTATTTAGATTTATCAAAAGTAGAAGTTCAAAAAGGTGAAGATTATTTGGACAATAAATAGGGGAGAAACTAATCTATGAAACAAAATCTACCATATGTTATTTCAGATTTAGATGGAACAATTGCAGATCATAATTTTAAAATAAATAGTAATACAATAGTTAATATAAATAAATATCAAATTGATTCTGGCTTTAAGTTTACATTTATTACAGGTAGAACATATGCTATGTGTTTAGAAACAATTAATTTATTAAATGTAAAACAACCGATTGGAATTTGCAATGCAGCGGTAATAATAGATCCTACTACAAAAGAAATTTTATATCAGAATTTAATGTTAAATAATTTAGTTTTTGATATTGTTAAAAAAAGTATTGATAATAATTTTAATTTTTCACTTTACACAATATGAGAAGTTATTGGAATTAAAAATCAAGGCAGAAATAAAAAATGAACTGAATTTAACAAAAACACAACAGAACAATTTCAAGTCAAAATTGTAAATTATGAAAACAAAAATGATTTAGTTAAAGATGTAAAAACGAGAAAATTTGAAGTTGTTAAAATTGTTTTTGATGTGGTTGATAAAAATCAAGAATTAAAAATCAAAGAAATGATTTCTCTTTATGAAGAATTAGTTTTTAATAAAGGTGCATCAGATATTGTAGATTGTATGATGAAAGGACCAACAAAAGAACATGGAGTTAAATTCTTAGCGGATTTTTGAAAAGTAGATCATCAATCCATATATGTGTTTGGTGATAATGAAAATGATACAGAAATGTTATGCGAACAAGAAAATAGTTTTGCTGTTGGTAATGCTGTTGAAAATGTAAAAATGGTAGCAGCAGAAGTAATAGATAGTATGGATAATGATGGCGTTGGTAAAAAATTATTAGAAATAATTTCAAATTATAAAGAATAATTTAATAATATCTCTTGGGGTATTTTTTTTATTTAATTTATAAACAAAATATGTATAATTATTTTGAAAATTAAATAAAGAGTATTTTCTTGTTTCTCATATTCACAGACAAAGTTATTAATAATTTTATATAAAACAATACAAAAATTGAAAAACAAGACCAGATTATATCGTGTTTAATTATCAATTATCAATTATTAATTAAAAAGGCTATTTATTAAATTTGGAAAGATTTGTATGAGACTAAACATTAATGAATAATTTATTTATACGTATTTTTATTAAATTAAAAAAATCGAAACTCATAAATATATGTGTTTCTTTTTTGCTTTGCCTTTTTTGTTTGATAGGAGGTATAGTGATAACAACTTTTGGAATAGCGTATCAAAATAATTTATATCAAAGTAATTTTAATTCAGTTTTTTATAAATATATTCCAAAAGAAAATATAGATTAAACAAAAATTATAGCGGCTATGAAGAAGTTATTGTTAAAAAAATGACATAAGTTTTTAATAATAATTATGAATATATAATGAATGCTTTGATTGCAAAATGAAATAGAATTTCTTTATCTGATGCAATAGAAATTAAAAATATACAATTGAGCATATTTGATAATCAATTAATTATTTTTTATAAAAATCATAGTAGCTTAAATGAAATTATAGAATATTTTCACACTTTATTATGAAAATCAATTTGCATGTATAGTGATAGTGAATTATGAACAAGTAATTGAAAAAGTCTACGAAACTATAAGACTGCACTTAATTCATTTTTTGGGGTCGGTTGAGCTATATTATCAAATGTAGGTATTTTTCTTTCTTGAACATATACGGGTCTAGTAATTACAAAAGACTATTTTATGGAAGAGTATACTAAAGGAACTTTAACTATTATGGAAAAATTTGCAAATGAAATTTTTAATGAGTATGTTATAAAACAAATAAAAAAATAGCACAATTTATGTACTATGCAGTGACAAAATTTATTGATTGAAATACTGCAGAAACCGCTTTTGCAACAGAATTTCCAGGATGAATAATGAGTCTTGTGGGTGCTGCATTTCTTGCATTGGATTTTAATAGTTATATAACAGGCAATGAATGATTGGAAGATATTTTTTTCAAATCAAATTCAGAAATTAATGAAGGATTTGTAAATATAAAATATGATTTAGAAAAAGAAATTTCACAAGGAAATGAAAAAATTATGGAATGAAATGATAAAATAGATGATTACAATAAACAAAAAAATATTTTTAAGGAAAAATTGTCAAAATTAAATTATTTTGTAGATAATGAAGAAAGTTTAATAGATAATCAAATCAAACTTTTGGAATTTGAAAATATTATTGATGATATTATAATAAAAAAAATTACTAATGACGCAAAAGAAAAATATCAATATTTATATTCAGAGGATAATACAAATGTTTTTTATAATTTATTTAATAAATATTCAGCAAAAATTAAACAGGATAAAAGTGATATTGACAAAAAACTAGTTTCTATAAGAAAAAATTATGTGAATTTTGATAAGCCAATGTTTCTGAAATTATTGTCAGGTAGTGTTTATATGAAATCAGAAAACATAAATGTATTCATAACAAAAGCAAATTTTGAATGATATAATTATGATGATAGTTTTAGTGCTTAGGTGAAATTTATGATTGTGAAAACAGAAAATTTTGATAGTAATATTAAAATATGAAATAAACTATGTATTTTACTTAAAAGTTTAAGAATAAAATTTGGGATAATGAAAGATTGCTTATTATAAATAATATATTGATTGGAATTAGTATGGAGATAATTTCTCTTCTAGTTAGTGTATTTTTAATGCGTGTATTTTTTAGTAATTTTCTCATACCATTTATAATATGATTTGCAATATCTTTAGGTATATGAATTTTATATTCTATTTTCATTCGTTACTTAATTCAACATTTTAATTATAATGGTAATTTAAAAAGATTAGAAAAATGTATTAGGGATTTGCATGATTTTAAAGACCTTTTTAACAATATTGTTTTAAATAACAAAAATAATTTTAAAGTTAAATTTCAATGCTTTTTACGTAAGAAAATTTTTATTTCAAAAATGGAAATTTACACAGATGATGTTTTTTTGAAAAATGAGTTAGAAGAATTAATGAACAAAGAAAATAATTTTTATACTTTATTTATTGAATATAATAAATTAATAAATGATAATTTTTATGATTATAATTACTTAATTTCTAAAAAAAATGTTAAAAATATTTTGCGTAATGTTTTAGAAAATTTATCTTATTCTACAAACAGCAAAAAATTAATTAGAAGAATAAATTATTTGTATCTTTTAATTTGATTTATTTTTGTTTCATCAATTTTAATTTATATTAGCCTCTTTGTAGAAGAAGGCGGATTAATTAAACAAGTATTTTATAAAGCATCACAAGCGACAGGGATATTTTTCACTTTTGTGTTAATTTTCACTTACGGAATTATTGAATTTATTAGATATGGAATTTATCTAATTTTATTCTTCAAAAAAAATAAAATTAGAAATCAAAAAAATAAAGGAACTCAATTGATGTCTAATTAATGACAATGTGATTAATGAAAAATTATATGAAAATTCAATTCCCAAAAAAAGGAAAAATTTTTACATTGAAAATTAATATTGATTAAACGAAGAATGATGTAAAAAAAGAGAATTTGAATGAGAACGATTACGCAACATTTTAGAATGTCGATTTTTGAGAATAATAGTGTTACTAAATTTTCAATAGAACATACAGAGCAAGTGTACATTGTTTTGAATTATAATTACGATCAATTAGCGCTGTTGTTTGAATGATATAATGAATTTAAAACATCATCAATGATTGTATTATCTTAATAATGAGCATTTAATAAAAGCTATAATTTTGCAATATTTTTTTAGTTCTATAAATTGAAAAAAATCAACAATGTCAAAATAATTTGATACAGTTAATGATGTAATACTCATAAAAATATTAGGAGCGTTTTTAAAAAATGAAAAATAAAAAAAGAATTGCTATTTTTGGTGGGTCTTTTGATCCAGTACATACAGATCATATTAATATAGCCATTGCCTGTCATGACAAATTGAATTTTGATGAAGTTTGAATGACACCATCTTGGGTAAATCCATTTAAACAAATTAATGTTTCGTCATCCGTAAAAGACAGATTAACAATGTTACAAATTGCAACTAAAAATATTTCTTTTATTAAAATAAATGAATATGAAGTTCATAATCAGAATGTTAGTTTCACATATGAAACTGTGAAGTACATGATTGCAAATTTTCCAAATTATGATTTTGAATTTATTATGGGTTCTGATCAATTAGATAATTTTGAATTATGAAATAATTTTGAAGACTTAATCAAAATTATTAAATTTAATGTTTTCCAAAGAACTGAGATTTATAATGAAAAAATAGTAAAAAAATATAATCTAAAAGTTTTTACATTTAACAATAATAATATTTCTTCAACAGATATTCGTAATTTAAGAAAAATAAATTTGCAAATACCAGAAATTAATGATTATATAAATAATAATTTATTATATATTGAAGAAAGAGTTAAATCGAAAATGGATAATGATAGATTTATTCATTGTTTAAATGTGGGACAATACGCAAAAAGGTTAGCAATTATTAATGGTGTAGATCCAAATAAAGCATTTATAGCCGGAACGTTGCATGATATTGCAAAAAGATGAGAAAAAAGCTTAGCAGAATTATATTTAAAAAAATATTTACCTGTCATTTTAAAAGAACCAGAACAAATATGACATTCTTATGTTGGATATTTGCATTTGCAAAAAGATTGACTTATTAATGATCAAGAAATTTTATTAGCTGTATTGAAACATACAGTTGCAGCAGCTGAAATGTCAACATTAGATATGATTGTTTTTGTTGCAGATAAAATATCTTATGAAAGAAATTATCCTGGTGTAAATGAATTAAGAACTATTGCAAATGAAAATTTAGAAAAATCATTTAAAATGATTCTAAAAGCACAATATGATAATGCGATAAAAAAACATGGTGAAAATAAAATTGGGGCATTAATTAAAGAATCATACAATTTTTGAATTGGAGAAAAAAAATAATGTTTATTATAGTCGCTATGTATGATGAGGTTAAATATTATCTTGAAAATAATAATTTTGAACTTATTCAAAATGAACCATTTAAAATTTTTAAGCATAAAAATAATTTTGTGGCAATATCTGGAATAGGTCTAGTCAATGCAACAATAGCAACTACTTTAATTTGCGAAAATTATTTAAACGATGATCAAATTTTAATTAATATAGGTTTAGCTGGTTCGATTGAAGATAATTTTGACATTCTTGATTTAGTATTGATTGAAAATTCAACTTTTTCATTTGCGAATGCAACGGGTTTTGGATATGAAAAGGGACAAATTCCAAAAGAAGAAAAATTTTTTGCAAATTTTAATAATGAATTTGTAAAACAGAAAATGAACAAAATTAAATTTGGTAATTTAGCATCTTCTGATATATTTATAAGTGATTATAATTCAGCAAAAGAGAATTTTTTGGGCTTTCCAATAAAGATAGATCTACTTGATATGGAAGCAAATGCAATCGCCTTTACATGTTATAAATTTAAGAAAAAATTAATATCACTAAAAATAGTATCAGATATTTTAAAAGTTAAGATAGATAATGAAAGTCAGTTTAAAAACATATTAGAATTAGGATCAAAAAAAATAGAAATGGTTTTAACTGATTTTGAAAATATTTTAAATTATTAATTTAAAATATTTATAGATATTTATAAAAAGCGTACAATATCTTTGAAAGTTCAACATATAAAATTAATTTAATTAATTTTATAAAATTTAGCTAAAATATTTAAATAAAGTCTTGATGAAACAGAGGAAAATATGAAAAGAAAAATAGATTATTCTGCAGAAGCGAAATTTAGAGAAGAATACATACTTAAAGTTTCAAAAGCAACAGATAATGAATTACTAGAAATGACAGATTGCGATAAATTTGGTCATGATGAACAAGAACATTTATTTAAAATTAAAAAATTTGGTGTAAACAAAATGATAGAAGAAAAAGAAAATTGATTTAAAAATATATTAGAATCATATTTTGGATCTTTTAATATTTTACTTTGAGCAATTGCAGTTTTTGAATTAATTATTTTCTTTGTTAATGGTAGAAAAAATATAGATATTATTTCATTTTCATTTGTTATTTTTATGATTTTATTGGCTGGAACCTCAGATTTAATTCAAGATGTGCGTGCAAATAAAATTTCCAATAATTTGAAAATGAAAGTAAACAATAAAATTAGAATTATACACGGTAATATTGATAATATTTCTGCAATGAATCAACATTTAATTGATGTAAATTCAACTATTATTGATGAAAATCAAATTACAATAGGAGATTTAGTTTTTATAAAACCAGGTGATGTAATTCCTGTTGACATGAAAATTTTATTTTCTGAAAATTTATATATAAATCAATCATCACTTACAGGTGAATCATCTGAAATTGAAAAAAATACTAGTTATAACGATTCATTTAAATCTATTTATGATTTGCAAAATATTTGTTTTGCCCAATCATCTGTATCAAGAGGATTTGGTCTTGGCATTGTAATTAATATAGGAGAGAATAACTATTACAATTTAATTGTCAAATCAGCAAATGTTAAGCCAGAAAAATCTTATGAAATTGGTTTAAAAAAAGTTATAAAGATTCTTATTTGATTTATTTTGATTTGAACACCAATGATTTTCTTGGTTTCTTTTTTAATTCAATGATTAAGAAATGGCAATATAGATTTATGAACTAATTCAGTGGTTTTTGCAATTTCAGTTGCAGTTGCAATAACACCAGAATCATTGCCAACCATTTTAGCTGCCAATTTGCAACGTGGTGTTAGCGATATGGCAAAAAATAAAGTAGTTATAAAAGATATGTCTTCAATACAAACATTAGGAGAAGTCAATATTTTATTTACAGATAAAACAGGAACTTTGACAGAAGATGAAATGAGTTTAATTGCGTATATAAATGCGGACTTTAAAATAGATGATGAAATCTTAAAATATGCAAGTATCAATGCTTATTATCAAATTAATTCATCAAGTAAAATTGATGAAATAATTATTAATTCAATTGATATTAAAGAAAATAGATTAACTTATACAAAAATAGATGAACTGACATTTGACTATGAAAGAAAGATGGTTTCTCTATTAGTTAAAAATAATGAAACAAATAAAAATATCCAAATAACCAAGGGAAGTTACAATGAAATTTTAAAGCGATCAAAATTTATAATTAAAAATGGTAAAGCAATAGATTTAACTTCAGATTTAGTAAATGAAATAGAACAATTTGTTCAAAAAAAATCATCAGAGGGCGGAAGAATTATTTTGGTGGCTTTACAAAATGAAATTGAAGATAAAATTTTAGAAGATAATTTAACGATAATTGGTTATTTAATTTTTTCAGATACTATAAAGCAATCAGCTAAAAATGTTATTAAATTAATTTATGATTATGGTATAGATTTGAAAATTTTAACAGGTGATTTATTAAACAACAGTAAAAAAATTGCAAGTCAATTACAATTGCATAATACTAATGGTATTGATAATGAAGATATTGAAAAAATGAATATTGAAGAATTGGCAGCTTCTATAAATCAAAATACCATTTTTGCTAAATTAACTCCATTAGAAAAGGGCAGAATAATAGAAGCTGCCAAAAAAAATGGCTCAGTAACTGCATTTATCGGAGATGGCACAAATGATATTATTGCAATGACAAATTCATCTGTTGGGATATCTGTAAATAACGGTTCATCACTTGCAAAAAAATATGCAGATATAATTTTATTAGAATCAGATTTAGAAGTGCTTGAAAAAACTTTTGTTAGAGGCAGAATTATTTTTGCAAATGCAATGAAGTATATGAAAATAGCAATTGCTTCAAATTTTGGTCTTTTACTTTCTATTTTAATTGGTGTAATATGATTAAATTTTTCACCAATGTCACCACTTCAGCTATTGATCCAAAATTTAATGTATGATTTTACAAATTTAATCTTTATAATAGATAAGGTTGATCCAGTAACTACTGCATCTCCAATAAAATGACGAACTAGAACTTTTATACCATTTGGAGCCTGAAATGGTATTTTAATGACAATAAGTTCAACTTTAAATTTTTTGTTTTTAATGTTTATCTTAAATTTTAAAAACCATTTAGCTGGACTTGATGAAAATTCAAATAGTATTTTTATTGATCAATTTAGAACTTCATTTTTTTTGGAAAGTCTAATTACGCATTTTGTTTTTGCATTAATTTATCGAACAGAAACTATTTCATTTTTCAAATCAAATCCACCAATGTCTATTTATCTATTTATTATTGTCTTTATTGCTTTTGGTTTTGCCATTGTTTATATACCATATGTTAATTCAACACTTGGTTTTGAAGGATTACCTGGAATTTGATATGTTTATATGTTAGGTTCTACGATATTTATTTGAGTAATTGGCGAATTAAATAAAATTGCATACAAGAAAGTATTTAAAACACTTTATTAACAAAATAATAATTTAAACTTATCTAAAAATAATTATTTTGTTTTTAGATATATGTGACAAAAGGAGTTTTAACAGTGAAACAAACATATCTAATTTTAATTGCTGGTGGTACAGCATCTGGTAAAACTACAGTTGCAGAAAAAATTGCCAAAGATTTATTGCAAAATAAATCAGTTTGCTATTTAGCGATGGATAATTATTACAAAGAATTTAAAAATTTATCAGATGATGAAAGAAAAAAAATAAATTATGATCATCCAAATTCATATGATTTAACATTATTAGAAAATCATTTGAATATTTTAAAAAATGGTGGTGAGATTGAAATGCCAATCTATGATTACACAAATAATTGTCGCACAGATAAAACTATTAAAATTGCAAAAAGTGAAGTATATATATTAGATGGTATTTTAGCATTACATGTAGAAACCATTAGAAATTTAGCTGATTTAAAGTTATTTATTAAAACACCAGATGATATTCGTTTTATTAGAAGATTTGAGCGTGATTTTACAGAAAGACACCGTTCTCAAACTTCTATAATTGAGCAATATTTAAATACTGTTAGACCAATGCACATTCATTTTGTTGAACCTAGTATTGATTTTGCAGATATTATTATTCCATATTTAAATGGAAATGATATTGCAATAGATTTAATTGCCACAAAAGTAAAATCTTGAATAAAATAAGGCATTGCAAAATGAATTAATATTGTTTATATTATCATATGAGTAGATGAGGAATAAGTATGAGTGAAAATAATAAAGATTTAGTCTATAATGAAGACTCCATTGAAGTTTTAGAAGGTTTAGATGCTGTTAGAAAAAGACCTGGAATGTATATTGGTTCAACAGATGTTAAAGGTTTACATCATTTAGTTTGAGAAATTGTTGACAATGCTATTGATGAAGTTTTAGCGGGTTATGCTACTGAAGTTAATGTTACTTTAGAAAAAAATGGTTCAATTACAGTTAAAGATAATGGTCGTGGTGTACCGATTGGTCAGTATAAAGATACAAATAAATCAACACCAGAAATAATTTTTTCAATTCTACATGCTGGAGGTAAATTTGGAGGATCTGGTTATAAAACTTCTGGAGGATTACATGGTGTTGGTTCTTCTGTTGTTAATGCTTTGTCATCTAAATTCAAGGTTCAAATCGCTCGCGAAGGTAAATTAATGGAAATTAAATTTTACAATGGGGGAAAAATTAAAGATACCCTTCATCAAATTGGTTTATCTAAAAAAACTGGTACAATTGTTAATTTCTTACCAGATGAATCCATATTTTCATCAACAAAATTTAGTTTTACAACTATTTCAGAACGTTTAAAAGAATCAGCATTATTAAATTCAGGTATGAAAATAACATTGGAAGATACTCGCTCTGATAAAAAAGTTGAATATTTATTTGAAGATGGCCTAAAAGAATTTATTTTAGAATTATCAGAAGGTCAAAAAAAAATTACAAGTCCAATAACTTTTAAAGGTATTCAAGAAAGAATTGAAGTTGAAATTTCAATGTCATATACAACTGAATTTAATGAAACAGTTTTAGGTTTTGCAAATAATGTAAAAACAATTGATGGTGGTTCACATATTGTTGGTTTTAAAGCCGGAATTTTGAAAGCATTAAATGATTATGGCAAAACAAATAATATTATTAAAGAAAAAGATCGTAAATTAGAATCATCAGATATTAAAGAAGGTTTAATTGCCATTGTGACAGTTAAAATACCAGAGGATTTAATACAATATGAGGGTCAAACAAAAAGCAAATTAGGTACATCAGAGGCAAGATATGTAACTGAAGCTATTTCATATGAAAACTTTAATTTTTGATTACAAGAAAATAAATTATTGGCAATTTCAATTATTGAAAAAGCCTTGCTTGCTAGAAAAGCTAGAGAAGAAGCAAGAAAAGCAAGACAGCAAATTCGTGAATCAAAAGGTAAAAATAAGGGTAAAAATATGTTAGGTAAACTTACCCCAGCACAAGGAAAAACTAAATTAAACAACGAACTATTTTTAGTTGAAGGTGATTCTGCTGGTGGATCTGCAAAATCAGGGCGTGATCGTACTTTTCAAGCTATTTTACCATTAAGGGGAAAAGTGATTAACGCAGAAAAAACCAAAATCTTTGATTTATTAAAAAATGAAGAAATTAATACAATTATTAATGCAATCGGTTCTGGATTAGGGTCTGAATTTGATTTGTCAGAATCAAATTATGGAAAAATAATTATTATGACAGATGCCGACACTGATGGTGCACATATTCAAACTTTGCTTTTAACCTTCTTTTTTAGGTATATGAAAGAATTGATAGTTAATAAATATATCTATATTGCAATGCCTCCTTTATATAAATTAACCTTAAAAAATAAGAAAACCGATATGCGTTATGTTTGAGATGAAGATGAGTTGGCACAAATATTTAAAAAAACAAGTTCAAAAAATTATGATATTCAACGTTATAAAGGACTGGGTGAAATGAATTCAGAACAATTATGAGAAACAACTATGGATCCTGCAAAAAGAAAATTGATTCAAGTAAGTATTGATGATGCTTTAATTGCTGAAAAAACTTTTCGTATTTTAATGGGTGATAATGCAGAACAAAGAAAAAATTGAATTGAAGAAAATGTTAAATTCACATTAGAAGATGGCGATATTAATTTAGTTTTTAATGAAGGACACGTAGATTAATTATTATGATAAATGTAATAAATGAAGATGCATATAAAATTCTCAGTGAAAACATGGATTTGTATAATAAAAATTCAAAAAAAATTTATCGATTTCCCATTTTTGATACCAGAACGATAATTTATAGTAGAGAAGGTCATATTTTAAATGTAAATAGTATAAATGCAAATGAACTTATTCATAATGCAATTTTAAATGTTTCAAATCAACAAAATTCACTCTCAATTAATTTAAATTCTCAAGATGATATTAATTGATTTAACAACACTATCTTAAATATGAATAAAAATCAGGAGAATATATTAAAGATTTTGAAAGAATATACTAAACCAGAAGCAGGATTATTTATTTATGATGAAACATCAGATAAATACTATATTAATAAAAAAACCGGTTCTTTACTTTTAAAATCAAAAGAAATTTCAAAATCTATTAATATTATTAAATGAAATTCATTTAAAATATTTAAATTGTTAAGAAATTTATATAATTATTCTGATTTTAAAAAAGATTTAGATGGTTTAAACAGTGAAAAAATTATTAATCAAATTTCAGAGGCTGTTAAAAATGTTAAAAAAAATTATCGTCTATTATTTAAAATTGAAAGTTTTCCAAAATGACATGTTGAATTACACATTGAACCAGATGAAATAATGCTTATGCTAGATTTAACATCAAATATTGAAGGTTCAAGTTCTGATTTATCAATTACAAGTTCAACAGATATATTACATGCAGATATAAAAGACATTGAAAAGTTAAAAGATGTTTACCAATTAGTAAAAATTATTGATCACACAAATGAAATATTGGTAGCTTGCGCGAGACGCATTTTATCGCAATCAGATCCAAGATGATATATACAAAATACAAGAAATAATAATTGATATTTAACAGAAATAGGCAAAGATATGTTAAAAATGATTAATATTGAAGGATATTTAAAACAATATTAGAACAAAAAGGAATTATAATAGTATGTCAAATCAAGATAAAAATAACGAAATTATTAATGAAGAAATAATTCATTACCCACTAGAAGAATTGATGGGTAATCGTTTTGGTCGTTATGCCAAATATATAATTCAAGAACGTGCATTACCCGATGTTCGTGATGGGTTGAAACCCGTTCAAAGAAGAATTCTTTTTGCTATGAATGTTTTAAATATTACTTCAACTAAAGCTCATAAAAAATCAGCTCGTATTGTTGGTGAAGTTATTGGTAAATACCATCCACATGGTGATACTTCTGTTTATGATGCGCTTGTTCGTATGTCACAATGATGAAAATTAGGTGAACCATTAATTGATATGCAAGGAAATAATGGTTCAATTGATGGTGATGGTGCAGCTGCCATGCGTTATACAGAAATTCGTTTAACAAAAATTGCTGATTTATTATTGATGGACATAGAAAAAAATACTGTGCAATTTGCACCCAATTTTGATGATTCTGAAAAAGAACCAACTGTATTACCTGCATATTTTCCAAATATTTTAGTTAATGGTGCAAGTGGTATAGCTGCAGGATATGCTACAAATATGCCACCACATAATTTAGGTGAAATTATTGATGCTACAATAGCTTTTATTAAAAATCCAAAGATAAAATTTAATGAAATTCTAAAAATCATTAAAGGACCAGATTTTCCAACTGGTGGAATCATTCGTGGAAATGAAGGAATTAATAGTGCGCTTGCTACTGGTCGTGGCAAAATTATTTTACAATCAAAATTACACATTAAAAATCATAATATCATTATTGATGAAATTCCATATGAAGTTATTAAACAAGATTTAGTAAGAAAAATAGGCGATGTTGTTGATGCAAATCCAAATTTAAAAATTAAAGAAGTTCGCGACGAAACAGATAGAACCGGTTTAAGAATTGTGATTGAATTAGCAAATGATGCAGATATTGATATTGCGAGAAAATTCTTATTAAAAAATACACCAATGCAAATTTCTTACAATTACAATAATGTTGTAATTGTAAATAAACAACCAAAACAAATCGGCGTGAAAGAAATTTTAAAAGCATATGTAAAACATTATGAAAAAGTATTTACAAATCGTTCACAATTTGAACTTGATAAAGCAACAAAAAGAAAAACCATTATTGATGGTTTAATTAAAGCAATTTCTATTTTAGATCAGGTAATTTTGATAATTCGTAATTCTAAAAATAGAACAGACGCAATTCAAAATTTAATTAGTCAGTTTGATTTTTTACAAATTCAAGCAGAAGCAATTGTTGATTTGAGATTGTATAGACTAACATCAACAGACATTGTTTTGTTGCAAGAAGAAAAAAGTGAATTAGAAACTTTAATTGAAAAATTACAAAAAATTATTTCAAATAAAAATATTTTGGATAATGAAATAATTTTAAATTTGGAAAAAGTAAAAAGAGAATTTGCAACAGCTAGAAAAACTGTTGTTGATTCAACTGTTGAAAATCTTGATGTCAAATTAGAAAAAACAATTGTTGAGAAAAATTATTTATTATATGTATCACAAGATGGTTATATGAAAGCAATAGATCCAGCAACTGTTGGTAAAAATTCATTTGATGATTTTAAACGTAAACCAGGAGATATTTGAATTTCTGCTGTTGAAGTATCTACACTAGATTATTTATTAATGATTTGTTCAAATGGTACTTATTATTCAATTCCAATTTATAAAATTCAGCCATCAAAATGAAAAGATATTGGAATGCATATAAATAAAATAGCTACGATGTCAGGTAATGATAAAATTTTAGCTGCAATTATTGTAAAAAAATTTGAAAATGCAAAACAAGAAATTTTATTGTCAACAAAAAATGGAATGATTAAAAGAGTTCCTATCTATGAACTTGAAACTAAAATGTATTCAAAATCATTTAGAATTATGAAGTTGCAAGATGATGATAAAATAGTATCTGCATCATTAGTTACAAGTAAAACCAAATTTGTAATTATGGTAACTCAACAAGGTTACGTTGTTAGATATAATATTTCAGAAATTCCATCAATTGGTGTTAATGCAAAAGGAGTAAAATCTACAACTGCAAAAGATGATTTTGTTATTGCTGGTAAAGCTTTTGAATCAGGTAATGTTTTATATATTACAAACAAAGGAAACATTAAAAAAGTCAAATTGGAATTAGTGCCATTAATGGCAAGACCAAAACGTGGTGTAAGATTATATCCACAAAATAAACGCAAAGATGAATTAGTTACTCATTTATTTAATGCCAGAGAAATAGATAAAATTAATGTTTTAAATGAAGCAGATGAATTATTACAATATCGAGTTTCGAAATTTAGATTTGCAACCTTTGAAGAAACTAATTCAGATTTAGATATTGGATTAATTACAGATGCAACTTTAGAAAAACAATTTATTGTGCAAAATAATGATACACCAGTAAAAGCAATTCCTTCTATACAAATATCTAAACCTGAAATTAAATCTATAACTAAAACAAATATTGAAAATACTACACCTGATAAAAAAGTGGAAAACGAAGATACAGAAGAACTTCAATTGAATATTGACGATATATTATAATAATTTCAAATAAATATTTTTTGGGGGGCAATATGAAAATAAAGGGAAGAATCTCAAAATTTTTATATACAAATGATTCTGGTTGAGGAGTTTTGTTATTTAAAGATGCCAAATCAGATAGTATAACTTATAAAGTTACTGGAATAGTTCTTAATTTAAAACCAAAAATAATTTATGAATTGGAAGGTGATTTTGAAACTGATTCAAAATATGGTAGAAGTTTTAAAATGACAGAATATAAAATTGCTGAAATAAATTCAAAACAAGATATCATCAATTTTTTTTCCTCATCAATATTTCCATCAATTGGAAAGTCTACAGCTGAAATTATTTTTAATAATTTTGGTATTGATGCTAGAAAAATTTTAAAAAAAGATCCGGCAAAAATTTATGAAATTGAACAAATATCAGAAGAAAAAGCAAAAATAATTTTTAGTGTTATTTCTGAAAATAATGAAAATAATTTTATTGAAGAAAAATTTATGAATCAAAAATTAAATATTCAAATATTATCAAATATTAGAAAAATTATAAATGATGATACAAAAATTTTGGATATATTGCAAAATGATTTTTATTTATTTGCGATAAAAAATAAATTAAGAAATTTTGAAGAGATCGATAAAATAGCAATTGAATTTGGTACTGATCAAAATGGCAAAGAAAGAATTTCTGCTTGAGCAAATTATTTTACAAATAATTATTTGATTAAAACAGGTGACACATATATAAAATTTGAAGCATTAATAAAAAAATTATCTTTAAAATTTAATAATATTGAAAATTTAAGTGGCAATTTAATTTATGCAAAAGAAAAAAATATTTTATTTTTTAAAAATCAGAAAGTTTATACAAACGAAAGTTATAACGATGAATTGATTATTGCAAGAAGACTTGTAGAATTAAATACTAAAAGTAGTATGGATGAAAATAAAATTAATGAATTGATTACTGAAATTGAAAATGAAATAAGCATAGAATTAAAAATTAATAATTTTGCATATAGTGAAAATCAAAAAGAAGTTTTGTTTAAATTTATTAGTAATGATTTTTCAATTGTAACTGGTGGACCTGGAACTGGTAAAACTACAGTAATTAATGGTATTACAAAATTATTTCGAAAATATTATCATTCAAGTGATATAAAATTAGCAGCGCCAACAGGTAGAGCTAAAAGCAAAATGAATGAATCAACAAATATAGAAGCATTCACAATACATAAATTGTTAGGTTTTAAAAGTTTAGATCAAGAACCATTATACAATTCTGAAAATAAATTGAATTGTGATTTGTTAATTATTGATGAAGTTAGTATGATTGATAATTCTTTGTTCTCTCAATTGCTTTCATCACTTGGAAAGATAAAAAAATTTGTTTTGGTAGGAGATGTAAATCAACTTCCATCAGTTAATTATGGTGATGTTTTAAATAATATAATTGAGGCAAAAAGATTTGAAACTACAATTTTGGAAAAAGTTTTTCGTCAAGAAAATGGTAATGGTATAGCAGATTTAGCACATTTAATATCAATAGCAAATAAAGAAGCGACAAATTTTTCAGATGTTTTTGCTATGAAAAATGTTGAATTTATTTTTGAAAATAATGTAAATAACTATGAAGAAAATATAATTAAAAAATATTCATCATTTTTTAATGGAACAATTTGAAATGCAAACGTGCAAATAATTTGTCCAATGTATGGTGGAGAAATAGGAATAGTTGTTATTAATAATTTAATTCAAAAAATTTTTAATTCAAATACACAAAAAAATAAACCAAAAGTTTTTTCAAATAATAAATTTAACTATTATGAAAATGATCGCATAATGTTTACAAAGAATGAATATGATTTAGGTTTATCAAATGGAGATGTCGGTTACATAAAAGAAATGAATATAATTAATGACAAAAAAATTTTAAATGCAAAAACTATTTTCAATGATAAAGAAATTGAATTAAAACAATCAAATTTTAATGATGTAGATTTAAGTTATGCATGTTCCGTTCACAAAACACAAGGATCAGAATTTGATTATGTAATATTGGTGTTAGATCCAGATTTTTATCCAGTATTTTTAACTAAAAAATTAATTTATACTGCAGTAACAAGAGCAAAAAAAGAATTAGTAATAATTACAGATAAGAAAGTTTTTGAAAATTCAATAACAGAAGAAACAGTTAAACGCAATACTACATTAGTTAATCGTTTAGAAGAATTTATTGCTAAAATATAATTGTTGTTTTTAATATTTTATAAAGGGGTGTAAAAAAATGGAATTAAATAAATCTTTCAAATCTTCAACGTTTACATTTATAAAATATCTTATGACAGTTGGGGGTATTTTCTTTTTATCGGCGCCCTTAATAGCTTTTTTATTTATGATTGATAAAATTTCTTTAACAAAAAATACTGCTCTAGCAATAATTTTATTATTAGAATTATTTTCAATTATTTTTATTGGTGTTTTTACATTTTTTAGAATTTACTTGCATATAAAAACTAATTTTAAATATAATTTGAAAGAAAAAAAATATTTAATTTTATCATTTTCTTTTATGTGATTATCATTTATATTATCATTTATATTATCATTGCTTTTATTGCATTTAAATGTAAATCATATTTTATTTTATGTGATATATGCATTCATTTTTATTATACAAGTCATTTCATCTATTTTTGAATCTTTAACTAGAGTGCATGAAATGATTGCAATAAACCAAATGACTAATTCAATTAAAAATGTCAAAAAGAATTCAGTTAATAATGAAAATTCAGAAAAACAAATAAAAAAAAATATTGATAAGTCTAAAATAACGACTAAAATTATAGAGAAGGGTAAAAATGATAATCCCTTTTTGCAAGAGAAAGAAGAAATAGATAATGATTAAACTTGGCACAATAGGTACAAGCTGAATTACAGAAGAATTCATAAGATCTGCAAAATTAAATCAAGATATTAAAATTACAGCTGTTTATTCTCGTGATAAACAAAAAGCAATTGATTTAATTAAAAAAACAGAATTATCAAGTGCAAGAAGTTTTAGTGATTTTTCCGAAATGCTTTCTCAAATTGATGCTATATACATAGCATCACCTAATGGTCTTCATTATAGCCAGGCAAAATTCTTTTTAAGTCAACAAAAGCATGTATTTTTAGAAAAAAGTATGACTTTTAAATTAGAAGAAATAATTGAGCTTCGTAAAATAGCAGAATTCAACGATGTTATTTTAATGGAAGCCTATAAAGTTATCCATTTGCCACAATATAAATTTTTATCGAATATGGTTAATCATAGTTTACCTTTTTTAGCAAATTTTCAAATGAACCAGTATTCATCAAAAATGCCACTAGTTAAACAAGGAATTTATCCACCGGTCTTTGATCCAAATTTAGGTAAAGGTTCAACATATGATATTTTAGTATATCCAGTTGAATTGGCTATTGCATTGTTTGGCAAAGTTATTGAAGTAAAATCTCTTGCACAAAAATTACCAAATGGTGTTGATTTAACAAATATTGTCTTATTAAAACATGAAAATGGAATTTTAACAAATATAAGTTGTTCAAAAGCTGCTTATGGTCGATATTTTTCTGAAATTTATTCAGACAAACAAACTTTATCATTTAAAAATTGTACACAATTAAACGAAATAGAATTATATGAATTAGAAAAAGATGACGTGAAAACTTTATTTAAATGTAAAAAAGATGAACAAGATGCCTTTGCGTATGAAACGCAAATGTTTATTGATTTAATCTTAAATCAAAATACAAAAATGAAAAATTTTTTATTAGATATTAGTCAAGAAACAATTAGAGTATTAAATTTAATTGAAATAAATCAAGAAAAAATAGGAGAATACTAAAATGAAACTAAATAAATATATTGATCACACATTATTAAAAGCCGATGCAACAAGAGAACAAATAAAAATTTTATGTGAAGAGGCGATTAAATATGATTTTGCCACTGTTTGTTTGAATTCTTGCAATATTTCTTTTGCAAAAGAAATATTAAAAAATTCAACTGTTGGAATTACAACTGTTGTTGGTTTTCCACTTGGTGCAAATTTGACAGAAGTTAAAGTTGAAGAAATTAGACAAGCCGAAATTCATGGTGCAACTGAATTTGATTTTGTCATGAATATTGGTTTTTTTAAATCTGGTTTATATGATGAAATATTAAAAGAGTTCATTATATTACGTGCATCAACTAAAAAAATAATTAAAGTAATTATTGAAACTTGCTTATTGACAGATGAAGAAATAATAAAAGCATGTCAATTAGCTGTTGATGCTAAACTTGATTTTGTAAAAACGTCAACTGGGTTTTCAACAGCTGGTGCTACTGTTGAAAATGTAAAATTAATGAAATCAGTTGTTAAAGATAAAGCTAAAATTAAAGCAGCGGGTGGAATCAAAAATATTGATGATGCAAAAAAAATGATTGATGCAGGCGCAGATCGCTTAGGAACTTCTGGTGGAGTTACAATAATTAATGGAGAAAAAATTGCTGATAATCAATATTAGACAATTAAACTAATTTATGACAAAAAAGAATAATATAAATAATCGAGCGAAAAAAAATGATTATGAAAATATTTTAAATAACACAAAAGGAGAACCTAGAACTTTGGGTTTGCGTTTTTTGTTTCGTATTATAATTATTTTACTTTTAACTATATTTTTAATTTGAGATTTTTATAGGCAATACACAGAGCCTTTAGATAGATTTAAACCATTAGAGCATTGAGAAAGAATGGAAGTATATTATTCGTATTGAACAACCCAAACAAATTACATAGTTCTTGTATATTTTATCTGAACTTTAATACAACGTTATGTTTTGCAAAAAGAAATAAATGTCATTGTTTTAATTGGAATTACAACATACATTACAACAACAATGTTTATTTTCTGAATAGGTGTAATTTCAGCCGAAAATTCCTCAAATTATACTTATTTAGATTGATTATCAACAATAATTTTGCATCTTTGTGTACCAGTTTTATTCATTATTGTTTTTTCTTTATATTGTGGTGTGGATCGAATTTTTTATAAAAATTATTCTAGAAAGTGATTATGAAAATTTATTTTATATCCAACAATTTATTTAGCATTAATCTTACTAAGAGGAGAGTTAAAACTTCATTATTTACCATTCGATGATTTAAATTTAGATGGTGTATCAGATGACGTGAAAAATGCTTTAAAATGGGCTAGATATTATCCATACAATTTTTTAGATTATCATAATGGAAATTGATTAAAATTTATGGCAGGCTGCATTTTAGTGACTGCATCTATTTTTGGTTTTCAATATTTATATGTGACTATTTCAAATGCTAAATTTTATCGTAATTATTACTGAAACTTCATTAAAAAAAATAATCTAAAAAACAATTAATACAAAAAAACAGCTGAATAAAAGTCTTTCTTTAACTTTAGGTTTTATGATATCATTATTTTGTTGAAAAGGAGAAAAATTAAATAATGAAAAAAAATAAAGTTGTTTTAGTTGGATGTGGTGCTGTTGGTACTTCATTTCTATACGCGGCAATTAATCAAGGCTTAGCATCAGAATATGTTTTAATTGACGTTTTCCCAGATGCTGCAGAAGGCAATGCGATAGATTTAGCAGATACAATGGCTGTTTTACCAACAACATTCACATCTATAAAAGCAGGAACATATGCGGATTGTTCCGATGCTGAAGTTGTTGTTGTAACAGCTGGTAGACCACAAAAACCAGGAGAGACACGTATTGAAATGGTTTCTGATAACGCAAAAATTATGAAAGAAATCGCAATTCAAATTAAAGATTCAGGCTTTAATGGAATTTCAATTATCGCATCAAATCCAGTTGATGTTTTAACAACTATTTATCAAGAAGTGACAGGTTTTAATGAACATAAAGTTATAGGTTCGGGAACTACTTTAGATTCTGCAAGACTAAGAAGACTATTGGCAGAAAAATTGGAAGTAGCACCAACAGATGTTGATGCTTATTTAATTGGTGAACACGGGGATTCATCAGTTCCAGTTTGATCGAAAACTACTGTAATGGGAAAAGCAGTTAAAGATTATTTAGATGAAGAAAAAATTAGTCAAGCAGATTTAGACAAAATTTGAAAAGATGCTGTTAATATGGCCTATGTTATTATAGAAAAAAAACGCGCAACATTTTATGGAATTGGTGTTTGTTTGGCAAGATTAATGAGTGCGGTGCTTAGAAATGAGCGTCAAATTTTTATGATCGGGGCTAAATTAAACGATCAATATAATCATAAAGGCTTTTATACAGGTGTACCTGCATTAATTTCTGCAAATGGTTGAGAATACATTTTAGAATGAAATTTATCAACAAATGAGCAAGCAGGTTTTGATAAATCATCTAGTGTATTAAAAGATGTTGTGGAACAAGCGAGAAAAGCGATTGCATAAATACTAATTTTTAGTAAGACAATTAAGAAGTGTTTTATTATCTAAAATTACAATCAATATGATTGTAATTTTTTATTTTGAAATTAACATTTTTCAATCTTGAATGATTTAAATAATCAAATTAATTTGATTATTTTTTTAAGATAAGTTTTATGTAAATGATAGTGATGGCAAAAAGAGGATAACGGTATGGAACTGTATCTATCTGACGAACATTTATGATATAATATAACTGCGATGTTGGAGGGATGATATGCCAAATACTCTAATTTCAACAGATGTTAATTTACCTAAATTAATTCGCTATCGAATTAATGAATTAATAAAAATGAAATTAACTCCTTCAACTATAAATTTAATGATTAAAGATATTTTATTAAATAATGATTTTAAGCACAATGTTGTAAAATATATAAATATAATATTAGAGAAAGAATTTAGTAATATAAACAAAATTCAAAAAATAAGTAAACAAAATAAATCTAATTACATAACTGGTAATGTTCACAAAAATCAGAGAATAGATAATTTATTAAATTTACAAAAAATCTTTCTATCAAGTACAAATAATAAAAATGATGATCAAAAAAAAGAAAGTAAAACATTAAATTTTGAAGAACTGAGAAAAGCTCATCAAGCAAAAACAAACAATTTAAATACAAAAGAAACTCTTAAGACAACTGAACAGATATTAATAAATGATAAAAATAATGATAATAAAACTAAAGTTGATTTAATTAAATTGTTTAATGAAGCTAGAAAACCAAATAAATTATCAAATAGAATATCAGATACAAATACAGATAAAAAAATAATGCTAAAAACAAAATCAGGTTTTACAAAAGCAAAAATAATTAAAAAAATTGCTGATAGTTTATCAAATGATAATAATTTAACTAATGGAATTGATTGTCAAGTGCAAAAAGAAAAATCATTAAAAAAAGCAAAAGAGTCTAATTTAGATTGAAATCAAAAAAAATTAATAAATACAATATTTAGATATGGTAGACAAATGGAAATCATTGATATTTTGAATGTAAATATAAAAATTGAATCAAACAATCGAGATTTAGAAACATTAAATTATTCAGATGATGATATTAAATCTATGCCAGATTTAGAAATAAACAATGATAATGATGGCGAAAAATAACATATAAAATAAATTGATAAACAATGATTTTAGCAATAAATCAAAATAATAAGTATTATTCGTTATTTTTTTAATAAATTCTATTCAATTTATTAAAAAAAATGTTAAAAAAAAATTCTTTTGCTAAATAAACTAGTATATAATTACTTACGAATTGGAGTTGAAAAAATGGCTAGTGTTACTCTGCATGAGGGAGAACCAATTGAAAAGGCGTTGAAACGTTTCCAAAAAGTAGCTTCAGTTAATAAAGCTGAAGTTAGAAAACGCGAATATCACTTAAGTAAAAAAGAGAAACGCATTTATAAACAAAAACAAAACCGCAGATTTGGTTAATACCAAATCTTTTTATTTTTTTGATATAATCAAATTATGTAACGGAGAATTATACTATGGCAGTTAAAGAAAAATCTAAAACAACAGGAAAAACAACAATTAAAAAATCAAATAATTTAAAAGAAGTTGTAAAACCAAAATTTGATGATCAAAATAATCAACCAGTACCCTTAAAAGATAGATATAAAATGGAAAAACGAGATGCTGGAACTGGCATGAAAAAACCGGATCTTAAATATCCAGAAAGAAAATATACTCAAATTATTTCTTTAAATAAAAAAAATAAAGATACAGCAATCAGCAGAATCACTGATGATTCAAAAAGGACTTTAGAAATTAGAAAAAAAGTATCTGGTTATGGTGTTGATTATTCACCAGAAGCAATTAAAGTACAACGAAATATTGATTTAACTCCATTGAAACAAAAAAAAGGATCAAAAATCTCTAGTACTTCAAAAAACAAAAAATAAATAATATTATTGATAATTCATAAATACCCATTAATAAGGTATTTATGAATTATTTTTTTTATTTTTAAGTCATTTTTTTCATTTAATTTATATTATTTTTTGAGGTGAAATGATGAGATACTGTATAACTGGAATAATTTTAGAAATAAATGATGAAATTATAATAATAAAAAATGGACATGTTGGTGAACAATTTAAACTGATAATAGAAAAAAATGTAGCTTTGAATTATCAAATAAATGATGAAATTACATTGTATATTTATGATTTTCAATCTCAATTTGAAATAACATCATTTACATTTAATAGTTCAGTAATAAGAAATATTTTTGAACTATTGATTAATATAAAATCAATAGGAATTTTAACTGCTAAATCAATAATTAATTCTATAGAAATAGATAAATTTTTAAATATAATAAAGACTCATAATTTTGATGAACTTTTAAAATACAAATTTATTAATAAATCTTCAGTTATTGTCATAATAAAAGAACTAAATATTAAATTATTTTGCAAAAAATATAAGAAAAAACAAGAAGAAATTATTGAAACTTTACAGAAATTGGGTTTTTCAAAAAATTCTATTTATCGTGTTATAGATCAATTAGATTCTAATTTACCATTTGAAAATTTAATTGAACAAACTTTGAAAGGTTTAAGTAATAATGAAACAGATTAAAATCAATAATAATGATAGGCCAGAAAATTGAAAAGATTTCTTTGGTCAAACAAAGATTATAAATAATTTAAAGGTGATTATAGAGTCTTCAATTAAAGAAAATAAACAAATCGACCACATATTGATTCATGGTGGTTCTGGAATGGGTAAAACATCTTTAGCCATATTAATTTCAAAAGTTGCAAATAAAAAAATTCATATTTTAAATGTGTCTGCACTTCAAAAACCTTCTGATTTAATAGCTGTTCTTACAACAATAAAGGAAGGTGAATTTATTTTTATAGATGAAATTAATGCAGTCGAAAAAGAATTAATTGAAACGTTATATCCAGTTTTAGAAGATGGATACATTAACTTAATTATAGGAAAAGAGTACAATTCCAAAATTGTACACGTAAAATTGCCATCATTTACAATGATTACAGCCAGTACAGAAATAACAAAGATAGCAAAACCATTTTTAAATCGTTTCCCGATTCATGTTCAATTAGAACCATATAATATTGAAAATATTACTTGTATAATTCAAAATAAAGCATATAAAACAGAAATTAATATCAACCCTAATGAATGTTCATATTTAGCGTTATATGCGCGTAAAACACCTAGAATTGCAATTAGTTTAATGAATCGCCTTTTTGATTATTTTGTTGTTAAAAAAATTAGTGATTTTTCAAAAAATAGCATTGACGTTGTATTGAATAATTTAGATATTCATAAATTTGGGCTTACAAATATTGATATGAATTATTTAAATTTGTTAATGAAAAGACAACCGTTAGGATTAGAAACATTATCTCAAATTATGAATTTGCCATTTGCAACAATTTCAAATAATATTGAGCATTCCTAATTCAAGAGGGATTAATAATCAGAAGTTTCAGAGGAAGAACTTTAACAGAGAAGGGGACTTTACTTTTACAAGAGGGTAGTTAGTTATCTTATTTTGCAATTAAAATGTAAGTTTTTGTTATAAAATAAATTCAAGAAGAGGTGATATTTATGGAAAATAAAATTTATAATTTGAAAGAAAACACTCTTGGTAAAATAGAATTTAAAGATAATGCTTTTTTTGCAAAAGTCAAAATCATTATTAATAATAAAATAATTGATAAGAATTTTATTTACTCTTCTTTAACTAATGGCGTAGAGATATTTTCTAACTTCATCTTGAATGCCTTAAAAAGTTTGATGAATAATTCTGAATTACATGATTTTAATAAACATATATCCCAATGACTATTAAAAAAATGAGGTAATTCAGATATAAGTTCAATACGCAGAAAAGTTGAAGGTATTTATAGCGAAAGTTGAAAAAATAATGTTTCAAACGAAGAATGAATTAATAGATCAGAAAAATCATTGTATTTTACAATGGCCTATATTGCTTTATTTTATAATAATGGTTTTTTAATAACTGAAAATAAAACAATAGAAATTACAGTTTCGATGATCAAAAATATGATTGCAGTAAATTCATGAGAAGATGGAAAGTTTAAAGAGTAAGTTTAAAATTATGAGAAAAATTTTGTCTTTTTTAATATTTGTTCTACCAATAAATACAATGGTATTAAATGTTGTATCTTGTGGTGAAAATAACGATGCTACTTTAGAAATTGATAATAATTTAGATTATTTAAATGCATTTAAATTAGCATTTGGAAATTATAAAACTAATTTAATAGACAATAATCCTTCAGAAATAGATTTAACCTCTGATTCTGTTGATATGAGCAATGATGGTTATTTTTCAGTTATTCAAAATTTTTGTGATGACAATAGCTCATATATTTGTACATACACTGGTAAAAAAATCACAAATGATGAATTTAGAAATGGTAGCAGTAGTTCAACTGATTTTACTTCAAATCAAATTAGCAATATTCAATTTGCACTAGATGAAATTGCAAAAAAAATAAATCTGGCAACGAGTAATGAAACAAATTATCAATATGATTTTTCAAATTATTTATTAACAGAAGATTATTCAAATTTAAAATATTTTCTTTTTGGAATTCAAAGTCCAAGTAATAATGATATTTATGAAGTAAAAATAATTGGTCAACATTCAAATGAAATTAAAAATAATAAAAATATTTCACAAGAATTGCAAACAAATTCAATGATTGAAAATAATTTTGAAAATTTAGGTGTAAGTGATTTTATAAAATCACTTTCAAAAACATCAACAAATAATTTATTTTCAACAAAAAATGTAATGAATTTTTCTTCATTAGGCTTTTATTCTGCTTTATTTAATGAAAACCTATCTAATAATGATGCGACATTAAATTTGCAATATAATTTAGCATTTAATAATTTTGATACAGAAAATAATATGAAGTTGTATAATTATAATTTGCAAAATATTATAAATGAATTTGTTAATTTTGTACAAGAAAATTATTTATTTAATTCTAGTGCCACTCAAAATGATTTTATAAATTATTCAAATGAAATTTTAAATAATTTTGGATTATCAATTTCTGTCAAAGCAATAAATAGTAGTAAATTAAAAAGTAATCTTAGCGATAATTTTACAATTTCTATTCAAAATTTAACTAATAATTTTTCTTTTGAAAAGGAAATTAAAATTACAAAATTTATTGATGAGACGAATGAAGAAGAAAATATAAATTCAATGATTTTACTTTTAAACGAAAAATATAAAATAGATTCATATAATTTGGGTATTAGCTATGAAGAATACTTAAAAAATAATGATATGCTAATTACTAAATTAAGTACATTATTAAATGATTTTTTCCCAAGAGAAATTTATACTGTGTCAATAAGCTTATTAAATGATGATATTGAGCCAAATCAAATATCTCAATTTAAATTGAACATAAAAAATAATATTAATAATATTGAATTTAATAAAGAAATAAATTTTTCATTAAATTCATTACAGGAAATTAAAAATTCTATGTTAGAAAACATCATTAATACATTTAAATTATATTTTGTTAAAAATAATGATATAAATTTCACAATGAACGACGAAAAAATACTAGTATCCAACGTAGTTTTAGAATTTAAAAATAAAGAATTTTTTAAATTTTTTAAATTGAATGAAGTAGGTGAATAATATGAAAAAAATTATTGTTTCTTTTTTAACTATATTTTTTAGTATTCAAAATCTTTTCATAAGTGCATGTACTGTAAGAAATATTCCATCTTTACCGGCTAACGCAACAAGTAACGACATAAAAATACTTTTTAAAAATTCACCATATTTATTAGAACCAGTTTATTTTTGGTATTTAAAAAATATAAATGGTGAATGAATTCATACAGATTTTAAAAATGATTTAGGGACATACAAAATATTGGATGGACAAATTTCTCTCTCAGAATATAATAATTTGTCATTTGAATCTAAAGATTTTTTTGATAAATTTGCAATATCTTATAAAGCTGAAAAGCAAAGTGGGGACATAATTTATGATTTTATTGATTCTAGTATTAGGGTTGAAAATAGCTTTGTAAAAAAAATAGAATATTTAGATATCGGCAATATAAAACCAAGTGTAAATATTAGTTCAACATTAGCATTAACTATTTTTAATAGTTATAATGTTTCTGGTAAAATGCTTCTAAGTTACACAATGAATCAAGATGATTATTATACTTTTGAAAATAACAAATTAGATCAATTAATAAACTCTCAAATTCAAGATAATAAAATAACCATAATTGAAAATACTAATCCGGATGAAAATTATAAATACTGTGTAATTAATTCAAACATCAATGATTTTGAATTAATACTTAAAGAACAATTTTCAAAATTAGAAATTAATGATTTGCACTTGAATGTTGATCAAATAAATAAAATTATTTCAATAACTAGTATAGATGATTTAAAATTATTTTATAGTTACAAATTTTTAGATTAAATATTTCTTTCAATCTCTTTATAAATTAAATTAGCAAGTTTAAGATAAGATACTGATTCTTCCATTAAATTCAAAAAGATTATAGTATTTTGGATTTTTTTGCTTAATAAAATATTTTTTACTTTACTTAGTGATGCAGTTTGCGAAATAATATCTATTAAATTGGCTGAATCATTACTATTAATAAGTTTAATGTCTATTTTTTTATAAATTCTATTTAACATTTCATACGATTCATCAAAAGAGGGTGAATCATTTTTTATTCATTTAATTTGTTCGATATCTTTATCGTACATTTTATTAATATTTTGATAACTAATAACTTTATCAAGATTTGAGGATATTTTTTGATAAAAAAGTCACTTCAAATCATCAAGCATTTGTCTTGAAGGGGTTTCATTTGCGCCTATTTTTTTAATTGTTTCACTTGTGAATGTTAATGAATTCATTTTTTTTTCTAATAAAGAATATAAAATTATTACACTTGGATTAAGTTTATTTTCATCTTCTGTTAAATCTGTTGATTCATTCATAATATCTTCAACTATATTTAAAAAATTATTATTAGAATTCAAAACATTTGTAAAAGAAGAACTCACTCTTATAGAATGCATAATATTTTCAATTTCATCAATAGTATTTGCGTGATTTATTTCATTTAAAATTCTTTTTACAGAGCTATTTTGACTGTCAAATATTTCCTTTTGAGGTATATTGAATGCACTTTCTTTATCGTCTAAAGATTTTTTAAACCAATCAGTAACAATTTTATTCACTATATTTTCATAAGTTTTTAACACCATGGAAATAACCCTCAATTCTTTATTTAACTTTTCTTATATATGTAATATAATATTAATTGCGTGAAATAACAATAGAAAGACGATTGATAATAATGAATCTAGAATCAATTTACAAAAAAGATGGCAAATATTTTTTAAATGAACATCAATATTTTATTGTCTACAAAGATATTTTAAAACAAAATTTAAAAAAAATCTCATTTCCTTGCATAATTTTAGATACAGAATTCATCAATAAATCACATTTTTTAAAAGAATTTGAACAGTTAGGTGCTGTAAATCTTAATTCAGATGAAGAAGCAACATATTTAAAAAATATTATTATAACTATTAATTTTTCTTTTGCAAGAAATTATGAAGATATCTTAAAAAGAGATAATCAAAAAGCAATAAAATCTATTAAAATGGTAAGAAAAAAGAAAATGAATGCATCAATATTTTATGAACAATACAGAAAATTGATTTATGATTTTATCAATATTGTTAATAAAAAAAATATTAAAACATTGGTTTTTGCGGGAAAGGCAAATGATGAAGCGATTATTAATGAATGATTTGAAAAAATAAAATTTAAATTTAAACCTAAAATACTAATAACAAATAGTGTTAAATCGCAAATTAAAGCAGTAGATATATATGACACATTGGAGAGTTCATTTGAATTTTCAAATGTAAATAATAACGGTGAACAATTTGTAGATCCTAAAAATTATGGAGTAAATACAAAAAATAATTTACTAAAAATAAAATCACAAAAAACATTTTTCGAATATTTTAAAAGCATAACTTCAATAAATTTTGAAGAAGATGAAAAAATTTATGATCTTTGTTGTCAAGCATATTATTTTTTTGCAAAAGAAAATTTAAATGAACAAGAATTTAATAAAGGCTCTTTAATAATAAAAAGTATAAATATGCATTGCAAAAATGATGTATTAAAATCGCTGTTATTGATAAAATTCTTTTGCTTGGCAAAAAAATTATCATAAATTTTAGTAATTAATTAAATTTTATGCATTTTTTAGTAAACCTAAAAGAAAATTTGTTTTCTTGTAAAGTTTAATATACGATATTTTAAATCAATTGAGAGACTGATTTTATATGAAAAGATTATTAGAAATATTAGGAACAATTGGAATTACAATAACTGGTTCATCATCAGTTGTGTCACGTGTTCATATTTTTTTAAACACTGATAAAATAAATTTAGATTCTATAGATAATTTAGATTCTATTGATGTTTACGTTAAAGACAATCATAATGTTACAGAACAAGATGTGACTTACATTATTGAGTATCTACAAACACAAATTGTACAAGTAATAAATACAAGTCAATTAGCAACTTCAGATGTTTCGTCTGTTGACTTTACAACAAATACAGCAGATGTTATAAAAACTGGTGATTTTTCTTCAATAAATGCAGTTGAAATATCAATTTCTGCTACAAGTAATTCGCAATATTTATTTGGATCAAAAAATATTCAATTAATAATTAATTTAGGTTTAGATTTATCAACTTTAAATAATAATATTGAATATCAAACATCAACATCAAATAATCTAATTTCAATAATTGGAGCTAAACAAAAATGATTTGATTTAAATAAAATTGAATTGAAAGCAATAAATACAAATATAGACATTTCGTGATTTGAAATTGCAAATTTTGATGCATGTAGTGAAAATATATTAGGAAATATAGACATTTTTGCAACACAAACGTATAATGAGCAATTTCAAAATATTGCAAAAACTTTAATAGAAACAATCATAAAACAATCAGGTACAATTGATACATCTGTTGGTGGCGGAACTGATATTATAAAGGATGATAATACTTTTGATGGAATTATTGATGCAATCACTCAACTTTCAACTGGAACTATTCTAGTCGTAACTAATGCTAATTCAATCTACAAATTAACAGATGAAGGCAAAATTGATACATCTGTTGGTAGTGGAACTGGTAAACTAGAAGATAAAAACTTTTGATAGCACAATCCGATCAATCATTGAACTTTCAACTGGAACTATTCTAGTCGTAACTAATGCTAATTCAATCTACAAATTAACAGATGAAGGAAAAATAGATACATCTGTTGGTAGTGGAACTGGTAAATTGGAAAATAAAACTTTAGATGGAGCTGCTTGTTCAATCTTTCAATTTTTTGACAATACAATTTTAGTTGAAACATATGTAGGTTCAATTTACAAATTAACAGATGAAGGAAAAATTGATACATCTGTTGGTTATCGTACTGGTAAATTGGAAAATAAAACTTTAGACGGTTATGTTTATTCAATCGCTCAACTTGCAAATGGAATTATCTTAGCTGGAGTTTCAAGTAATTCTATTTATAAATTAGTAAATTAATTTTATATAAGGCAAGTCTTACAAGAAAATGCAAGACTTTTTTATTGTCACAAATATTAATTTTTGAACATCATAACAAACAATGAAAATCAACAATCATGAATAACGACCTTTGAATCGTGAAAATTGTATAATTAATTTTCTTGATGTATAATGTAAGAGATAGATTATAAATAACTATTTATAGTTTTATTATTCATCAATTTTATCAATGGGGGAGAATGTAGTGGAGATTATTAAACCTTTAAAAGCTAATGCAAATGCTAAATATTATTTGGCTGCAACTTTTATTATTAGTTTAATTTTTACTTTTTTTGGTATTTCTAATCTTTTAGCGTTAGACTCAATCATATCAAATGGTAAAAGTTTTTTTGATGAAATACTAAGAATTTCAGGAGCTGCAGAAGGCGTAGATATAACCTCTAATGGATTTAGTAAATTAAGTAACATATTTATTCTTTCTAAAATTAATGGAACTATAAATGTTATTTTAACAGTTACAGAAGATAATGCATGAATGATTTCTTATTTAATGTTGACAATTGGATCATTTAATTTAATATACACAATAATTATGATGATAAAAATGTCTTCTGGATATAAAATCAAAGGAAATAATGATAAATTGAACATTCATAAACCGTTTGTTTCAATAACTTTGTATATTGCAATTACTATTACTTTTGGTTTTATAGGATTAATTTATTTTGCTTGAGGTTCTCTAGCACTTATTTCACAATATGAAGCAATTGTTGTTCAATATGGTTATACATCTGTTACTGAATTTAAAAATATTGTCTTAGAAGTTAATGCAAATATTTTTTGATTAACTACATCTTTGTTTGGATCACATGATACTACAAATTTAACAATTAAATATATTGTTCCTTTAATTCCTTTAGCAGTTGTAGTTGTTCTTGGTTTATTTGCTTTTTTCTCATCTATGTTTATTTGAACCAAAATTTCATCAGGATTTGATTTGATGTCAAAAAATGTAAACAATAATCAATTAAATAATGCAAATAACAATAGAAATAATAATAATAATAGAAACAACAATAATAATGACAATGATTATGATAATGATAGAAATAATTATTATGCTCCAAGAGATAATAATTATTTTAATAGTCAAAATTTTTCTAGTCCGAGTAGTATTGAACCCATAAAAAATCAACATATGAGTTTTTCGCCAGTACGAATTTCTGGAAAGCGACCTGAAATAATTAAAAGAAAACCGTTAATAAATACAAATAATGGTTTTGAAGATTTACTTATTGCAAATCCAACATCTAAATGACAAAAATTTAATAAAGATACTAAAGCTCATGCTGAATTTTTTTATTCAAACACTTTAAGATTATTTGAATTATCTCAAAATTCTGGTGCTTCTATCTATAAAAAAATGCAGAATTCGTACAATAATTTATTGACAGGAAAATTAGATAAATCTTTACATGATGTTCAACAAGGAATTATTGAGTATATTAAATTTTCAACCGATGTTGATAGAAGATTTGTAAATTTACTTGTTCAAACCGCACAAACAACACCAGGAGTTTTTTCGTACAATTTATCAGCAATAAATGATTTAGCAACTAAGTATGAACAAGCATTGACAGATTGAAATTTATTAGAAGCAGAAGGATCAATTGAACAATTATACGCAATCGCAATGACGCAAAACCAATTATTAGCAAAAGTAGGATACTGTTTAAAATATAGATTAGCAAATGACTACGCATTTATTAATGATCAATTAAATGTTGTTACCAGATTAAATGCTGCTAGAGATTCAAGAAATTATAAAGAATATAGAGATATTTGTTCATCAGTTATTTCGATGATGTCTCCTATGAAAATACAAATTAAACAATTCATTGCAAATGTATTTAACAGTTTAAAAATATAATTTAAATTATAAGATGGCGAAAACAAAGAAAATATCTATGCGCAAAATTATTTGCAATAGATATTTTTGATTATAATTATTTTATTTGTAAATTTAATTGTAATTTTCTATGTTTTATTAATAAATTTCAGCTAAAATAATGCTTCTTTAAGAATTTCATAATTGTTTTATAATATTGTTTAAAAACAAAATATTTACATTATTTAAGTAATTAAAAATGTAATAAATTATAAATATGTTAGAATTATAATGTGTTAGCAATTTTAAACTATATACATAAAAGACTAAGATAATTCAAACTATCAAATGAAATATCAATTGAAAGGTAAATGTATCATGATTACTATTGGAATTTATGGATTAATGGGTACAGGTAAAACAACTGTTGTCAGTTACTTAGTTACACATCACGGTTTTTTAAAAATTAGAGCAGATGATATTTCAAAAGAAGTACTTAATTATCCAGAAGTTGAGGATTTTATAAAACGCCATTTCCCACATGCAATAAATGCTTATGGTACTATAGATCGTACTCGTTTAAGAAAATACATATTCAATTCAAGACGTAATAATATGAAATTAGGGGCAATCATGTGACCATTAATTCGTAATAGAATTATTGAAATCATTGAACTTTCTAATGCAGACAAAATTGTTATTGAAGCAGCTAATTTACCACTGTTGAAGGTATCATTTGACTATTATATGTATATCATTAACTCCGACTCAAAAATATTGACTAAACGCCTTAAAAGACGCGATATTCGTGATGAATTAGAAATAAAACGAATAATGAATTTCCAAAAAGATGTTATATTAAATAATGAAAATAATTTTAAAGAAAGAAGTATTTTAATAGATAACAACAGCACTTTAGAAGAATTCTTCAAAAACATTGACAACGCATTGGATGGCATTTATTTGGATTATTTAGCAGAACACCCAGAAAAAAGTAAAAATAAGGCCTTTGAAATACCAATGCCTTTATTTGAAGAAACAAAAATGCCAAATTTTCTAGAAGAATTACAACCAGATGAATTAGAAAAAGCATTATCTAAAATAGATAGAAATGCTAAAAAAATAAGAGAAAATAAGAACAAAAATAACAGTAATTCTGCCAATATTTAAAAAGCCAACATTTTATTTATTTATTGGCTTTTTAAATATTACAAATTATTTTTTATTATTTTGTTTTTTTATCGAAGCAGCTTCTTTTAACGCGAAATCCACAGCTTTTTGAATTAATTCCTGAGTTTGTTCTGCAGTAAAAAGAGGAGCATCTTCATTTTTTTTAGTTGTTTTCATTGTTTCCTTAACTTCCGGTGTTTTTTTTGAAGGTTGTTCTAAAACAACTTCGTTTTGTTTTTCAGTTTTTTGATTATTTATACTTAATTTTGAAGGTTTTTTAGCCTTTTCTAACAATTCTTTTGTATCGATTTCTTTATAATTTATTTTCTTTGTTCTTGAAGCAGTGTTATTAAAATTTTTATTTTTACCAGAATCATTAGTCACTATTTTTTCTCCACGTGTTGATCGTGAAGGCGGTATGTATTCATCATGAAATCCTTGTTCATCCATAGCTGTTTTTGCACCTTGTATTATAGAACCTAAACCACCACCAGAGAGGGGGGGTTCAGATCCAGCAGGGGAGTTAAAGTTACCGAGCATTCTATTTCTTAAAGCGGCCATTCTACTTGTTAATTCTGATTCATCTATTTTAGTTAATTCACCATCATTTGATGAATTATTTTTTGAATTTGAAGTTTTAATTTTTGCTTTTTCTTCACCTATTCTTTTTTTAGCGTTAGCTAAAATATCTTGCAGAGAACCTTTTTCTGGTTTATTTTTAGCTTCAGTTGCAGCTATTTCTTCTTCTGTTTGTTTTCCGTGTAATTTACGAACTTTGACTTCTAATTCATTTTGAGCATTCTCCGATGCTTTCATAGGATCCATCAAATCACATATATGAATAACTTGATGCACAGAACAAAATCTAGGATATAATGGTAACGCCATAATAATTCTCCTCTAAATAAAATTTATATTACTTCTCTATAATTATAATTCATTTTATTGATATTTACTAATTATTGTTTATCATTATCTGTTTTTTCTTTTCAAATATTTTTTATATCTTTATTTGATAAATGAGAACGATCCAAAAATAAATATTTTTGTTGAGTTGGATTTCTGTCAAAATAACGTTCAATTTTTTTACCAGAAATAATAACTTCAGCACCAAAATTTATATTTAAAAAATCTATAATGGCCGAATTAGCCGAATTATGAAAAGGGGAGTTAATATCGTTTAAAGACAATTGAATTCTTTTAATTAAAGCTGGTTTTACATTATCTAATCTAATTCCAATTAATGATATTGTCTCCCCTTTTCAATTTGATAAAAATAACTCATGTATAGCACAAAAAATAATTTCAAAATCATTTGTGGGTTGCTTTAATGTAATTTGAAATGATTTATGTTTCAAATGTTCTCTTTTATCAAAAATTCCATTATTCTTATTATAATTTCTAAGTATTAATGAAACAGTTTTACCTTCTAATAATCTCAAACTTGCTCTTTCATGCACTCTGTATGCTAATTCTTTTAACATATCGATTAATTCAAATTCATTATCAGTTGGTTGTTCTAATGTTAATTCATTACTGATACCATTTAATTCATTATGTTTTAAATTTAATTCAGTTTCTCCAAGTCCGAGTGCTGACATTTTTAACTTATTGCCAATGATATTACCAAAATGATTATTGAGTGCTTTTTGATCGATTTTTGCAAGATCACCAATAACATTTACATTAAATTCATCTCTTAAAACAATTTCTGTTGCAATACCTACACCAAATAATTCTCTGATTTTTAATGGTCAGAAAAAAGTAGATATATGTTCTTGTCTTCAAAGCGTTATACCATTAGGTTTATTTTTTGAAACTGCCATTTTAGCTAATAATTTGTTATCTGATATGCCTATCGAACATGTCATATTAAATTTTTTGAATATTTTATCTTTAATAATTTTTGCAAGTTCCATTACAGATTCATATTTTTTGTAAATATCTGTTACATCTATATAACATTCATCAATTGATGCTACTTCTATTTTATTTGTAAAATCTTTTGCTATTAAATTAAAAATAGCTTCACTCATATTAGTGTAGAGTTTAAAATTAGGTTCTTTTAAAATTATATCTGGGCAAATTTTCTTAGCTTTATAAATTGGCATAGCTGATTTAACCCCAAATTCTCTTGCAACATAATTTGCAGCAGTAATAATTGATCTTCTTGAATCTATAGCAACTGCAAAAGGTTTATTTATTAGTCTAGGGTCAATACTCATTTCGCATGATGCAAAAAAAGAATCCATATCTAATAAAAAAATTACTTTTTTTTATTCAACATCACTATCATCCTCACTAAAATATTTTCAAGCATTATTCACAATAGCTATAATTTCATCGTTCATAATCGAATTAGTGTTATTTTTGGTTTTAGTTACCAACATAATGTATTCAATATTTTGTTTTTTATTACCTAATATTGGAGAAAATGATAATTTCATTACAGAAAAATTATTATTATTTGCATATTTAAAAATCTGATTAATTGCTTTTATGTGCAATTCACTTGAAGTAATTTTTCCTTTAATTACATCCGCTGCAGTTAATTCAAATTGTGGCTTTATTAATAATACCCCAGAAATATTATCGTCAATAATATTATTTAATGAAGGAAAAATCTTCTCAAGCGAAATAAAACTAACATCACAACAAAAAAAATCTATCGTATCTTTAAAATCTTCTTTTTTTGTATATCTAAAATTTGTATTTTCCATAGAAATTACTTTTGGATTTGTTCGTAAAGATCATTCCAGTTGATTTGTTCCCACATCAAGTGCATAGACTTTTTTTGCGCCAGATTCTAAGCAAACTTGTGTAAAACCTCCAGTTGATGAACCAATATCAAGACATACTTTGTTTTTAAGATCAATATTTCAGATATTAACGGCTTTAAATAATTTCTTCCCTGCTCTTGAGACAAATTTTCTTTCATTATTGATAATTTTGATTGTAATCTTAGTTTCGTTAAATAGCGTTCCAGGTTTAATAATTTTTTCATTATTTACAAGTACTTTTTTATCTATAATTAAAGATCTAGCCTTTGATTTATTTGGTGTAAGTTTTTTTTCAACCAATATATCATCTAATCTTTTTTTGTTATTCATCTAGTTTATCCTTATTTTTAAAATATAGTTGTTGTTCTTCTTGAATTCAATCGGCAATTTTTTGAAAGAATACAAAACCATAGTTCTCTTCTTCGCTGTCTTCAAAATTTTTTAAATTTTTTCTCATAGCATTATAAAAATCTTGATTATTAATTTTTTCTTTTTCTTTTTTATAATTTATATATTTTTCATCAATTGTAAAATCTATATTTAAAAGTGCATTAATATCTTTTGTATCTGGATTTATTTTTTTTGGATTTCAATATTTATCAAAAATTACTTGATTATTGTTTTCATCCCATAACATTGGTCTTAAGTTGTTGTCTAATTTAACAATTAAATCATCTTTAGAATATAAATAATTATTAATATTATCTGGAATAATTGGTTCTCCATATCCATCAAATTGTATCTTATCAAAATTTTCAGTATACAACTTTGGTTTATTATTAATATCTGTTTTTACTTCATTTCCATTTTCGTCAAAAAAATGAATAATATTTAATCTATCTTCATCGATTGTCTCATCAATAGAATCAACGACAGCTATTGAATCGTCTATCATGCTAGCTTCCAATTGATTCATGGAAAGCATATCCATTATAATATCTTTTGCATCATCGACACTTTTACCTCTTAAATGCAAAGCTTTTTTAAGTTTTCTAACATCATTTAAAATTTTTTTTACTTGGTTTGGATCTTGCGTATCAATGCCTTTAAATTCTCGCAAATCATCTTTAATTTTTTCTAAATAAAAATCTTCATTAAATTCCACATTATCCCTCCGTTAATTGATCTAATACATCATCATAATATAAATTATTTTTTTTAAGAATGTCTTTTTTATGACCATTTCCTACAAAAAATGTTTCTATACAGATTGATTTTATCTTTTTATTTATATTTTTTTCTATATTTGTTGCTAAATTATTTTTTTGAATTACTTGTTCATAAACTATTATTTCTTTATCTTTTATTTCATCTAATAATTTAATGTCAATTGGATTTATAAATCTTGCATTTATTAAGTCTATTTTTATATTTTTAGCTTTAATTATTTTTTCAAATTCATTAACAGCATCACCATAGCATATTAATATTTTATTATTGCTGTCAAAAATTACTTTTTCTCATTGTCCAAATTCAAAATCAATATTCAAAAATGAATCTAAATTTAATTTTTCGTTTCTGATGACGTTAATTGAATTATTTTTTTTTGCAAAATAAAACATTTTTTCTAATTCAAATTTATTTCTTGGTTGCATTATTACAACCTCATTAAATAAATTTACTATAGATAAATCATAAATTCCATGATGACTATTTCCAGTATTGTATTGTATTCCTACTTTATCAATAATAAATGTAATGGGTAGTTTATTTCTAATTACATCATGAATGAAAAAATCGTATTCTCTCTGAAAAAATGTCGAATAAATAGATAAATAGACTTTTTTGTTTTGTGATGATAACGAGGCGGCTAATAAAATTGCATGCTCTTCATTTATACCGACATCTAAAAAATTTTTATTTGAAATTAAGTCTTGTTGCATGGATGCATATGTCATTCCTGGATTTATTACAAATGTATTTTGATCATTTAGTTCTTCTTTCAGTAAATTAGAAACAATAATTTGGGAATCATTTTCATTTAATGTTGTATTTGAAATAAAATGATTGCTATCATTTTGATATTTTGAAATTAAACCAAGTGACTTAATTGTTTTTATATGTAAAACACTTTTTTGATTAGTATTTTTGATTTGTTCAATTATTTTATTTAAAGCTACAATATTATTTCCTTCATTACAAAAATAATAATTAAATTTCATTGATTCAAAAAATGTTTTTCAATTTGGAGATTTTAAATAATTTTTACCTATTCCTTCACCATTATCATTTAAAATAATTATAACTTTATCTTCTTTTTGTGAAATTGAAAACAGGCCTTCAAATGAAATACCGTTTTCGAAAGCCGCATCTCCCACTATCGCAATTAAGTTTTCTTTAAACTTTGTTATTTGAAATCCATTTAAAAAAGATAGTGCAGTGCTAGAATGACCAGAAGAAAAATAATCAAATTTGTTTTCGAGCATTTCTTGAAAAACAGAAGAGCTAGTAGATGTATTTAAGCTTTTAATTATATCTCATCCATATGTTAATATTTTATATACATGAGAATTATGACCAGTATCAAATAACATAGCAGTTTTATTTTGATGAAAATTTTTCATCAAACATAAAGTTAATTCTACCAATCCTAAACTACTTCCAATATGCCCACCTGTTTTGGTTATATTTTCTATCAGGTAATTTCTAATTTCGCTTGCAATTAAAATTAGTTCATCATCAGATTTTAAATAGAGATCATTTCAATTTAAATTATAATTTTTACTCATTTAAAATAATTTCTGTTGAATTATCTTCTAAAACTTTTTTAACTGTTTGTTTTAAATCAGATAATCTTTCACTTGCTTCTTTTATATTTTTTAATCCAGATTCAAATAACGGAACTGAATCTTCCAGTGAAGTACTATCAGACTCTAATTTTTGAATTACCTCATTTATATTTTTAATTAATTCGTCAAAGTTTTTTTTATCCATAACATTTATTCCTTATCTATAGTTGCGTTTATTTCGCCATCATTAAATTTTATTTTTATATTTTTAGTATTTAAATTTTTTATTGATCTAATAATATGCTCTTCCCGATTTTTTATTAACGCATATCCTTTTTGCAACGGTAAAGTAGGATCACTCATTGATAATTTTATTTCTAATTTCTCTAAATAATTTGTAAAAAAAACAATTTTATTATTTATATTAGCTTTTATAAAAATTTCATTATTATTAATTTTCCTATCGATATCATTAATTTTATTTAAAATAATTCCTTTCATTAAATTTTTATTTTTTTCTAGAAATAAATTCATATCATTTTCTTTTTTTAATTCAATTTTTATAAAATCAGATTTTAACTTATTATTTTTTTGTTCATTAATCAGTATTTTTTTATCAATCAAAAATTTTAATGTCTTTGATAATGTATCTACTTTATTTTTGTAATTATCTACTTTATTTTTTAATTCTTTTATTAATTGTTTTTTATATTCCAATAAATTTGTTTTTAATTCTTTAATATTTGGTGTTGATAATTCACCTGCTGCAGTGGGTGTTGCAGCTCTTTTATCTGCTACAAAATCAGTAAGTGTTACATCTGGTTCGTGTCCAATTGCTGAAATAATAGGAATATTTGAATTTCTTATTGCTTCAAGAACGATAAGCTCATTAAATGATCATAAATCTTCATAACTTCCCCCGCCTCTTCCAACAATTAAAATATCCATTTTTGTGGGAAACATATTTGCCTGTTTAATTTTTTTTGCAATATCAAATTGCGCTTGTTCTCCCTGAACTACTGTTGGAAAAATAAAAATATTTGCTATTGGATATCTTCTTTGAATTGTGGTTTGAATGTCATGGATCGCTGCACCTGTTTGTGATGTGATAATACCAATATTATTTGGAAATTTTGGAATTTCTTTTTTTATAGATTTATCAAATCAGCCTTTTACCATTAATTCTTCTTTTCTTTTATTGAAAATTATTTCAAGTTCACCAATTCCATCTAATTGAATTTTGGCTACATCAAAAGTAATTTTACCTGTTGGAAGATAAAAACCAATTTTACCTGTCGCTGTTATTTTCATTCCTGATTTGGCATTTATATTTATTAATTGATGAGAGTTAGATTTTCACATTGCACAATTTATAGAACTGTTAATATCTTTCAATGTAAAATAAACATGACCAGATCTATTAAAAACTAAATTGTCTATTTCTCCTTGAACTGTTATATTAATAAAACTATCATTATCTTCAATTATTCTTTTTAAATTATTATTTAATTCACTAACAGACAGCACATATTTATTTTGCATATTTGTCACCTCTGTTTTCGTTCAAATAATTTTGACACATCGTATATTTTTCTTTCACATGATCAAATAAGTAGTTAATTCTTAGCTCAAATAATTTATCTATTTCAAAATTATATATTTTTGAAAAAATAATATTTGCATTATTTTTCAAAAATATATAAGTCTCTTTTATATTCATTAGAGATACAGCTGATTTAAAATTAGAAAATTTTTGCTCATCAAAAATTTCATTATTAATTTTTCAATTATTTTTTTGTCCAATAAATTGATCCATAAAATATTCAAAGTAAGTTGATATTTTTATAATTTCAAATTCGTTATCTAAATTATCTTTTTTTAAGTCTAATTCCAAAGTTGATGGTTTATTTAAAGAAAATATTTCCAAATTAAATGAATCTAAATCTATCGTCTCTATTAAATCATCATTTTCATTTTTTAAATTCTTTAAATCAAAAGTTCTATCAATAGAATCGTTATTTTTATTCATGTCTATATTAAAATCATTAAAAGAAGATGAATCAAATAAATTAGAATCCTTTTTTTCTTTTTCATTAATAGTTAATTTCGAACTTAAAATATTTTTAAATTCTTTTTCATCAATTACATTTTTTGTAATTAACAACGAAAATAAAGTTGCATCTATTTTTTCTAAATAGCCATAAATCAAGATAGATAAATTATTAGTATTTAATATTTTTGAATACAAATTTAATAAATTGAAAAATGCAAATTCAAAATATTTCCTTTTATTATTTAAATTTAAAAAAACTAAAAGTTGATTATTATTAATTTTGTTTACTAAATTATCTATTTTATTTTTTTGTATCTCTAAAAATTCTGAAGAATATTTTTCATCATTTTTATCAAATCATTTTATAATTCTCTCATTAAACAAAATATTAAAAAAATAATTATATTGTGTTGATATTTTTTCGTGTTTCGATTCATTTAAATGTTTTAAATGATTTGCATCTATAAAAAAATTAATTGATAATTTAGAAAATTGCTTTGTAGAAAAATCAATAAGATATTTTATTTCAGAATTTTTTTTAAGAATAAAAAATCAATAATTATTAAAGATATCTATAATGTTTGCTTCAAAATTTATATTATTAATTTCATTAAATTCATTTTTTAAATTCTTAACTTCTTCTTCATTACCAAAAATAACAATTTTGTCATAATTATTTTGCTGAAAATTGTTTAATGAATTTATTCTAAACTTGTTTATATCTAAAAACAATTTCTCATTAATATCAACAATATTTTTATAAAAAAATGCAAGGCAAGTAATATTTTTAAATAATTTCATTTCTGCGCCAGAAATATTTTCATTAAATTTAAAATTATTTTTATTATATTCATTAAATAAGTTTAATATAAAATAATAAATTTTTTTTAATCTATCTTTTATAATTTCTTGATATTGATTTTTTAAATCTATTAAATCATTAAAGAACACTTTAGAAACCTCGCTTATTCTTTTATAAATTATCTAAACAACCATTAATAAATTTTATATCTTCTCCTGGAATATAAATTCTAGCAATTTCCATTGCTTCATTTGTTGTAATAGCTCTTGGAATTTCTAACATTAAAATTTCATACGCACCATTAATCAAAATTGCTTTTTTTATTGGATTAATTCTTTCTCATGATCAATCGCCTTTTAATTGCTTAATAATTTTCTCAACTAGTTCATCAATATTATCTATTAAATTTAACATACTATTTATTTCTATTTCGTTTTTAAAAATTATTTGAAAATTATCAATGACTTCTTGTTTTGCGACGTTTTTGTCTATTTTAAGTAAAAAGAATCTATACAAATATTTAATTCTTTGCAAGCGATGCAATCTTGGACTATTTTCTGCATTATTATCTATTTTTTCTTTATAATCCATTCAAAATCTCTTTTCTATTAATGTTGCTTGTCAAAGAATTTTATTATAAATTTCTTAGATGTAATTAAATATAACCGAAAAGAAATCATCAGTTGCAGAAGTTTTGGCTAATTTAAAATTATGATTATTATTAATTATGGTATTGTTATGTGCACCTTTAATTATTTCCGCTAAAAAATTTGTGTATTCTTCTTGAACTTCAGAAAAGAATGATTCAAAATTCATTTCAAACATATCTATTAAAGTATATCTTGCTAAACTGTTATCATCAAAATTCACAAAAGACATTCAGAAATAGTCATTTTTAATAAAATCTTGTATTTGTAAAAAGAATCAATATCTAACTATTTTTCAACTAGAACTATTTGGTTTTACTTTTAAACTTCCATTATCATCAAATATAGTTGAATAAAATTTTTTTACTAATGCTGTCTGTATATCAATTTTTTTATTTTGACTTGGGTTTAAAAAACTATTATTCAAGCCAGAAATATAATTATCATTATCTATTTGAATTAAAGCTTTAGTGGTTAGACTTATTTTATAATATGTATTTTCTAATTCAGCAAAATTGAATTTTATATAAAATTCAGTAGTATTTTCATCTTTTGAAATCGTAAATATACTATTTCTTGTATCTACACCTATACCTATTTCATTTACATCTAATATTTCTTGATTTACATTAGGTTTTTTAAAAATTTTTATTCTGTCTTCTGTAATATTTTTGCTGTATCATGTTAAATAATCATGAGAATTTTTAAAAGTAACTGCACCTGCAATTTGCATTAATCTTGATAATTCTTTTCGTACTGAATCTATCGGATTATCTGGGTCAACTGGATTCTCAGCAGTAGTTACACCAAAAGATATTTGATTTGTACTTATATTTTTGAGATCGTTTACACTGCTATTAAAAGAAATTTGAGTATTTTTAGCACAAGAAACTGCATATATTGGACTGGCAGTTGCAATTATACTTAAAGCACCAAAAAAAGCTAATAGTTTTTTCATAAAATCACTCATTTCCATTATATTATATAGTATATTTTAAATATAGATTAAAATATTGAGGTATTTTTTTATGAAAAAAGATAATGATATTAAAACATTATTTCATATGTTAGATAATGAAATTATTGATGTTAATAAAGAACAAATAGAAATTAAGTGCAATGAAATATTAAATTACTTTTTAAAAATTTATGCAGATAATGATAATAAAATGTTGCTAGATAGAGTTTCAATTAATAAATATCGAACTAAATTTTTACAATTATTAAATGAATCTGATATAAATTATCCAATATTACCATCATTTTCAACAGAGAACGGAGATATAATTTGAACTGATTTTATTAAAATATTATTTCAAATATTAAATGCAATTATAAATGATGTAAATCCACAAACAAGAGGACTTATTTTTAATATTAATAAAATAATTAACAGTCTAAATAAACCCTTAAGATTAAGAATAGACAGAATTAATGATAAATAAAAATAAATACAAACATTTGTATTTATTTTTATTTATTCGCTTTAATTTCATTTGTCAAAAATTGAGTATATGGAAAATAAATTTTAAGCAATTTGGATCATCCGAATAAAGGATTTATTCCTGGATAAATTTCTTTAAATTCTTTCATAGCGAGTTTATATTTTTTTTGATTAATATAACCTTTTATTACACAATACATAAAAACGTGAGAGGCAGATCTATTTACTCCCAACATACAATGAACATATACTTTTGCATTTTGAGCTAATTTTTCATCTATTCAATTTAAAATTCTAATTGTCGTTTCTAAATTAATATTTTTTAATTTTGGTCAATCTTGAAGTCTTGCAAAAGCTATTTTGCCATGTTTTGCAATAATAAATTCTTCATTTGTAGATAAATTCATATTGTTTCTTTTTTTATATTGTTTTAAAAGTTCTTTTGAACAAACCATAATATAATCAGCATCTGCTGGAACATTATTTTTATCACCAAGATATAAATTTTTGATAATTCTTGTTGCAGGTTTTTCAGATAAAAAACTAAATATTCCCATTAAACAACCGATCGCTTTCTAATTAATCTTTGATAAAATTTGCAAATTCATCATTAAATTTTTTATTTCGCAACATTTCTATTTCCTGTTTATATATTGAAATTATTTTATTATCAATATATGGGGTTTCCAAAATTTTTGGAATTCCATATAAACGTTCATTATGTACTATTTTCGACAAAGACTCAAATCCGATTGTACCATAACCAATATTTTGATGTCTGTCTTTATGTGAACCCTTGCTATTTTTTGAATCGTTTAAATGGATGCATTTTAATTTATCTAAACCAATTTTAGAATCAAATTCTGTTAAAACACTATCAAAGTCATTTTTAATGTCATATCCCGCATCATTTAAATGACAAGTATCAAAACAAACACCTATTTTATCTTTAAATATTATTTGATCAATAACATAGGCAATTTCATCAAAATTGATACAAACTTCATTTCCTTTACCTGACATAGTTTCTAAACAAATTATTACATTTTGATTTTCAAGAATAATCTCATTTAACGATTTTACTAGCGCATTTAAAGAATTTAGTCGATTACCGCCACCTGTACCACCAGGATGTAAAACTAATAATTTGACACCTATATCATCTAGCCTTTTAATTTCTTGTCTCACTGTTTCTAAAGAACTAATTCTTGTTTGTTCATTTAAAGCATTCGCCAAATTAATTATATAAGGGCCATGAACAACTATTTTATCTAAATCAAAATTATGAGTTTTAATCATCTGTCTAAAATAAGGAATATTTATTTCATTAGTATTCTTTCTTGCAAATCTTGTAGGTGATCCTGTAAAAAACATAAACGTATCACAATCATAATTTATTGCATTATTAATTGTGCCCTTTAAATAATCATTACGTGAATTCATTTCTAGAAAACATCCTAAACTAAGGTTACTATCAACTACCCTTCTCATATTATCAACTACCCTTCTCATATTCTTTGATAAATATCCTGCTATTTTCTTCATCGTCTTTTAATAATTTAGTTAATTCGCTAATAGACTTTATTTTTACATTTTTTCTTAAGAATTTTATTGGGTACACTATAATTAAATTGTTATATATGTCTTGATCAAAATCAAAAATATTCACTTCATACACATATTTATTTATTTCTGAATTTAAGCCCATATAACATCCCATTCCAAAATAATATCTATGATTTACTTTAACTTTACAAACAAAAACTCCTTCATTAATAACTAATGGCAAATTAAAATAGATATTTGCAGTTGGAAAACCTATTTTTCTTCCCAATTGTTTTCCATGTGTTACTATCTCAGAAAATGAATAATCAAAATGATAATTTTTTCAAATGTTTTTGAAATCATTTTCTTTAACCATTGCATTAATTTTAACAGGCAATTTTGATTCTAAAATAAATGGCTTATTGTCTAAATTAAGGTCATTTGCAATTAACTGAATGTATGAAAATATATCTTTATTATAAATATTATCAAATAACGTAAAATCATCTGTAATAGATATTGCTTTAATATTAAAATCATTAATAAGTTTTAATAAATAGGTATAAATATCTAGTAAAATTGATTCATTTATAGATATTACTAATATATCAATAGGATAATCTTCTATTTTTTTATTTAAAACTGAAGAAATGATATTTGAATTATTCATATCTTCTAAGTTTATTAAAATATAGATAGTTTCCAAATTTAATTTTTCTTTTTTTGCAAGTGCAAAATCTATAAAATAGTCTAAATTAATTAGTAATTGTTCTTTTGTAGTCAACAACAAAATACTTTTTTTATTTGGTATATTCTTTTTTAATAAAGGGTTATATTTTATTATCATTATTCAAAATCCTTTTTAAACACTTTAATTATATATTAAAAAATCTAAAGTAGTAAATTAATTAATTTACTACTTTAGATTTAAAATACAATTCTAGAAATCATTTTTTTTAAATCACGTTTCTTCATATTTGCAAATAACATTCCACAGTTTGTACATTGATATTTTAAAATAGAATAATCAAAATAAATGATCAAATGATTACATTCTGGTAAACGTTTATGAACATAATACAAATCTGTATTAATTCTTCCATCAAGATCTCTTTTGAAAATGACTTCGTTTAAATAATTTAGACGTTGATTTTTTTTAGTCATAAATAAGAATCACCTCTTATAACCTTATTTTATCATAAAAAACGACCTGACTCAATGAGCAGTATTTCCAGCAATAAAATCATTTGTTTTAAATCAATCGATGTTAACATTTTTATTAATCATCTTCAACTCAGTTTCATTTAAATTAAATCATCTATTTTTAGCTTCTATTTCTGTAATTTCAGTATTTGACGTTCAATATTCAATATCATTATCTAAAGTACTCAAATCATAACCAGAATCTGAAGTAGAATAAAAATTAACAACAATATTTTTCAAACCTTTTAATAGTTTTGAATCTTCCGTCGCTTTAATTACAACAACAACACCAGATGATAAATCACCTGTTTTAATTTTTGACGTATCTAATGTATAATATGTACTTGTAACTGTACTGGTTAAATTATTTATACGTAAAATTTCTGCAATTTACGTTTGAACATATTCAACTAAATTAATTACATCTTGTTTTGTAATATTTTTGTTATTTTCATTATCACCATTGCCATCCATAGAAATAACACTGCATGAAATAATTGATGTTGTACTTGATAATGTAAGTCCAAAAATAGTTAATATACTTAATAAGTTTTTCATATGTAAAATCTTCTCTTATTTTACTATAGTATATGAGTTGATAGTACATCCTTATTTGTGAAAAGTCAATGATTTAATTATTTAAACTTGAAGTTGCAAATTAAATTCACAAAAAAAATAATTATAATTTATTAATTTTACCAATAAAAATCAAAAACATATCTATAAATAGATATGTTTTTGATTTTTATAATTTAATTTACTCTACTGTAATAGAAAACAAAATTCATCATTAATCTTGTCATCTTAATTTAAATGATGGAACAATAATTAAAACTACAAGTAATACAATTGATACCATAAGATAAATTACATCTGTAGTATTATATGAATACGGAATACCCATACCATTATTTCCATTTCAAGCATCCACAAATGGATAAATAGAATATTTAAATGGATTTATTCATGATAGCGCATTCAAAATTGTACTACTTTGGATACTTTCTTTTGGTGAAAAACCTCCACTCAAAAATGTAATTGGCATATATAATACATTAATCACAGCGTTATAAGTTGTTGATGATTTGAAAATTGAAGCAAATGTTAAACCAAATGCCATTGCTAAGGCTAAAATTGGAATAAACAACGCAATTGATTGTCCAATTTCTTTAGGTGCTGAAACTTCAGCTCAACCATATTTTTGCCCATACATAATTCCTGCTCACATTAATGATCAAAACAAAGAAACTATAATTAATAGAAAACCAACTGCAAGAATTGAAAATAAAAAGAATATTGGTTTAATATTTGTAGCACCAATTCTCTTCATTAAAACTGATGATTTAAATTCAATTATTGTTGACGGAATCACAAAGAAGCCTATTCCCAATGCAGCCATTGCGCCATAAGAACCAACAAGTGAATGTAAATTTCTAATTGCTGTTTCTTTATCGTTTGCAAGTGCACCACTTGTAAACATATTTCCCATTAAAAATAACATTAAAATTGGAAAGATAAATACAAAGAATGGCACAGCAACACCTTTAATATAATATTTCATTAACAAACTAATTAAAGGAATATTTTTATTTTTATTTTTTCCTGATGAAATTATTCTGTCAAATTTATTTTTATGTTTTGAACGTTTTTCATTTTTTAATGCAGCTTTTTCTTTTTCAACTTGATATTCTGCTTCTAAATCTGCTTTTTTTTCATCATTAAATTTTTCTCAAGTATAATTATGAACAGAACCATATTTTTTTACTATATCCTCTACATTACCTGCTTCTCGAATTTCTCCACGATGAATATAGATAAATTTATTACATAATTCTTCTATTTCGCTCATCATATGAGTAACTAAGAATAAAGATTTATTTGTTTTGACAACTCTTTCTTTTATGAAATCTAAAATTTGACTTCTAACTTCAATATCTAAACCTGTAGAAACCTCATCTAAAATAACAATATCTGGGTTATGAATTAAACCAAGTAATATATTTAAACGTTGTTGTTGTCCGCCAGATAAACTTTGAACATATTTATTTTTAAAACCAAGTAATTGATAAATTCTCAACAATTCAGTTAATTCTTCGTCTGTCATTCTTATTGAAAAAGTTTCTAAATAATATTTAATCATATCAATTACTGTAATACCAATTGGATATTTTGATTCTTGAAATTGAATTCCTAAAATTAAACCGTTTCTTTTTTCTACAGTTCCTGATGTTGGTTTTCTAATACCAGCAATAATTTCACTGACAGTTGATTTACCACCACCGTTTGGACCGATAACTCCAATACGATCGCCTTCTTTTATTTCAAGATTAATATCATGTAAAACAACTTTTTTACCATATTGCTTTTTAATATTTGTTAATCTAATTAACGTATCAGCGCTAAGTCGAGTTGCAACATTTTGTTTATGTTGATCATTATCGATGATAGTTGAATCGCTTTTATTTTTTAACAATTTTATAATTCCTTTCTCTATATATTTGATGTTAATTCCATATGTAATAAAGAATTAACCTCCAAAAAAAATTATACATGCTTTATTAATTAAGTCAACAATTTATGCATTTTTTTTGCATAAATATTTCAATTTAAAATAAAAATACTAAATAAATTATAAATACACGCAATAAAATTGCTAATATTAAAGAAATTGAAATAATATTAAATATTATTTCTCAAATAAGGCTTTTGCTTTAAGATTATCTTGCGCTTGCTCTAATGTAAAACCACTTTCATTATGTCCGGGGTATATCTTAACAGTGTTATCAAAATTAGCATAAATAAATTCAATTGATTTATCAAATGATTCTGTGTTTACTCTTGGAATGTTTTCTCTATAGCCATAACCATTTCTAAATAAAGTATCACCAACAAAAATCATTTTTTCATTTTTAAAAAAATAAAAAGTTGTTCCTGGTGTATGCCCACCCATTGGGCAAATTACAATATCAAAATTATTAATTTTCATCTCATTTTTAAACATAAATGATTTTACATTACCAATATATTCTCGATTTAATTGTCAATTATTAATTTCATTTCGAATTGCACTAAGATTTATATTTGCATCAAACAATCCTTCTACATCATTAAAATTAATATGAATAATTGAATTATATTTTTTGACAAATTTTTCTAATTCATAAATATGATCAAAATGATTATGAGTTATTAAAATGTCAGTAATTATTATATTGTTTTTTGTACATCAATCTATTATTTCATCTGCAATCATTGAATCATCAATTAAAATTGCCTCATTATTTTCATTATAAACTAAATATGAATTATAGTCCTTGTTGTTGTTAATAATATTTTTAAATACTTTTATCACTTTTGTATCTCCTTTTATTTTTTTAATACTACTATAAATTTTACTTAAAAATAATAAAAATTTTTTGATAATTCTGAAAATTGTACATTTTTCATAGTTCGAATAATTTTAATCAAATATGAAATTTCAAATAAGTTTTTTTTATTTAATTTTTCACCTTTGTATTTTAAAATACAAATTCATTATTAAATAAAAAAACAGATTTTGAATCCTGTATGTAAAATTTCAATTAAAAAATAATCATAATTTAAATAAAATAATATTATCTAAAATTAATATTTAATAATAATTAAAATACAAATTTTGCGGAAAATGTAAATTTTTATTTATATAAAATTAATTCACTAATTTATAAATTGAGCTATTCATTGTTCCAGCTAAAAGAGTTTCGTTTGAAAGCTGGGCAATTGATAAAACATCATCTAACGCTTTATCTTCTATTTTGCCAGTTCCATTACCAACATATGTGTCAATTGTACCTTCATCTGTTAATTTGTAAATTGAACCATTATCTGTTCCAGCTAAAATGATTCCATTTGCAAGTTCTCAAAACTTTCAATAATTCCATCAAAAGTTTTATCTTCTAGTTTACCGGTTCCACCACCAACAGATGTGTCAATTTTACCTTCATCTGTTAGTTTACAAATTGACCCTGCATATGTACTTCCTGCAAAACTTAAAATAGTTCCATTGGCAAGTTGAATCATTGAATTAATACCATATTTAAAAGTTTTATTTTCTACAACACCAGTTTCATTACCAACAGATGTATCAATTGTACCTGACTGTTTTATAGTTGTCTTAATTGACACAATTGCTGTATTCTTAAATTGTCCATTATACATTCATGGAGCAAAAATATCTATATTTCCTAGTGCATTTGCATCTCCTGCTTTGAAATTTATAACTTCAAACCATGAAATATCTACACTTGAATTTATTAATTTTAATTTAGTTTCATTTGAATTAAATTATTTTTGTTTTGCTTCATTTTTTGTAATTAATTTTGATCCTTGATATTCAATTTTATTGTTTAAAGTTGATAAATCTAAGCGTTGACCTGAATTAAATATTATCTGAACATTTTTTGAACCAAACAAATATTGTGAATCATTTGTGACAGTGACTAATATTTCAATTGTGTTTGTTACAGAAAAATTTCCAGGAACAATAATATCTGGAACATTTGTTGTAAAATCAGCAGCTGTAACTACACTTGCCAATTTATTTGTTTGTATTCTTTGCAAAATTTGTGTTTGTAAATATTCTATAATATCAGTTACATCTTTTGATGTAACATAACGATTATCGTCTACATAAATATTTATGAAATCTAAATTAACTAGAGAATTTAAATTCATTTTATCGTTTTTTAAAGAAATAGAAATACACGATACGACCGATGATGCATCAGTTAATGTAATTGCTATTGAACCTAGTACTTGTATAATAACCTTTTCAAATAAATCATCTCCAAATTGATTTAAAATATTAAATATTAGTTCTTTTAAAAAAACTTGTTTTTTTAAAAGAAATTTCTATTTATAATTATTAATTTTCAGTATTTTAAAAAATAAAAAGATATAAAATTAAAGCTAATTTTGTATCTAAATTAAAAATATTTATCTTGATAAATTAATCATTATCTTTTTTATTCTCCTTACTTATGCTTACATCTTCATCAGATTTTAATGACCCCAAAATCACTTTTTTATTTTTATTTATATAATCAAACATTGAAATGATTGCAAACAAAGTTGCCAAATACATTGGAATTAAAGCTAATTGATTTATTCATCCATATTCATCATATGTTCCCGTTTGATTTCAAGAACCACCAAATGTATGAAAGTTAATAAAAAATAAAATAAATAGTCCAACCATTTGAATAGCTGTTCTTCATTTTCCTAAAGGACCAGCACCCATTAGTATATTTTTTGATGATAAAATTTGTCTTAATGCATCTATTGTGAAATCTCTAATAAAACCTATTAATACCATTCAAATTGGTAATATTTGCATCACTGCAAATATAATAATTACTGAATTATTTAAAATTTTATCTGCAACTGCATCAGCAAATTTACCAAATGTAGTTGTTTGATTATATTTTCTCGCAACTCAACCATCCAAAAAATCAGTAAATGCAGCAATTCCAAATATAATTGCTGCTAAAATTCAAGCAATTTTTAAATGGTATGCTCCAATTGAAACTTCACTCGTTCAAATATTTCACTCATTCAAAGCACCATAACCTGAAATTAATAGTAAAACTATTACTATCGGAAGTAAAATTAATCTTAAAATAGTAATCCTATTTGCTAAATTCATAAATATGTTTTCTCCTCATATACTAAATTATATCAATTAACAATTAATTAAGCCAATATTATTCATTTCTGGAAATAATATAATCATCTGAATAATTTGGTTTCAATTCAGAATCTTTGCTTTTATTTTTAAATCATTTAAATTGCCTTTCAAATGGATGCAATTCTCTGACTTTTCAATATAAATCTTTATTTCAATCATTACCAAGTGCTTTTCAATTATATTTATTATTTATTAATTTAAATTCTGCCAGTTCTTTTTCCATATTTAATGCAACTAAGCCATCAACAATTCATTTTGCTTTATAAGAACCAAATAAAATTTCTCTATTTCTTAAAATTGACATCCCAATTCCCAATGAAATGAATACTGCAAAGAATATTCATAAAATTCCTCATTGCATTAGAATATACAAAGTATCAGCCGAATTTATATCAATTGACCCTATTCCATAAACTATTGACCCTATCCCGTGCAGAGCATATGTAAATGGAACTATATTTGAAACAAAATCAAAGAAACCAAATTGCATAAAGGCTGGAAATGTACCTCAACCTGATGCTAAATTTAAAACTATATAAACAACGACAATAAATTTACCAACTGTCTCATCTTTTAAAGAAAATCACAGTGAAGAAATTATAACAACAAATGTCATTTCTATTGCAAGTAATCATAATCAAAGCAATAAAATTGTTCCAGCACCCATTACTTATCAACCTGTAACTACTACTGTAAGAGTTAATAAAGTGACTTGTAAAAATCCTATAACCATCATTAAAGTGACTTTACCTAAATGTATTGTATTGCATTTGCTTTTTTAAAACGTTTAGCTCTATCATAAATAAGCGTTTGCATTAACGTTCCAATAAACATACCAATTAATAAAAAGAATTCTCCAAGTCCAATACCATACAGCCCATTTTCAATACCTTGAATTTCAATATTAAAAATTCCGCTGATGTTTTTTGGAGCATCTGTTATTTTAGAAACTATTTCACTTAAAATAGCTGCTAATGTTGATCCAGAAAAATTAGTTTTTAATCAAGTTTCTAAATTTTGTTTAAATAATTGAACTTGTGCATATTGTGTAATTTCGCCAGCTTCATTTGTAAACAATTTAGTTAGATTTAGATTGCCATCTTCACTTGTGTTAAAAAAAGGTACAGCTTTTTCAATTGAATTAACAACCGTTTTATTGTTTAAGGCCATACTAATATATGATGATCCAAAATCATTAGCAGCTACTTTTTGATTGTCTGTATGTCAATCTATTTCGTGGACGCAATCTCATAAAATTTTATTAATTACTTGTCTATTATTATATAAAGATTCAACTTTTGTTTTTAAATTACCTAAGTTATTTGATGTATCCAATGAAATTAAGAATTTAAAGATATCAGATTCAACAATATCATGAAAATTTGTAATCATTTTTTAACATAACCTGTATCTTTATAAACACCAGTATTTGTTGGGTCTAATTGTGAATTAGTCTCTGAAACATTGCCAAATAAAGAATTTGCAGTTTCAGATGTTGTATCTGAAAGAACATATCTATTATCTACTGCAGCTTGTGAATAACACATTTTAGACAATATAAAACATTAAGAGTAATTTCATTAATATACCGAGTGTAGATATAATTATTTAATTTTTTCTGTTTTTAACCATAATTTAAATATTATATAAATTTTAGAAATTAATTTATATTTTTTAATAATTTCAATTCTTCATGAGCAATTTTTAATTTAATAGAATCTATTGGATCTTGAAATTTGGGCATTTCTGTTCGCCTGTTATAACATCAAAAATAAATGAACATTCCAAAAAATGGAAAGATTAATCAGTATATTATACCTCTACGCTTCATCTTTTCTAATTTTTTTAGTTCTACGTTGTATTCTTCTAGTTGAATACTGTTGATATAATTGATTTTATCTTTTTTCATTATTGATAACATTCCCTTTCTGATTATCTCTTCTATCTGTTTTTAGTTTTCTAAAACTATTTGTAAAAAATCTTTTAATTGGAGAATATTGATATTTATTTATATCTAAACTATATAGTAAATGTTCTTCACTGGTGTTTATAGAATTTTTAATTTGATAATCATCATCCATCTCTATTCTTTCAATGAATCTACTATTAAATTTATAACTTATTTTTTTTGGTAATTCAAGTTGCCTTGTATCTTTAAATTTATTTTTTGATTCTATGTAACATAAATACAATTCACCTAATTGAATATAAAAAATATTTAATATATTTTCTAAAGAACCAAAAATCAATTTATATTTATAAACTATTTGTAAAAAATTATAACGTTGATCATCAAAACTTTCAATTTCTAAATTTGTATAAATAAAAATTGTTTCGTTTAATTCATGTTTTAATTTTCATAAATCTTTTATAGCAAACTGAAAATCTAATTTATTTGTAATTACTTTAATATATCATTCAAACCTTTCAATTATTTGCAATGATTTATCACTCAGGTTACAATTTTTTAAATTATTGATCATAGAATTAATTAAATAACCAAGTAATTTAAAAAATAATGGTTTAAAAATTGTTGAAAAAATTTGTCCAGGTTTTGCAAATGAAAAATCATCAACTTTATAATTTAACATCACTATTTCTTTTTTATAAAAATTTATTAATTCATTATAAAAATCTAATCTAATATTCATATCGCAAATCATTCTTGATAAATTTACATAATGGCCATAATAAATTCATTTTGAAATTTTTTTAAATTCAATATAAATTTTAGTTTTCATATTTAGTTTTGCAATTGCATACATTTTTCTAATTAGAAAAATATCTATACCTTTAATTTTATTTTTTGCCTTTTTAAATTTAGCTATTTCACTAAAAAATAATGTTGAAAACAATAAATCAGTATCTATTAATTGATGTAATTTTGTAATAATCATATAAAAATTATTCTTTCTAAATAGAAATCAAACTTAACTCTTATTTTTTATTATATATTATTCTTAATATTTATATTTCATTTTAAGGTAAAATATTATCGGGAGGTTTACTATGCATTATTTAGGAATCATAATTGCATCAGTATTCGGGTATTTAATTGGTTCTATTTCTTTCTCAATTATCATTGTTTTTTTAAAAACTAAAGGAGATGTTAGATCTCAAGGTTCAAATAACGCTGGCGCAACCAATGCATCTAGAGTAATTGGAAAAAGCTGAGGTCTGTTTATTAGTTTTTTAGACGCAATAAAAGTTGTAGTCACTGGTTTTTTTGCAGTTGGCTTATCTATGATTAATAATAATTTATTTTCAGATACATCCTATTTTATTCCAATGTTATTTGCAGTTATTGGACATTGTTTTCCAATATACTATAAATTTAAAGGTGGTAAAGCAGTTTCTACATTTATTGGTTTGATTGTTATGTGTAATTGATTAAACTTTTTTATTTTTGCATTTGTTTGATGAACATTAATATTTATTTGAAGAAAAGTTTCATTATCTTCAATAACAGCTACTATTGTCATCATTATTTGTGCTTGAATTCCTTGAATTTACGGAACAAGTACATTTGATTTAACTTGATTAACATATAGTCAAAATGCATATAGCGATGGCCATGTTTATTTTACGTGAGTGAATCATTTGCATAGTCATCAAAGTGTTAATTTTGCACCACATTATTTTGATGGTTATGTAACAATTGCAATTGTAATTACTTTAAGTAGTTTATTATTAATTTTCAAACATAGACAAAATATAGAGAGATTAATAAATAAAACAGAAAAAGAATTATCATTTAAAAAACATGATCAAAATATTACTAAAAATTTTACACATGAAAATGTCACTAAAAAAGAACCACCAACAGATAATACCGAAAACAAACGAAAAGAAAAACCCAGCTAAATTTTATTAGCTGGGTTTTATTATTTATTGTGAAAAATATTATTCATCTTCTCGTAATAATGTAGCTGTCATATTTTTGCCCATACGAGAAAATAGTAAAATAAATGAAGCAAAGAAAACCATAGTTGTCAAAATAAATGAAATTAAAAATGTTCATCAACCCATATTTAATGGTAATGCTATATTCATTTTCGTGAATAAAATTGATTGCGTAACCTTAATAATTATTCACGTTATCAAAGAGCCTAATCCTCATGAAATAAACACAAATGGTGTAAAAATATTTACCGTTGAATTTGCAATTGATCATTTTGTATAACCTTCAACTTTCATTAAAGTCATAAAACGCTCATATTGATTTACAAATAAATTAGTAATCATTAATATTAACAATACTGCACAAACAACAATTATTGTAATCACAACAATTGACATAGAAATAAATACCGCAGTAATTCTATTTATTAAACCTTGTTTTTCAGATAATAAATTTTGTGAAGCAACTATAGTTCCATGACCACCAAAATTTGAAGGCGCTGTAATTAAATAATTACCCAATTTAATTGGCTGAGAATCAGCATAGTATGTTGTTAAATCAAATGCCTCATCTGCACTAGAATATTTATTTGTAAATCAATTAAGCGGAGCATTATTAATATCATTATAATAAAAGGTTGATGTTTTAGTTGCATCTTCATTAATAGCATTTTTTACAGCACTGTCAATTAATATTTCGCCATTTGCATCTGTAACTGTATTTGGATTTATATTAAATTGATTTGCTTTTGAAATATCATAACCGGAAATCAAATTTGCAAATAAATTTGAAGTATAAAATGTTGGTGTTCCATATATTTCGGCCGTTGCAACTACTTTGTATTTGATTTTTAAATTTTTAAAAGTATCAAATTTGTTTGCATCATTATTAACATTTTGTGCTGTGATTAAAGCACCCGAATTGGTTAATGATTGCGAATTTAATCACGATATATGTTTATCTAATAGGTTTGCAAGTGATCCATCATTTTCATCATAAGCATCGGTATAATGCAATGAATATGGTTTAATTTTTAATCAACTATTAACATTTTGATATTTACCTTTTTTTACAGATGCTGGTACTTGACTTGCATCTGTAATTTCTTCTACATATTGATTTTTTTTGTTATGAGTTAAACCATCTGGTGTTTCATAAGTTGACAAATCAAGCCAATTATTATCATTTGGTAAATATAAATATAAGTCTTCATATGAATAATAAGGTCTAACAGTTACTTTATATTTACTTACATTATTATCAAAATAAGAATTTGCAAAAGCATATGTGTCTGATTTAACATCTTGCCCTTCTGAATCATCATTGAAAATATTTTGATACGTAAATCTATTATTTTGCAATTCAAAAGGATTTAATAAATATTTAAATTCTGTTTGACTTTCATTACCATCTTTTAAATAATTTTCATTTGCAACATAATTTAAATCTTTTTGATTTGATGTTGCATAATCTTTATCATTATAAACTCAGAATTGTTTCAATAAAGGTTGATAACCATTATTGGTTTTAAAAGCCGATTGTTGAATCAGTGGTCTTACATCATAATTTAAAGTATCACCAATATAAACTTTGTATTGTGCAGTAGCTTGTTCATTTGCAACAACCGGAACAGTTAAAGTATTTGTTGTTTCATCATAATAATCTTTAATTGATGAATCATTAACTTGTGATTCTTGTTCATATGAATTCATTACATGTTGCAATTGGTTTGCAGTTTGTTGTGAAATAAACATTGAATCTGTAGTACCAATTGGATTAATAATTGATTTGGCATTTTGCATACCAATTGTTGAACTAATTGTATTATTGATATTCGTCGAAAATGACGTTGACAACGATTCTAATTTATCTTGCAATAACATGTAATTTCAACCAAAAGCAAATTGCGATTGGCGGTTAACAGATTGCATTGCGTAATTTGATACATATGGTGGCATTTGTGTCAAAATAGCTCTAGAAGTACAATCCAATCAAGTTTGATTTGGATCTGTTGAAGATTGAATACCTAAAATAGTACTTAAAATTGAACAAACACCTTTTGAAATACCGTTATTTACTATTTTTGAAATATTGCTTCTTTCAACATCAGATGTTAAATAGTTTGTTCTAGATAATCAATTAATCATTCCGGTAATATTTCCAATTGAAAATGCAGAACCAACACCAGAATAAAAGTTATTACCAAAAGAATCTGCAATATATGATGCTGTACTTGCTGGGTCTGCAGCCACACGATCAACTGTTCAATCAACCCCATTCAAAATATCTGTTAAATTTCCACCTGTAGAATTATTTGTATCTGTAAATTGCATTAAAGCAAATCCAGTTGAAGCTTGTGTTGATGCAAAATAGTCTTCAATTTTTTTATATTGACCATCACCAACACCATCATCATTAAAATCGTAACCACCTGTTGAATCATATTCATCATTTAAAGCTGTTGGTCCTTGTCATGATGAAATTTGTGCTTTTGATAATGGTGAATTATATATTGGCGTTTGATATCCGAATTCATTTTTGTAATTTAAGCCTTTATAAAATGAAGTTGAAATATTTGAAATAATTGATGGAATCATTAATGAAAAAGTCATTAATAAACTTGATAAGAAAATAACACCAGACATTAATAAGATACGTTTAAATGATGATGAAAAAACTTGCATTTTAAAACGAGTAGAAAATTTAGCATTTTTCATTCATTTTAATTTAATCATATTAACAAATTTATTATCTTTTCATCTTTCACCAGGTGAAACTATTTGAATGAATGGTTTTCTCAAAATTGAAAACGCCGATAATAAAGAAATAGCAATTGAAATAAAACCAAATGCAAATAAAGAAACAATAAATGGAATTCAAGAAAAAACAATTTGATTATATGCAAAAGAAAAAAAAGAGTTAAAAGCTTCACTAAAGGGCAATTGTAAGAAAATTCCTGCCAATCAACCAATTGGGACAATGAAGATAGTTATTATTAGTCCATACGTAATGTATGAAAGTGAAATCATTCAATTTGATGCACCAATAGCTTTCATAATAGCTATTTGTGATGAATTACGTTCAATATTTTTTTTAACACCAATTCAACAAGAAACCATCGTCAAAACAAAGACTATTGCAGTTCCAATATAACACAACATAGTGAAACCATAAATAGCTGTTGGATAAGCAGTTCAATTATCACGATAATTTGATGTATTAAATGATTCTGGTGAAACTGTTGAATAATCTCCACCACCAATATTTACATCAAAATTTCTTTGTTGTTCTATTGCAGCAAAAACAGAAGTTTTTTTATTCATTAAATAAGCTTGATATTTACTTACTTTAATGTCTAAATTATCTGTTAATGTTTTATTATCTGTTAAAAAAACATTCGAATAACTGTTAATTAAACCATTCATATTATCTAAAATATAACCTCACGCTTGTGGAAGAGCATAAATAATTGCCGATTTATTAACATTAGGAATTGGATTATCTTTATCAGCTGCTGGAACAAAACTATACACATCTGTTCCAATACCAGCAATAATTAAAGTAGAATTACCAACATAAATGCTATCCCCTGGCTTCAATTTATTTTTTCTGGCATATTGCGGTGAAATCACAATTTCATTTGCAAGTACAGGCATTCTACCACGAATTATATTTATATTTGTTTTGAAAAATGCATCATTATTTTGAATTAAAACTACTCTAAATGTTGAATTTGTTTGATGATTTATAGAAAACAATTCATTTCTAACTTCCAAATTAAAACCTGATAAATCTGCAGCTAGCATTTGATGTAGATTATAAAAATCATCATAAGACACATTATTAAAATTATTACCAGACGATTGATTAAAACTTTCAAAAGAAGATTTAAAAATTAAAGGTGCTTTTAATTCATCTAAAAAAGATACTTGTCATTTTGTTCAATCAGGATTATTTATATTTCCACAGATAATTACATTTAATTGTCCACGATAGCCTTTTTGATATATTTCAGATTCATTTGTCAAAACTTGTTCTTGATTTGCAACTACATTAGTTGGATTAAGTGTTGATAAATCAGTTGCATATTGACCAACAAAATGTGAAATATTTGCTTCTGTTGAAAATTTTCTCCCAGAAATTAATTGATAAATAAACGGGTTATAATTAACTATTGGATCAGCACTGTGAGATGCATTTCCATCTCAAACCTGTAATTTAAATGAATTTTTTTCATTATCTGGTAAACCACTTAAATTTTTCAATTCATTATTAAATCAAGTAAAAAAACCAGCAATATCATTATTTTCACCAAAATATTGACCACTATTATAATATGATTCAACAGCAGCTTTTATAAAATAATTAAAATAATTATAAATTCTGTCTCGCAAAAAATTACCAATAGAAAAAGAAATAAAATTTAAATATTGTCATGCTTTTGTTGAAGTATCAGACAAATTAATATTATGTTTTTTAACATATTTATAAAATATGCTATCTTTTAAAATAGAATTATCCATATTGATATTTTTAATTACAATATCATCTAATTTTTTTACAAAAGTTGTTTCATCTCCATCACCAGCTGGATTTCGCAACGAAAATGGTTTATTTCAAATCACTTCATTTGTAATTGGATTATATTCCACATGCATTAAAGCATCACCAGCTTCACCTGAATCAAAAAAATCCATAAATGTTTGTGGATCTATCACTAATTCATTAAAAATATCATGATATACACTATCATCACCAAATAGATTGATGTTATACGATGATTTAACACGCGTAACCTTTAAGTTATCCGCCCTTTCTTTTACATAATCTGGAAATACATCCATAAATGGTGCAAAATATGTTGATGAACTGTTTTCTGCATTTGCAGAATGAACTTGATATGAATATGTATAATCAAATTTTTGGTGTGAATTTACATATTGATCAAAATTATTGTTTAATCTTTCTGCTGTACTAACAGATGCTGTTAATAAAATTGAAGTTATAAATGAAAGTAATAAGATAACTATAAATTGAATTTTATATCTAAACAATGACATGAAGCCTTGTTTAATTAAAAGTCATCTTGAATTTGAGAATTTGTTGATTTTCATAGTTACCTCTTTTGTCTCTTTCTTGAAACGCTTAAAAATAATACAATGTTGAAACAAAAAATGCAACTAAATTGATAATTACGTTGGGTCGTTATTCATAGTTTTTGTTTAATTTAATTTCATAATACATCTGCTAATACAAAGTATTTTATTGTATAACCACAAATTATAAAAATAATAGATATGTGTTCTTGTATCTTTGTTAATCAATTTTAAACATAAAGTGTTTTGGTTTTAATCATTATCATTATTTATTGAAATACTAATTTATGACATAGTAAGATTTGATTCAAAATATATTATTGTCAATATAAATCATGAATTATTTTTAAATTTTTGCTTAATTGATACACAAAAAAGCAAAAATTTAAAATGTGCAATTATAAAACTAATTTTATCTTTCATATTTTAAATGCAAGAACTATTTACATTTTTTTATTTTTCTATAAAGTAATAATGACTGAAAAACAACATTTTAATTTAAAGGAGGTTTTAAAAAATTATGAGAAAAATTTTATTGATTTTAGGAAGTTTGTCATTAGCAACAACTACAGTTTCAACTACAGCTTGTACTTTCAATGATGGCATAAAATCTTCAATTAGTAATACAATCAAAGCATATATAAATCAAGCCGGTGTTGCAGCAAGAGCTGGTATTTTAAACGATGCATCACAAGATAAAGTAGATTCTAATTATGCTTTTCAACATTACAAATCTATGGCTGCAAATGATGTTTTAAGTGATATTGCACAAACAGATAATACTATGGACAAAATTTTTAGACAAAATTTTGACACAGATGGTAACAACGCTGATTTTACGCACAATAACGTAGAAACTAATTTAACAAATTGATCAGGTACTGTACCTATCGATAACTCATTAGTTGGTACTTTACAACAAGTTCAAATGTTAATTACTCTTTTGGCACAAGGATTTAACCCTTCACTTGCAAGTCAATTAGAATCAATTTTAGGTTCAAGTTCTTTTTCTGGTACAATTAATTCTCTTGTTAAAACTATCAGTGGTTTTTTAACGCCTGAATTATTAAATGGACTTGCTGATGCTTTTGATGATTCCGCATATAAAAATAGAACATATTTAGATTCTGGTAAATACTTAGTAATTGATTTGAGTAATTCATTAGCTTCATTTTGACCAACAGAAGATAAAGGTGACTATCAAAATATAGGTTTGCCCCCGGCCGGAACAGAAGTTAATGATGATGATGCTACAAAGGCACAAGATAATATTGCCATTGAAATTTTCACATTAATAAACGGTTTATTTAACGGTGGTGATTTTGATATTACAAGCTTATTGCCGGTTATTTCACCATTAATTAAAATATTAGGTTTAATTTCAAATTACGCATCACAATTTGATTTAGACCATGTTCCATTTGATTCAAATCATTTGTTTAGTAATACAGACGATAACATCACTGTTATTAACAACATTAATGCTTCAAAATACAATAATAGTAACGGTACAACAATCATTAATTTGCAAAAATTAATTAAAATGTTAGACATATTTTTAGTGCCAAAAGAAGGTGATTATATTGGTTTTGGGACACAAAAAATGATTGGAATTTTATTTGGTTCTGATTCAAAAGAATGATCCACAATGATTGATTTACTAACCTTTCCCTCAAAATCATCAATGAGTTATATTGTGCCACCATTACTTGATGGTATTGCTGGTTTACTTGTAAGTGGCAATATTAGCATAATCGGAAAATCAATTCGTCTCTCAAGAATTGTTGCTGCAGCTTTAACAGAGATATTAAAAAAAGTATCACAAGGAGAAGATGTAGCTGGTGTAGTGGCCGCTTTAAGACAAGCATTAAATTTAGTTAGTGGCGATACAGCAGAAATGATTAAAGCACTTTGCGAATCTTTAGAAGTCTACAATAACAAAGGTATAAGTTTATGAAATTCATTGTATTCTGGTAATGTGCTAGAAGAGATATTAAATAAATTAATTTCGGGAGATTCACCAATAAAAGCATTGTTAAAAAATTTAAAATCAGTTTTGAATTTAAAATTAGATAATATTTTTGATGTTCTAAATTTAAATGTTCCAATTTTAAATGGATTAAGATATGAATCTATCTCTTCTTTAATAGCTTGATTAGCTACATTATTTGAAGTAAATGGTAAAAATTTTGCAGACTTAGCTAATTTTACAATTGAACTTGATAAAATAAGACTTATTTTCAAAAAAATAAGTCAAACAGTAACTGAATCAGGAATTGACGTACCAGATTTATTGGATGATAATGGAATAACCATCGACAAAAATACTACCTCATTATTTACATATGGATTAATGATGTTGTTAAGACCGAAAGTACCACATGCAGGTATTGCTGGTACTTTTAAATTATTTGGTTACGATTCTGATGTGAGCACAACTAATTTTACAAGCGATTCTATGTTTGAAGCATTCCAACAATCATACACTGGTGATGGTATGTCAAAAGTTTGAATTACTATTGGTGATGTTATCAATAAATTAATTGATGGGTCAGGCAGATATGAAAAAGATAATTTCTTAGTTTATTTTGATGATGGTAATTTTAAAATCTACGATGAATCATTTAATGTTGCAGATAATATTATGTATATTGATTTCAAAATTAAATATACTGATCCAAAAAATAAACAAGTAAGTAATTATAATATTGTTTTACAATCAACAGGCTATGGTGGTAAGTTGCAATTTAAAAAATTTAATAGAATTTAAAAAAATAATTATTGAACATATAAAAATGGAAATTAAAAAAATCATATCTTAGAATAGATATGATTTTTTTAATTACACAAACATTAAAGTTTACATAGAAATAATTTTTAATTACCTCTTTTTACTGCATTCATAGTTCTTTTAATATCAGCTTCAGATGGTTTTCTTCCCATTGAACGATACATTGCTCTTATTTGATTTTCTGTTATTGGTGGATTGTCACGAAGTTGTTTTCTAACTATCATTCTTGTTATAAAGAATCCAGCAACTCCCCCAACAATCAAACATACTAAGCCTATAATTAAACCTATTCATCACTCTATCATAATTTTAATTCTCCCTTCCAATAATATCTTAAAAAATTATTATTTTTTATAAGTTTGTTTTTTATATTCATCTATTATTTTTTGTGCAATATTTTTTGGTGTAAATCCAATATGTTCAATTACTTTTTCTCCTGGACCGGAAAAGCCAAATTCATCTCAACCGATATTAAAACCATAATCTCCACTAAATTTACTTCATCCAAAAGTAGTTGCCATTTCTAATGTAACTTTAAACGTGCTTTTATCAATAATATTATTTTGATATTCCAATTCTTGTTGTAAAAAAATATTCATTGAAGGCATTGAAACTATTTTAATTTTCAAATTCATTTCTTCTTCTATTATTTCTTTTGCTTTTAAAGCCAGACTAACTTCAGAACCCGTAGCGATAATTGTTATTTTTGCATTTAAACAATCACTTATTAAATAAGCACCTTTTGAAACCGCCTCATAAACATCGGAATGTTCTAATTCTGGTAAATTTTGTCTTGTCAAAATAATTGCCGATGGCTTATTTACTTGTTCCAATGCCAACAAATATGATGCATATGTTTCTTGAAAATCTGCCGGTCTAAAAATATTAATATTTGGAATTGAACGTAACATTGCCAATTGTTCAACAGGCTCGTGCGTTGGTCCATCTTCACCTACCGCCACTGAATCATGGGTAAAAATGTATAAACAATGAATTTTCATTAATGCTGCAAGTCTAATTGCTGGTTTCATGTAATCTGAAAAAACAAAGAAACCACCAGCAAATGGTAAAAGACCTTTATGCAAAGCAATACCATTATTTATTGATGCCATAGCAAATTCTCTTACACCATACATAATGTTTCTACCACTGCGATTATTTACATCAAAATTTCCATCTAATCCTTTTGCTTTTGTTGAAGCTGTTAAATCTGCAGAACCACCAATTGTATATTTAATATTTTTAGAAATTATATCTAATACTTGACCAGAAGAAACACGTGTAGCTTGTGGTAATTTTGGAATGATTTTTCTAAACTCATCTTCATCTAAAATGAAATTTAAATTTTTAGCATCAATTAATTGTTTTGCTAATTCTGGATAATCTAATTTATATTTTTCAAACATCATTTGCCATTTCAAATATGTATTATGTCCACGATCAGCTACATTTATTTTATAATCATTATAAATATCATTTGGAATTTCAAAATCTGGTAAATTTCAATCATAGTATTTTTTGGTTGCATCCAAATCATTTCCTAATGGTTCACCATGAACTTTATTTGTGCCTTGATTTGGTGATCCAAGTCCAATAACTGTTTTAATTTCTATATAAGTTGGTTTAGACGAATTTTTAGCGCTACTTATGGCATCATAAATTGATTGAATGTCTTCACCATTTTCAACTTTTAAAGTATTTCAATCATTTGCTTTAAATAATTGTTGCATATTTGTTTTTTGTGCTACATTTACTGGCGCATCAAGTTGGATATCATTTGAATCATGTAAAATAATTAATTTATTTAATTTATAATTACCCGCAAAAGAAATTGCCTCTTGTGCTACACCTTCTTGTAAATCACCATCTCCACAAATCACATAAGTAAAATGATCAATAATTTTATAATCTAATTTATTATAAATTGAACTCAAATGAGATTCTGCCAAAGCCATACCAGTGGCCATTGCGATTCCTTGCCCCAATGGACCTGTCGTTGCATCAACACCTTCTGTAAATCCATATTCTGGATGTCCTGGAGTTTTTGATTCTACTTGTCTAAATTTTTTAATATCATCAATTGTGACATCAAAGCCAACCAAATGTAACATAGAATATAATAATGCTGATCCATGTCCTGCAGATAAAACAAATCTGTCCCTATTAATTCAGTTTGGATTTTCTATATCAATATTTATAAAATTAGTATATAAACTATACAGCATCGGAGCAGCACCAAGTACTATTCCTGGATGCCCTGATTTTGCCTTATTAACCATTTCCACACCAAGCATTCTAAGTGCATTAATGCTCAAAATATTTTTATTCATTAAAGTAATTTCAACTCCTTCGTTTAAATTATAAAGCATTTTATAATTAATAAAGTTGATATTTACTACTTTTAATAATGATTTTAATTAAAATAAAAACTCAAATATTTTTTAAATACTTGAGTTTTAAAAATTTATGTTTTTTTCTTTGAAGGTATTTTTATTTTATTACCATTTTTGTCTATAACTGTTATATGTTCTAATTTAGATTCTAGAGATTTTCTTCATGCAGATAAGTATTCCATTCTTAGTTTATGTCTTTCGTGTAATTCTTCGTATGTCAATTCTCTTTCTTTTGATAATTTTGCAAAAGCATTTATTTTTTTAATAAGCAATTGAAATTCCATATTGTCGTTCCCTCAATTTTAATTCTAATTATTATTTTTTAATGATAAATGAATCATTTATCATTTCTGGTAATTTAAAAACTCCTATTTTCTCAGCAATAGCTGGTACATTAATTATTATTTCCAATCCATCATATGCTTTAAAATTAATTCATCCTAATCCGGAAATGTGAATATCATAACCTTTATTTTCATCTTCTTTATTAAAACTAAAAACGTGTTTATCAAATGAAATTTTACCAGTTAAGTCCTTCAATCTTGGAGCTAATTCATGTCTGTGTTTTCTAAAATAATCATCTGTATTTAAAGCTTTGGTTCTATGCAATGGCATTTGTCTATTAACTCAAAAATGAAATGATGTTAATTTTTCATTATCGCCTTTTTTGAAAGTAAATCAAGCAACACCTCCATAAAAAATAGTTTGTTCAGGTTTTAATTGATATGTTCTCTGTTTTATTTCTTTTTTAAAGAAAAAATAATCTCAATAAGTAGGCGCTGTTGCAACAGCTATATGATGGTATTTGACCAAACCTGGAGTATCGTATATAAAATTTTCCTCTGTTAAATTAATTTTAATTTTATCTAATGTAGTATTTACATATTTTGATGTTACAATTGACGGAATTTGAAAATTAGCTTTCAATAATGCATTAGTTAGTGATGATTTCCCTGTGTTTGAAACACCAACTATATATTGGTCATATTTTATTGATTGGGTTAATTCCAATAATTTATAAATATAATGCTTATTCACAGATGATGTTAAAACTACTTGTGAATCTTTAATTGGTGAATCACTCAATAAGTTTTTTACATATTTAATAATTTTTGTTTGTGAAACTTGCTTTGGTAACAAATCAACTTTATTAACTAAAACAACAACTTCTTTTTTTGATATTAGTTGTTCTAATCAAGTAACTCTTGATCCTGGTAAATCAAATATATCTAAAACATAATAGTAGCGTATTTTTTCTGTTATTTTATTTATATCATCAAGTATTTGTATAAAATCTTTATCATTAATTTCTTGGCTTACAAGTTGATTGTAATATTTTATTTTAAAACATCTTAAACAATAATCTTGCATTTCTATATTTTTCACATAACCAGGTTCATTCATGTCTTCTGTTTGCAATAAATGACCACATCCAACACATCTTTTTGGCTTTGAATTATCCATGTTAGTTGTATTACCAATTCCTGGTTTTAATTGTGTTAATGAAATTTTAGAATTTTGTTTAACTCTTACAGAATCGTTTTTTTCTTTACTATTATCGATTTTATTATCATCAATAGAATTTGATTTCGCTTTATTTTTTTTAAAGAATTTCATAATTGTTTTCCATATTCCCTTCATTATAGAAACCTTCATGCAAAATGTTTCTTTGTGCTAAACGTTTATAAATAAATTTTTCAAAAAATGTAATTATTTTATTATCTTCTGTTAAACGTGATATTGGTGATACCAAAATGCTTTGAATATGAGCTCTATTTGCCATTAAAATATCTGTAACCAATTGATCTCCTATCATAATAATTTCATTCTCTTTATATGGTAAAATTTTTTTTAACAATCGCATTTTACCCATTAATGGTTTTTTGCAATCCCAAAAATAATTTTGTATGTCTGCTTTTTTTGCAAAATTTTCAACTCTGGATTTTACGTTATTTGAAAAAATTATAAATTCAAATCCATAATTTTTTACAGCTTTAAAAAAAATCATATTTTCTTTTGTGGGTATTCTTTGGTTTCAACTAATTAGAGTATTATCCAAATCGCATAAAATAACTTTTATACCAGCATTTTTTAAACCTTCTAAATTAATTTTTGAAAAAGATTTCAAATAAATTGATGGCTTAAAATAATTCAAAAACAGTGAACCACTTTTAATTTTATTAGTTCTTTTAGCCACGAATTTTCTCCAATCAAATTACTTTATTAATTTTATCATAAAATATTTGCCTATTTTAATATATTAAAATAGTAGTTAAATATTTACCTCAAACATCTTTATTATTTTTTATAATTGTTAAAATTACATCAATAAATAAAAAACAATACTATAAATGAAAATTTATAAATTAAGTCAATTATTTTTTGGTTAAAACATTTTCATTCAATAGTTATTTAATTACAAAAATAACATAACTTAAGAATGTTATACAATTTAACTTATCATTCTAATTATAGTATTATAAGTTTCAAATTTTTATGGTGAAATATAACATAATAAATATACCAATATTTGTTTAAATTTCTAAATAGTTAAAATTACAAATTAAAATTTCATACATAAGTGCATGAAATTTTAATTTATTTTATGTTAAACAAATAACATGAAAAGATTAATTAACTAATTTATAAATTGAACCTAAATCTTTTAAATCTTGACCTTCTCTAGTTACAGCTAAAATTATGCTATTTGAGAGTTCAATAATTGCATAAACATCTTTATTTAAAGTTTGATCTTCTAATTTACCGTTCCATTGCCAACAGATGTATCAATTTTGCCTTCATCTGTTAATTTGTAAATTGAAGTACCGCTTCCAGCTAAAACAGTTACATTTGCAAGTTGAAAAATCGAATGAATCAAACTATCAAAAGTTGGATCTTCTAATTTACCTGTTCCACCACCAACAGAGGTGTCAATAGTTCCTTCATCCGTTAATTTATAAATAGAATGATCATTTGTTCCGGCTAAAATAGCTCCGTTTGTGAGTTGGATAATGCTTAATAATCCCGAAATATCATTTTTGGCATTTGAAAATATTTTACCATCGTCCGTCAACAAATAAATAATTTGATAGCTGCTTGCAAGAATAGTTTTATCTGACAGTTCAATAATTGATGTGATACCTCTGAAGGAGGCCGCTATTCATGATTGTTGGTTTTTCTATTTTTTAAGAAAACTAAAGAAAATTTATAAAATCAAAACTAATTTTATATTCATTTTTAGTATAAGTTCCTTTCATAAATGTGAATATTTTTAATAAAATAGTATTATTATCTAAGAAAATAGTTTTGTCAATAATTGATTTTTAATCAAATTTATTAAATTCGCAAAAATTTAATAAATCACCTTCTAGATTTAATTTTTCTTTCTGCATAAATTAATCTCCTATTCTATAAATTAATAGGAAAACACTTAAACACAAAAAAACAAAGCAAAACAGTGATTCTGTTTTCTTCATACTTTGTTTATCTATAAATAATATACATTAATTTTTTAATTATTATTCATCAGTAACTGTAACTTCATATTCATAATGAGAACTATAATTTGTCAGTACATCCTCTAAAATTTAACGACTTTCAAGTATATAAATGTCATGTAAGGATAACCAAACCCTATTGGAGTAGAAAACATTAATTTAAAGTAAAAACTATAATATCTTATTCCATTAATGTTTCTTGCAATTTTGTTGTATAATCATCTTCAATAATATATTCAATTCAATTATTTTCAAAATAATAAATAAGAGTGTCTCAAGTTGGTCAATCAACAAAAAGGTTATTATCAGAATCATAACCACTTCATCATACGAAATCGCCAGCATAAAAAAGAGGGTTTTCATAATCTGTTTTATGATGTTCTCGTTAATTAAAATAGACACTAAACAAAACTGTAAAAAAGCGGTATGTATTCATTTATCATCGTTTATTTCAATTAGACTTCAAGTTTCCTTCAAAAAATAACTCTCAGAAGTTTTTAATTCAATATTTTCTTTAGGTAAACTATTCATTATTGAAACTATTCCAGATAATGCAAATACAGATGGCATAATTAAACTTAATAATTTTTTCATACAATTGTATATTTCTATGTCAAAAATGTATTATTTGGCACGCTTATTTTAATACAAATAATTATTTTTTAAAATAAATTAATTTTATTTTTTGTCAATTGAAAACTTTCATCTATATATAAAAAAATATCTAAAACAGAAACAGAACCATCTAAAGGAATGGTTATTAAATTTTTTTTATTCATATGAAAAGCTGCAAAATATTTTTTATCATCTATAAATTGAAGAATTTTTTTAAAATCTATTCGTAAATTGATAATTTCAACTTTATTTACTCCTTTTAATCCTATTTTTTGTTTTTGCACCATTAAAATGGCGGCATATCATTTTTTATTATCCTTATGTCGAAAGATAGCATAATGGGGAGTTTTAGGTCACAAAAATTCTGGTTTATTTTGATATTTTTCATCAATATATTTAATAACTTGTTTAGTTATAGAGTTTTGAAACATTTCAAAATAAAAGCAATGATCCTTGATATCTTTTAGTACTTGATTATAATTTTCACGAATTTCTTCAACAAACTTTCCTGTCGCCTCTGAAATACGATGAAGAGTATATTCTATGCCTGTTAATTTTTCGATCACAGAGGTCATTAATTCACCTTTTTGCGAAATAACAACAGTTAATTCAAATTGTTCATCTAACAAATCGACTGAGTATAAATACTGTTCCCCTGCTTGAACAAAACCATAAGAAATTAAGTTAGGAATAGAAATTGGGCTTTTTTCGTGGCTTTTTAATTCATTTTTCATATTCGACTCTCTTTTCACTATTAAACATAAAATTATATCTAATATAAATTTCAATTAAACAATTATTTATACAACAGTATTTTTTATCAAATTTATGAATAAAACGATGAAAATAATAAATCACATCAAATTTTGATGTGATTTATTTTTGTTGTTTAATTGAAAATTAATTTTAATAACAATAAAATAATTGCTCTTTAAATAATTGGTGGCAAGATAACTATAATATTTGTTGTTGCTCCAAAAATAATACTACTATTTTCTGTTGCTGTTATAATTATTGAAATATAACCATATTGTTCATTTAAATCTAATGGCAAATATTCTGTACCATTTCAATTATAAATATTATAACTATAATCATTGTTTGTTGCAGATGGTTCTACTTCTTGAATTGCTCATAATATTTCATCTGCAATTGCTGATGCTACTTCTGTTTTTGTAACTGCTGCAGAATTCGCAGCCAAAACTTCTAAAGGAGATGCTACATCTGAAATTCCAGAAATATTTGTTTTTTTACCATATAAGGCAACACCAATTTGTGTTGTTGATCCTCTAAGCAATAAACTTGTTGGATTTGCTGTAATTTTTACATAGACAGTTTGAGATTGTGAAGCTGTAGCTTCAGATAAATTTAAATTATTATATGTTCCATCTGTTGGTGTATTTGAAATTGTATATGTAAAATCTATTACTAATTTTGCAGCTAATGATATTTTCGCAACAGCTGCAACAACAAGTGAATCTAAAACTGCTCTTAATTCATTTTCTTTAACAGATGTTAAATCAATAGCACTGATATATAATGCAGATGCAGAAATTGAATTAATCACACCAAGATTAGCTCTTAATGCGGGTAAAGTTATTCTAATATAACTTGTTGACCCAGAAATTCAAAGGCTATCACTTGCAGCGGTAATTTTAACTCAAACATTGGCAGTTTGATTTGATAAATTAACATTATTATATTGATTTCCTAGATTATCTGCAAAAACAGCATATGTAAAATCAATAAAAGTTGCATTTGCAACAACTGCTTGAACTGCAGTTAAGATGTTATTTTCTATTGCACTTTGTACTTCGTTCAAAGTGACAGAAGCTGAATTTTGAGCTTTTACATCCATTGGAGATGAAACTGTTGTAATCAAATTACTTATGTTTGTTAATTGTCCAATTAAAATTACTTGAATTACTGTTTGACCAAGTAAAAAGATTGATGATTCTACTGCTTGTATTTTTAAATATATTAAAGCTGTTTGTCCCATTAAATTAATATTTTGATATGCACTGCTAGCTGAAGCGTCTGAATAAATTTCAAAATTATAATCTGTGCCTAAAATTGCAGTTGGTGCAATTTTTTGCACTGCCGTTGCAACATTTGTAGTGATCGCTGTAATCACTTCATTATGTGTTACAGTTTGTTGATTTTGTGAAGTTACAGAAATTGCGGTTGTTGAAATAGAAGTTATTGCAGCAATTGTTGTTTTAATTGGTGGCAAAGTAATTTTTAAATATCCAGTGTTACCTTTCAAATAATTACTATCACTTGCAGCAGTTATTTGTACATAAATATCTCCGTATCGTCCACTCAAATTTATATTACTAAACGCTGTACCTGTATTGTCTTTGTAAATAATATAATTATAATCAATTTGTGTGGCTTGTGGAGCAATTGTATTTATTGCTTGTAAAATATTGTTATTAATTGATCCTTGTACTTCTGAATAAATTACAGAGCGTGATGTTGCAGCCGTTATTGAAGTTGGCGCAGTAATTGCAAGCGAATTTGATAAAACAGCTCTACTGTCTTGGGCGATTGGAAGTGATATTTTAATAAATGCAGATGCGCCAACAAAAATAGTTGATAAAAGACCAGCAGTCACTTTTACATAAACATCAGCCCTATTTGCAGATAAATCTAAATTGGTATATGCACTTCCAGATGCATCTTTATAAATTCTAAAGGTAACATCAACAAGTGATGATAAAACAGATAACGATTTAATTGCAACTAAAATTGGTGCTTTTAATGCGTTTTCAATTTCAGCATATTTAACATTAGATGAATTTGCAACAGTTAATGAACTTGGCGATGCAATTGATGTCAATGCACTTAAATTAATAAGTAATTGTGGTTCAATATTGTTATCTGACAACTTATTTTCATTTGCCATAATATTTTTTTCACTATATATTTTATAATTTTTATCTGTCAAATTAAAACTTGAAACAGCGGACCCAGTCAAAATAACTGTTCCCAATAATGAAATTAATTTTTTCATTTTAAAAATCTCCATAAATATTTAATATCACGCATGTGATATTTTTTTAAACATTAATTAAAATAAAATTATTTAGTTTTTCGCACTTCACACACTACAAGAAATATTGATCCAAATAAAACAACAGCAACTAAAATAATTCAAACTAAATTCATTAAATCAAATATTGATTGATTATAATATGGTAAATTAATGACAAAATTTTTGGTTTGCCCTTTTATAATAACACTATCAAGACTTGAAAAAACTTTAAGATATATTTTTTGATTTTTTTCTGTTAAATCAATTGAAGTTGAAGTTGATCTCATTAATGATTGATTGATTTCAAAATTAAAATCAATATAAGTTGCTTGTGAAGCATTTTGTTGAATTGATTTCAAAACACTTTTTTTTAATACATTATATAATTCATTTATTTCTATTTTATTTATGTCTTTAAAATCATTTTGTTGAATATCTAAATTAATTTTATTTATTTCACTTATATCAACGCGTTCTCCTAATAACGGAACAGCAATATTTGATGTTTCACCCATTAAAATATCAGAAGCATTATTTGCTTTGATTTTTATATAGACATCTCCTGTTTGTTGATATAAGTTAATGTTATCATATGTATTCTTAATATTATTTGTTTTTAAAATAAAATCATAGTCTTTACCAAAACTAACATTAAGACCAATTTTTTCAATAGCTTGTGTTACATAATTAATTAATTGTTTTTTTAATTCATCATAAGTAACAGATTTAATATTAATTGCTGAAATTTCTATAAAACTATTTGTAATTAATTTTATTTTTTTCAAATTTAATTTTTGCATTGGCAAAATTACTTTTATATAATCTGATTCATCTTTGAATATTGTACTAGATGATGTAGAAATCACTTTAACATAAACAGAATTCACTTTTGCTTCTAAATCAATTGTGTTTAATGAATCACCTGAAATATTTTTGGCAAGAAAATATTCATAATCATTTGTAGTGGCTTTATCTGTCAATTTTTCTATAGCAATAAAAATATTTTGATCTAGTGCTCGTTGTATTTCATTATAAGTCACAGCTGCTGAATTATTGCAAGTAATACTTGTTGGGGAATTTATTGTATTTAATTCAGCCAAGCTTATTACTTCTAATTTACCAGGTGGTAAAATAACCTCTAAATAATTTGATGCTCCAACTAAAATTTGTGATGACAACGATGCAGATATTCTCACAAATACAGTTCCTTCTTTATTATTTAGATTTAAATTTTCATATGGTTTACCGATATTATCGCTGTAAATTCGAAAACTATAGTCATCTTTAGTAGCAATTGGGGATAATTTTTCAACAGCATTAAACACACTTGAATTTAAAGCGGTTTCAACTTCTTGATATGTAACTGAATTTATATTTGAAGATAAAATTTCTGTTGGCGCATCTATTTTATTTATTAAATTTACATTTACTCTAATTTTGTAATTGTTAAGTACTTTTAATTCTGTTGCTTCAAAAAATGATAAATTGTCATACAAAATACCAATAAAACAAATTGACAAAATTAAAAACACAAAAAATAATCATATTTTTTTCATATTTAATTTTCCTCGATAATTTAACTAATAGCAAAAAGATGGCGAAATAATCAATAAACACCATTAATTAAATTGTTTCTTAATTAAATAAAAAACAATTTATATGTATCTAAAACAAATAAAAAATATACATAAATATTTAAATACACTATTATTATACAACAAAAAAAACTACCAATTACGATAGTTTTGATTTACATATTCTCTTTTTAAAAACATTTATTTTTACATAATAATTTTAATTTTAATCAAAGATTTTTTTACTTGCAAATAATTAAATAGCAAATTAATTAACCAATTTATAAATTGAACCACCATTAGTTGTACCAGTTCCAACTAAAATTGTTCCGTTTGAAAGTTCGGTGATTGCCCTAACAAATCCATCAAAAGTTTTGTCTTCTAATATACCTGTTCCATTGCCAACTGATGTATCAATTTTACCTTCATCTGTTAATTGATAAATTAAACCAAAATTTGTACCAACCAAAATAGTTCCGTTTTTAAGTTGAGTGATTGATGAAATTCCAGTATTAGATTCATTATTTATTATTGAGTTTATTGTTCCATCTACATTTAATTTTCAAATTTTATTTGCAGCATTGTCTGCAGATGTAGCCAAAATAGTTTCATTTGAGAGTTGAATAGTAAACGATACACTAGTAATATCATTTTCAACGTCAGAAAATATTCTTCCCTCATCTGTTAATATATTTATTTTTTTAATACTGCTTGCAAAAATAGTTTTATTTGATAGTTCAGTAATTGAAGAAATACCTTCTATAATACCGGTTCCATTACCAACAGATGTGTCTATAGTTTCTGACTCTTTTATAATTGTTTGAATTGACGCTTTTGAGATGTTTAAAAATTCTTTATTTTGTGCTGTAGCTGCTAAAACGTCTACACTACCAGGAGTAGTTTTATCACCGGCAGTCAAATTTGTTGTTTCAAATCAAGAAATATCTACATTTTTATTTGCTAATTTCAAATCAGCTTCATTTAAATTAAATCATCTTTTTTTAGCTTCTATTTCTGTAATTAGATCATTTGAAGTTTGAAAATCAATACTATTATTTTTTAAAGTACTAAATCTACAAACGAGCCAAAATTTACTTCAAAGTTTGCTGTTCCAGTTAAATATTGTGAAGTTAATGATATGTTAATTGTTATTATTACGCCATCTCATAAATCACCTGTTACTATAACACTTTCTGCATTTATTTAAAAGTCATTTTCTGTAACTTTGCTTGTTGCATCGTTTGCTTGTAATTGTTTTAAAATTTCATCAAAAACATTTTTAATCGCATCTGTTGCTTCTTGTTCTGTTACATTTTTACTATCTTTGACTAAGTTTGTATACGTTTGAAAAGTAATATCTTTTAGATCAGTTTTCTACGCTAAATTGATAGCGCCACATGCAACAACTGATGTTGCACCAGTAGTTGTGAGCCCTAAAACAGCTAACATGCTTAATAATTTTTTCATATTAATTTTCCCCCTAAAATATTCTTATAATAGCATAACTCACTATATCTAATAAGTAAACCTAATTTGAATAATTTGGTGCTTCTCTGGTAATTTCTACATCATGTGGATGCGATTCAACTAAACCTGCGTTTGTAATTTTTATAAATTTGGCATTTGTTCTTAAATTTTCAATATTTTTTGAACCTGTATACCCCATACCAGATTTTAGACCACCAATGATTTGAAAAACAATTTCTGCAACAGAGCCTTTAAATGGAACTCTAGCTTCAATTCCTTCTGGTACCAATTTTTTTGCACCCGTTTGAAAATAACGATCACTTGATCCACGTTTCATCGCAGCTAAAGAACCCATTCCCACATAAGTTTTATATTTTTTACCATTTACAATTACTTCCTCACCCGGAGTTTCTTCTGTACCTGCAAAAAAATTACCAAGCATTACCAAGTTTGCCCCCGCAGCTATTGCCTTTACAATATCACCGGTTTGTTTAATGCCACCATCTGCAATTATGGTAACATTTTTATCTTTCCCTCATTCATAAACTTCATTTATAGCACTAATTTGCGGAACTCCAACACCTGCTATTATTCTAGTTGTACAAATAGAACCAGAACCAATACCAACTTTTACAGAATTTGCTCCAGCTTGGTATAAATCTTCTGCTGCTGCAGCAGTTACAATATTTCCAGCTATTATATCTAAATCTGGATATTGTTTTCTAATATTTGAAACAGTATTTATGATTCCTGTGCTATGACCATGAGCGCTATCAACTACGATAAAATCAACTCCTGCATTTATTAAAGCTTCAACTCTTGACAATGTATCTTTTCCAATTCCAACTGCAGCACCTACCACAAGTCTGCCATTTTTATCCTTACAAGCATTCGGATAAGTTAATTTATTTTCAATATCTTTTGTTGTAATTAAACCAACTAGTTTGTTTTTTCCATCAACAATAGGTAATTTTTCTACTCGGTTAGATAACATTTTTTTATTTGCCTCTGCTAACGAAATATTTTCATGTCCAGTAATAAGATTTTCTTTTATCATTACATTTTCAACCAAATAATTCATTTCGTGGGCATACTTAATATCTCTACTTGTAATGATGCCAAGTAATATACCTTTGTCATCAACAACAGGCAAACCAGAAATATTATAAAAATTCATTTTCTCTTTTGTTTTTTTAATTGTTTCATCTTTTGAAACTACAATTGGATCAATAATGAAACCTGCTTCGTTGCGTTTGACTTTTTCAACTTCTAAAGCTTGTTCTGCAATGGTTAAATTTTTATGAATAACACCAGCCCCACCAACTCTTGCAAGTGCAATAGCTAATTTTGATTCAGTAATAGTATCCATAGCTGAACTTAAAATAGGTACATTTAATGTAATATTTTTTGTTAATTTAGCCTTCAAATCAGCTTGATCTGGTAAGACATCAGATTTTGCAGGTATTAATAAAACATCATCAAAGGTAATCCCCTCCATAATTAACTTTCCATTTAAATCATTTTTCATGCTTATTTTCCTTCACTTTCTTTTGTTATTTAAAATTGCAAGCTTTATATTTTTTATTCATTATAAAATTTTAGTTATTAATTTAATTGCAAATATTCATTATACTTAAAATATTACTAATTATTTTTCCAGTATATAACTTTCATCAATAAAACTTTTTATTTTATCAATCTCTACAGATCCATTAAGACAAATTAAATATCAATATTTTTTATTCATATGATAACCTGGAAAATATTTCTCATTATCAATTAAGTTTTCAATTTGTTCTGGTTCTAAACGTAAATCAAAAACTTCAATATCACCATGGCCTTTTAAATTTAATTTACTTTTTGGAATAATCATCATAATCGCGTACCATTTATTAGTATCACTGCGTCTAAAAACCGCATTAGTTGGAAATTTTGTTCATAAAAATTCTAATTTATTATGATATTTATTTTCAACATATTCAATTATTTGTTTTTCATCATTGCTTTGAAAAATTACTTTTTCAAAGCAGTCATTTTTAATTTGATTTAAAATATTATCATATTCCTTAATTATAAAATCAACAAATTCACTACTGTTATTATTTGCTTTATGTAAAATGTATAATTCTTAAGTTTTTGCATCAGTTAATTTAGTATCAATTTTTCCATCTGACGTTATTATTACATCTAATCTAAATTGATTATTTACAATTATCTTTGTATAATAATATACATACTTTTTCAAATAAAATCCAAATTCTAACAATTTGTCAAAGTTAACTTTTTCATTTCCAAAAAAATCTGTTTTTTTCAAAAAATTATCACCTTTTATTTCCAATTTAATATATAAAGTAATAAATATATTTTTTATTTAAATAATTACTATCACTAATTATGTTATAGTATTACTTTTTTAATTTATATATATAAATTTTTAACATATTATTGTTAAACAAAAATAATTATACATAAATATAGATTTCATTTAATTAATATTTTTTAACTCTATCTAGTCTGATCCAGGTCCATGATTAAATTTTGTTCCCTTGCCAATTGCATAAAATTGTCCACCCGCTACATAATGTACTGTACGTAATTCATCCGGGGCATCATCAAAAATTCAATGACCGTTATTAAAAACACGGTCATCACTTCATGCTCCAATAATTTCACCCATAAATAAATTATGTTCTTTTTCATTGCGTGCATTCGGAATTACTTTACAAATTAATCAACCTGCGCATCCCTCTACTAAGGGTAAATCAAATTCATCTTGATAAAATATTGGTATTTTATCAAGTTTGTTATTAATTGTTTTATAACTATTTTCTCCTACATAAAGAACTGTATTCATTTGTTTAACAGTAGGAATTTGAACTACATAATAACCACTTTTTTCTACAAGTTCGCGTGTAAATGCTTGCTTTCCTATAAATGCCATAACTTTATTATTTCCTACAAGAGATACTCAAGCAGCAGCCATAACATTCTCAATACCATTATGCTTTGCAGAAATCATAGTTGTTGGTCCTATCTGCAATAATCTGTAAGCTTTTTTTAAATCAACTTTTTTAATTGCCATTTATTTTTTTACCTTTCATATATTTATTTTTAAAATAATAAAAATATTCATAATTATAACTATTAAATATCATTTTTTATATTTTAACTAAATCTAAATTGTCAAAATATAATTATAATTCGTAATTATTATTAAATTAAAAAACTATTATATTATTAATTGTTTTACTCTCATTCAATTGTACCAGGTGGTTTTGAAGTGATATCGTAAACAACTCGATTTATACCATCAACTTCATTAATAATTCTATTTGCTACATCACTTAAAAAATCTCATGGTAAATGTGATTCTGTTGCAGTCATAAAATCAATAGTTTCAACACATCTTAATGCGGCAACAAATTCATAAGTTCTATTGTCTCCCATAACACCTACTGTTTTTACGGGCAATAAAGTAACAAAAGCTTGTGATGTTGCATCGTATAAATTATTTTTATACATTTCTTCAATAAAAATTGCATCAGCATCTTTTAAAATATTACATTTTTCCTCTGTGACTTCACCAATTACTCTTATTCCAAGACCTGGCCCAGGAAATGGATGTCTCATTACAAGTCTTTCTGGTAAACCCAATTCCATTCCGACTTTTCTGACTTCATCTTTAAATAATAATCTTATTGGTTCTAGAAGTGTTAATTCCATTTCTTCTGGCAATCCACCAACATTATGATGTGATTTAATTGTTTTTGATGAGTGATTAATTGAACTTGATTCTATTACATCCGGATAAATTGTTCCTTGTGCTAAAAAAGTTACATTTTTAATTTTTTTAGCTTCTTGATTGAAAATATTTATAAATTCAGCGCCTATTATTTTTCTTTTTTCTTCTGGATCAGTAACATTTTTTAATTTTTCAAAGAAGATATTTGCAGCATCAATTAATTTTATATTGATATTAAAATTATCATTATATGCATCCATAACATTTTTGGCTTCATTTTTTCTCAATAAGCCTGTATCAACAAAAATGCAAGTTAATTGTTGACCTATTGCTTTTGAAATTAACGCCGCCACAACAGATGAATCAACTCCACCACTTAATCCTAAGATAACATTTTTATTACCAACTGTTAGTTTAATTTGTTCCATTGTATCTCTAACAAAATTTGCAATTTTTCAATTAGGATCACATTTACAAATGTCAAATAAAAAATTTTTAATCATTTGTAATCCATCAACAGAATGAGTAACTTCTGCATGAAATTGGATACCATATAAATTCATTTTATTGTTTCAAATTACAGCCACAGATGAATCGCTATGTGCAGTTAAAACAAAATCTGCTGGTAATTTAGTGACATGATCTGCATGACTCATTCAAACTTGTGTACCATTAGTTATATTTTTAAATAAAGGGCAATTATCTACATCAAAATAAATTTTTGATTTACCAAATTCTTGATTAGCTGCTAATTCTACTTCTCCTCCAAAAATAGTTGTCATTAATTGCATTCCATAACACACCCCTAGTATTGGAATATCTAATTCAAAAATTTTCGGATCAACAGAATATGCATTCTGATCGTACGCACTTGAAGGTCCACCAGACAAAATAATCCCCTTTAAATTTTTATAATCTTTTTTTATTTTGTCATAGGTAATATTTAAATTAACAACCTCTGCAAAAACTTCTTGTTCTCTAGTTCTTCTTGCCAATAATTGTGTATATTGACTTCCAAAGTCTAAAATTAAAATTTGTGTTTCTTTCATAAACTCCCCCGTTTTGAATTAATTAAATAATAGCATATTTTAACTTTTTTCTTTTTTTACAATTAAAAATAATAAAAAATAGAAAAAATTCTGTTATCCTTTTATGTTTTCAATTGCTAATTTTACAACTCTAATTGATAAAGACTTATTTATCAATTCTATTTGACGTGGTTGAAATTCATACGGAACATAAGCATAAAAATTATTTTTATTTATTTCTATTCCAATTCTTAATATCTCAACATCTGGTTCCAAAACTTTTGGCATAACTTCAATATTTATTCGATTGTTTTTAAAGTATTTAAACATGGGTCTTATTTCCCCACGACCAGGTCCCAAATTTACAACGCCAAAAGCAAATTGAGGATGTAATGGCAAAATAGATAAAATATTAATTTTAGTTTTATCATCAACAAAATTAGCACATACATTGTTTGTCAAAAAGAATCTTTCACGATCTAAATTTGAAATACTAAATCATTTTAAAAAAGTATTATTAATTAACTGATGAAAATAAACATCAATAAATCTAAAATCTCTTGTTTCATAAAAATTTTTTGGTACCAAAATTACACGTTCATTTGTTTTTGAAAATATTTTGTAATTATTTTCTCTAATGTAGCCATCGATGTCTTCTAAGAAATTTTGCATTTTGATTTTGTCATAAAAATCTGTCAAAATGTAATTTAATATTAATCGCATTTCGTGATTATATTTATTTGATAAACGTCTTTCGACAACATCCAACATTCTAAATGGTTTGGCATTATCATCAAAATAAAATTTATAAATACCATTAATAGTTGTCATTAAAAAGAAGAAATACTTTCACTCTAAAACTTCCATACTTGATAAAGTTATTTTTTTTTGATTTAAAATTTTTTGTTTAAATAAAGAATCATATTTAACAGCAATTTTATTAAAACGCACTAAAATTTTTTCAATATCAAAATTTAAATCACTAATAAAAATTTTACCTACAAATGGAATATTATTTAATTTAACTGCTATTTTTTTCATATTATTTTGATTTAAAAAAGTAAATTCATTTGTTTTATTATTCATTCAATTTCTTGCAAAAACCATTGGTAAAATTAAATTTGGAGAAATTCTGTTGGTTGAATTATTATTTGCTTCATTAACATCATCTTTTTCAGTTTCGTTATTATTGCTAAAATTTTGGTCCATAATTATCTCCTGATGTAAGTATATATTCTCTTTCAACTGAAATTGGTGTACAAGTAATTATTGTCATATCTTTTTTCTTAACAATAAAAAACATTCTTTTTTTGATTGGTAATTCAAAATACAAATCTGTCTTTGTTTCAAAAAAATATGGTGATTTTTCAACATAATTAACACATTTTTCTTTTACTTCAAAATCATCTAAATCATTCATATTTAATCTTTGCTTTATTCTTTGCATTCCGTGTGTAGTAAATTGCAAATTATGTTGAAAATAATAACTCATTGTTATGCACCTCTACATTAATATTGTAAAACAACAGTTAAATAAAAAACAAGTAATATTAAATTACTTGTTATTAATCTTTTTGTTTATCTTTTTTTGTTTGATTTTTCTTCTCTTTTTTAATACGCTGTTCTTCTAAAATTGCCATTAATTCTTTGTCATATAATGATTCATCCATAGAATATGGTGTTCCAGCCATAGCAGCTGCCATCGCTTGTTGATATGACATAACTGCACGCATTATTTTTTCACGATCTCTTTTTGGGTTAATTATTATTACAGCAGTACCAAAAATTGCTGCTATAAAACAGAATACCGAAGTAAGAACAGCCAAAAGTGTTCAAACAACAGTTTTAGTTTGTCTTGTAACTTCAGTTCATAATGTATTAAAATCTGAGTTAAATTGATCTAATGTTAAACTTCCACCATCTTTATAAAAAACACTTTTAAAATAACTATTCATATTTGCTTTTATAAATTTATCTATATCAAAGAAACTTGTAGTTTCAAATAAATTAATTATTAAAAATAATATGATAATAATATATAAAGTGAGTTGCATTCTAAATCCTTCTGCTGGAATTTTTATTGGTAAAAAAAATGTAAAATATACAAAAGTCGCAATAGCAGCAATACCGTAAAAATAGCTAAGTACCAAGCCATATGTACCAGTTGAAAAACCACGAGAAAATGTAAAATTTAATAAATTTATATTTTGTGAATAATTATAATCACCTTCAATAACTGGTTTTCAACCATTAAATAGATTACCAAATACACTATTAGATTTGTCTATATTTATCTTTTGATTAATTGCAAAAGTATAAAATGTCATAAATAATACAGCCATTAATATCGCAACGATCGCAATTGACATTCTAATTCATTTCATACCCTTAACTTTTTTATTGTATGGATAGAATCTTGGATCTTGTAATGGATTAATAACGGATTTACCAAAATAATTAAAATTATTTGAATTTTGATTTAGATTTGGATTATTATTATTTGCAGTCTGACCATTAGTATTATTTTTATTTTCAAATTTAACTGAATCTTGTTTTTGTTCATTTTTTTGAATTACATCTGGTTCTGGCTGTTTATATTTTTCTTTCATATCAGCAGTAATTTTGGCATTTAATTTAATTTCATCCTCATTTGGTTTAATGTTTGTAGATTCTATTTTATTTTTATCTGCATTAAATTTAGTAACTAAATAAGCAATTAATTCAGAATAAGAAGAATAGACTTTTTCAACTGATGAATTAGATGGTTTTTCAAATTCTGTTTTTTCTTTTGTAATATTTACATATGCTTTTGCAAATATTGGTGCAAATTTAGTATTGTTCATTTCTGTTTGATGATCAAATTCTAAATATAGCATTCCATTAATTAAATTAATTGTTTTTTCTTTTAATGTTTCTGTAATGCTTAATTCATAACGTAATTTTTCATCTGCAATTAAATTACTTAGAAGATATACTGCACTTTCATAAACTTTTTGTGGCTGCATTAATATTTTCCCCCTTTAGTGATTGTTTTTAGTAATTCTATTTCTGGTAATATTTTCATATCATAATTTCCACTTTTTATATTGTAATTCAAACTTCACAAATTTAATAATTTTTCGTTAATATCAGCAATATTTTTGCTTTTTATTTGCAATATTTTTTTAATTCTATATGGATTTAGACTTAATTTAGAAGCTATTTCATTTGAATTCAAACCTTCATTCAATAATAATAAGCTATTTCGCAAAATTATTAAATTGGCTGCTAGTAAACCTAAAACGGAAAATAAATCATTATTTTTATTCATAAATAATTTTAATTCTTTAATAAATTTTATGGCATCATTTTCTAAATAATAATTATTTAAATTGAAAATATCTTCTTCACGATAATCATTTATAATTGTTTTAATATTTTCAAATGTTAATTCATCGTTAAATAAATAGATTTTGGAAAGCTCATTTGAAATAATATTCATATTTACAGGCAAAACCATTAATAAATAATCTATTATTTTATCTGAAGCTTTAATATTATGCTTTTTAAAACCAGATACAATAACATTTCTAATATTATCGGGTTCTAGTTGTTTTACTTCTATAACTTTCGCCATTTCTGTTATTTTATTGACTATTTTTAATCTTTTTGAATAAGTTTTAGTTTTAACATTAAATATTAGCGTGTTTTCTTCTGGTATATTATTTAGTAATAACTCTAATTTTTCAATTGAGTATGTTTTATGTAATTGAATTTTTTGTTCAGTTAGAAAATACGAATCATTTACAATTGTTATTTTCGCGTCTTCAAACATTGACACTGTTAATGCAGAATTTATTATGTCATCAAAACTATCATTAATTACTGAAAATTTTTCAACATCATAATTTTTATTTTCTGAAATTAGATTAATTATTTTTTCAATTTGTTTTTTATTTAAATATTCATCTTCACCGTAAACTAAAAACATTTTCACAATCACCTCTAATATTTAACACTAAAAATAGCAAATTTAAAATAAATAAAGAAAATATCTTATACTTACCCTATTGTTTTTATAAAATGAATTGCTTAAAATACTATTTTGAATTAAAAAATAATTTTTTGTATATCTTTGCAATTTTTGCTATACTCTATTTGTTGTAATAATTCAAAAGGAGCGTAAAAATGGCTAATATAAAATCTAAAGAAAAACGCATTATCACTAACGAAAAAAGTCGTTTAGCAAATAAAAGTTTTAAATCATCTGTTAAAACAGCAATTAAAAAAGCTTTGATTGCAAAAACAAACAATGATGCTGATAAAGACACTTTAATCAATAATGCAGTAAGTATGGTAGATAAAGCAGTGACTAAGGGTGTTTGAAAATCAAATAAAGCTGCTCGCGAAAAATCACGTTTAATGTCTGCTTAAATACAAAAACCTCTTTAAAATAGAGGTTTTTTTGTATAATTTTAATTTTAATTTATTAAATAAGCAAAATTATTAATTCCGTTTGTGATATCGATTTTACAACCTATTGCCTTGAGATTTTCAATTACACTTGGATCTGGAAAATGCAAATTATCGTTATTTTCGCCAGAAATTAAACAATTTTTTGGTTTAATGAATTCCAGAAATTGATAACTAGTTTATGTTTTACTTCCATGATTCCCAACTTGATAATAATCTGCATCATTAACTATAGATTTAAATTCTGAATTATTTAATAATAAATATTCAGTTTTTATAGTTGAATCTCCCATGAAAAGTATGCTAGTATCGTGCATTTTTATATAAAAAATATTGCTTTCTTAATTTGAAACAGTTCGATTTAAAAAAATATTAAAAATTCATATTCGAACATCTTTATATTTTATATAAAGATGTTCAAGTGGTTCTGGACCATATATTTTGCCGATTATTACGGTTTGTTTTATTTGGGCTAAAGAATTAATGTGATCTGAATCAGAATGACTTAAAAAAATATATTTTAAATAATTTATTCCTTTATATTTTATGTAATCTGAAAGAGTATTTTTATTTTTGCCCATTCCAACTCCGGCATCAAAAACTAATGAATAATTATATTTATCATTTTCCAATATAAAAGAATTTCCGTTACCAACATTTAACATGTTTAGACTAATTTTCGATGTCAAGAAACCATTTAAAATAATTATGCTTGAAAAAATAAATATTCAAAATCCATAAATTATAGTTTTTATTTGCAAATGAAATCTCATTTTCATTAATAAAAATAGGAAAACGTAAAACATTATTATAAAAAATAAATTTATATCGCCAATATTAATTATTAATTTTATTTGTCCAATTAATTGTAGTCCATTATCTACTATATCAGAAAGCCAAATACCCCCTTCATTAATATGTGCAAGTGAAAGAAATAAAGAAATGAATCCTAAAAAAGTAAATAATGGCAATAAAATCATATATAAAAATTCAGTAATAAAATTTATGGAATGATTAAAATAAGCTTCAAGTGGAGAAAATACAAATAAAGAAAATATTCATAATTTAAAGTAAGATTTTTTCTCATTTTTATATCAATAATTAAAAGCTAAAAAAGCAACTAAAATATATATTCAACCTGACGAAAATAAATCTAATGGTTTTATATCCAAAACAAAAATAATAGACAAGCAAAACTTTTCATTTATTGAAAATTTCCTTTTAATTATTTTACTAAATGATAAAATAAAAAACATGGTTAAAAATCTTATAAAAGACAAAAGAAAATTAATTAATAAGCATAAAAAATCAATATCATCAAAATAGTGAAATTAATAGTAAATCTAATTTTAAAATTTCTGAATTTGGATATTATTCAAGTTAATACAAATCCGTATAAACTCGAAAAATTGAGCATGAAAGTTAGACCTAACGTTTCTAGATCATCATAAATTTTATTATTTTTTAAATAATCCGATGAAATTGATGCTAAAAATAAATCAGATAAATTTAAATTATTAATTCATTTTCAAAATAAATATCTTATGGAATTAGAATTTAGTTTTTCTATTTTTGAAATATCTAATTTAAAAAATACATTTTTAAAATTTAAATATTTTGAAAAATTAAAAGAATAATAATTATTTTCACCTAAATCTACTAATTTACCAGATATTTTTATATGTTCATCTATATAAAAATGCTCGTTAAATGGTATTTTTATATATAAAAACATATCTCTGGTTTTTACAATAACATAAGATAAATTAACATTAACAACAATTCCATCCTGATTTTTTATAACATATCCCAAATAATAATTATTAACATCATACAATAACAAATAAAAAGAAATCAAAAATATTATTGATATTAATGATCATCAATAATATTTTATTTTTTTGATTACAAATACAAGGTATAAAAAAATTATTGGAATCAAAAGTCAAACCATATTAAAATATAAAGAAAAAATAATAAAAATGTGACATACTAATACAATTAATATATTCTTTTTATATAAATAATTTTTTAATTGCATCGTCAAACATTTCAGATAATTTATTTTCTGAAAATAATGATTCTAATTCAAGAAAAATTCTTTCAATTGTCTTTTGCTCATGAAGATAAAATAAACAATTTGCTCTAATTAATTCAGGAACACCAATATTTAAAAGATCATTATCTGATGCATCACTATGTTTTATTTTTTTCACACAATCATATGTAGGTATTATGTTTATTGTAACAGTATCATATAAAAATCTATTTAAAGTTTGCCATGGTAATTTTTCAAACCAAATTAATCTTATATGTTTTTGTTCTAATAAAGATTTTAATTTAATTTTTTCATTAGGAAGTTCAATTTGTTCTATTTCTGATTGTGCACTTTCTATTATTGGCAAATTATACTTAACTTGTCATAATAAATAGCGCTTCCTCATCAATGGTAAATCACCATTTGATGTATTATCTGTAAATATAAAAATTAAAAATCCATCAATTGTCAACAATATAATGAACGCAATAAAAATTAAAATAGTTTGTTTTCTCATTAAAAAATGTTTCTATTTTTATTTATTTTTGAAAAGAATAAATGAATTTCATTCCGATTTTGTTTCAATGCGTTTTTAACATCATGATCTTTATATTGTTTTTTATTTATAATTTTAAGTTCGTCAGGAAATTCAGGAAATGAAAATTCATTTTGAATAAAATCAAAAAAATCATCAATGTAACTGCATTTTTTAATTCTTCTATAAACGTAAAAGAAATTCAAAGATTTTTTATAAAATATATTTTGCATTTTCATAATATTATCTACGCTTGATAATTTTGTTTTATAACTTATTACATTTCAAAAATTTGGAATAGATATTCCAATTAATGTTTCTATATATGTATTTGGCTTATAAATAATTTTTTCTATAAAATCAAATGCCATTATATTATCTATTAAATCATTAATATGATTTTCATATAGATAGTATTCTTTTGTCATAAATCTATAGAAAAATAACATTTCAAACTTTTTTAATATATTATCTTTTGCAAACAATCATAATTTTAAAATAAAACTATGAAATTTTTTAGTTCGTTCATGTATTTTGTTTACACTTTCCTTTAATAAACAATTCATTATTCGAACTTTTTTTGGCTGGTATATTTATTCACAAATAACCCTCCTAAAAAAATAATATCATAGAAAAATATCTGATGGGTTTTTATAAACATTTTATAAATTTTTTAATCTTTTTTTAATCTTTTCTAACTGTTCTAAATAAGAATCATATTTATTTTGTTCACTCAATATTTTTTCACTAGATGCTTTGTTAATAAAATCTTCATTTCTAAGTATTTTTTCAGACCTAATAATTTCATTTGTTAATTCACTGAACTTTTTTTCTAATTCTTTTTTTATTTGATTACTATCAAATAAATTCAATTTATCAATTTCTAAAATAAAATTTTTTAGTGGAATAGAAAATCTATCAGAGCTAGATAAATCAAATGATATATCTGCATTAATTATTTTCTTCAAATATTTATTAATTGAATCAATATTATTATTAAAAATTTCATTATTTTTTTCATTTATATTTGTGATAATTAATTTCAATTCTTTTTTTTGTAGTAAATTATTCAATTGTCTGAATTCTCTTATCGATTCTATAATAGAAATTAAATCGTTAAAATATAAATCATCAAATTCAAAATTATCATTTGATCATTCCGATTTCAGAATAGTTTCTGTATTTGTTAATTTTTTATATAATGTTTCTGTTACAAACGGAATTATTGGATGACAAATAATTAATATATTTTTTAAAACATATTTTAATGTTGTCAATGTAAATAATTTTGTTAACGCATCTGATGATTCAAGATTAACTTTTGACATTTCAATATATCAAGAACAATATTTATTTCAAATAAAATCATAAATTTTTTTGCCAGCTAGTGAAAATTCAAATTTTTCGAATATATCATTCATTTCATTTTTGAAAATTGAAAATTCATGTAAAATTCATAAGTCAATTGCATTTTCAGTTGTTGCTTTTTTAATATCAATTTTATCTTCAATTTTTTCATCTGCTAAATTCAAAAATACAAATCTAGATGCATTCCACAATTTATTGACAAAATTTCAAGATGCTTTTATTTTTTCTTGTGAAAATTTCAAATCTTGTCCAGGTGTCGTATTTGTTAATAAACTAAATCTTAAAGAATCAGCACCATATTCATCAATAACATCCATTGGATCTATACCGTTCCCTAAAGATTTTGACATTTTTCTGCCTTGTTCATCTCGTATCAATCCATGAATTAAGACTTTTTTAAATGGTATTTGATTTGTAAATTGAAGTGATTGAAAAATCATTCTTGCCACTCAGAAAAAAATTATATCGTATCCAGTCACTAGAACACTTGTTGGAAAATATCTTTTAAAATAAGTTTTATCTTTACTATTTCACCCAAGAGTTGAAAACGGTCAAAGTGCAGAAGAAAATCATGTATCTAGTACATCTTCATCTTGAATTCATTTATCAACGTCAACTGGTGGTAATTCTCCAACATATACTTCTTTTTTGTTGTCTTTTTTATATCAAACTGGTATTCTGTGTCCCCATCATAATTGTCGAGAAATTGTTCAATCATATGTGTTGGTCATTCATGAATTTAAAGTATCATTAAATCTATTTGGGAAAAAATCTATTGCATTATCTGATTTTTGGTTATCAACTACCTGCTTTGCTAAATCTGACATTTTTACAAATCATTGTTCAGATAGATATGGTTCAACTATTGTATTTGAACGTTCTGAAAAACCAACTTGATGTTTAATTTTTTCTATATGATGTAAAATATCTTCTTGTTCAAATTGATTTATTAATTTTTTTCTAACTTCAAAACGATCTAAATTAACATACTCACCTGCAAATTCATTCATCGTTCCATCTTCATTCATTATTATTGGCATAGTCAAATTATGTCTTACACCTATTTCATAATCATTTTGATCATGAGCTGGTGTACATTTCATAATACCAGTACCAAATTCTATGTCGACATATTCATCTGCTATCAATTCAATCAATTCATTATTTGCAGGATTAATAAATTTTTTACCAATATATTTGCCAAATCGTTCATCATGAGGATTTGCAACTAAACAAACATCTCCGAACATAGTTTCTGGTCTTGTTGTTGCCACAAGTAAATACATTTTTTTGTCTTGTGATAAATATTTAACATAAAACATTTCACCATCTATTTCTTTATAAATAACTTCTATATTTGATAACGCGGTTTTTAATTGCATATCTCAATTAATGATTCTTTTAGCCTTGTATATTAAGTTTTTATTATACATTTCTACAAAAACTTTATTGACTATTTTATTTAAATCATCAGAATATGTAAAAGCTTCTTGAGAATAATCTAAAGATAAACCCAATTTACCTCATTGTTCACGAATAATTTGAGCGTATTCTTCTTTTCATTTTCATATTTCTTCTACAAATTTATCGCGACCAATGTCATATCTAGAAATTCCTTGTTCTTTTAATTTTTGTTCAACTTTTGCTTGTGTTGCAATTCCGGCATGATCCATACCAGGAATTCATAAAGTATCATAACCTTTTAATTTTTTAAATCTTATCAAGAGATCTTGAATTGAATAATCAAGTGCATGTCCTAAATGTAATTTGCCTGTTACGTTTGGTGGCGGTATTACAATAGAAAAAGGTTCTTTTTGTGAATGAGGATTTGCCTCAAATATTTTTTGCTCGATTCATTGTTTATACATATCTTTTTCTATTAATTTTCCGTCATATTTTTTATCTAACATATTTTTCCTCCAAAATAAAAATCGCTCCTAGCAATTAATGCACAGGAACGAGCCATATCTATACAACCCGCGGTACCATCCTTATTGACAAATGTCCACTTAATTATTTTTAAATCTTAAAATATTAAACATTACAACCTTCAAAAAATAAATTATATGACTCGCACCAATCGTCAATTCTCTGGATAATCTATTAATTTACTCCTTAACACTGTTAGTATAACATTATTTCAAAAATTTTTTAGAATTTTCATAACAAATCTAAATTTGTATATGATGTAATTTCTTGCGGATCTCAAATATTAATAATTTCTGCATGTAAATTAATTATTGTATTTCATTTTAATTTTATATTACTTTTATTTTGAAATTTTATTTTTAAGTTATTTGTTTTATTTATAAAATCATAAATTTCAACAATAAATTTATTTAAATTATAATATGCTAAGCCTATTTTATAGTTCAAAAATGAGTAAAATGTTTCGCCCATAAAAATAAGCGTATCTAGTGCTAATAATTGCTCATTTGATGATAAAAATCAAATATCTTCTAATTTTTGTATAGAAATAGATGGTAAAAAATTTATTATTTCTAAACTATTTAATCCATATGAAATTGAATTGTCTTGCCTAATTACTTCCAGTAATTTTTTAATGTATAAGTTCTTATTTCTCACTGTATTTACATTAATAGAAAATAATATTTTTTGCTCAATGTTCATCTCTAAATTTTTAATATTTTTTTTAATCAATGCTAGTTTCGCAAATATATTATCAATGGAAATTTGACCATTTTCATTTGCTCTTAAGCGATTAATAATAAATTCATCATATTTTAAATAAGAATTTAATGCTGAATTTAAGGCACCAAATTTATCAAAAAAATAATCAGTATTATTAATTACATAAATTCCGACTAAATATTGATTGAAGCTTTTAAATATTGTTTTGGAATAAATGGAATCAATATAAATAGCAACAATTGTATATGAATCAGTACTTGAAAAAATCAATTCATTTTGAGGTTTTAATGATAATTCCCTTATATTTTCATCTAATTTGTAATTTATAAATGAAGTATAATTTATAAATGTACATTTTATTTTTTCAAAAAAATTAGAATTATCATTACTTAATAACATTAATTCATTTATTAAAAAAATTATCTCATTATTTAGATTTTTATAATTTTAGTTTAATTTAATTTCGTTCAATAATTTTACTAAACTTAAAATATTTTGCAAATTATTTACAGATATTTTTTTAAATTTAGTTAATTGTCTTTTAAGAAAATCAATTAAATATTTACAATCATTTATGTCAACACATTTATTAAACACATTTCATAATAAAACATAAGGTTTATTGAAAAAATCAAATATGGAAAATTTTAATTCAAAAAAATTAATTAATTCATCATTTTGAATACTAATATTGAAAGAATACTTTTTAATTAATGTAACCTCCAATTTATTGAATGAAATATTAAATTCTCTCATAATTAAAATCATTTTTGTAAATAGGTCAATATATTTTTCCTTTTTAAGTAATTCTTGTAAATTATTTTCAGCTGTAAAATAGATATTTTTTAATTGAGTCAAAATATTCTTTTTATATTTTATGAAATCATTATCATCATTGAAAACTTCTATTATCATGGGTAAGAAAAAATCATCAGATTGTGTTAAATGAAAATCTGATAATTCACATTTTAATTTAATTATGCAAATCCCACTTATAATTTTGCTTTCATTATTTTTAAATTTCCTTTTTTAATTATTTATTAATTTTTGCAAATAAATTCAATATTTATTAATTTCATCAAAGTTCATACATATTCTTTTCTATGAACTTGTACCAAAACTGTTTGTATTATAACAAGAAATAAAAATAACAAATAAAAAAATCAAAATTATTTAAAATTTTGATTTAACAATACTATGTCATAATTCATATAAACCATTAAAAGATTTATAATTTGGATCTGAAGGATCTGAAGGATTTTTTGAATATACTTGATATTGAATATAAAAATGTAAAATTCCATTTAATCATTTTTGTGAATCCGGATTTAACACTCAATTATTGTAATCAATTACATCGTCTTTATTAACACTTCCATTTGCATACACTTGTCTTGCCATTATTGTATAATTATAAACTTGGTCTTGTGTTTTTGTTGGATCTGGAGGTTTATTATTACCATTTCGATCTCCATAATTATTTAAACCTCATTTAACGATGTGATTTGTAGCTCTTGATGTTGATGAACTTCTAGTTCTATCTGTTGCATAAATATTTGCTGTAACGCCACCATTATTTTCAATATAAACAGATGAATAAGATAAATCATCATTATTTACATAAATATCAGTAGGATTTAATGAGGGGTTATTTGGATCATATTTTTTGTCTATATCATTAATTGACATACCATAATTTCATAAATTTTTATTTTTTGAAATAACATTTTTAATATCATAGAATTGAGCAAATATCGATCTAACAACAGAGTCAATTCTTTGTGAAACTTTATCTGCACTTCATTTAGTAGTATCTTGCCCTAAAATATTTTCAATATCAGTTCCATATCATCAATTTGGATCATTATCATCATATTTATCAACCGAATTTCAATCAAATAATGACCCTTGAGTAATATCTGTAATTCCTGTTGAAATTGATCAAACGTTATTTAAAATATTATAGTCACTTTGAAATTGAGCATAGTAGTTCATTCGCAAACTATTTGATATATTTCTAAAATAATAATCTGATCACGAAATCTTATTGTCTAAAAGCATTGATGAATCTTTTTGATCAGGAATAAATCAATAACCCAAATTTTCATTTTCTGGAGCATCCACAGCTGTTTCTGAATCTTTTCTTTGATATATATGCAATTGTAGTTGCTCTGTGGCAGAAATTCCAATTTCACCCATTTCAATATCAAAGTTGATGGGTTTTTTGCCATAAGTTAAGTTTTCATTTAATAATTCATCACTTGTATCAAATTTAATTGTTCTGATATCTGTTACAAACAATGAATTGCCAATTAAATCTGCTCTGTATAAATTATAAAATGTCATCATTCTAGTTTTAAAACTAGTAATTAATTGTTTTGCTTCGATAGCAGTTGTACTATCTCCATCTGAACCTACATTTGCAATTAATTCTAGATTTTTAGTAATTTCTTCTTTAATTAATTTCGGTAAAGTTGATTTTGAAACAGCACTTTTTAAAGAAAAAATAATTAATGTATATAAATTATCATAGGCAAATAAATTATTTTCATCAAAACCACCAGCAAGTCCTTCTGAAGTTCTACGAATCATTAAAGAATACATAATACCTGTGGCTACTGGTATTTTTAATCTATTAGTGTTTTCTGATATATTAATATAATCACTCAAATAACTTGGATTGTTTTTTAATTCATCTAAAATAAAATCATAAATGCTATTTTGTGCAATAGCTAGTTTTAATAAATCATTAATATTTGAATTAATTGAAAAATTATTAAAATCAGAAACAGATGGCATATATTCAAAAAAAGCAGAGCTAACTTCACCATAATTTTCATCAAATGAATTTCTAATATCAATTGGTAGTGTTCCACCCATTCAACCATTTGAAATTTGACCATAAGTTGGATCATCAACAATTAAATTTGCACCAGTTTGACCATTTTCATCAAAACGAACAGCTGCCAAATTGGTTTTCGATGAATCCAGAATTACTTTTTCATTATCATATTCTACTCTACCAATTATATTAATACGCATATAAGCTAAATCTGTATCTGCAGATCAATAGGTAAAATCATCTTGCAAAAAAGTCACAGATAATGCTCAGTCATTAACTGTTGGTATTCAAGCTGTTGATGCTAAGCCATTTAAAGTATCAAAAACATCTTCATCTTGGTTGAAATCTGTAAATCTTAATCAAGAAAATTGTTTTTGCAATTTGTATGTAATTCAATTCATCCCATTAATTGTTGCTAATTGATTTAATGTTTCATTTGCCATTAAAAAGGCTTTCGCATTTGCCGAAATAAATCCGACCAAATTAGAATCCAAAGATCCACCTAAAAAAGATTCTAACATTGTTGAAATTAAAGTTGAAAGACCGTTTGCCCCTTTTGTACCTATTTTAAAATTAATTTTATCTAATGAATTTCTGTTTATTTCTCTTATAGAATTAATTTGTAAAGCTGGCGAAGAAACATAATTATTATTTAAACCACACGAAATAGTTGTTAAACTGCTACCTAAAAATACTGCAAAAGAACTAAGTAAAATTAATAATTTCTTCATATTTTCACCCTCTTTTGTTGATTATATCAAATATTAGATTCGATTATATTATTTATATCTTAAAAATATTTTATAAATCAGAAAGCGCTTTTTGAATTTTTAATTCTTTTTTTTGTGGTTGACTCAGATAAATTAATTCACCCAATTTTTTTAAAATATATTATAGTGAAATTTCAATATTAAATGATTTAAATGGATTGCCAGAAACAGATGAAATTATTTTTAAAAAAACATGTGAATAATTAACTAAATTTGAATATTCATTATCTGTAATACAAACTAATGGTATTTTATAGTTTTTAGCTATATTTAAAACAGTAATTATACTTTCACTATCATCCATATCAGATATGATAATAAAACACTTATTTTCATATTTTGAATTAATAAATAATTCAATAAATAATTCCACATCATACAATACATTCACACAATTTCCTGAATCCAGAAAATATTTTTTTAATTATTCTCCATAGTAATAATATTTGAAATCCGTAAAAATAAAAAAATCAGCCGAATTTAAGAATATATGCTTAATTAAAATTCATTGAAAATCACCATTAATTATAGATGTTGCTTCAATAATTTTAAAATACATTTCTGAATCATTTTTATTCAAAAAATTATCAAATTCAATATCTACATTTGCAGATTCCAATAATTATTTAATTTCTTTTAAACCGTTATTTTTATCAACTTCATTTGTTATATTTTTCAAAGATAATTTTGAATGTTGTACTATATTTTGAATTGTAATTTTAACTTTATTCTTTCATAAATAGAAAATTGTTTTATACAATTCATTTCTCTTATTTAATTTTATAAAATCTAATAATTTTAAATTTATTTTATTCATATCTTATTTAGGCCTGTCAAATATAATTTACTTCAATTTTGAAAAAATTTCTATTTAAAACAAAAAAACATTTATTTTATTAAATGTTTTTTTGTATAACAAATTAAATATTTTTAATACTACTGTTAATATCTGCATTTAAATCACTTTTTAATTCTTCTATTCATTGTTTTTTTAAATCATGATTTATTTTTGCTTGTTTTCTAATTTCTGTATTACGTTCATGTTTAATTTTTTGAAGTAATTTAATTTCATCAATTACTTCAATTTTATTTTTAGTTTCTTTTGCTAAATTTATTTTTTCTTTTATCAATAGAATTTCTTTTTCATATTTTGCATAAATATCATTTTTTTGGTAATTCAATTTAGCTTTTATATTTGTATGACCTAATAGTTGGTTTCTTTTAATATTTAATTTTTCAATTTGTTCATTCAGAAAATCAGGAGTTTTACTCATTCTAACTTCTACTTTTGCAATTGATTTATCAAATTTATTATTAATATAATTACTTGATTTTCTATGTTCAATAGATATTTCGTTTGCAATTGCTTGCGCATATGTTGGTGAAACAAATGAATCTACATCGTCATGTAAACGGTCACGTTTTTTTGCACTTCTTATTGTATGCAATAAAATAAGCACTGCAAAACCAGCAGATAATAATTCTTGGAAAGATGCAATTAAAAAGAATAATCAATCTTTTGAACCATCATTTGAAGTATTTTTTGCAATTGCATAACCCATAAAAATAAATGCTAATTGGAATACAATCGCTCTCATTAATGCTATCAATAAAGCTCATTTGGTTTTACCCATTCCTTGATATAAAGAAATAGCAGAGAATGTAAATGGCGTTACAATAAAGCAACTATAATACATTACGAATCATCATTTTTTATCATCTGGTCCATAAAATGCTGCCATCATCGGTCCCCCTACAATAATCATGATTATCATGACACAGGCAGCTCATGTTAAATTACAAGTAAGCATAATAATAAAGATTTTACGCATACGTTCTCTTTTACCAGCACCATAATTATATGCAAAGTTAGCATTTCCACCTTGCATCATTCCTAATATTGGTGCATATAAAATAGCTATTCATGGTGATGTTGAAGATAACACCTGAATTGAAGTTGTAATGTTTTCTTCTGCATATGGTTGAAATTGTTTAAAGAAAACTTCTGGGTCCATTTGCCCTGGATCAAACATACTTACTGGTAGCTGCTCTCCACTAACAACATTAAATACATTGCCATTACTATCTCTACTCAATAATAATATTTGAATTATATTTTTATAATCTAAATCTTTAACATCATGTAAATTAGTAATTAAAATAGTTGAAGTATAAGAAATAATTGCAAAAACTAAGTTTGAAATAAATGGTGATAATCCATTAAGTCAAACTTTACCAGCTTCTCTAAAAATGAATTTATATTTTTTAATGTCTGGAATTAGTAAAGTATTTTTTGAAAGAATTATCACAGTTAAGCCAGATAAAATCATAAATGATCAAGCAGTCATGGAACCGTAAACTGCGCCTTTCATGCCCATGCCCAAGTTTTCCATGAAAACTATTCCTAAAACAATATTTATTACAACCGAAGTTAAATTAATACCAATTACTCATCAAACTTTACCTTCAGTTCTCATTAATGTGGAAATATATGTTGCAAAAGCAAGCAATGAAAATCCCATAATAAATGTATCTGTATATTCTGAAGCTAATTGATATTGCAGTGATTGTAATCTGTTATCAAAGTCAATACCGGCTTGAGTTGTTATAATATATGGATAAATGAAATGTAAAATTAATGTTCCAATGATTGACATAACTGCTGTTTGAATTAAGCCAGTAACTATGTATCTGTCCATTTTTTCTTTATCTCTAGCACCCATCGCTTGGCCAAAACGAATGGCTGTTCCAACAGATGTCAGCAAAGAAAGTGCCATCAAGATAGTGACAATAGTATTTGAATACTGTGTTGAAACGTTTATTAATTGCTTCGCAAACTCTTCTATACTAATATTTCCTAAAGCTTCATTTGGTGATCAAATTTGTAATCCCTCTGTTGTAGCTCCTGGATTAAAATACATATCTTTAATTTGTTCCATGGCAAAATTTAAAGTTAATTGTTTATCAATTATTCCATAAAGACCATTAACTAAAGTTATCATAATCATCGGTCCGGCCATAAAAAGCAATGAACCTAAAGGAGATGCATAACGTAAAATTCATTCACGTTTAGTGAATAATTGAGTTTTTATCTCCAACATTCCTTGAGATGTATCATGATCTAGAACATGTTTATTATTTGTATTTGTTTTTCCTGTCATGTTTTTCTTCTTTCTAAAATATAAATAAAACCTCATTGCTAGTGCAGTGAGGTTATGTTACAAAATTCATTATATACCACAAATATTATAATTAGCAAGTAGTTTTGATCTATATATATTTTCTTTTTTAAAAACCCCACACCTTTGCATAACGGCCTATATTAATTATTTTTATTTTTTCTCTTTTTTTTAATCATTTCGTCAATTTTACGGTCGTTTGCAACCATTTTTGAAACTATTGACCTATTTCTTTCCCAAGATTTTGGAAAATAATGATAAGACAAGAAAATCATTGCATCTGAAAGTAAAATTGTTAAATTAGGTCAAAGAATAATTGCAATTGAAATTAAAATTAATCATGCATTATTTTTATTTCAATCATTTATTGAGGTTAATTTAAAAATTTCATTATTAACAGTTGGAATAAAAACAACTAAGAAATTTAAAATAAACGCTCCAAGTGAAGCATAGACTAATGGTTTATTAATCAATCAATTAATTTTTTTTGAATTTTTTCAATTTGTTAATTTAATAAAATTAACAAAACCACAAGGCGCGCAAGTTATTACAATGAACATACAAGTTCTACCAAGCACAGTAACTATTTGTTTTTCATCTATTGAAGTTGCTGGATTTTTTAAAATTTCCAGTCAAGCTGAATAATTATGATTATAACCATAGCGATCAAAAATATCAGATATTTGCGGAAGGCTAAAATAAAATAATTGTCCAATAAAATAAGCGCCTATTCCCGCAATTGTGTTAAATACAATAATTTTAAACAATGATAATCATAATCCTTCAAATAATTTAGCACTCCTTGGTTTTGGTTTACTTGTCATTAAAGTCTTATCATTTGGTCCCATACCAATGGCTATAGCTAACACTGATTCTACAATTAAATTCATTCATAAAATATTTGTCGCTTCAAGTGGCGACATACGTACAAATACAGAAATTAAAAATATACTTAAAACATTTGATAAATTGACACCCATAACAAAAGTAACAGCACGTTTAATTTTTTGATAAACATTTCTGCCTTCATTGACACCCTTCATAATTGTCAAAAAATTATCATCTGTTAAAATAACATTTGCAGCTTCTTTTGCAACATCTGTACCAGTAATACCCATAGCAACACCAACATCAGCTTTGGCAAGTGATGGAGCATCATTGACTCCATCACCCGTCATTGAAACAATTTTATTTTGCGATTGTAAAGCATCAACAATACGAACTTTATGTTCTGGATTCACTCTAGCATAAACCGTGATTTGATCTACAATTCTTCTTAGATCTTCATCAGACATTGTAGCTAATCTATCAGATGAAATAACTTCATATTCTGTGTAAGCTAAATCTAAATCTTTTGCAATTGCTAAAGCGGTTGTTGCGTGATCACCTGTTATCATTACTACTTTAATACCAGCTTTATGTGCTTCTTTAACAGCTTCAACAGCTGTTTCCCTTACTGGATCTATCATGGCAACAGCACCTATAAAAATCAAATTTTTTTCAATGTCATCTTTATCTGGTTCATCATCATAATCTGTATTATAGGCAAAAGCTAAGACTCTTAATGCTTGATTTGAAAGTTCATCTGCTTTCGCTTGCAAATCTTTAATTATTTGAGGAGTAATTTTTCTAATTTTATTATCAATTAAAATTTCATCACAAGAAGTTAAAATTTGATCAATAGCTCCTTTTGTAAAAGTATGCAATACTCCATCTATTTTATTAACAGACGTCATTAATTTTCTTTCAGAATCAAATGGAATTTCATCAATTCTTTCTCATTTTTTTCTTGATTTTTGTTCATCATAACCCATTAAATCTGCATAATCTACAAGTGCTAATTCTGTTGGATCGCCTATACGTTCTTTACCTTCTGTTACTGAATCATTTGGAAGCACTAATGCTTTTAAAAATAAATCTTTATGTTCATCCGTTCCTTCTTTAATGAAATCTTGACTTGCAACTATTTTGTTATCTACAATAACTTTTACAACAGTCATTTTGTTTTGTGTTAAAGTTCCTGTTTTATCTGTACAAATAACATTTACAGAACCCAAAGTTTCTACAGCCGCAAGTTGTTTAACAATAACATTTTGTGATGCCATTCTTTTTGTTGAAAAAGACAATGTAATAGAGACAACTGCTGATAATGATTCTGGTATGACACCAATAGCCAATGTAATAGCCACCATTAAATAATCTACTCACATTGTTTTTTGACCAACAAAAAACAATGATAAAAAGATTAAAGCAGCAATAACAAATGATAAACCTGAAATTCAAAATGAAAAACGATTTAATTTTTTTTCTAATGGTGTTACGTGATTATCATTTGCAGATAAATTAACAGCTATTTTGCCTATTTCTGATTCTTTTGCAGTTTTAATCACAATACCCGTTGCTCTTCCTGCTGTAATAAAAGTTCCCATAAAAGCAATGTTTGTCATTTCAGCTAAGATGATGGTTTGTTTTAATAACGGTTCATCTGTTTTTTCTACCGGAACAGATTCACCTGTCAAAATTGATTCATCAATTGATAAATCTTGTGCGTCAATTAATCTAAGCTCTGCTGGTATATATTTACCTGCCTCCAACACAATAACATCACCTATTACTAGTTCTGAAGCATCTATTTCTTTTTGCTGACCTTCACGCAAAACAACAGTTATTGGTTTTGATAATGATTTTAACGCTTCCATTGATTTATGAGCCTTCATAGTCTGTACAGTTTCTAAGATTGCATCAATAATCACGATTGCCATAATAACAATAAAATCGATAAATTCTGTTAAATCTACTTTTCAACCATTATTAATCATAGGAAAAATCACTGATATAACAGCTGCTACAATTAAAATTAATTGAATTGGTTTTACTAATGCCAATAAAAAAATTAACGCTCAAGATTTCTGTTTTGCTTTTGGCAATTCATTTTTACCATTTTGTTCAAGTCTAATCTTGGCCTCGTTTTCACTTAGTCCATTATTTAAGTCAGTCTTATATTCAATTTCAATTTCAGAATCACTTTTCATTAAATAGTCATTCATAATTACCTCACTTAATAAAAATAATATCACAACAATAATAACTTTAAATAAATTAATTTAAATGTTTATATAATAAATAATATTTGCTAAAATATTTTTGCAAGTTAAAATACTGCAAGGAGAGTTATGCAAGAAAATCAACAGAACCAGGGACTGTTAGATGATGCAATTGTAAATACTAGCCAAAACGATATTAATCAACATAATTTAAAACGAATTAATTTTTTGAAATTTCATTTTTCAATTAAATGATCAATTTTTGATATCACGATTATTTCAATGTTTTGTGCTTTAGCTGTATTGTTTCAATTTATCAATAATCTACTTGTGACGATTATTTATCCTTTTAATATTAATCTTTCTTTTTTGCCAATCATTTTATTTTCATACTATAAAGGTTGATTAAAAAGTTTTATGTTAACTATTGTAGCAACTATAATATCATATTTAATTTGACCACCATTTTTAGTGGTCTGACAAATGTTTTTGATAAATGGAATTTTATTGCCATTTATTCCAACATTGTTTGGTTTTATATTTTCAATTAGAAATTCAATCAAGTTAAAAAAACAATATTATTGTAAAATGACTATATCTTTTAGTTTAATTTTTATTGCAATGTGAATATGTAATACAATTGGTTTGGCAAGCTATTTTATTATTTTATATCCAGATTCAAATCAAACAGCTATAAACGAATGAAATACAACATTTAAAAATTTAAAATTAAATGTTTGAAATTTTGCAGCCTTATACACATTTTTTAATTATTTATTTGGTTATATAATCTATTTTTCACTATCAATTGGCTTATGTAAATTATTACAAATGCTTGCAAAAAGATATAATTAACGTTTGAAACATCCAAAAATTTAATTATTTTTGGATGTTTTTTAAATTCTGGTCATTGTTCTCATCTATTTTCATTATAAAATGATGCATTTCCGTAAACATTGATTTATTGATTTTATATTGTTTCTGCTGTTTATTTTTAATTGCAATAACAATATTTGCCTCAACTAAAATACTTAGATGATAAGACAATGTTGGTTGTGTTATTTTCAATTGCTTTAAAATATCATTTGCACATGGCTCAACAGAAAAAGATAAAATTTCTAAAATTTTTAGTCTCGTTGGATCAGACATTGTTTTAAAAATATTTGCAAATTTTGAATAATTATAAGACATAATCTTTTTCCTTTTCAATTAAAATTTAATCTTTAAAGCATTAAAAATTAAAGAATTAAGTAATACCGTAATATTTGATAAACCCATTGCAATAGCAGAAAACATTGGTGGAATAATGCCAAACATTGCAAGTGACAATGCAACTATATTATATCCAAAAGCTCAAAGAAAATTAGAAATCATAATTTTTCTAGTTAATTTGACACAAATCAAAGCTTGATAAATAGAAAATAATTGTTCTTTCACAATTGTAATATCACTTGAATTTGTTATTGCAGATGAATTATTATTCATAGAAATTGCTAAATCCGATTGTTGTAAAGCAACAATATCATTCAAACCATCACCAACATATGCTACTATTTTGTTTTGTGCTTGAATTGTTTTAACAATTTCAGATTTTTGTATTGGTAAAACATTTGCATAGAAATTTTTTATACCAAGAATAGCTGCAATTTTTTTTGCATTTTTGTCATTATCACCTGTTATCATAAATGATTCTATTTTCTTTAAATTTAATTTCTCTATAGTTTTGACTGCATCTAATCTAATTTCATCAGACAATAAAATTACATTTTCAATTGAATTATTTACATAAAAAGCTATAAACACATTATTTTTTTTCATATCCTCTGTTAATTCATTTTTAGTTTTTTCATTAAAATTAATCAATTCATCAAAATCATCATCTTTGAAAGCTATGATTCTATATGTATTATTTTTTATCTTTGCAATTACTCCTTCTCCTAAAATTTCATTATAATCATCAAAATTAATGGGCTCAATATTTTTTTCAAGTTCTAAAAATTTTGTTATAGATTTTGCAATTGGATGATTCGAGAATTTTTCAATATTATAAATTAATGCATTATTTTGATTGGTTCCATAAATTTTGCTAACCATTAATTTTCCAGTTGTTATTGTTCCTGTTTTATCAAAAGCAATTGCATTAATTTTATTAATTTTGTCAAATACATCAACATTATTAAAAATAATTCCGTATTTTGTTGCTTTTGAAATTCCAATTGCAAGTGCAAGTGGAGTTGCCAAACCCAAAGCACACGGACAGGCAATAATTATTACGGATACAAATGTATTTATTGCAAATGCCACATTTTGTTTTTCAAAAATATAATATTGCAATAAAAAACCAAGTACAGCTAAAATTATTACGAAAGGTATAAATAGCATAGCTATTCTATCTGCGATTTTGCCAATCTTTGATTTTTGATGTTTAATCTCATTAACCTTATTTGCAATTTCAGACATTAAAGTTTTATCTATTTCCTTATCTATTTGTACATAAAAATAATCGCCAACATTGACAGTTCCACCATAAACATTATCATTCATTGTTTTTTGCACATAATTTGCCTCTCCAGTTAACATCGATTCATCTAATAGTGCATTTTTTTTAATAATTTTTCCATCACTTGGTATTTTTTCACCTTTTTTAATTAAGACAATGTCTCCTATTTTTAAGTTTATAATTTCAATTAATTTTTCATTTTCAAAATTATTATTCACTAAATTTGCCTTTTTGTTTTCTAAACTTAAAGTATTTTTAATGTTATTTGAAATTTTTTTATTCAATACAGCAGAAATAGTGTCTCCAATTAATAAAACAGTAATTATTATTGTACCTGATTCAAAAGTCAATTCATAATTATTAAAATTTCTAAAAATTAAGAAAATTCCATATCCATATGATAATAAAGTTGCCATAAAAATTAAAGTATACATGCCAGGTTCTTTCATGATAAACAATTCATGAAAAAATGATAAAAAATATTTTCAACCAGTTAAAAAGATAACTATTGTTGATGCTGCTCATTGATAATATTTATTACTTAAATAATTAAACGGATAACTTTTAATCATTGCAAATAATAACGACAACGAAAAAATTACAGAAACAATTAAATTTAATAATCTAAAAATTTCATTTATAGTTCATTTTTTTTGAAAAAAAGGAATATAAAATTGATCAACATGTTCTGAATGGTTGTGTTCTGAATGGTTGTGTTCTGAATGGTTGTGTTCTGAATGGTTGTGTTCTGAATGGTTGTGTTCTGAATGGTTGTGTTCTGAATGGTTGTGTTCTGAATGGTTGTGTTCTGAATGGTTGTGTTCTGAATGGTTGTGTTCTGAATGGTTGTGTTCTTTTATATTATTTTCAGTTAATGTTTTTTTATTTATTTTTTGTTTCATTGTATTTACCTCAATATATTTATATTATACATTATATAGATAATTGTCAATATAGATAATTATAAATATATCATATCATAAAAAACCAAATCTTATTGATTTGGTTTTATTTCGGTATTGAATTCAGATTGATCTAAATTAATTTTTGGTTTAGCTGTTTGCTTAACATTTGAATTTTGTTTTGGTAGCGGATAATTGACAAAATTTGGATAAAATACTTGATAAGGTGTTGGTTGTTGCATTAAAATTTGCGGTTGAACTGTTAATGGCTGCAAAAAATTAATTCTTGACATTTCTATCATTCTTCGAAATTGCATTCCCAAAACCTGTTGATTATATTGTCGCATCATTTCGCCATATTCTAACATAGCTTGATTTTGCGCCATTTGGTAATTATTCATTTGATTATTACTTAAAAAATTGCTTTGTGCACTTTCATTAATTAAATTCTTTAATTTTTTTTTCTTTGACATTTATCTATTCCACCTTATTATTAATTAATTATTTATTTTGAAAATTTTGATTTTGTTGTGGTTGCATATTATTAAATTGTGGGTTCATCATTGATGGATTCATTGATGAATTCATTGGTTGTTGCATTTGTGGCATTGATGGTTGTGTATATGGTACATAAATTGGATATGGAGTTGGTATTGGAATAATATTTTGAATACCACTCATCGATGGATTCATCATACCCATACCACCCATTCCAGGCATACCCATCATTGGATTCATATTATACATTGGATTGCCATTTAGCATTGGATTTGCATTCATTGCAGGGTTCATCATTGGATTCATATTATACATTGGATTCATATTATACATTGGATTGCCATTTAGCATTGGATTTGCATTCATTGCAGGGTTCATCATTGATGAATTAATCATTGGATTCATATTTGATTGCATTGCAGGATATGGCATTTGATTATATGGTGATTGTTGTTGAGTATTAAATTGATTATTCATCATTGGATTTGAATTATTAAAATCATTTGATAAAGTTAAATTAGAAATTGACATTCTAATTTCGTTTGCTGCAGAATTCATTCTTGACATCAAACCATTAGCTTTAATTCTTAAACCTTCTCTTTTATTTTCAGCTACAGAATTTAATTTATTTATTATTGAATTATAATTTTGTTGTTGTTTTTCAAGTGAAGAAAGTTTTGATAATAAGTCTTTTTTTTGCTTTTGATCATACACTCCATTAACTAAACTTCTTAATTCCTGAATTGAAAATGCATTTGGAATTAAATTTGAAGAAAAAGTTGATTCTGTCAAATTTGATATTGGTGGTGATGTTTTTCTATTTTTTATTTTACTAAAAATTAATTTGAAGAAATCAAACAATAAAATTAAAACCATCAATAATGCTAAAACTGATAATCCGATCATTGTAAAGAAACCAATTGAATTTGTTCCTAAAGCTTGTAAATTATCTCCCTGTATCCCAAAAATATTTAAAAT